>LGFI01000002.1 GCA_001508155.1 Acetothermia bacterium 64_32 | reverse complement strand
GCTGACGGCTGGGGGCAAGCCTTCACCCTTGAGCCTTGAGCGACCGCCCCCGCTACCTCAGCTCGCTTAGCCAACGCTAAACAAGTACCCACCACCTTAGGCCACAGCTTCTCCATCATCGTGGGGAGGAAAAAATGGATCCCCAAGATGCACGAGAACGTGGTGAAGTACGGGTTTAAAGACCATCTTGCCTCCTTCAAATCGGTGGAGCTTGGGGTCTACGACTTCCAGAAGGACAAGGAGGAGACCTCCCGCCGGCTCAAGGCGGCGGCCCGGGAGGCGGTGGAGGAGGATGGGGCCGAGGTGATCGTCCTCGGCTGCACCATCGAGTTCGGGTTCTACCGGGAATTGCAGGGGGAGCTCGGGGTGCCGGTGATCGACGCGGTGCTGGCGCCCTTGAAGTACGCCGAGCTTTTGGTGGAGCTGCGGGATCGGTTCGGCTGGAAGACGAGCAAGGTCTACGGCTACCAGTCCCCGCCGCTTGAGGAGATCCAGGGCTGGAAGCTCCAGGAAAAGTATGGCATCCAGGGGCTTTGGGGATGAGAAAGGGAGGACATGGCTGAGAGATTGCGTGTTGGTTTTGACGTCGGAGGGACGTTCACCGATGGGGTGCTCATGCGGGGGCGTGAGGTCCTGGCCAAGGCCAAGGCCCTCACAACCGACGATGTGACCGGCGGGATAATCACCGCCCTGGACGAGCTTCTTGGGAGTTCCGGGGTCGATCCCAAGGACATCGGGATGGTGTCCCTTGGGACCACCCACACCACCAACGCCATCATCGAGCGCAGGAACCTGAACCGGGTGGGGATCTTCCGCCTGGGGGCCCCGGCCACCACCGCCATCCCGCCCCTCACCGGCTGGCCGGAGGACTTAAAGCGCGCCATGGGGGGGCCGGAGCTGGTGCACATCATCCGGGGAGGTTCCGAATACGATGGGCGAGATATCGCCCCCCTGGACGAGCAGGCGATAGCCGAAGCCTGCCGAAAGATGCGGGGGAAGGTGGATTCGGTGGCCATCACCGGGGTCTTCTCCCCCATCATCCCCAAGCACGAGGAGCGGGCGGCGGAGATCGTGCGGGACATCCTGGGGGAGGAGGTACACATCACCCTCTCGCACCGCATCGCCACCATCTCGCTCCTTGAGCGGGAGAACTCCACCATCCTCAACGCCTCGGTGATCACGGTGATGCAGCGGGCGGTTAACTCCCTGAAGCAGGCAGTAAAGGAGCGGGGGATACAGGCGCCCCTTTTCATCGTGCAAAACGACGGAAGCGTGATGTCGGCCGACTACGCGGTGGACTACCCCATCTTCACCGTGGCCTCGGGGCCGGCGGCGAGCGTCCGGGGGGCGGTGTACCTCTCGGGGATCGAAGACGGGGTGGTGGTAGACATCGGCGGCACCTCCACCGATGTGGCCTACATCGTGAAGGGCTTCCCCCGAGAGTCCTCCATCACGGTGACCATCGGCGGGGTGAAGACCAACATCCGCTGTCCGGACCTGCTTTCCATCGCCCTGGGCGGGGGGACGATCGTGAAGCACCGGGGGGAGGAGGTGCTGGACCTGGGGCCGGAGTCGGTGGGCTACAACCTGGTCCGGCTGGGGAAGTCCTTCGGTGGGCCGCTCCTCACCGTGCACGACGTAGCCGTGGCACAAGGGGAGCTGGATCGCAAGCTGGATGTGTTCAAGACCGATTTCCTCACCCGGCCGGAGGCGATTCGGGCGCTCCCCCGGGGGCTTGTGGCGGCCGCCTGGGCCAGGATCAAGGACAGGCTCGAGGAGGCCATCGACAAGATGAAGACCACCGCCGAGCCGGTGCCGGCCATCTTCATCGGGGGCGGGGCCATGGTGGTCCCAAAAGCGGGGATCGCCGGGGTGTCCGAGGTCCTGAGCCCGGAGCACTTCGAGGTGGGCGGCGCGGTGGGGACCACCATCGCCGAGATCGGGGCCTACGCCGAGGGGGTGGTGGACCTGGAGCGGGAGGACCGGGACGAGGCCATCGCCAAGGTCACCGAGCAGGCGGTGGAGAACGCGGTCCGGGCCGGCGCCATCCGTGACACGGTGGAGGTCATGGACGTGGAGGAGATCCCGTTCACCTACATGCCCGGAAAGAGGGAGAAGATACGGGTGCGGGTGAAGGGGAAGGTACTCCAGTGAAGGGGGGGTCCATGGGTGCACGCGACATCCTGGCCGACTGGGGGGTCAGGGAGTTCCGGGTGATCGATCGGGCCGCCATCCAGGAGATCACCCTGGGGGCATCGATCCTGGCCACTGGAGGCGGCGGGGACCCGGAGATCGGCCTCCTTTGGACCTACAAGGTCCTGGACGAGGGGAAGGAGATCGTCATGGTGGACCCGGCCGATATCCCGGACGAGATCCAGGTGGCAAGCCCCGCCTGCCTGGGGGCGGCCCTGGTCCTCACCGAAAAGCCCCCCGCAAGCGAGGTCATAAACCTCGCCATGCGGAAGCTAGAGCGGTATTTAGGCCGGCCCATCCAGGCCACCATCCCCATCGAGTGCGGGGGGGTGAACTCCCCGGTGGCCTATGCGGCCGCGGGGGAGCTCGGGGTGCCGGTGATCGATGTGGACGGCATGAACCGGGCCTTCCCTGAGCTCCAGATGACCTCCTGGGTCACCCACGGGGTGCATGCCTCCCCCACCGTCTCGGTGGACGACCGGGGGAACGTCACGGTGATCGACACCGGGGAGGACGACCTTTTGGCCGAGAACCTGGCGCGGAGGGCGGCCATGGCCTATGGCGGCATCTCCTGGATCGCCACCTACCCCATGACCGGCCGGGACGTCAAGGGCTCCTCCATCCTTTATTCACAGAGCATCGCCTGGGCGGTGGGCAAGGCGGTGATGCGGGCCCGCAGGGAGCACCTTGACCCAATCGAGGAGCTCCTCAAGAGCCTCCTCAGGGAGCGGGGGGTGGAGGGCTTCCGGGCCTTCAAGGGCAAGATCGTGGACATCCGGCGGGAATTCGGCTCCGAGACCACGAAAGGGTTCACCCTGGGGAAGGTCATCATGGAAGGGATCGACGAGTACCGGGGGCACACCGCCGAGCTCGACTTTCAGAACGAGTGGCTGAACCTCAGGGTCGACGGGGAGGTGCGGTGCCTTCCTCCCGACCTTATCGCCATCCTCGACTCGGAGACTGGGGAGCCCATCAGGACCGACATCATGAAGTACGGCTACCGGGGCACCATCGTCCTCATCCCCGCCCACGAGAGGATGCGCACCGAGCGGGGCATCGAGCTCTTCGGCCCACGGCATTTCGGGTACGAGCTCGACTATGTCCCGGTGGAGGAGCTAAACGGCTGACAGGGAGGTGATCATGAACCCTGACCTGAGTGAGCTTTTGAGTTCAAAGCCCATCTATCGGGCGATCGTGCGGGCGGTGATCCAGAAGCCCTACGTAGAAAGGCAGGAGCTTGCGGGGATGGTGGGGGGCTCGGAGGAGGAGCTGGAGGCGGCGCTTTCTGAGCTGGCGGAGAAGATGGTGGTGCTCGAGCTTGCCAGCCAAGCTGACTCCAGCCTGGAGTCCCGGGTGCCCAAGAAGGTGTACCTTGTAAACCCGGAGATCGAGGCCCAACTCCGCAGGCTGCTTTGAGTCATGGAATACGCAGGTCGCCTGGAGGTGGTTTCCGGCTGGCTGGAGGAGCGCGGGCTCGACCTTTTGCTCCTTATGGACAGGGCCAACACCCGCTATCTTACAGGATTTCGGCTGAATCGGGCGGCCAGTTCGTGCTTGGTTGTCCCCAGGAAGGGGCCCCCTGTTTACGTGGTCGCCCAGCTCGACCTCGAGAGGGCGCGGCGGGATTGCTGGCTTGAGGAGGTGATCCCGTTTCCGGAGGACGTGCCCGACCACATGGCCGTTTTGGCCCCGTTTCTTTCCGGGGCGAGGCGGGTGGGGGTGGAGCGGGGCCTGTTCAGCCTGGAGTTGGCTGAGCGGGTAAGCCGCCTGGCCAAGGGAGAGGTGGAGTTCGTGGACGCGGGGGGGTTCCTCTTGGAGCTCAGGGCCAGGAAATCCCCGAAGGAGCTCGAGCTTTTGCGAGAGGCTGCTGCCATTGCGGATCGGGTGATGGCCGAGGTGAGAAAGCATGTGCGCCCCGGGGTGCGGGAGCAGGAGCTCGTGGGGTGGGTGGAGTACCTAACCCGACGCTTTGGGGCCGAGGGGCCTTCCTTTGAGGCTTTTTTCATGTCGGGGGAGAACGCCTGGCTTCCTCAGCGGGTGGCCACCGAGAAGGCCCTGGCGGAGGGGGAGCTTGCGCTCCTTGACATGGGGGCGGTCTACCAAGGGTACTGTTCGGATCTCACCCGGACCTTCGCCGTGGGGGAGCCGGCGAAGAGGCAGCGGGAACTCTTCCAGGTGGCCAGGGAGGCCCAGGCGGCGGCCCTGGCGGCCATCCGTCCCGGGGTGCGCGCCCACGAGGTGGACCAGGCGGCCCGGGAGGTGATCGAGCGGGCAGGGTGGGGAGAGTACTTCCCCCACATCACCGGCCACGGGGTGGGGCTGGCCATCCACGAGCTACCCATCCTGGACCGGTCCTCGGATTACGAGCTTTCCCCGGGCATGGTGATGACGGTGGAGCCCGGGATCTACCTCCCCGGGGTGGGGGCGGCTCGGGTGGAGGACATGGTGGTGGTGACCGAGGACGGCTGCCAGGTCCTCACAAGCTCCCCGCGGGATCTGGTTTAGAAAGGAGGGGGGTTGGCGGCAAGGGACATCTTGGCCGATTGGGGGGTTAAGGAGTTCCGGGAGATCGATCGGGCCGCCCTCCAGGAGATCACCCTGGGGGCATCGATCCTGGCCACCGGGGGCGGGGGGGACCCGGAGATCGGCCTCCTTTGGGCCCTGAGCGTGTTGGAGGAGGGGAAGGAGATCCTCCTTGTAGACCCTGACGACATGCCGGACGAGGCCCTGGCCGCCATCGCTGGGTGCCTGGGGGCGGCCCTGGTCCTCACCGAAAAACCCCCGGGCGGCCGGGAGCTCTTCTGGTGCTACCAGGCCCTGGGGAGGTACCTGGGGAAGCCGGTCCAGGCGGTGGTTCCCCCGGAGGCAGGGGGGGTGAACACCCCGGTCCCCATGGCGGTGGCCGGGGCTGTTGGGGTGCCGGTGATCGACGCAGACGGCATGGGCCGGGCCTTTCCGGAGCTGCAGATGACCTCCTTTTACATCCACGGCGTCTCCCCCTCCCCCACCGTGGCCGCCGACGAGAAGGGCCACGTGACCATCGCCGACACCCAAGACGCCCTCATGGCCGAACGCATCATCCGCAACGCCGCCATGGCCTACGGCGGCATCTCCTGGATCGCCGGGTACCCCATGACGGGAAAACAGCTCAAAGAGACGGCCATCCTCCGCTCCATTTCCCTCGCGTGGGAGCTCGGGCGGCGGGTGATGGAGGCGCGAAGGAAGCACCTGGACCCGATAGAGGAGGTGCTTTCCCTAACCAAGGGCTACCGGGCCTTCCAGGGGAAGATCGTGGACATAAACCGGGAGTTCGGGGCCGAGAAGACGAAAGGCTTTTCCCTGGGCCGCATTACCATGGAGGGGATAGAGGAGTTCAAAGGGCACAAGGCCACCATCGACTTCCAGAACGAGTGGCTCACCCTGAGGGTGGACGGGGACCTGCGGTGCATGCCCCCTGACCTCATCTGCATCCTGGACCCGGCCACGGGGGAGCCCATCAGGACAGATATCGTCCGCTACGGGTATCGGGGCACGGTGGTCCTCATCCCCGCCTACGAGAGGATGCGCTGCCCCAAGGGGATAGAGACCTTTGGCCCCCGCTATTTCGGTTACGAGTGCGACTATATCCCGGTGGAAAAGCTGATGGAGGGGACCGGATGAAGGTGTCCCGCCTGGTGCAGGTGGTGGACACCCACACTGCCGGGGAGCCGACCCGGATCGTGGTGGGGGGGCTTCCCCCCTTGCCGCCCGGGACGGTGGGGGAGAAGGCGAGGTGGCTGGCCGAAAACCACGATGGCCTACGCAGGCTCATCGTACAGGAGCCGCGGGGGCATGTGGACATGTTCGCCGCCTTTCTTCTTCCCCCCAGCCGGCCGGAGGCGAACTGGGGCCTGATCTTCATGCACGGGGGAGGGTACCTTTCCATGTGTGGCCATGGGACCATCGGGGCCGCCGCCGCCCTTCGGGCTTTGGGCTGGCTCTCCGGGGAGGAGGTGGCCTTCGACACCCCGGCCGGGCTGGTGCACTGCCGCCTGGACCGGGAGGGAAACGTCACCGTCCGCAATGTGCCGGCATTCTACCTGGGGGAGCTTTCCCGGGGAGGGTTGAGGGTGCACCTTTCCTACGGGGGGAACCTGTTCGCCCTGGTGGACGCTGGGTCTTGCGGGATCCCCCTCACCCCGGAGGCCCTGCCCGAGGCGGTCCGGTTGGGGCTGGACATCATGGGTTGGGCCAACCGAAAAGGGGGCTTCCGGCATCCTGGGACCGGCCGACCCCTCTCGGTGGAACTGGTGGAGTTCTACCGGGAAGGTAGACCCCCAAGGAACGTGGTGATCTTCGGGGAGGGGCAGGTGGACCGGTCCCCTTGTGGCACCGGGACCTGTGCCAAGATGGCCTTCCTCTACTCCCAGGGGAGGCTGGGCTTGGGTGAGCCCTACCGCTACCAGGGGATCCTGGGGACGGAGTTTTTGGGCAGGCTGGTGGGGGAGACGCAGGTGGGGGATCGGGTGGCGGTGGTGCCGGAGATAACGGGGAGGGCGTATGTAACGGGCCTTGGGACGCTGGTACTTGAGGAGGGGGACCCGTTCCCGGAGGGCTTCTCCCTCCCCCGAACGAGCCTTTTCCCCAAGCCGGAATGATGGAGTTGAGCTTGGTGGAATACGGTTACGTGCTCGAGTTAGGGAAGATCGCACTGGAGGGCCCGGCCGCCCGGCTGCGCGCCGACGAGCGGGTACGGGCCGCCTACCTAGGAGGGAGGGCTATCACACGATGAGGATCCAAAAACATCCAATACTCCCGATCCCTCAGCGCAAGAAGATCAGCTTCTTCTTCAAGGGAAGGGAGCTTTCCGCCTATGAGGGGGACACCATCGCCGCCGCCTTGTTCGCCCACGGAATCCGCATCTTCGGCCATCACCCAAAGGACGGGGCCCCCCAGGGGATATTCTGCGCCAACGGCCAGTGTGCCCAGTGCCTGGTGATCGCCGATGGGCTTCCGGTCAAGGCCTGCATGACCCTGGTGGGAGAAGGAATGCGGGTCGAGCCGGTGGAGGGACTCCCCGTACTTCCCAAGGTGGATGCCCCGCCGCCCATGCGGGAGCCAGAGACAATCGAGGTCCCGGCCCTCATCATCGGCGGGGGACCGGCGGGGCTGGCGGCCGCCATCGAGCTCGGCAAACGCAAGGTGAAAACCCTCCTCGTCGACGACAAGCACCTGCTCGGCGGAAAACTCGTCCTCCAGACACACCGGTTCTTCGGCTCCAGCGACGCCGTCTACGCCGGCACCCGGGGGATCGACATCGCAAGGAAACTCGCGGACCAGGTCCACTCCCTCCCCTCGGTGGAGGTTTGGCTCTCCTCCACCGCCCTGGCGGTGTTCAGCGACCGCAAGGTGGGGGTCCTGCGTAGGGGGGAGGAGTACGTGCTCATCTCCCCCAAGGTGCTCCTCGTGGCCACCGGTGCCCGGGAGAGGTCCCTCGTTTTCAAAGGGAACACCCTACCCGGGGTGTACGGGGCGGGGGCGTTTCAGACGCTGGTAAACCGGGATCTTGTAAAGGCAGCCCGGCGGCTGTTTATCGTGGGAGGGGGAAACGTGGGGCTCATCGCCGGCTACCATGCCCTCCAGGCCGGGATCGAGGTGGTGGGCCTCTGTGAGGCCCTGCCCGAGTGCGGCGGGTACAAGGTGCACCGCGATAAGCTCGCCCGGCTAGGGGTCCCCATCTTCACCTCCCATACCATCCTCTCCGCCAACGGGGAAGAGCAGGTGGAGTCGGTCACCATCGCCCAGGTGGACGAGAAATTCCGGCCCATCCCCGGCACGGAGAAGACCTTCCCCTGCGACACCGTGCTGATCGCAGTGGGCCTGGACCCGGTGGACGAGTTCTATCACAAGGCACGGGAGTTCGGGATCACCGCCTTTGCCGCCGGCGACGCCAGGGAAGTGGCCGAGGCCTCGGCAGCCATCTTCTCCGGAAGGATAGCCGGGCTCAGGGTGGCCCGCGCCCTCGGCCTGGAGGACACGGAGATCCCACACGAGTGGCTCCGGCTGGCAGGCATCTTGGCATCGCGGCCCGGGCCACGGATCCAGCCAGGGCTTCCGGCCCAAGAGGAGGGCGTTTTCCCCGTCCTTCATTGCTATGAAGAGATCCCCTGTAACCCCTGTTCCTCTGCCTGTCCCTTGGGGCTCATCTATGTGGACCCGGCGGACATAAGGAAGACGCCCAGGTACCTGGGAGGAGAGGGGAAGGGGTGTGTCGGCTGCGCCCGCTGCGTCCTGGCGTGCCCCGGGCTTGCCATAACCCTGGTGGACTATCGTCAGGACCCCAGGTGGCCGATCGTCACCGTTCCTTACGAGTTTCTGGCCGATGAGATCGAGCCCGGAGGGAGGGTAGTCGCGGTGGGCGAAGGGGGCGAGGCCCTGGGGGAGGTGGAGGTAGTGGAGGTGCTGGCCGCGCCTCGGAACGACCGGACGGTGCTCCTCAAGCTCAGGGTCCCCCGGGCGATCGCCAAGAAGGTCGCCGGGGTGCGCAAGGAGAGGGAAGGGCCTGCACCGCTCCCCAGCCCGGTGATCCGGATGGGGGACGAGGAGATCGTTTGCCGCTGTGAACGGGTGACGGCTGGGGAGGTAAGGAAGCTCATCCGGGAGGGGGTGCGGGACATGAACCAGATCAAGGCGATAACCCGTGCTGGGATGGGGGCCTGTGGCGGCAAGACCTGTGGTCCCTTGATAAAGCGCCTTTTCCGGGAGGAGGGGGTGCCGGATGAGGAAGTGATCGACTATGTAAAGCGCCCCCTCTTCGTGGAGGTCCCATTGAAGGTGTTTTCCGGGGCCGGGAAGGGGGACTAGCATGAGGGGCTACGATGTGGTGATCGTGGGGGCGGGGAGCGTGGGCACCCCGGCGGCTTGGGCCATGGCCAGGGCCGGGCTCAAGGTCCTCGTCCTGGACAGGATGCCCAGCGTGGGACAGGGTTCGAACAAGGCGGCCATCGGCGGGGTGCGGGCCACCCACTCAGACCCGGCCAAGATCCGCCTCTGTCTGCGCACAATCGAGCTCCTCTCAAGCTGGAAGGAGCTCTACGGAAGGGACGTGGAGTGGCGTTCGGGCGGCTACGTATTCGTCGCCTACACGCCCCAGCAGGAGAAGACCTTCAAGGACCTCCTCAAGGTCCAGCACGCCTACGGGCTTGACATCGATTGGTACGACGCGCCTGAGCTCCTGGAGATCGTCCCGGACCTAAACCCC
Source organism: Acetothermia bacterium 64_32 (assembly GCA_001508155.1). GTDB lineage: Bacteria > Bipolaricaulota > Bipolaricaulia > Bipolaricaulales > Bipolaricaulaceae > 64-32. The sequence goes on along the minus strand of LGFI01000002.1, from coordinate 120,681 downwards.
CGGGGGCTGATCGGCGGCACCTACTCCCCCCAGGACGGACACTGCTCCCCGCTACTTGTCTGTCATGCCTTCTTCGAGGAAGCCAGGCGTTTTGGGGCCGAGTTCCACTTTGGGGAGAGGCTTGTGGATGTGGTGGTGGTGGGTGGAAGGGTGCGGGCCGTGCGGACGGACAAGGGGCAGTATGAGGCCCGGGTGCTTCTGAACGCCGCCGGTGCTTGGGCCAAGGAGGTGGGGGAGCTGGTGGGGTTGGAGCATCCGGTGTGGCCTGACTGCCATGAAGCCGGGGTCACCGAGCCGGTGGCCCACTTCCTGGACCCCATGATAGTGGACACCCGGCCGGGGCCGGGGTCGGCCAACTTCTACTTCCATCAGCTGGCCACAGGCCAGCTGACCTTTTGCATCACCCCAGACCCCCCCATCGTGGGGATGGACCGCCGCGAGACCAGCTCCTTCCTCCCCCAGGTCTCAAGGAGGATGATCGAGCTCATGCCCCGACTTTCGAACCTCCGCGTTCGGCGTACCTGGCGCGGGCTTTACCCCATGACCCCGGACGGCTCCCCCATCGTGGGTTGGGCGGAAGAGGTGCACGGGTACCTGATGGCGATAGGGATGTGCGGCCAGGGGGTGATGATCGGGCCGGGCCTGGGGGAGCTCTTGGCCCGCATGGTCACCCAGGAGCTTAGGCCGGAGGACCATGAGATCCTGGAGATCCTCTCCCCCAACCGGGCCTTCATCCGGGAGGAGGCCCTCCGGTGAAATTCCCCCGGTAGAAGTGCTCCGGCCACCCCAGCCCGTTAAGGAGCGCCTCCGCGTTCTTGCGGCTGGGGGCGTGCAGGAAGGCCGGGTTTGGGGGGAGCACCACGGCCCCGGGGGGGACGTCACACCGGACCACCGCCCCGGCCCCGATCTTGGCCCCTTTCCCCACCCGGATCGGCCCAAGGAGCACGGCGCCTGCCCCCACGACCACCCCGTCCTCTATGGTGGGGTGGCGCTTGGCCCGCTTTCGCGACACACCCCCGATCACCACCCCGGAGTATATGTGCACGTCGTTTCCGATCTCCGCCGTCTCCCCGATCACCACCCCCATCCCGTGGTCGATGGTCACCCGCCGGCCGATCCGGGCCCCGGGATGGATCTCCACCCCGGTGAGCAAACGGACAAGATGCGAGAGGAACCGCGCCAAAAGCCGCAGGCGCCGGTTCCACAGCCAGTGGTTTATCCGATGGGCCCACAGGGCGTGCAGCCCCGGATAGCAAAGCAGGACCTCCAAAGGGTGCCCGGCCGCCGGGTCCCGCTCCAGCATCGCCCGGATGTCCTCCCGGATCCCCTTAAACATGGGCCCCTCCGAAAAGCCCGGTGGAAAGGTACCGCTCCCCGGTGTCGGGGAGGACGACCACGATCGTCTTTTCGCATGTCTCGAGCCGGCTGGCCACCTTCAGGGCCGCGGCCAGGGCCGCCCCGGAGGAGATGCCGGCCAGGATCCCCTCCTGCCGGGCCAGCCTCCGAGCGGCCTCCATCGCCTCCCCGTCGGTCACCGGGATCACCTCGTCGATGAGCCCTCGCTCCAGCACCTTGGGGACGAAACCCGCCCCGATCCCCTGGATCTTGTGAGGGCCCGGCTCCCCCCCGGAAAGGACCGGGGAGGCAGCCGGTTCCACCCCCACAATGTAGACCTCGGGCCTCCGAGCCTTGAGCACGCGGGCCACCCCGGTGATCGTGCCCCCGGTGCCGATCCCGGCCACGAGGACGTCCACCCGGCCGTCGGTGTCCCGCCAGATCTCCTCGGCCGTCGTCTCCTCGTGGACCCGGGGGTTGGCGGGGTTCTCGAACTGCTGGGGCATGAAGGCTCCATAGCGGGCCGCCAGCTCCTCAGCGGCCCGCACCGCCCCCGCCATCCCCTCGGAGGCGGGGGTGAGGACGATCTCCGCCCCCAAAGCGGAGAGGATCAGCCGCCGCTCGGCGGACATCGTCTCCGGCATGGTGAGGATGAGCCGGTACCCCCGGATGGCACACACGAAGGCCAGGCCGATCCCGGTGTTGCCGGAGGTGGGTTCCACCACCACCCCACCTGGCTCAAGCAGCCCCCGCTCCTCCGCCTCGCGGATCATCGCCCAGGCTATCCGGTCCTTGACACTGCCAAGGGGGTTCTTGGACTCCAGCTTCCCCAGGAGCTCCGCGGGAAGGCCCCGGCCAATGCGGGAAAGCCGCACCAGGGGCGTCCCCCCGATGAGGTCGATCAGGCTATCGGCTACACGCAAGGTATCCTCCTTACGAAGACACGCCTATCCCCGAAAAGGGGAACGGAAAAGGGGTTTTGTGCGCTCGGGGGGTTAGGAGCTACAGGGGGTGAGACCCCAAGGACAAAGGCGATCACCCGCGTTCCGGACTTTAGACTTCGCCATCGTTCTCACCCCCTATTTAGATGTGGAAGAACTGTAACCTGTGGGCTCCCCTTTTGTCAACCCGGAGGGCGTGGCGGGTTAGTATAGTGGGCCCAAGGTTTAGGAGTGGTGAGGAGGGGGTTAGGGATGGAACGTTGGCTGGGTTTGGGGTTGCTCCTTGTGGTGGCCGGGCTCCTTGGGGCCTTGCTGGTGGTGCTTTTGGGCATGGGGGAGCGGGGGATCGCGCTTTACCTCTCTGGTCCCATTGAGATCCAAGGGGCCACGGGCCCCCAGGAGCTACGGGTGGTGCTCTCCTTGGAGGGACCGATTGAGGTGCAAGCAGGGGGGCAGGCCGAGGCCAGCCTGCGCACCACCTTGGAAGGCATCCCCTGTCCGGGCTGCGAGGAGGGGGTCATGGTCCCGGTCAAGTGGAACCCGTTCACCGGCGAGCTCACCTGGCGCTGCCCCCGCTGTGGCTACACCACCGGACAGGCCCCCTAGGGGGTCCGCTCCAGGGAGCGGACCTGTGCGACCACCCTTTCCGGGCTGATCCCCAGCCTTTCCATGACCTCGGCGCCGGGGGCGGAGGCACCAAAGCGGTCCACCCCAATTGCGGCGTCCGCATACCTCTCCCAGCCCAAGGTGACCCCGGCTTCCACCGCCACCCTGGGCACCCCCGGGGGCAATACCTCCTCCCGGTACCGGCGCGGCTGCCGCTCGAAGAGCTCCCAAGAGGGCAGGGAAACCACCCGTACGTTCCTCCCCTCCTGGGAAAGGGCCTCGGCGGCCTTGAGGGCCACGTGGACCTCCGAGCCGGTGGCGATGATGATCACCTCCGGGGTCCCGGCCCTGGCCTGCCAGAGCACGTACCCCCCCTGCTTTAGGCCCTCGGCCGGGGCATACCGGTGTCTATCCAGCACAGGCAGGTCCTGCCGGGACAGGATCAGGGCAGTGGGGCCGGTGGCCTGTAGGGCCGCCTTCCACGCCTCCACCGTCTCTGAGGCGTCGCAGGGGCGGATCACCGTGAGGCCCGGCACCGTGCGCAGTCCCATGAGCTGCTCCACGGGCTGGTGGGTGGGGCCGTCCTGGCCGATCCCCACGGAGTCGTGGGTGAACACGTAGATCACCCGGCAGCCCATCATGGCCGCCAGGCGCATAGGGGGGCGCATGTAATCGGAGAACACCAGGAACGTGCCGCAGAAGGGGATCAAACCACCGTGGCGGGCGATGCCGTTTGCCACCGCCCCCATGGCGTGCTCCCGCACCCCGAAATGGATGTTCCTCCCGGAGTGATCCCAGGCCCCCCCGGCGTCTCCCTGAACCCCCTCCGGCTTCTCCCCCGGGGCCTGGAAGTCCCCCTTCCCGGGGAGGACGGTGTTCACCGAGGGGTTTAGGTCCGCCGAACCACCGATGAGCTCGGGGATCCTTTCCCCCAGCGCCTGAAGGATCTTCCCCGAGGCCTTGCGGGTGGCGACCCCCTTCTCATCGGGCGAAAACTCCGGAAGCCCCTGCTCCCAGCCCCCCGGGAGCTCCCCCCTGATCCGCCGGGAGAGCTCGGCGGCAAGCCCTGGGTGTTCCTTCTCGTAGCGGGAGAGGCGCTCCTTCCACTCCCTCTCCCAAGCCTCCCCCCGCTTCAGGGCGGCCCGGAAATGCGCCAGGGCCTCCTCCGGCACGTAGAACTTGGGCTCGGTGGGCCAGCCCAGCCGCTCCTTGGCCGCGGCCAGCTCCTCCTCCCCCAACGGCGCCCCATGCGCTTTGTAGGTGCCGGCCTTGGTGGGGGCCCCATAACCCAGCACGGTGCGCACCATGATCAGGGTGGGCCGGCTGGCCTCCTCCTTGGCCTTTCGGATGGCGGAGTCTATCCCTTCAAGGTCGTTTCCATCCCCCACCCGCAGCACCTGCCAGCCGTAGGCCTCATACCTCTTTGCCACATCCTCGCTGAAGGTGAGGTTGGTGGTCCCGGCCAGGGAAACCCCGTTGTCGTCGTAAAGGACGATGAGCTTGCCCAGCCTCAGGTGCCCGGCCAGGGAGGAGGCTTCCGCGGCCACCCCCTCCATGAGGTCCCCATCCGAGGCGAGGACGTAGGTGTAGTGGTCGATAACGGTGTGGCCGGGGCGGTTGAAAAGGGACGCAAGATGGGCCTCGGCAATGGCCATCCCCACCCCCATCCCCACCCCCTGGCCCAGGGGACCGGTGGTCACCTCCACCCCCGGGGTGAGCCCCGCCTCGGGGTGCCCGGGGGTCTTGCTCCCCCACCGCCTGAACCGCCGGAGCTGGGAAAGGGGAAGGTCGTAGCCATAGAGATGCAAAAGGGCGTAAAGCAGCGCCGAGCCATGCCCGGCCGAGAGCACAAACCGATCCCGATCGAACCAGTGGGGGTCCTTGGGGTTGTGCCTAAGATGGCGGTCCCACAGCACATAGGCCATGGGGGCCGCCCCCAGGGGCAGGCCGGGGTGACCTGAACCCGCCTCCTGGATCATGTCCGCCGCCAAGAAACGAAGCGCGTTCACACACAGCCGATCAACCCTGTCCTCCACCACATCCCCCTTTCACATCACCGTTTTCTTCAGGTTCAAAGAAGGGGTGTAACTCATCCGGGGAGGAGAGCTTCTCCAAGGGGAGGGGGACGGTTTTCCCGGAGGAGAGGTCCTTTAAGGTGGCCTGGCCTTGGGCCAATTCCTCCGGCCCCAGGAACAGGGCGCAGCGGGCCAGCTGGGCCGCCGCCTGGGTGGCCTTCCTCACCGATCGGCCCAGGTACTCCACGTCTGCGGACAGCCCCGCCCGCCGGAGGCGGGAGGCGGCCCAGGCGGCCGTCCGCCAGACCTCCCGCTCCTGGCCGACGGGGACGATGTACACATCCAGCTTCTCCGTCTTCTTTAGCTGCCCCTGGAGCACCAGGACCAGCCGCTCCATCCCCCCGGCGAAGCCCACCCCCGGGGTAGGGGGGCCGCCCAGGAGCTCTACCAGGTCGTCGTACCGACCGCCCCCGAGCAGGGCGTCCTGGGCCCCGAGATCACGCGAGCAGAGCTCGAACACGGTGCGGGTGTAGTAATCCAGCCCCCGTACCAGGGTATGGTCGAGCTCGTATTGGATCCCCAGGAGGTCAAGGTGGGAGAGCACCTCTTGGAAGTGGGCCCGGCAGTCGGGGCACAGGTGGTCGATGCTCCGGGGGGCTGTCCGGATGGCCGGCTGGCAGCCCTCCCTCTTGCAATCCAGGATGCGCATCGGGTTTTCGGAAAGGCGCCTCTGGCAGTCGGGGCATAGCTCGTCCCGACGCGGCTCGAGGTGTTCTCGCAGGGCCTCCCGGTAGCGGACGCGGTCCCCCTTGCAGCCGATGGAGTTGACCCTGAGGAAAAGGCCTTCCCGTGCCAGTCCCAGCCGCTCCATGAGGTAGCTTGAAAGGTCGATCACCTCGGCATCCAAGGCCGGATCCAGGGACCCCAGGGCCTCCACCCCGTACTGGTGAAATTGGCGAGACCGCCCCTTCTGGGGTTTTTCGTAGCGGAACATGGGACCCAGGTAGTAGAGCTTTGCCAGCCCCCCCTTGGCATAGAGCCCGTGCTCGATGTAGGCCCGGACCACCGAGGCGGTGGCCTCCGGCCTGAGGGCCAAGGGGAGGCCCTTCTTATCCTGGAAGACGTACATCTCCTTGTGCACCACGTCGGTCGCCTCCCCCACCCCCCGGGAGAAGAGCTGTGCCTCCTCCACCAAGGGGGTACGGAGCTCCCGAAAGCCGTACAGGCCGAAGGCGGTGCGGATCTCCGCCTCCAGATGCTGCCACAGGGGGGTCTCCTCGGGGAGGATGTCACGCATCCCCCGGACGGCACTGATCTTCATCCGGAAAGCCCCCGCTCCAGGTTGATGAGCTCCACCAGGGCCTCGGCGGCCTGGGCCCCTTTGTTGCCCAGCTTCCCCCCGGCCCGCTCCAGGGCCTGATCCTGGGTGTCACAGGTGAGGACCCCGAACGCCACCGGGACCGGGAGCTCAAGGCTGAGCTTTGAAAGGCCCTTGGAGAGCTCGGCGGCGATGTAGTCAAAATGAGGGGTCCCTCCCCGCACCACCGCCGCCAGGGCCAGCACCCCATCCACCTTGCCGGACTCCCCCAGGGCCCGCACCGCCCGCGGCACCTCAAACCCTCCCGGCACCCAGGCCACGGCGATGTCCTCCTCACTTGCCCCCAGGCGCCGGAGCCGGTCCAGCGCCCCGGCAAGGAGCTCCCCGGTCACCAGGTGGTTAAACCTGGACACCACTATCCCAATCCTCAGCCCCCTGGCATCCAGCCTGCCCTCATAGATCTTCACCTTTTCCCCCTTCAGACCCTGTGCAACCTGTGCCCTAGCTTCTCTTTTTTGGTCTTAAGGTACCTTAGATTATAGGGATTTGGTTCCACCTCAATAGGCACCTGTTCGACGATCTTGAGGCCGTAGCCGGAGAGGCCGGCCACCTTCTTGGGGTTGTTGGTCAGAAGCCGCAGCTTCCTTATCCCCAGGTCCACCAGGATCTGGGCCCCGATCCCGTAGTCCCGGAGGTCTGGGGGGTATCCCAGGCGTAGGTTGGCCTCCACCGTGTCCAGGCCCTCGTCCTGGAGCCGATAGGCGCAGACCTTGCCCGCCAGGCCGATCCCCCGGCCCTCCTGGCGCATGTAAAGCAAAGCCCCCCTCCCCTCCCGTTCTATCATCGCCATGGCCCGGTGGAGCTGTTCCCCGCAGTCGCAGCGAAGCGACCCCAGGGCGTCCCCGGTGAGGCACTCGGAGTGCACCCGCACCAGGACCGGCTCCTCCCCCGCCACCTCCCCTTTGACCAGGGCCACGTGCTCCTGTCCGGAGAGGAGGTCCCGATAGGTGATGATGCGGAAGTGCCCCCAGCGGGTGGGGAGGTCCGCCTCGGCGATCCTCTCCACCAGCCTTTCCTTCCTTTTACGGTGGGCGATGAGCTGGGCGATGGTGAGGATGGAAAGGCCATGTTTTTTCGCGAAGCGTTCCAGGTCGGGCAGGCGGGCCATGGTCCCGTCCTCGTTCATGATCTCACAGATCACGCCCACCGGGGCGAGGCCGGCCAACCTCATCAGGTCCACCGCCGCCTCGGTGTGTCCGGCCCGGCGCAACACCCCACCCTCTTTGGCGATCAGGGGGAACACGTGGCCAGGGGAGACGAAGTCCGCCGGCCGGGCCTGGGGGTCGGCCAGAAGCCGGATGGTCCTGGCCCGGTCGTGAGCGGAGATCCCGGTGGTGACCCCTTCCCTGGCGTCCACCGACACGGTGAAGGCGGTCTCGTGGTGGTCCCCCGGCCGGTCCACCATGGGGCGGAGCTCCAGCCTCTCGGCCCATTCCCGGGCCATGGGGACGCATATCAGCCCCCGGGCCTCCTTGATCATGAAGTTGATCGCCTCCGGGGTGGCATGCTCGGCCGCCATGATGAGGTCCCCCTCGTTCTCCCGGTCCTCGTCGTCCACCACGATCACCATCCGCCCGGCGCGGATCTCCTCCACCGCCTGCTCCACCGTGGCGAAGCTCATCTCTCCCTCCAGCTGCACACGTATTTCGCCAGTATATCGAACTCCAAATTTACCCGATCCCCCACCCGCCGGTACCTGAGGTTGGTGTGGCCCCAGGTGTAGGGCACCACCGCGCAGCGGAAGCCCCCCTCCCGCACCGCGAACGGGGTGAGGCTTATCCCGTCCACGGCCACCGAGCCCTTGTCGGCGAGGAGCCTTGAGAACTTGGGATCGAACGCCACCTCCAATATCCGATCCCCCCCCTCTTGGCCGAGGAAGGCGATCTTCCCCACCGTGTCCACATGCCCCAGGACGACGTGCCCGCCTAGTTCCTCCCCGGCCCGGAGGGCCGGCTCCAGGTTCACCCATCCCCCGGGCCGCAGCTCCCGCAGGTTCGTCCGGTCCCAGGTCTCCCGGGAAAGGTCCATGGCCACCTCCCCGGGCCGTGCCTCCCTCACCGTGAGGCAGACCCCGTTCACCGCCAGGCTCTCCCCCTCCTCCAGGTCAAACGGGCAGGCCAAGACCAGGCTCCCCGGGACACACCGGATCACCCGTCCCAATCCCCGCACGATGCCGGTGAACATCCCGGGGCAGTGTACCTCCTGCCCCAGGGAACCCACAAGCCAGGAATTGAAAGCGGCAAGCCAACAAGGTAAAGTTCGCCTTGTCATGGAAAGGTTCGGGGTCGTTTTCCTAGCCGTGGTATTGGGCTTTGCCCTGGCCCAGGGAGCCCCTGAGCCCCTCAAGGTGGAGGTGGGGGGGCAGGCCCTGGAGGTGGAAGGAAGCCTTGTGCGTTATAGGTTTTCCCAGCTTGGGGGGACCCTGGAGAGCGCGTTCATCCACTTCTCCAGCTACCGGTCCCAGGCCGTGGATGCGGTACCCGGCTGGACCGGGAGCGGGGAGGACCGGGCCCTGGCCCCAGGGGTGAGCCTGCCGTTTGAGGTCTGGCAGGGGGATGCCCGGGCCGACGAGGGCGCTTACCGGCTCGAACTGGACCAGCCCGACGAGAACACCGCCTCCGTTAGCCTGGTCAGGGAAGGTGTCCTCAAGGAGTTCACGGTCCGCACCGATGCCCTTTACACCCTGGAGGTCCGGCTGCGCCTTTCGGGGGATGGGGACGCCGTGCGGGTGGTCTTGGGGCACCGCCCCTCCGGAAAGGGGGCCCCTGACCTCCTCTTCCTCTACGACGGCAAGTCTTACTCCTCCCCCCTCCCCCCCGACTCGGCAAGCAGGCTCGAGGGGCTGGGACTGGTAGGGGGGGAGGTGGTGTACTTCCTCCGCTTGGACGAGGCCCAGGGCTTCTCCCCCTTTATGGGGATGAACGATGCGGGGCAGCCGGTGTTCGGCCTGGAGGTTCAAGCCCTTGCCGGGGAGGCGGTCCTTAAGGGGGTGCTCTACACCGGCCGCAACCGCTACGTGCTCTTGGAGAAGGCGGGCCTGGCAGGCCTGACCGAGCTCGGCCTCTTTTCCAGGTTCCTGGTCCTGGTGATGCGGTTCTTCGAGTGGCTTTATAACCTCACCGGAAACTACGGTTGGGCCATCATCCTGTTCACCCTGATCACCCGGGTGGTGCTCTACCCCTTGATGCGAAACCAGCTCAGGTCCATGGCCAAGATGCAGCGCCTGGCCCCCAAGATAAAGAAACTACAGGAGAGGTACAAGGACGACCGGGAGACCCTGCAGAAGCAGATGATGGAGCTATACCGCCAGGAGCGGGTGAACCCACTGGGCGGGTGTTTCCCCATGCTCTTGCAGTTCCCCATCCTGATACTTTTATGGCAGGCGATCCTTTATTCGGCCGAACAGATCCACCTTTCCCCGGGGTTCCTTTGGATCGGCGATCTCTCCCAGCCCGATCCTTACTATGTCCTGGTGATCCTCACCACCGGGGTAATGCTGCTTCAGCAATGGCTCACCCAGAGGCGGATGCCCGAGCAAGGGGGGGGCGGCTCCCAGGCCATCGGGTGGCTGTTCCCGGTGATCATGGCGGTCCTGTTCATGAGCTTTCCCGCCGGGCTTTGGCTTTACTGGCTTTTGACCACCGTCATTCAGATGGGGCAGCAGTTGGTGGTGGACTGGGAGATGGCCAGGGAGCGTCAGGCCCCCGCGCCCTCAGAGCCCGATGGATCGAAAGGCCGTTGAGCTCGCCCGCAACTTCCTTCAGGGTTTACTGGACCTCCTTTCCGAGCCCGCCCGCATCGAGGTCGCCTGGGAGAGGGAGGGGCTGTATCTGAACCTGGCAGGCCGGCTCCGCTCCATCCCCGAGGACGACCCTCGGCTTTGGGGCGACCTTTGTCGGCTCCTGCGCCTGCACCTTAAGGCGCGGCTCAAGCGGGACGTGCCGGTGGTGGTGGATGTGGGGGGGAGGTGGGCCGCCCACAGGCAGGCCCTGGTGGAGCTGGCTCGGAGGCTGGCCGAGCGGGCGGTGGAGGAGCACAGGAGGATCCGGCTGGAACCCATGCCGCCCCAAGACCGGCGCTTGGTCCATTCCGCCCTATCCGATTTCCCCGGGGTGAAGACGTACTCGGTGGGGAAGGGACGCAGCCGGCGGGTGGTCATAGAGCCGACGGGATGAAGCTGTGGCAGGCCATAAGCGGCCCTCAAGAGCCGCTCCGAGAAAAAGGGGGGCGCCTTGAGCTCTTTGGGCTCCCGTTCACCCCTTTGGACCTTCCCGGGGCGGTGGAGGAGCTGGCCGGGCGCCTGGCGCGGGGGGAGCGGGGGATCACCGTCTTCACCCCCGACGCCTGGGCCACCAGCCGGTCCCTATTAGATCCTTCTTATCTTGAGCTCTATGGGGAGGCGAACCTGGTCGTCTGCGATGGGGTGGGGGTGGCGTTTGCCGCCCGGGCCCTCGGTGGGGCCCTGCCCCATGTACCGGGGGTGGACCTCGCCTGGGCTCTGTGCGCCCGTGCCCGGGAGGAGGGCTGGAGCGTTTACCTCCTTGGAGGGCGGCCAGGGGTAGCCGAGCGGGCGAGGGGGCGCCTTGAGCGCTCTTTCCCTGGGATCCGGGTGGTGGGGGCCCACCACGGTTGTTTCCGGGGCGCTGGCCCGGAAGGGGAGATAGCCCGCCTCAGACCTGACCTGCTTTTTGTGGGCATGGGTTTCCCCAGACAGGAAAGGTGGATCCTGGCCCACCAGCGGTCGGGGGCCGGGGTCCTCATGGGGGTCGGAGGGGCATTTGACCTGTGGGCCGGCCGGGTCCCCCGCGCCCCAAAGCCCATAAGGAGGGCCGGCCTGGAATGGCTATGGAGGGCAACGGTTCAGCCTCACAGGATCCCCCGCCTGTGGTGCGTGCCCTTCCTCCTTTACCACACCCTCCTAGGCCGCTTGAAAAAAGGCTAGGCCCGCCCCTTGGCCTTCTCCGCCGCCCTCGTCCACCAGTAGAGGATGGGGTTGGCGACATACATCGAGGAGTAGGTGCCCACGATCACCCCGATCAGCAGGGCCAACGCGAACCCCCGCAGCACCGGACCACCCAGGGCGAACAGGATCACCACCGGGATGAAGGTGGTGAGGGAGGTGTTGATGGTACGGGAAAGGGATTGGGTGACCGACCGGTTGATCACCTCGTAGATCGAGGCCTTCTTCATGACCTTCAGGTTCTCCCGCACCCGGTCGAAGATGACGATGGTGTCGTTCAGCGAGTACCCCACGATGGTGAGGAAGGCGGCGATCACCGGGAGGTTTATCTCCACCTGGAGGATGGAGAATACCCCCACGGCGATGAGGACGTCATGTACCAGGGCGGCAATCGCCCCCACGGCATAGCGCAGGCGGAAGCGCCAGGAGATGTAAACCAGGATCGCCGCCAGGGCGATGAGGATTGCCTGCCAGGTCTTGTTCACCAGCTCCCGCGACACCTGGGCCCCCACCGAGGCCCGCGACACCTCGGTGGCCCCTAGCTCATCCCGCAAGGCGGCCTCCACCCGGTTCACCAGCTCCTGATGCTCCTCCACATCCAATGCTATGGTAATGACTTTGCCGTTCTCTCCCTGTATATTCTGAATCTGGCTGTGGGCCAGGTCCACCCCGGGGGTGGGGATCTGGGCCAAGAGGGAGCGGATCTGTTCTGTCGTCACCGGTTGGGGGAAGAAGACCGTGAACTGCGTTCCCCCGGTGAAATCCACCCCGGCCCTGAGCCCGACGAGGGCGATGGAAAGGACGCTGGCCACCACCAGGGCCAGGGACAGGGGGACGAAGTACTTGGCCTTGCCCAGGAAATCGAAGGTCCTCATCGGCTGCTCCCTCAGGCCGGGTTCAGCCGCCGGGCCATGCGGGCCTTCAGCCGGGCAGCGCGGTTGGGGTGGATGGCCCGGCGCTGAGCGGCCTTGTCCACCGCCTTCTGGAACTGGGAGAAGGCCTCCCTGGCCTCGTCCAGCCGGCCGGCCTCGACAAGCCTTTCAAGCTGGTGCCGCCAGTAGCGGATGGCGCTCTTCCTTAACTCGTTCCTCCTACGACGGCGAAGGCTTTTCCGGAGCTGCCTTTTCGCTGATTGCGTGTTGGGAATGTCTCATCCCCTCCTTCGGCCTAGAAAATCCGGGCCCGATGTTAGCCCGTCCGCCCCCTCCCCGCAAGCGGGAAAAACTTCCCCTTCCCTTCCCCCGCCCCTTGGGCTAAGGTAACAGGGGTTACTTTCGCCCTTGGAAGGGGGGTCCATGGTTGAGCATGTACGAAAACGCGACGGCAGGGTAGTGCCGTTTGACCAGCGCCGTATCGCTTGCGCCATCGGGAAGGCATTGGCCGAGGCGGGGAAGCCAGACCAAGCACTCGCCCAACAGCTCGCTGCCCGGGTGACCAAGCTCCTTGAGGCCCGCTTCGGCCCCCTGTTCGGCCCTCCCCACGTGGAGGAGATCCAGGACGTGGTGGAAGAGGTGCTCATGGGGGCCGGCCTTCCCGAGGTGGCCAGGGCCTATATCCTCTACCGGGAACAACACAGAAAACTCCGGGAGATAAAGGAGCTTGTGGACCCAAGGATAGTGGAACAGTACCTGGCGGAGGCGGACTGGCGCGTGCGGGAGAACTCCAACATGACCTTCTCCCTGCAAGGGCTGAACGTGTTCTTAACCGAGAAGATCATCGGGCGCTACTGGCTCTCTCAGATCTACCCCTCCCACATAAGGAAGGCCCATGAGGAAGGGGACTTCCACATCCACGACCTGGGGACCCTGGGGCCGTATTGTGTGGGTTGGGACCTTTTGGATCTCCTTTCCGTGGGGTTCAGGGGGGTACGGGGGAAGGTGGAGTCCAAACCCGCCAAGCACTTCCGGGTGGCCTTGCTGCAGGCGGCGAACTTCCTCTACACCCTGCAGGGGGAGGCCGCCGGGGCCCAGGCCTTCTCCAACGTGGACACCCTCCTTGCCCCCTTCATCGCCTACGATGAGCTTTCATATCGCCAGGTGAAGCAGGCCCTGCAGGAGTTCCTGTTCAACCTGAACGTCCCCACCCGGGTGGGCTTCCAAACGCCGTTCACCAATATAACCTTGGACCTCAAGGTGCCGGAGCACATGGCCAAGCTCCCGGTGATCGTGGGGGGGGAACCCCAGCGGGCGACCTACGGGGAGTTCCAGCGGGAGATGGACATGCTCAACCGGGCGCTCGCCGAGGTGATGGGGGAAGGGGATGCCCGGGGCAGGGTGTTCACCTTCCCTATCCCCACCTATAACATCACCGAGGACTTCGACTGGGAAAACGGGGAGCTGGCCCCCATCTGGGAGATGACGGCCCGGTATGGGATCCCGTATTTCGCCAACTTCATCGGCTCGGACATGCGGCCCGAGGACACCCGCTCCATGTGCTGCCGGCTGCGGCTCGACGTGCGCCAGCTGCGGCGCCGGGGCGGGGGGCTGTTCGGCGCCAACCCCCTCACCGGCTCCATCGGGGTGGTCACCCTGAACCTGCCGCGCCTTGGGTACCTTTCCCGAAACAAGGACGAGTTCCTGGAGAGGCTCCGGGAGCTGATGCAGCTTGCCGGCCGGGCCCTGATCATAAAGCGCAAGGTGCTGGAGCGCCTCACCGAAAAGGGCCTTTATCCCTATTCCCGCTTCTACCTCAGGGGGATAAAACAGGAGACGGGGGAATACTGGGCCAACCACTTCTCCACCATCGGCCTCATCGGGATGAACGAGGCCTGCCTGAACCTGCTTGGCTGCAGCATCGCGGACGAGGAGGGGCAGGGGTTCGCCATCCAGGTGCTGGATTTCATGCGGGAGGCCTTGCAGGATTTTCAAGAGGGGACGGGGCATCTGTGGAACCTGGAGGCCACCCCGGCCGAGGGGACGAGCTACCGGCTGGCCCTGCTGGACAAAGAACGCTACCCCAACATCTTGGTAGCCAACGAAAAAGAGGTGCGACGGGGCGCCGCCCCCTATTACACCAACTCCTCCCAGCTCCCTGTGAACCTGTCCGACGACCTCTTCTGGGCCCTGCGGCTCCAGGAGCCGCTGCAGGTCCGCTACACCGGGGGAACGGTGTTCCACATCTGGCTTGGGGAGCGGTTGCCAGACGGGGAGGCGGCGAAGCTCCTGGTGCGGAGGACGGCCGAGAACTTCCGCATCCCCTACTTCACCTTGACCCCCACCTTCTCCATCTGCCCCAGCCACGGGTATCTTCCCGGGGAGCAAGCTCGGTGTCCCCGGTGTGGGGAGCCGGCGGAGGTGTACTCCCGGGTGGTGGGGTATCTCAGGCCGGTGGAGCAGTGGAACTCCGGAAAGCAATCCGAGTTCCGCGATCGCCGTGCGTTCAACCCCCGGGGGGTGAGGTCGACCAGCCGGTGAGGATCGCTTACGTAGAGTGGGTTTCCCTGATCGACTTCCCCGGCAAGGTGGCGGCGGTCGTCTGGACGGTGGGGTGCAACCTGCGCTGTCCGTTCTGTTACAACGGGGAGCTGGTCTTGCCCGAGCGGGCCGCGGCCCTTTCCCCGATGGACCCGGAGGGGCTGCTCTCCCAGCTGGCCGCGCGGCGGGGGTTTGTGGACGGGCTCGCCGTCACCGGGGGCGAGCCCACCCTCCAGCCCGACCTCGCTGACTTCCTAGCGGAGGTGAAGGGACTGGGCCTGGCGGTAAAACTCGATACCAACGGCACCAGGCCGGAGGCCTTGGCGGCCCTGCTTAAGCGGGGTCTTTTGGATTACGTGGCCCTGGACTTGAAGGCCCCTTTCCCCCGCTACCCCGAGTTCACCGGGGTCAAAGAGGACGTGAGCGGGAGGGTAAGGAAAAGCGTCCAGGTCCTGCGTGAGGGGGCCCCGGACTACGAGCTGCGCACCACCGTGGCCCCAGGGCTTTCCGAGGCGGACATCGAGGCCATCGCCCAAGCGGTGCGGGGGGCGAAGAGATACGTGCTCCAGCCCTTCTTCGTCCCCCGGGGGAAGGGGCTCATCGACCCCTCTTGGGCGGGGAGGCCCCATCTCAAAGAGGGGGACTTGAGGAGGCTTGCCCCCAGGCTTTCCCGGATCCTGCCATGCTCTGTCCGCGCCTAGGAGATCCCCAGATAGGCCCTCTTCACCAGCTCCGAGCTGGAGAGCTCCTCCTTGGGGCCGTGGGCCACGATCCTCCCCGTCTCCAGGACATAGCCGTATTCGGCGATGGAGAGAGCAGCCCGGGCGTTTTGCTCTACAAGAAGTATCGTCCTTCCTTCACCGTGAATTTGTTGAAATGCACGGTAAAGTTCAGTGATCAGGACCGGGGCCAGGCCCAGGGAGGGTTCGTCCAGGAGCAGGAGTCGGGGGTGGGCCATGAGGGCCCGGGCCACGGCCAGCATCTGCTGTTCCCCGCCGGAGAGGGTCCCCCCGGGCTGTCTTTTGCGCTCCTCCAGGCGGGGGAACAGCTCCAGGACCCATGCCAGGTCCCTCTTGATCCCGTCCCGATCGGTCCGGGCGTAGGCCCCCATGAGGAGGTTATCCCACACCGAAAGGTCGGGGAAGATCCGTCGCCCCTCCGGGGCCATGGCCACCCCCAGCTGGACGATCCGGTGGGGGCGTTTGCCCACCAACGGGACCCCGGCCAGGGTTATCGCCCCGCCGGTGGGCCGAACCAGGCCCAGGATGGCCCGTAGGGTGGTGGTCTTGCCGGCCCCGTTTGCCCCCAGGAGGGTGACCACGCTCCCCTCCGGGACCGAAACCGATATCCCCTGCAGGGCGTGGATCCCACCGTAGTGTACGTGGAGCTCGCTTATCTCAAGCACCCAGCTCCTCCTCCCCCAGGTACGCTTCGATAACCTTAGGGTTCCGGCTTATCTCCTCCGGGGTCCCCTCGGCGATGGACACCCCGAAGTCGATCACCCGGATGCGCGGGCAGATCCCCATCACCACCTGCATAACGTGCTCGATGAGGAAGATGGTGAGGTCGAATTCCTCCCGGATGTGGCGGATGAAGTCCATGAGCTGGCTTGCCTCGGCCGGGTTCATCCCGGCGGCCGGCTCGTCCAAAAGCAGCAGCCTGGGCCGGATGGCCAGGGCCCGGGCGATCTCCAGCCTCCGCTGGAGGCCGTAAGGCAAAGCCCCGGCCCGCTCGTCCGCCCACCTCTCCAACCCCACCCGCGCCAGAAGCTCCATCCCCTCCTTCCTCATCCCCCTCTCCTCCCGCCAGTATCCGAAAAAGGGGAGGATGGCCCCAAAAAGGGAGGACCGCACATGGGGGTGGAAGGCGATCAGCACGTTCTCCAGCGCCGTCATGTTCCGGCAAAGGCGGATGTTCTGGAAGGTGCGGGCGATCCCAAGCAGGGCCACCTTGGCCGGCGAAAGCCCGGTGATGTCCCGCCCCTGGAAGATCACCCTCCCGGAGGTGGGGGTGTAGTGCCCGGTGATCATGTTGAATATTGTAGTCTTGCCGGCCCCGTTGGGCCCGATGAGCCCCACCAGCTCCCCGGGGGCGATGTCCATGGAGAAATCGTTCACCGCCACCAAGCCCCCGAACCGCATGGTGAGGTTCTGCAGGGACAGGATGGCCTCGCCCCCGCTCATGCCCGCCCCCTCCGGAAGAGTCCAAAGAGCCAGTCCCAACTGAACTCCGACTCCCCGAAAAGCCCCCGACGGAAGAATATCATCACCACCACCAAAAGCACCGCGAAGAAGACCATCCGCATCCCGGGGATGGTGGCGGTGTCCAGGAACCGCAGCCCCTCGAACAACGCGGCGAAGATGAACCCGGTCACCACCGACCCGGTAATGCTCCCCAGCCCCCCGAACACGATGATGATGAGGAGATAGAAGGTCATGAAGAACCTGAACGGGTCGGGGCTCACCGTGCCCACCAGGGTGGCGTAAAGCCCCCCGGCCACCCCGGCGCAGAAGGCGCTGAACAAGAAGGCCATCAGCTTATGCCTTAGGACGTTTATCCCCATGGATTCGGCCACAAGCTCGTCTTCCCGGATGGCCCTAAGGGCCCGGCCGTAGCTGGAGTTCTTTATCCTGAGGGCGGCGTAGGTGACCAGGGCCAGGGCCCCGAAGGACCAGCCCAAGTTGGTGTACTGGGGGATGCCCTTTATCCCCATGGGGCCGTTGGTGATGGGCATGAGGTTGCAGGCCAGCACGAAGATTATCTCCCCGAACCCGAAGGTGGCGATGGCCAGGTAATCCCCCCGGAGGGCCCGCAGGGCGGGGATCCCCACGATCAGCCCGGCCACGGCCGCTAAAAGGCCGGCCCCAAGCAGCGCCAGCACGAACCCCGAATAAGGCAGGGTGAACTCGGAGAACGGCCAGGCCAGGGGTTGGAACAGCCAAACCAGCTCCTTCTGGTTCAAGGGGAGGACGAGCAGGGTCACCAGGTACGCCCCGATGAGCATGAACCCGTGGGGCCCCAGGGAGAACTGGCCGGTGACCCCGTTTATCAGGTTGTAGCCCACCGCGGCGATGGCGTAAATGGCCCCAAAGTTGAGGAGGCGCCATAGGAACCTGTCCAGGTTCCCCTCCGCCCATCCCAGGAAGGCAGCCAGGAGCGCCAGGGAGATCAGGGTCAGGACCAGGTTTCGTCGGCGGCTCACACCTTCTCCTTCAGGGGCCTTCCTAGGATCCCGGTGGGCCTGAACATGAGGAACAGGATGAGGATGCCGAAGATGAAGGCGTCCCGGTAGCCGGAAAGGCCTGGTAGGAAGGCCACGAAAAGGATCTCGGCCAGCCCCAGCACGAACCCCCCCACCATGGCCCCGGTGACGTTCCCGATCCCCCCCACCACGGCGGCGGTGAACGCCCGCCAGCCGGGGATCACCCCCATGTCGTAGGTGAGGGCGGGATAGCGGCAACCCCACAGGATCCCCCCCACCGCGGCCAGGGCCGAGCCCACCACGAATGTGTAGGAGATGATGCGGTTGGAGTCAGCCCCCATGATCTCGGTGGCCTCGATGTCGGTGGCGATGGCCCTCATCCCCCTGCCCACCTTGGTCCGGTAAAGCAGGAACAAAAGCCCAAGAAGGCAGGCTATGGCGATGAGGGGCACCCAGACCGTGACCGCCTGGACCCGCACCTGGCCCAGCTGGAAGATCCGGGCCATGAACTGGGGCCGGGGGTAGGGCTTCTGGATCCCGGTGGCCCAGGGGAGGACGATGATGATGTGTTCCAACAGAAACGACATCCCGATGGCGGTGATGAGCAGGGATATGCGCGGGGCCTCCCGCAAGGGCCGGTAGGCTATCCGCTCGATCGCCCACCCCATCCCCGCGGTGAGGATCACCGACAGCACGGCCCCCGCCCACCAGGGAAGCCGGAAGAGAAGCACCAGGAAGAAGATCCAGTACCCGGCCCACATGAAAACGTCCCCATGGGCGAAGTTGATAAGACGAAGGATCCCGTACACCATGGTGTAGCCGATGGCGATCAGGGCGTAGAGGCTCCCCAGGGTGATCCCGTTGAAAATCTGCTGCAGTAGCACGATCCCCCCTCATGGGGCGGGCCGGGGCCGGCGCCCCGGCCCGCCCGGCGACCTCACCCCTCCGTCTCCGCTATGAGGGCCCGGATCTCCTGAGCCCTCTCCGCCGGGATCAGGGTGGAGAAGGTGAACTCCCCTCCCTCCACCTTGAGGAAGATGAAGTCCTTGAGGGGGTCCCCACCCGGGGTCATGACCGTGCGGCCGGTCACCACCTCCAGGTCGGCCGTCTTCAGGGCCTCCTTGATGGCCTCGGGGTCAGCCGCCCCGGCCCGCTGGATGGCGTCCACGATCAGCATGTAACAGTCCACTGCCAGGGCCCCGAAGGCATCGGGGGACTTCCCGAACCTCTCCCGGAACACCTGGGCATACCGCCGGCCGATCTCGGTGGAGGCCGCCTCCTCGTGCCAGAAGGTGGTGAACTGGATCCCCTCCACGGCCTCGCCCCCGATCTCCACCAGCTCCGGGGCGTACAGGCCGTCCGCCCCCAGGATGGGCTGGGTGAGCCCCAGATCCCGGGCCTGCCGGGCCAGGAGCGCCACCTCGGTGTAGTAGTTGGGGGTGTAGATGATGTCGGGGTTGGTGCGGGAGATCTCCGTCAGCTGGGCGGTGTAATCCCGGTCCCCGGTGCGGCAGTAGAGGGTGGCCAGGACCTCCCCGCCCAGGGCCTCGAAGGCCTGGATGAAGTACTTGCCCAGCCCCACACAGTAGGCCTGGGCCACGTCGATCACCACCGCCGCCGTCCTCGCCCCCAGCTCCTGGTAAGCAAGGTAAGCGGCCACCGGCCCCTGATCGTTGTCGGTGAAGCACGCCCGGAAGCAGTAGTCCCCTACCTGGGTGGTGAGGGGGTTGGTGGTGGTGGGGCCGATGAAGGGGATCCCAGCCCCCTGGCAGATCTCCGCCGCCCCAAGGTATGGGCCGGAACACATGGTGCCGATAATGGCCACCACCCCTTCGGACTCGATCAGCCGGGTGGCCCCGTTGGCCGCCTCCACCGGCTCGGTCCGGGCATCATAGTAAACGAGCTCGATCGGCCGCCCCAACACCTCCGTGGGGACGAGGCCCTCCTCTCGGGCCAGCTCCAACGCCCGCTGGGCCATCTGTCCATAGGCGGCACAGCCCCCGGTGAACTCGAGCAAGGCCCCGATCTTGATGGGCTCTTGGGCAAGCCCAACCCCAGAAAGCGCCAACACCGCCGCCACCACAATCCACCTGCGCATCCCGCCTCCTTAAAAACAACCGGAGCCCCTTGGGCTCCGCCTACACACCGCTCCACCACCCAATGGGGGAGCGGCAACCTACATAAGGATAACAGCACCCCCTGTGCTTAAAGGGACCCGATCCATCACCTCCCTCCTTTTGGCTTTCCTCTCCATGGCACCAACTTTAAAATAGGCAAATCCATCCGACTTGTCAAGGGGTCAGTCCAGGCCCACGCGGGCGCGCACCTCCCTCATCACCTCGCGGGCGATCCTCCGGGCCCGGGCCGCCCCGGCAGCCAACACCTCATCGATCTCCCCCTTGGCGGAAAGCTCCGCCCGCCGGGCTCGGATCGGACCCAAAGCGTTCATGAGCTCTTCGTATAGCACGTCCTTGAGGTGCTTGTACAGCAGCTTCCCCTCGCGGTGCTGCTTGCGGAGCTCGGCGACGAGCTCCCCAGGGGCCACGAGTTCCAGGATGGTGAACAGGTTCGCCACCCCTGGGGACATCTCTTGACCAGGCGTAAGGCCGATATCCGTGACCGCAGACCGAATCTTCTTCCGGATCGAATCCTCGGGTTCCATAAGCCCTACATAGTGCTCCGGGCCATAGGACTTGCTCATCTTCCTCCCCGGGTCCGCCAAGGACATGATCCGCGCGCCTTTTCCCAGGATTGGTTGCGGCTCGGGAAAGAGCTCCCCGAAGCGGGAGTTGAACCGGCGGGCGATCCGGCGGGCAAGCTCCAGGTGCTGCAGCTGATCCTCCCCCACCGGGACGTGATCGGCCAGATAAAGCAGGATGTCCGCCGCCTGGAGCACCGGGTAGTAAAAAAGGCCGCCGTTTACGAACTCCTGCTCGGCCGCCTTCTGCTTGAACTGGGTCATGCGCGTAAGATCACCGTAGGAGGTTACACAGCCCAGGATCCAGCACAGCTCGGTGTGTTCGGGGACATCCGACTGCACGAACAGGATGGTCCTCTCCGGGTCGATGCCGCAGGCGATCAGGTCCAAGGCCAGCTCCCTGCGGGCTTTCCGCAGGACATCCGGCTCGGTCTCCTCGTTGGTGAGGGCATGGTAGTCCACGATGCAGTAGATGCACTCGTTCCCCTCCTGGAGCTCCACCCATTGACGGATGGCCCCGAAGTAGTTGCCCAAATGCAGTACCCCGGTGGGCTGGATCCCTGAGAAGATGCGCATCTTGTTACCTCCTCGCCCCGGCAGTATACGTAAGCCGCCGGCCGGCTCAAACCAAAGGGCTTTGCAGTGGGGGGCAGGGGCGGCTATAGTGTGGGCGGGAGATGAAACCCCTGGACGTGGTCATTCTGGCTTCCGGGAAGGATGCCCGGATGTGTTCCCGCATCCCCAAGGTCCTGCATCCCCTGGCCGGGCTTCCCCTCCTGGAGCACGTGCTAAGGACGGCCCTCTCCCTTTCCCCCGGAGCGGTCGTGGTGGTGGTGGGCCAGGGGGCGGACCAGGTGCGGGCCGCCTTCCAGGGGCGGGGGTTGGTGTTCGTGGACCAAGGGGGGCCGCCTAACACCGCCCAGGGGCTCCTTTCCGCCCGGCCGGCGGTGCAGGCGGGGGTGTTCCTCCTGCTGCCCGGGGACATCCCCTTGCTCTCGGGCGATGCCCTGGAAGCCCTGCTCCGCTTCCACAGGGAAAGGGGGCTTGTCCTGTCGTTCCTCTCCATCTTGACCTCTGGCCCCGCCCGCCATGGCCGGGTGGTGAGGGACGGGGGGGTAAGGATCGTCGAGGAGGGCTCCTCAGGCGCCCTCCGGGAGGCGAGCTCGGGGGTATATTGCCTGTCCAATGTCCCTGAGCTCTGGGAGGCCCTGGAGGATGTCCTCTCAGAAAGCGGGGAGGGACGGATTTCCGCGCTGGTGGAGCGCTTCCCGGGGAGGGCGGATGGCCTGGTCTGGGGGCGGCCGGAGGAGCTTTCGGGGGTGGACGACCGGGTGGACCTGGCCCGGCTGGAGGGGCTATTGCGTCGGCGGCTCCTCGAGCGGCTTATGCTCTCGGGGGTTACGGTGGTGGATCCGGGGGCGGTTTACCTGTCCCCGGATGTGGAGGTGGGGCCCGACACCGTGCTATACCCCGGGGTGCACCTGTATGGGAGGACGGGGATCGGGCAGGGATGTGCGATTGGCCCTGGAGCCTACCTGATCGACAGCCGGATCGAGGAGGGGGTGCGGGTGTGGTATTCGGTGCTGGAGGGGGCTTATGTGGAAAAGGGGGCCAGGATTGGCCCCTTCGCCCACCTTAGGCCGGGGGCGCACATCGGGGCCGGGGCCAGGGTGGGGAACTTCGTGGAGGTGAAGGCCGCTCGGCTTGGGGAGGGGGTCAAGGCCGGGCACCTGGCGTACATCGGGGATGCAGAGGTGGGGGCGGGGGCCAACATCGGGGCCGGGACCATCACCTGCAACTACGACGGGGTGCGCAAACACCGGACGGAGATCGGCCCCGGGGCTTTCATCGGCTCCAACGCCGCTTTGGTGGCCCCGGTCCGCATCGGGGAGGGGGCCTACGTGGGGGCAGGCTCGGTGATCACCCAGGATGTCCCCCCCTATGCCCTGGCCCTGGGCCGCTCCCGCCAGGTGATCAAACCCGATTGGGCAAAGGGTCGGAGGAAAGGGTGAACGAAAGATTGCGGCTCATCTCCGGAAGCGCAAACGTAAAGCTGGCTAGGCAGGTGGCAGAGCTCCTGAGGACGGAGCTTTGCCAGGCGGATGCAGAGGGCCTGACCCCGGGGAGGTTCCCGGATGGGGAGGTACGGGTCGAGGTCCAGCAGACGGTGCGGGGAAAAGAGGTGTTCGTCATCCAACCTACCTCCCCCCCGGTGAACGAGAACCTCATGGAGCTGCTCCTTTTAATAGACGCCCTCAAGCGGGCGTCTGCCGGGATGGTGTGCGCCGTCATCCCCTATTTCGGTTATGCCCGCCAGGACCGGAAAAAGAGGGGACGGGTGCCCATCTCCGCCCGCCTGGTGGCCAACCTGTTGGAGACGGCGGGGGTGGATCGGGTGCTGGCGGTGGAACTCCACGCGGGCCAGATCCAGGGCTTTTTCAACGTCCCCGTCGACCACCTGCGTACGGATAAGCTCTTCGCCGAGTACGTTAGACAACAACACCCAAACTGGCTCAAGAAGCTGGTGGTGGTGTCCCCCGACATCGGGGGGGTATGGAGGGCCCGCCGGCTGGCCAAGGAACTGGGCCGCCCCTTGGCCATCGTGGAGAAACACCGCCCCAGCACCGGGGAGGAGGAGCCCGAGGTCTACAGCCTCATCGGCGAGGTGGCCGGCCATAACGTGCTCCTGGTGGACGACATCCTCGCCACCGGCAAGACCTTGTACCTGGCCGCCCAGCTCATGAGGGAGGAGGGGGCCCGGGACATCTTCGCCGCCATCACCCACGCCATCTTCACCGACGACGCCCTGGATTCCCTGGACGCCTCCCCCTTGCAAAAGGTGCTGGTCACCGATACCATCGCCCACCGCCCGGAGGTCACACAGCACCCCAAGGTGGAGGTGGTCTCCGTGGCCAAGCTCCTGGCGGACGCGATCCAGCGAATATTCAGCCGCAGGTCGGTGAGCGACCTTCTCGTGCGGAGTTAGGAGGGAACCACATGATAGTGCAGGCAAAACCGCGGTCCCTTTCTGTCAAGGCCCGGCGGCTGCGGCGCGAGGGGTACGTCCCCGGGGTCATCTACGGGCCCCAGGTAAAGACCCCAGTCCACGTGGCCATCCGGGAGCCGGACCTGGAGGACCTGTTCAAGCACATCACCCGCTCCACCACCCTGGAGGTCCAGGTGGAGGGGGGGGAGACCTATCACGTCTTCCTCAAGGACATACAGGTGGACCCCATCACCGACCGGTTTCTGCACGTGGACTTCTACGTGCCCGAGCCCGGCCGCAAGCTGGTCCTGCCGGTGCCGGTGAAGCTGGTGGGCTCGGCCCCCGGGGTGAAGGAAGGCGGGATCTTGGAACATGTGCACGAGTATATTGAGGTTGAGGGACTTCCCAGAAAGATCCCTCCCTACTTCGAGGTGGACATCTCCCGGCTGGGCCTGGACGAGTCCATCCTCATTGGGGATCTCAAATGGGATGATGATCTGAGGCCGCTGCATCCCCTGGACGATCCCATCGTGACCGTGTTGCCGCCGAAGGCGATCACGCTGGAGGCCGGGGCTGAGGAGGCCCCGGAGGAGGAAGGGCCGGCTGTTGAGGAGGGAGAGCCCGAGCCTTGAGGGCGGTGGTGGGCCTGGGCAACCCCGGGGTGAGGTATGCCCCCACCCGGCACAACGCTGGATTCTGGGTCCTGGAAAGGCTGATCGGCAAGGCGGCCTGGTCCGTGGAACGGTTCCTCTGGGGGGAGGTCTACCGGTGGGGGGAGGGGTTGCTCCTGCGTCCGCTCACCTTCATGAACCGGGCAGGGGAAGCGGTGGCTGGGCTGGTGAGCCGGTATCCCCTGAAGCCGGAGGGGCTTTTGGTGGTGCTGGACGATGTCGACCTGGAGGTGGGGGAGCTCCGACTCCGGCCCGCTGGGGGCCCCGGCACCCATAACGGTCTGCGTTCCGTCCTCTCCGCCCTGGGCACCCAGGCGGTGCCCAGGCTGCGGATCGGGGTGGGGGCCCCGCCCCCGGGGAAGGACCTCGTGTGCTATGTCCTCTCCCCCCCGGAGGAAGGCCAGGTGCCTCTACTCTCCCGGGCGGCCGATCGGGCGGCGGAGCTGGCCTGGATCTTCCTGACCCGGGGCCTCAAGGCGGCCCTGGACCAGTACTCATGTGGGGTTTGACCTGCGGGTATAATCGCCTGGGAGGCAATAAGGATGTACGAAAAGTTCTCTAAGGATTCCATGAAGCTCCTGGCCGCCTCGCAGGAGGAGGCGGGCGAATGGCGACACCGCTATGTGGGGACCGAGCACCTGCTCCTGGCCGCCCTGAGGCTAGAGGGCTCCCGGGTGTACAAGTTCCTCCTCGAGAACGGCCTCACCTACGAGCGGGTGGCCCGGATCATAGAGCGGCAAAAAGGTAGGGGGAAGCTCCACCTGCCCCCGGACGAGCTTGAGCCCACCCAAAGGCTCAGGCGGGTGATGAAGCTATCCTATGAGGAGGCCCGTCGGGCAGGCTCGGAGATCATCGAGCCGGAGCATTTGATCCTGGCGGTTTTGCGGGAGGGGGAGTGTACCGCCGCCGAGATCCTGCGCGCTCATGGGGTGGACCTCCGGACGGCCCGGGGTTACTTCTCCCCCCGCCGGGGCGGGATCAGGGTGCGCACCGCCCGCCAGGCCCGCCTCCCCGGGGAGCTGGGGGAGTTCGGCCGGAACCTGGTGGAGGAGGCCGAGGCGGGGCTCCTGGACCCGGTGATCGGCCGGGAGCGGGAGCTGGAGAGGATCATCCAGATCCTGTGCCGGCGCAAGAAGAACAACCCCGCCCTGATCGGGGAGTCCGGGGTGGGCAAGACCGCCCTGGTGGAGGGGCTGGCCCAGCGGATAGCCGCCGGGGACGTCCCCCTGGCCCTGGCGGACAAGGAGATCGTGGAGCTGGATATGGCCGGCATCGTGGCCGGCACCAAGTACCGCGGCGAGTTCGAACAGCGCCTGAAGAACATCCTCAACCACGTCATGGCGGCCGACAACGTGATCCTGTTCATCGACGAGCTCCAGACCGTGGTGGGGGCTGGCGGGGCCGAGGGGGCCATCGACGCCTCCGCCATCCTAAAGCCCCCCTTGGCCTCCGGGGCCATCCAGTGCATCGGCACCGCCACCCCGGACGACTACCGGAAGTCCATCGAGAAGGACCCCGCCTTAAAGAGGCGGTTCAAGACGGTGTACATAGAGGAACCGTCGGTGGAGGACACGGTTAAGATCCTCAAAGGGCTTCGCCATCGGTACGAGCAACATCACGGCGTGCAGATCACCGACGAGGCCCTGCGGGAGGCGGCCCGCCTGGCCGACCGCTACATAACCGACCAGTTCCTCCCGGACAAGGCCATCGACCTCATAGACGAGACCGCAGCCAAGGTCAGGCTCAGCGCCACCGAGCTTCCCCCGGAGGCGAGGAAGCTGGTGGAGGAGATCTCCGCCCTGGAGGACGAGGAGGAGGAGGCGGTGGCGCGGCAGAACTACGAGCTGGCCGCCCGGCTGCGGGACCGGCGGAACGCCCTGCTTGAGGAGTTGAAGTCGTTCGAGGAGGAGCTGGGGCAGGGGACCGAGCGGCCGGTGGTCACCGGCGAACACATAGCGGCCACCGTCTCGGCCTGGACCGGGATCCCCATCCGGCACCTGCAGGAGGAGGACACGGCGCGGCTGGTCCACATGGAGGAGAAGATCCATCAGCGGCTGGTGGGCCAGGACGAGGCGGTGAAGTCGGTGTGCCGGGCCATCCGCCGGGCCTACGCCGGGGTGAAGGACCCCCGCCGGCCCATCGGCTCCTTCCTGTTCCTGGGGCCCACCGGGGTGGGGAAGACGGAGCTCGCCAGGACCCTGGCCGAATTCCTGTTCGGGGACGAGGATGCCCTGATCAGGATCGACATGTCCGAGTACATGGAACGCTTCTCCGTCTCCCGGCTCATCGGGGCCCCTCCCGGGTACGTCGGCTACGAGGAGGCAGGGGAGCTCACCGAGGCGGTGCGCCGCCGGCCTTATTCTGTGGTGCTGTTCGACGAGATCGAGAAGGCCCACCGGGACGTGTTCAACATCCTGCTTCAGGTGATGGACGACGGGATCCTCACCGATTCTCAGGGGAGGAAGGTGGACTTCCGCAACACCGTGCTCATCATGACCTCCAACGTCGGGGGCAAGCTCATCACCGAACACACCGCGCTCGGCTTCGGCTCGGAGACCGTGGAGTCCGCCGAGACCTATAAAGACATGAAGTCTAGGGTGATGGGGGAGGTGAGGAAGCTGTTCTCCCCCGAATTCTTGAACCGGCTGGACGACATCATCGTCTTCCACTCCCTCACCAAGGAGCAGGTGGGCCAGATAGCCGAGCTGTTACTCGGCAGGCTGCGCCAGCGCCTGGCGGAGGAGCACGGGATAGAGCTGGTCCTGACCGACTCCGCTCGGGAGCTCCTCATAGAAAAGGGATATGATTCCAAGTACGGCGCCCGGCCCATGCGGCGCACCATCGAGCGCCTGATCGAGGACCCCATCTCCGAGCGCATCCTTACTAAGGAATTCCCCCCAGGATGCACCATAGTGGTGGAGGCGGAGGGGGAGGAGATGAGGTTCCGAAGGGGATAGATGGCTTACCGGTGTCGGGAGTGTGGCTTTCAATCCCCCAAGTGGCTGGGCCGGTGTCCGGGCTGTGGCAGTTGGGAGAGCTTTGAGGAGTTATCGGAGGGCCCTGGTTCGGAGGACGAGCAGGGCTGGATAGGTGGGCAGGTCCTGGCCCTCCCCCAGGTGGAGCCCCCTCCCCGGGAGCGGCTTTTAAGTGGGCTTTCCGAGGTGGACCGGCTTCTTGGGGGCGGGCTCATCCCCGGCTCGGTGATCCTGTTCGGTGGGGAGCCGGGGATCGGCAAATCCACCCTCCTCCTTCAGATCGCCGGGGAGCTTGCCGCCCGGTACGGGCGGGTTTTGTATGTGTCCGGGGAGGAGGCCCCGGGGCAGGTGAAGCTCAGGGCGGAGCGCCTGGGGATCGGGGAGCCCGAGCTGTACCTGCTTTCCGAACAGCATCTTTTGCGGATCGGGGAGGCGATAAAGAGGCTGCGGCCCGTGGCCCTGGTGGTGGACTCCCTGCAGACGGTGGTGGCCCGGCCGGGTGGGGGGGACATCGGGGGGGTGGGGCAGGTGAGGGAGGCGGCGGCCAGGCTCGCCCAGCTGGCCAAGGCGCTTTCCATGGTCTGTTTTCTCGTCTCCCACATCACAAAGGGGGGTGAGTTCGCCGGCCCCAAGACGGTGGAGCATCTGGTGGACGTGGCGGTTTATCTTGAGGGGAGCCGGGAGGGGGACCTGAGGATCCTTCGTTCCATCAAGAACCGGTTTGGTTCCACCAATGAGGTGGCCGTGTTTCAGATGGGGGAGCGGGGGCTGGTGCAGGTCCCCGATCCCTCCACCTTCTTTGTGCCCCGGGCCAGGGCCGCCAGGCCCGGCTCGGCGGTGGTGCCCGTGCTTGAGGGCACCCGGCCGCTGCTGGTGGAGATCCAGGCCCTGGTCTCCCCGAACATGGGCTACGGCCCCCCCCAGCGTCGGATGGCGGGCCTGGACTTCAACCGGGTGCTGGTGATCCTCGCGGTGATCGAAAAGAGGCTGGGGGCACACATCGGGGCCACCGACGTGTACCTGGCGGTGGGAGGGGGGCTGGAGGTACGGGAGCCGGCGGTGGACTTGGGGGTGTGTGCTGCCGTGCTATCCAGCCTCAGGGACAGGGTGATCCCCCCGGACACGGTGGTGTTCGGGGAGGTGGGCTTGGCCGGGGACGTGCGTCCGGTGAGGAAGGCCCCGGAGCGACTCCGGGAGGTGGAGAAGCTCGGGTTCCGGCGGGCGGTCGTTCCTCCCGGTCCTGTCCCCAAGGGGGTATCCTTGGTGGTGGAGCAGGTGGGTTCGGTGGAGGAGGGGGCTCAGGCGCTGGGGCTGGTGTGAGCCATGGAGGAGAAAGAACGGCTGGAGATCCTGGAGAAGACGGCCCCCGGGACCCCGCTGAGGCAGGCCATCGACCTTGTCGTCCAGCTGGGGAAGGGGGGGCTCATCGTGGTGGCCGAACGGGAGGTCATCTCCCCCCTGGTGGTGGCCGGCTTCGAGCTCAACACCCCCTTCACCCCCCAGGCGGTGGCCGAGCTCTCAAAGATGGACCGGGCCGTGGTGGTGGACCCCGGGCTCCGCACCATCCTCTATGCAAACGCCCACCTGGCCCCGGACCCCTCCATCCCCTCCTTCGAGACCGGGACCCGCCACCGCGCGGCCGAACAAACCGCCCGCCAGCTCGGTTGCCCGGTGATCGCCATCTCCGAAGAACGCAGACGCACCACCATCTACCTTGGGGACTGGAAACACGAGCTCCAGGACCCCATGACCCTGCTCTCCCAGGCCTCCCAAGCCCTGCTCATCCTAGACCGATATCGCGCCGAGCTCAACGAGCTTTTAACCGAACTGGGCCCCTTGGAGTTCGAAAGAAGGGTTTTCCCTTACCATGTGGCCCTCATCATCCAGAAGATCGTCCAGATGCTGGAACTGGAGGAGGAGCTGAAGCGCATCTTCCTGGAGCTGGGGACCTATCGCGAGCTCCCTCAGCGCCAGCTGAGGGGGCTCATGCGGGGCGTGCGGGAGGAGCTGGAGCTCATCGTGCTGGACTTCCAAAAGGACCAGGAGCGCCCGGTGGAGGAGGTCATCCAGGGCATCCTGAAGATGAGTGTGGAGGACCGCCTCTCCCCGGAGGCGGTGCTCAAGCACCTAGGGTTCGACGAAGATGACCTGGAGAAGCCCCTTTCCTCGCGGGGGTACCGGCTTTTACACAAGATCCCCCGGCTTCCCATGCCCGTGATCGAGCGGCTGGTGCGGGAGTTCGGCAGCGTGGACCAGATAGAGCGGCAGGGCCGCAGGCAGCTGCAGCGCATAAAGGGGGTGGCCGAGGTGAGGGCCCGGGCCATCAAGGCCGGGCTCAGGAGGTTCAAGGCGGGCTACGCCACCGGGCTTGAAGGCTTCTGAGTTCAGGGCAGGGAGGCGTGTCGTGGACATGATGGAGCGACTGGAGCGGGCGGCTGCCAGGCTTGCCGAGCTGGGCCGGCCGGAGGTGGCGGTGATCCTGGGCTCTGGGCTCTCGCAGGTCCTCCCCTTGGAGGGGGAGCGGGCCCTTTCCTTCAGCGAGATCCCGGGTTTCCCCGTGCCCACGGTGGCCGGGCATGCCGGCCAGGTGGCGGTGGGGGAGGCGTCCGGGTGCCAGGTCCTGGTGCAGCGGGGGAGGATCCACTACTACGAGGGCTATGACCTCGCCGAGGTGGTGTTCCCGGTGCGGGCCTATGCCATGATCGGCATAAAGACGCTGGTGGTCACCAACGCCTCCGGGGGGATCTCCGAGGGCTTACACCCCGGGGATTTAGTGCTCATCTGCGACCACATAAACATGCTGGGGGGGAATCCCCTGCGGGGGCCGAACCTTACCCGCCTCGGCCCCCGGTTCCCCGACATGACGGCCGCCTACGATCCCGGGCTCAGGGCCAAGGCAAAGGAGGTGGCAAGGGGTTTGGGGATGGTGCTCAAGGAGGGGGTTTATCTAGCCACCTTGGGCCCCTCCTATGAGACCCCGGCGGAGATCCGGGCCTTCCGGGCCCTGGGGGCGGACATGGTGGGGATGTCCACCGTGCCGGAGGTGATCGCTGCCCGCCACGCCGGCCTCAGGGTCCTCGGGATCTCCTGTGTCACCAACTACGCGGCGGGGATCGCCACAAGGCCCCTTTCGCACGAGGAGGTGGTAAAGACCACCCAAAGCCGGGCGAGTGACCTAGGCAGGCTCCTTTCCGCCCTGATCCCGCAGCTTTAAGAGGGCAAGGGCGGCCAGGGTCTTCCCATCCCCCTCCCCGGCCCGGGCGAGCTCGGCTATCTCCCCCGGGGTGAAGAAGCGCACCTGACAGATCTCCCCCAAAGGCCGCGGCTCCCCGCTCGTCCCTTCGGCCAGGAACAGGTGGATGACCTCGCTCGAATAGCCCGGGGTGGGGAAGATGGCCCCCAGGGGGATCATGGCCTTGGCAGCAAGCCCGGTCTCCTCCAGAAGCTCCCGGCGGGCCGCCTCCTCTGGCGACTCCCCGGGCTCCAGCTTCCCGGCCGGGATCTCCCACACCCTTCGGCCCACCGCCTCCCGGGGCTGGCCCACCAAAAGGACACGGCCGCCTTCGTCCAGGACCAGGACGGCCACCGCCCCGGGGTGTTCCACCACCTCCCGCGCCCCCCGGGGCGTTGCAAGCACCCGCACCGAGATCAGCCGCCCACGGAATACATACTCCCCCATCTCACGTCCGTGACGCGTAACGGGTGACGCGTGACCGGTCCCTCCTTCTCCCAGTTACGCGTAACGTGTCACCTGTCACCAAGGTACTTCCCCGCCTCGGAAAAGCCCCGGGCCAGGGCCCTCTGGTTGACCTCGATGAGCCTTTCCCGTCCCCGGGCCCGCAGCTCGTGGGCCATGGCCTCCTCCGCCGCCTCAAGTGGCACCGCCCCCAACGCCCGCAGCAGGGCCCCCAGGGCCACCATGTTGATCGTGCGGGGGCTGCCCAGCTGTCGGGCGATGTCGTTCGCCGGGACTGGGATGCCCCTTACGTCGCTCCTCTTGAGAGCCCGGGGGATGAGGGAGCTGTTGTAGACGATCAGCCCATCCTTGGCCACCCGCCCTTCGAACCGATCCAGGGAGGGGAGGTTCATGGCCACCAGGGCCTGGGGGGCGTCCACGATGGGGGAACCGATGGGCTCATCCGCGAGCACCACCGTGCAGTTGGCCGTCCCCCCCCGCATCTCCGGGCCGTAGGAGGGGAGCCAGGTGACCTCCAGCCCCCGGTCCATCCCGGCCCGGGCCAGGACCTTCCCGGCGAGCAGGATCCCCTGCCCGCCGAAGCCGGCGAAGATAACCCCCAGCTCCATTCAGCCCCCCTTCACCTTGAGATCCCCAAGGGGGAAGTACTTAAGGGCGTTCTCGGCCACCCAGCGGTTTGCCTGGGGCGGGGGGAGCTTGAGGTTGGTGGGGCAAGCGGCCACGATCTCCACCAGGGAGAAGCCCTTTCCCTCGAGCTGGTTGCGGAACGCCTTGAGGATAGCCCTCCGGGCCATCTGGATGTGGCGGACATCGTGTACCGACTGGCGGGTGATGTAGGCTGGGCCATCGAGTTGCGCCAGCATCTCCGAGATCCGCAAGGGGTAGCCTGTGAGCCGCACATCCCGTCCCTCGGGGGTGGTGGTGGTCCTCTGACCGGGCAGGGTGGTGGGGGCCATCTCCCCCCCGGTCATCCCGTACACCTGGTTGTTCACGAAGATCACGGTGATGTTCTCGCCCCGGTTGGCGGCGTGCACGGTCTCGGCGGTGCCGATGGCCGCCAGGTCACCATCCCCCTGGTAGGAGAACACGACGAGCTCGGGGTTAGCCCGTTTTATGCCGGTGGCCACGGCGCAGGCCCGCCCATGGGCGGCCTGTACGAAGTCCACCCGGTAGAACTGGTAAAGGAACACGGCACAGCCCACCGGCGCGATCCCCACCGTCCGGTCCTGGATCCCCAGCTCGTCGATCGCCTCGGCGATCAGCCTCCCCACGATCCCGTGGTGGCAGCCGGGACAATAGGTGTATTTGGCATCCGAAAGGGATCTTGGGCGAAAGAAGGCCTTTACATATCCTTCCGGGACTTGGGTGCTAGCCTGTGGCATGTCTCTTCACCTCGCTCAGGATCTCCTTGGGGGTAGGCACCACCCCACCCAGTTCCCCGTAGAAGGGGGTCTTTGCCCGTCCCTCCACGGCGAGCCTCACGTCCTCCCACATCTGGCCGGCTGACAGCTCCACGGTGAGCACGGTGGGCACCCGCTCGGAGAGGCGCCTGATGGGCTCGTAGGGGAAGGGCCACAGGGTGATGGGCCTGAGGAGCCCGGCCCGGATCCCCTCCTTCCTCGCCCGCCTCACCACCGTCTTGGCGATCCGGCCCATGGTGCCGTAGGCGACGATGAGGATCTGAGCGTCGTCGGTGGCCATCTCCTCCCACCGCACCTCGTTTCTCTCGATCTCGCGGTAGGTCTCCTGGAGGACGAGGTTCATCTCCTTTAGCCTTTGGGGCTCCAGGTCGAAGGAGAGGATCACGTTTGGGGGTCGGCCCTTGGCTCCGGTGACCGCCCACGGCCTTTGGGGGATCCCCTTTGGGTCCACCGGCGGGGGGAGCTCCACCGGCTCCATCATCTGGCCCAGCATCCCGTCGGCCAGGATCATGGCCGGCACCCGGTACCTATCGGAGAGCTCGAAGGCGAGCATCACCAGCTGGGCCGCCTCGGGCACGGTGGAGGGGGCGAGGACGATGAGGTGGTAGTCGCCGTGTCCGCCGCCTTTTGTGGCCTGGAAGTAGTCTCCTTGGGCGGGGGCGATGTTCCCCAGGCCCGGCCCCCCCCGCATCATGTTCACGATCACCGCTGGAAGGCGCGCCCCGGCGAGGTAGGAGATCCCCTCCTGCTTGAGGCTGATCCCGGGGGAGGAGGAGGAGGTCATGGTCCTCACCCCGGCGGCGGCCGCCCCGTAAACCATATTGATGGCGGCCACTTCGGATTCGGCCTGGAGGAACACCCCGCCCCTTTTGGGGAGCTCTCTTGCCATGTACTCCACCAGCTCCCCTTGCGGGGTGATGGGGTAGCAGAAGTAGCATTTGAGCCCGGAACGGATGGCCGCCTCGGCGATGGCCTCGTTCCCCCGCAAGAGCATCCGGGTCATGCGCCCTCCTTCAGCTTGTCCGGCTGCAGCCGGTAAACCTCGATGGCCACATCCGGGCACACCTGAGCGCAGATGGCGCACCCGGTGCACCTTTCCGGGTGGGCCATATGGGCCACGTTGTAGCCGGCGCTGTTATACTCCCCTGAGAAGTCGAGCACCTCAAACGGACAGGCCCCGATGCACAGGCCGCAACCCTTGCACCGGTCTTTGTCGATCACCACCAAGCCCTTGGGCATATCCCCTCCTCGAAACCGACCCTGGGATCCCCCCTAGGAGAGGCTTGCGGCCGAAGGCGTTCCCTGGTTTTTCGGTGGGCATCAGTCGGTGTAGAAGCGTTCCGAGAGGCGTTTGGCCCTGTTTCGGCGGAGTTTGGTCAGGGCGGCCTCCCCTTCCTCTATCCACCTGGCCAGGCGCCACTCGATCCGCTCCTCCGGCGGGGGTTCCTCCGGCAGAGCCAGGGAGCGCCCGGCCAAAGCCGAGCTCATCCGCACCACCTCCCGATGGTACTCTACGGCCTCCTTGTCCCGGGGGGTGACCCGGGTGAGGGAGAGGGATGGCCTTCCCATGCGGTCGTATCCGATCACCTTTAGCACGAGTTCCTGGCCCTCTTTTAGGTGGTCCTCGACCCGGGTTGGCCCTTCCTCGGCGATCTCCGAGATGTGGAGGAAGCCCACCTCCTGGTCGGAGAGGGCCACCACGGCCCCGTTGGGCCGCAGTTCCAGGACCTTTCCCACCACCAGATCGCCGACGCTTGGGCTCATAACCTGTGGCAGGCCACGAAGTGGCCAGCGCGCACCTCCTTGAGGGAAGGGTGGGGAGAGCTTTCGCACGTGACATCCCCTATGGGGCACCGGGGGAGGAAGCGGCAGTAGGATGGCGGGTCGATGGGGGCTGAGATGTCCCCCTTGATCTCCACAGGTTCACGCCTGTAAGTTGGGTCTGGAACAGGCACGGCCGCGATAAGGGCGCGGGTATAGGGGTGAAGCGGCTCCTGGATGACCTCCTCCGTGGGACCAACCTCCACCACCTTGCCTAGGTACATGACCGCTAGACGATCACACATGTACCTCGCTACTGCAAGGTCATGGGTTATGTACAAGTAGCTTACGTTGAGAACTTCCCGTAGCTCGAGCAAGAGTTTCATCACCCCAGCACGGATGGAGACGTCCAACATCGACGTGGGTTCGTCAGCGACTACAAACTCGGGACCCAATACCATGGCCCGTGCGATGGCGACACGTTGGCGCTGTCCGCCTGACAGTTCGTGGGGATAGCGAAACATAAACGTCTCGGGGGGTGTGAGCCCCACCTTGCTCAGCATGTCGGCCACCCTCTCTTCGCGTTCTACAAGTGACCGGACGCCTTGCACCGCCAGGGGCTCGGCCACGATGTCGAAGATGGTCATCCGTGGGTTCAACGACTCGTAGGGATCTTGAAATATCATCTGCACGCGGCGTCGGAACTCTCGGAGGCGGGCGCCCCGGCGGATTTGGATCACGTCTTGGCCATCCAAGTGAATGGACCCGCAAGTGGGCTCGTAGAGCTTCACGAGGAGTTTTCCAGTGGTGGTCTTGCCGCAACCGGATTCCCCCACCAGCCCGAAGATCTCCCCCTCGTGCACGGTAAACGTGACGTCATCCACGGCATGGATGAAGCTCCTCGCCCGGGAGAGGAATAACCGCTTCTTCACCGGGAAGTACTTTGTGAGGCCTTCCACGCCTAACAGCTCACGCCCGGGCATCGACCCCTCCTTTCCGCTGGGGGTTCCAACACGCCACGTAATGCCCCGGCTCCAGCTCTCGGTATTGGGGCACTTGCTCCTGGCAGACGGCGGTGGCGTATCGGCATCTGGGATGGAAGCGGCACCCCTGGGGCGGGTTGAGCAGGTCCGGCGGCTCCCCAGGCAGGTGCACAAGCGGCCGCTTCTCCCCTTTGATGGATGGGAAGGCCGACATCAGGGCGATGGTGTAAGGGTGGACGGGCCGTTTAAAGATGGTAACTGTGTCTGCAAGTTCCACAAGCCGACCCGCGTACATGACCCCGATCACGTCGGATACCTCAGCGATTACGGCGATGTCGTGGGAGATATACATCATGGCCATGTTGAGCTCTTTTCTGATCTCGTCGATGCGGTGGAGGATGCGGTCTTGCACGATCACATCCAGGGCGGTGGTGGGCTCATCGGCGATGATCATCTTGGGATCGCAGGCAAGCGCCATGGCGATGACCGCCCGTTGTTTCATCCCCCCTGAATACTCGTGCGGGTAGCGGTCCATGAGTTTGGGGTCCATCCCCACCAAGGTGTAGAGCTTGGCCACCTTGGCTCGGGCCTCTTCGATGCTGAGCGGTAGATGTTGCTGGATGGCCTCGATGATCTGATCCCCCACCCGATACACGGGGTTGAGGGAGTTCATGGCCGCTTGGAACACCATCGAGATCCCCTTCCACCTGATCTTCCGCACTTCGTCCTCTGGCAAGGGGACGAGGTCAAGCCCATCGAACACGATCTTTCCGCCCAGGATGCGGGCGTTGTCCGGAAGGAGCTTCATCAAGGACATGGCCACGGAGGTCTTCCCGCAGCCGGATTCCCCCACCAGTCCGATGGCCTCCCCCGCATCGATCTCGAAGGAGACGTCATCCACGGCGTGAACGTCTCCCATCTTGGTGGTGTAGTGCATGGTCAGGTGACCGACGTCAAGCAGTGCCATGGTTCACCTCTTCCTGAGCCTTGGGTTCACGATCTCGTCGAGGCCACGGCCGACGAGGTAGAAGGCAAAGCACAGCAAGGTGATGGCGGCCCCCGGCGGAGCCCACAGCCACCAATAGTAGCCGAAGGCCCCCAGGTACCCCGCGTCCTGCGCCGTGTTCAGCATGATGCCCCAACTCATACGGATGTCAAGAAGCCCGAAGAATGATAGGGCGGCCTCCGAGAAAATGGCACTCGTGACGTTGAACATCATGTATAGGAACGAGATGGGGAGGATATTGGGAATGATGTGGTTGCGGATAATGTGAAACGCCCCTCCGCCCGCCACCTTGGCCGCCTCGATGTAGGGCTTCACCTTCACGGTCAGCGCCTGGGATTTGAGCACGATGGTGATGGCCCCGAATCCCCCCAGCCCGCCCATAATGAGCGCGAGTTTGAAGAGGTCCATGGGGATGATGCTCTGCATCACGATCAGCAGGGCAAAGAACGGGAACAGCATCACCAGGTCCGCAAGACGCATGAAAAACATGTCGATCAGCCCGCCGAAATAGGCGCAGACAGAGCCGATCAGTGTTCCAATCGTCACTGTGATCACCGCAGCTGTGATACCCAGGGCGAACTCCGAACGTGTTGACCACATAAGCTGGGACAGGATATCCCGGCCGATGGGATCGGTTCCCAGAGGATGGGCCCAAGATGGTGGGGCGGGGTGTTGTCCCACCAGCTTCGGATCAAAACCCATTATGGGGTCGTACACCTTGGGATCCCAAATTGTGCTCATCAGGATCGGATGGGCTGCCATGAACAGGGCGAACCCCAGGATGATAAAGAGGCCCAAGGGGCCGATCCGCGATTCCCAGAACAGTCCCCAATTTTTCCGAAAGCTACGGGCGAAAAGGCGCAGGCGTATCTTCCAGAGCGGCTCAAACTTGTATGTGGTTCTATCCATCATTCGTCCCCCTAGTAGCTTATACGCGGGTCCAAGACGGCGTATAGCACGTCGGCCACGAGGTGAGCCATAAGGACCAGGATGCCGGTAAAGGTGAGGCATCCCATGGCGAGGGGGAAGTCCTGGGAGAGTGTGGCTTGGAGATACGTGAGCCCGAGTCCCTTCCAAGAGAACATGGTCTCGGTGATGATCCCGCCCGACAGGACGAAGCCGATGGACAGGGTGAAGCTTGTCACCACTGGGAGTAGGGCGGTGCGGGCCGCGTGTTTGTCTCGAACGACCTTGTCGGGGAGGCCCTTGGCCCGGGCGGTGGTGATGTAGTCTTCGCGCACGACTTCAAGCATGGAGTCTCGCATGAGGAGCATAGTGCCCCCGAAGGAGATGAGCGCCAATTCCAGCAAGGGAAGCACCATGTGCCACACGATGTCCCCGGCGTAGGGCCCAAGGCCGGAGGCATACCAGCCCCCCACCGCAGCGGCGATCCCAAGGAGGGTGAGGGTGCGGAGCGCCAGCTTGCGTGGGCGGGGATGGCCAATACGCCGCGTCACGAGGTGGGCTGTAGCCCACCATGCGATGAGCCCAAGCACAGTGGCGATAAGCATGAGGAACACGGTTTGGGGCGATACCGGCGCGCGAATCCAAAACCGGGGGGACAGGAACCCCCCCGATCGGAACCAGCCGAGCTGGTTGGCGAACACGAACAGCAGGATGATGGCAAGAAGCGGGGTGAAGATCGTGTAGAACAAGACCCCCGTCACCGTGGCCACGTAGTCCCCAACCTGTCCACGTTTCCAGGCGATGTATCTTCCCAGTGGATACCCCCAGGAGAAGGCCACCAGGGTGGCGGTGAAGAACAGCACCGCAGTGCGAGGCAGACGTTCGGCGATGATATCCCACACCTCTCGGGGGTAATATTCGAAGGACACCCCAAGGTTCCCGGTGAACACGTTCCGGATGTAGTGAATGTATTGATTCCAAATGGTCCCGGAAAGGCCCAATCGCTGGGCCAGGGCCTCCCGGGCCTCGGGGGGGATCTTGGGATTCATGATGAACTGTTTGGTGTAATCCCCGGGCATGGCCTGAAACAGGAAGAACACTACGGTAAGGAATAAAAAGAACACGATGACGTTTTGGGCTAGACGCCAAGCGATGAACCGCAGCATCCTCTTGGTCCTCCTCGCGAAGAAAACAGGGTCGGGAGCATTGCTCCCGACCCTATTTTAACCATGGGCCTTGGCCTTTCTACTTG
Organism: Acetothermia bacterium 64_32; assembly: GCA_001508155.1. Taxonomy (GTDB): domain Bacteria; phylum Bipolaricaulota; class Bipolaricaulia; order Bipolaricaulales; family Bipolaricaulaceae; genus 64-32. The sequence goes on along the minus strand of LGFI01000002.1, from coordinate 82,475 downwards.
AGGGCCTTGACCGTTGTCAGGGGCCACACGAACTGGATACCCCCCAGCACCTCGGTGTAGGGGAACTCGATCATGTCGGCCCGGTACGCCTCTGCGATCGGAGTATCAAATAGGATCACGTACGGCACGTCCTCGGCCAGCATCTCCTGCATCTTGAACGCGAGCTGGCGGGCGGTCTCCAGGTTGTCGGCCGCCAGGAAGTCCTCGGCCAGTTTGTCGTACTCCGGGTTGCGATATCCCGGGGTATTGAATCCGTCCGGCACGTCCTGGGAGGAGTGCCAGAAGTAGTACAGGTAGTCGGGGAAGGACGGGTCACCTAGGGACCAACCCAGGATGTACATGTCGAAGTTGAACCCGTCCGGCGCCCACACCTTGTTCACGATCACGTTGAACCCGGTGAGGTTCGCCTTCACGGGCAGGCCGATCTCCCGACACCACTGCTCGATGTACAGGCCGAACGTGGCCCTAAGCGGGTCATACCCGGCCGACGGGGCCAGGAGCTCAAGCTCCGGGCAGTACTCGCCGCTGGGGAGCTTGAACCCGGAGGGTGCGTCCACGATGGTGCCGTCCGGGAGCTTGCCGGCCACCCGGGTGTTGCGCGGGTTGTCCTTGTCCACCACCACCGGCTCGGCGTCCCAGGAGAACCCGGCCTCCTTCAGGACCCGGACCGCCTCCTCCACCCGCTGGAAGTGGTCCATCCCCTGACCGTAGATCACGATGTCCGGGTTGTACCAGAACGGGTTGGAGTTGGGCACAGCGGAGTACATCGGGGTGATGATGCCCTGGAACACGTTCTCAGCCAGGTACTCCCGGTCGATCAGGGTGGCCACCGCCACGCGGAACGCCTTGTGGCTCATGGGCTCCCGGCGCATATTGAACGCCAGATACCGGAACCCCCAAGGTGGGTTGGAAATGATCTCAACGTTGGGGGTGGCCTCAAGGCGCTGGCGGAACCCCTTCTGCAAACCCAAGGGGTTCAGGAACGTGGCCATCTCGCCATTTTGCAAAGCCATAACCGCCGAGTCTTGGTTCAGGTATATGGGGTAGATGATGGAGTCCACATAGGGACCTTCAGTGAGAGAGAGCATCACCTCCCCGGCGGCCCCGCCATAGGCCTCAAAGTGGAACCCAGAGCTGGGATTGTCGATGACGGCGCCGCCGCCTTCGTAGAAGGTGGTGGCCTCACCGGTGGCGTAGTAGGTGGGGTTCTTGTCCACCTGGGCATAGGCACCGGGCTCCCATTTTACAAGGTCATACCCGCCGATGATGGGCTCGTCCTCGGGAACTACCGCAAGGAGCGAGCCAGCCGGGTCGTCAGTCTCAACCGCCTGCTGGAAGTAAGGTTCCCAGTAGGCCTTCTGCACGATGGGGCAGTACAGGGTGCCGAAGTTCCACTCCCCGAGCCCCGGCTTTTGGGAGAACACGAACTTCACCGTGTAGTCGTCCACCCTCTCCACGGCCACGAGAGCGTCGGGGGCATAGCTGGGCCAGTTGCCGCCCAGGTTTTCCGCCCCAATGGTGAGGAGAACATTGTAGGTGAACACCACGTCATCGGCGGTGAACGGAGTTCCATCCGACCACTTGATGTCCTGGCGGAGAGGCACCGTGGCTGCCCAATTCCCATCGTCTTGCTGCACGAACTCACTGGGGAAGTCGGCCGCCAACCCGGGGAGCCAGGTCCAGGTGGGGGCAGTCGTGGTGTAGAGGGAGCCATGCTGGCCGCCCTGAACATAGGTGTTCCACACGGTGGAGTCAGGACCAAGGCGCGCCCAGATATTGGTAGTAGTGATATCCTCAAAGATCCCGACCTCGAGCACCTGTGCCCCTGCCCAGGCCTCCAAAAACGCCGTTAGCACCGCAAAAATCACCAGCTTCCTCATCTAGCAACCTCCTTTTTGCCGACCACGTGGACATGGGAAACACCCCAGCATGCTGCCCTCAGCTATCACCTCCTTCCGTATCTAATTATAGCAATGGACATAGGCGGTAGTGTGCTAAGCCTTTTGGACCTTGCCTGCCTTAAGGCAACGGGTGCACACCCGCATCACCTTGCGCCTTCCCTCATGGAAGACCCTAACACGCTGCAGGTTGGGAAACCTCACCCGATGAGAACGCCGCCCGGAGTGGGATACCACGTTCCCCCGCTCCGGCCTCTTTCCGCATATCTCGCAGACCTTTGCCATCAGTCCTCCTTGCTGCTCAGTGGGGGCTGGATGTAGACGGGCTCAAGCTGGAATAGCTGATCCGGCCCTTGGGCCTCGAACCTGGCCAGCCCCTGCCTTGCCACCTCGGCCGGGGTGGGATGGGCAAGGGCCGGCCCGGCCACCACCACCCCCGGCGCCTCCTTTTTTACCAGCTCCCGGAACCGTAGCGCACCGGTCCCAACCAGGAGCACATCCCCCCTCCCCCGCAGCTTCTCCACCGCCTCCTCCACCTCAAGCACCGACTCCCGCCCCACCTTGCCCTGGCTTGCCCAGGCATGATACACGAACTCCCGTCGGTCGTGGATCCATACGGCCACCCGGCCCGGCCACCAGGCGGCGACGGGGAGCCCCACCACCTCCGTCTGCCTGACCCCCACCAGGGGGATGGCCCTGGCTTGGGCAAAGGCCTTGGCGAACGCGACCCCGATCCTCAGCCCGGTGAAGGACCCAGGGCCCACGTCCACCGCGATCAGCGATGGCTCCTTCACCCCCGCCGCCCGCAACACGGAGCTCACGCAAGAAGGCAAAAGCTCCACGTGTTTGCGGGGCATATAGAACGTGGCTTCAAAGACATGGTCGGGCTCGCAAAGCAAGGCCACCCCGCCCCGGCTCCCGGCCGTCTCTATCGCCAAAACGGGCATGGGAAGATTATGTTAGCCTGCTTCCTTCGGGTTGACAAGGATCGGGGCCGGGGGGGAGGCGGCCTCGAAGAACGCCTTGGCCTTCTCCACATCCCGGGCGAGCTGGCGCACGAGCTCCTCTTTACCTGCAAACCTCATGTCCGGGCGTAGGAAGTCAAAGAGTGCCACCTCGAACGTCCCCTGGGGGCTGGGGGGGCGGAGGAGGTGGAGTTCCGCCGAGGGGGGGAGCTCGGGGAAGGTGGGGCGGGCCCCGAGGTAAAACAGCCCCCCGGCCTCGCCCCCCGGCCAGTGGGCCCAGGCAAGGTACACCCCTGACCTGGGCCGGACCAGGCCCGGCCACAAGGCGAGGTTCACGGTGGGGAAGCCCAGCTCCCTGGCGAGGCCGGCCCCCCGGACCGGCTCCCCGAATACGGTCGGCGGCCGACCCAAAAGCGCCCCCGCCTCCCTCACCCTCCCCTCCCTCACCAGCCGGCGGATCCGCCGGCTGCTTACCAGCTCCCCCCCCAGCTCCAGGGGACTTACCACCTGTACCCGGAACCCAAACCGCTTCCCCAGCTCAACCAGGAGTCCGACGTCCCCAGCGGCATCCCTCCCGAACCTGTGGTTCGGCCCCAGGACCACCCCCTTGGCCCTGAGCCTCCCCAAAAGCTCCCCCCGGACGAACTCCTCCGGGGAAAACCCCCTTACGGCTTCCCAGTCCTGCACGATGACCCGATCGCATAGCCTCAAGAGGAGGGCGCGCTTGGCCACAAGGGGGAGCAGCGCCTCCCCCCTGGAGGGGAAGGTGTAGGCGATGAGGGGGAGCCCTTCTTCCTCCGCCAGCTTCCTCGCCTCGGCCAAGAGGAACTGATGCCCAAGGTGGACGCCGTCAAACCGGCCTACGGCCACGATCCCCATTCAGTAGGTGCCCTCGGCGAGGATGACCCAACCGTCCGGCCGGCGGGAGGCGAAGGCGAGCCTGTCCCCGGAGGGGGCCCAGGTGGGGAAGGCATCCCGCCATTGGTCGTAGGTGAAGGGGGTAAGCCCATCCCCATCCCGCCGGATCACGTAGATGTCGGAAACCCCGCGGCGGTTGCTTTCGAAGGCGATCCACTCCCCGTCCGGGGAGAACCGCGGCCCCCAGTCGAAGAAGGGGTCGTCGGTGAGCTGGACAATGGAACCCGAGGAGAGCTCAAGGAGGAACAGGTCCCAGCTCTCCCCCCCCTCCCACAGGCCGGCGAACACGATGAGGTCCCCGGCGGGGGAGAAATCGGGACAGGCCTCCCGGAAGGGGGTTTGGGTGAGGGGCCTAAGCTCCCCCGAGGCGAGCTCCAGAAGATAGAGGTCGGTCGTCCCCTCCTCTTCCACCACCAGGGCGATCCGTTCCCCGTCCGAGGAGACCGCCGGCTGGGATATCCGGGCTTGGCTACGGTAAAGCTCCTCCGGTTCCCCCCCGGAGACCCATCCCCGCCACAGCACGTAATGGTCCTCAAGCGGGGTCACATACACGTACCAATCCCCCCCCGGGCCAAGCCGCCCCCAGCTCACCCAGGTGTCGGCGGGGGTCAACCGGCGGGGGTAGCCCCCGTTGGGGGCTTGGCCAAGATACAGCCCCCCGTTTTGAGAAAACAGCATGTACTCCCCGGTGGGTGACCAGTCGAGGCAGGTGAGGTTTTCAAAGCCGCCCCTGGCCCCCATGGACACCAAAAGCAAGGCTGCCAAGGCTATGAACCAGCGCATCGCCGGGCATTTTAGGGCTGCCAGCCTGGGAGGACAAACCGGGGGCGGTGTTAAAATGGCTGGACATGAAAGACCCTGGTTTTCTCAGGGCCGAGGAGGGGGTAGACCAGTCCCTGCGGGCCCTGCGGCCCGGCTCCCTCGACGAGTTCGTCGGGCAGGAGGGGATAAAGAGGCGGCTGCGCATCTACATCCAGGCGGCCAAGGGCCGGGGGGAGCCGCTGGACCACGTGCTTTTGCTCTCCCCGCCGGGCCTGGGGAAGACCACGCTAGCCCACATCATCGCCCGGGAGATGGGGGTGGCGATCAAGGTCTCCTCAGGGCCGGCCATCGAACGGCCCGGGGACCTGGCCGCCATCCTCACCCGCCTTTCCCCCGGGGACGTCTTCTTCATAGACGAGATCCACCGGCTCCGGCGGCAGGTGGAGGAGGTCCTTTACCCGGCCATGGAGGAGTACAAGCTGGACATTGTGCTCGGGGAAGGGCCCCACGCCCGCTCCCTCCGCCTGGACCTTTCCCCGTTCACCCTGGTGGGGGCCACCACCCGGGAGGGGCTGTTGACCTCCCCTTTGCGGGACAGGTTCGAGGTCACCTTCAGGCTGGATTTCTACAGCACAGAGGAACTGGCGGAGATCATCCGCCGGGCAGGCACCCGCCTGGGGGTGGAGGTAAGCGAAGAGGGGGCCTGGGAGCTCGCCGCCCGGGCCCGGGGCACCCCCAGGATCGCCCTCCGCCTACTCAGACGGGCACGGGACGTGGCCCAGGTGGCCAAGGCTCCCCGGGTAGACAGGGACCTGGCCATACAAACCCTAAATATGTTGGGCATCGACGAGGAGGGACTGGACGGCCTGGATCGCAAGATCCTGGGGGTGATCATCGACCGCTTCGAGGGCGGCCCGGTGGGCCTGGAGACCCTGGCCGCCGCCCTGGGCGAGGATCGGGACACCATCTCCGAGGTATACGAACCCTACCTCATCGCCCGGGGCTTCATCCGCCGCACCCCTCAGGGGCGCCAGGCCACCCAGAAGGCCTACCGCCACCTGGGCCGGGCTTCCGGCCTGTTCTAGGGGCGCCGGAGGAATGCCCGCGCCCCGGCTAGGAAATCCCCCACCACCCCGGTGAACCGCCGCCAGTCCAACACCAAAGCCCCCCCCATCCAAAGGAGCCCCAGATAGGCCGCCCCCCGCTCGTGGAAGTAAGCCACGATGAACGGGGCGAAAACCCAGGGGAAGGCAAGCAGCATGGTGAAGGCCTTGAAACGCAGGAATTCATCGCTCCGGAGGTTGAGCCAAAGGCACAAGGGGACCGCCAGCCCCAGGTACGGTATCCCCACCGCCGGCGGGACCAAGCCCACGGCTATCAGGTAGATGGCCGAGGCGAGAACCATGAGCATGTCGAACTGGAACTCGTGCTCGCCGATCCAGGTGGGTTCCTTCTCCAGCCGACGGGCAACCCGACCGTCCAGCATGTCCGTGGTCCAGCCAAGGAGGAGCAGGAGCGCCACCGACCGCAGCGCCCCGGGCCCGGCCGGGATCATCCCCAGGATCGCCACCGCAATGAGGGCCCGGCTGGCCGTAAGGAGATCAGGAAGCCTCCGCCTGCGCATCTCAAATTTATTATACCGGCTACCCCCCCAGCTGGAGCCCCTCGTCCAAGGGGGAGAAGCTGGCCCTGGCCTGGGGGAAGGCCGGGACCTCTAGCGTTAACCGCATCCCCCCCAGGTAGAACTCCAGCCCGGCCCGCAGGCAACCCGAGAAGGTATAAAGGACCGCTGCCTCAAGCTGTACAAGGCCCCGAGAGGAAAAGTCGTACTCCCCAGCCAGCCGCAGCCCCCACCCCTCACTCAGGGAGGCGGCGAAGCCGGCGGCAAGGCGTTTGGGGGCCAACGGCCAGGGGGAAAGACGCGCCCCACCCCAAAACCCCCATCCACTTCCATTAACCTTTCCCCTGATTAAAAGATCTTCATCGCGCTCCCCCTCCCCTTGCAGGGTGAGGGAGATGCCTTCCCAGGCGAGGCTCGCCTTCCCGGAGATGGCCTCCAAGGTGGAGGGGAGGCTGAACTCCCCGGTGAAGGAGAGGCCGTCTTTTTCCAGGGTCCATCGGCCGGAGGGGGGGGAGGCCTGGGTAAGGTCCCAGCTCAGGGCAAGGACCTGATGTAGCCCTCCTTCCTCCGAGTCGATGCTGATAAGGAGGCTGCTTTCTGGGGAGGACTGGTCGAAGTGAAACGGGGAGTCCCCCCACTGTAGCTTCCCCAGATAGGACAGGGTTACCCCCCCCAACTTGAGCGAGGGCTCCACGGCCGCCGTGACCCGCTGGTTTTTTTCGTACTGATCCAGGGAGAGCCGCCAGGGGAGGGAGGCCTTAAGCCCGGAAAGCCGCCAGCTGCGGGCCCAGGAAAGGCAGAAGCTCGTCTTCCCCCCGGTCCCCTGCTCTATGTATCTCCCCCCGGAGAGGCGCAGGGAGAGCTCCCCTCCCAGCCATTGGATCCCCCCCTGGGTCAGGGAGAGCTCCGGGGCCCTTTGGTAGACGGAGTCCTCCGTCTCCACCTCATCCCAGGCAAGCCACCAGCTTGTGCGGCCCAGGGTCCCCTGGAACAAGGCCGCAAGCCCCTCCTCCTGCCAGGAGAGCTCGGCTTGCCAGCCCTCCCCCTCGGCGGTGAGCTCCCCCTCCCCTTGGGTGAGGCTCAGGCCCCCCTCCTCCCAGAGGAACTGGAGGCTGGGTTCCATCCTCCCCGTACCCGGGAACCAGGCGAGCCCCACCGCTCCCCAGGCCTCCTCCTCCAACACGAACGGCATGAACCAGCGTAGGAACCAGTCGCCCCCCTCTTGGCCCAGCTCGGGGAACAGGGGGACGGATTCCTTCCCCAGGCGGGCGGCGTAGACCGGGAGCCAGCCCACCGACCGGCCGAACGCCCTCACCCATACCCCTTCTGCCTGTAGCCACCTCTCCGGGATGAGCACCAGCCGCTCGGCCTCCACCGTGTAGGGGGCGGCCTCCAGGCAGGGGCAGGTGGTGAAGGAAACGGAGTGGGCTTCCACCCGGGAGAGCTCCCCTTCTCGGAACCTGGCCTCCCCCCAGCTTCCCGAGAAAAGGAGGGTTTCCCCCTTCTCCGGCCCGCGGAAGGAGGAGGTCCCGGAGAACCCCTGGGCGACCGCGGAGGAAAGCCCCCCCTCCTGGTCGAAGGAAAGCGACAGGGCCTGAGTGAGGAGGGAAAAGCCCTTGCCTTTCAGCTCCGCCCCCTTGAGTTCGGCGCGCCAGGCCTCCCCGTCCCAGGTGGCCTCCAGGGCCTGGGCCCGGAGTTCGAATCCGGGCATCCTGGCCCAGACCCCCTCCCCTTGGAGCCCGCTTCCGTCCGCCGGGATGGAGAGCCGTTGGGCCTGCAGCTCGGAGAAGGGAGGCGGGGCCCCAAGGCCCCATCCGGCGAGGGCCAGGGAGAGGAGGAGGGCCCCCAGCCCCCGCAACCGCAGCCGGTCGACCCCAAGGAGCAGGAAGGCCCCCAGGGCCCCCAGGAGGAGGTGGGGGAGCCAACCCCCCAGGGAGGCGGGGAGGAACCCCCGCCGGGCCAGGGTCCTGGTCCAGATGAAGAGGCCTTGGGCGGCCGCTGCCAGGACGAACCCGGCCACCGCCCCGGCCGCCCGCCCCCGCCGGCCCAACAGCACGGCAAGCGGGGCCCCGAAGAGGGAGAATATGAGGGCGGCCGCAGCTATGGCCAGCTTGGAATGGAACTCCACCACCAGCTCCCTTGGATCAAGCCCCGTCTCCCTCAGCAGGGCTATCCTAGAGGCCAGCTCCCGCAGCGACATCTCACTTGGGGTCTTGCCGCTCAAAAGCCCCTGCCCCACGTCCAGCCCCACATCCAGGGTCAACCGGTCAAAGCGCAACACCTCCTCCAACCCCCCGTCCTCGGTGAACCTGAAGAGGCGCCCCTCCCCGAGCACGAGCTCCTGGCTGGAGAAGCTCCCCTCCAGGGCGGTGAGGAGCGCGGGGAAGGCCCCTTGTTTGGGGAATAGCTTCCCCTCAAGGTCGTACACCACGATCCCCAAGGCCCGGTTCCCCTGGAAGCTCGATACGTAATAAAGCTCCCCTTCCCTCCCCCGGAAGAAGACGTTCTGTTCGCTTACGGTGGGGACCTCCCCCTGGTAAAGGAGGGAGAGGAGTCGGCGGCGGTAGGCCTCCTCGGAGGGGGGGACGACGAACTCGAAGAGGACGCTGGAAAGCAGGCTGGCCACCAGGCCGAAGGCCACGAACGGGACCAGCAGGCGCCGCAGGGGGTACCCCAGGGCCTGGAAGGCCAAAAGCTCCCGGCCGGAGACCAGCCGCGCCAGCACCAGGAAGGTGGCCAGAAGCACCCCAGCGGGGATGGCCAGGGTAAGGAGGTAAGGGAGTTTAAGGGAAACTAGCCGGACCATCTCCCCGGCCCCGGCCCCCCGGGCAAACAGCGTGTCCGAAAGGGAAAGCACCAGCTCCAGCCCGATGAACACCAGGAACGCGGCCAGGGCCACCCCGAAGGTGGGCAGAAGCTCCCGCCAAAGGTAACGATCCACCCCTCTCACGGCCCAAATCATAGGGGCTTTGCTACCCCCAGCCAAAGCGGTTGAGCGGTCGGGGCCGGGGGGGTATCTTCCAGTGGCCATGAGGGCATGTGTGCTCACCTGGGGCTGCCAGCTGAACCAGCACCGCTCCGAGGAGATCGAGGGGGTCCTCGAGCGGGCCGGCTTCCGGATCACCGACCGCCCGGAGGAGGCGGAGGTGGTGATCCTCAACACGTGTATGGTCAGAAAGCGGGCGGAGGACAAGGTGGTGGGCCGGGTGGGGGAGCTGGCCAGGCTCCGGCGGAAAGGGGTGCTCATCGGGGTGGGCGGCTGCATGGCCCAGGGGCGAAAAGAAGAGCTGTTCAAGCTGTGTCCGGGGATCGATTTCGCCTTCGGGACCAGCGGGGTCGAAAGGCTGCCGGAGCTCATCGCCCGGGCCAGGGCGGGAGAGCGGCCCGCTCACTTCCCAGCCCCCCTCACCCTGGAGCCCCTCCCCGTGCGGCGACGCAGCCGGTTTTCCGCCTATGTCACCGTGGCGGAGGGTTGCTCGTGTGCCTGTGCTTATTGCATCGTCCCCTTCGTGCGGGGGCCGCTGCGCTCCCGCCCCTTGGGGGAGGTCCTGGATGAGCTCTCCGGGCTGGCCGCAGCCGGCTACCAGGAGGTCACCCTCCTGGGGCAGAACGTGGACGCCTACGGCATGGACCGCAAGGACGGCACGGATTTCGCCCTCCTCCTTAGGGAGGTGGCAAAGCTCCCCATCCCCAGGGTGCGCTTCACCTCCTCCCATCCCGCCTACATGACCGAGGAGACCATTTCCGCCATCGCCCAAGGGGGGAACATCTGTGAGCACGTGCACCTGGCCGTGCAATCGGGAAGTGACCGGATTCTGGCCGCCATGGGGCGTGGGTACACCCGGGAGGACTTCCTCCGGGTGGTGAGGCGGCTGCGGGAGGAGATCCCCGGGGTCAACATCACCACCGACGTGATCGTGGGCTTCCCCGGGGAGACCGAGGCCGACTTTCAGGAAACCCTCTCTTTGATCGAGGAAGTGGGGTTCGGGACCGTGTACGTGGCGGCGTACTCACCACGGCCTTACACCCGGGCGGCCCGGCTCGGCGACCCGGTTCCCCCGGGGGAGAAGGAAAGGAGGTTGAGGGAGGTTTTGGACCTTTCCCGCACGATCGCCCTGAAGCTTCACCGGCGGCGGATCGGGGAGGTGGTGGAGGTGCTGGTGGAGGGGTATCTTCCTGAGAAGGGGCTGTATCATGGTAAGACTCGGGATTTCCGGACCGTGCTCTTCCCCGGGGAGCCCAGCTTGGTTGGGAAGTTGGTGGAGGTCAGGGTGAGCGGGGCCTCCCCGGGGGCCATGCAAGGGGAAGTGGTGAAGGAGCCCGTGGCATGATCCTGACCGTAACCCTCAATCCCACCCTGGACAAGTTTTATTGGGTGGACCGGCTTCCCCTTTCGCTGGAGCGGGTGGAGGAGGAGATCCTAATCCGGGCCAAGAAGTCCGCCTCCTCTGCCGGGGGCAAGGGGATCAACGTGTCCATCTTCCTTGCCTGCATGGGGGTGGACACGGTGGCCATGGGTTTTTTGGCCGGCCACACCGGCCAGATCATCCTGCGGGACGTGCTTGCCCGGGGGGTCACGGCCAACTTCGTGTGGATAGAGGGGGAAAACCGCACCAACGTCACCATCATCGAGCGGGGGAAGGAGTACCACCCGGTGAAGATCCACGAGGAGGGGCCGCCTGTCCCCGCCCGGGCGGTGGAGATGTTCCTCCGCAAGTACCGGCGGATGCTCAAGCGGGCGGAGTACGTGGTGTTGGCCGGGGCGCTCCCCCCTGGCATCCCGACGGGCTTTTACCGGGAGCTGGTTGGGCTGGCGAACGAGGCCGGGGTGCGGGGGGTGGTGCACGCTGGGCTGGGGCCCCTACGGGAGGCGATGCAGGCCAAGCCCTACTTCATCAAGCCCGACGTGAGGGAGGAGGCGGAGGTGGGGGGGCTTCCGGCGCGCACCGAGGAGGAGATCATCCAAGCCGGCAAGCATGCGGTCAAGCAAGGGGTGGAGATCTGCCTCATCTCCCATCACGTGACCGGGGATATCCTGGTGACTCCGCAAGGGGTCTGGGACCTGGAGGCGCGGGTGCCGCTCTCCCGCTACAAGAACCTGGTGGGAGCGGACGATGCCCTGGTGGCGGGCGTCCTGTACCGTCTTGTGGAGGGGGATTCCGTCCTGGACGCGGTGCGGTTCGGGATGGCCGCCGCCATCGCCTCGGCGGAGGTGGAGCCCAAGTTGTGTCTGGTCAAGGCCGCCATCGAACAGGAGATGCAACAGGTGGTGGTCCATCGCAGGGAGGGGGGATGAAGGCCCACGAGATCATGCGGCGGGATTTGAGCTCCGTGGAACTGGATACCCCGGTTTCCGAGGTCATCTACATCATGGAGCAGTCCGGCCTTTCCTCCTTGCCGGTGCTCGATGAGGAGGGGGTGCTCGTTGGGATAATCTCAGAGCGGGACCTCATCCGGGCCGCCCTCCCCGGTTACCTGGAGATGCTCCACTCGGCCTCCTTCCTCCCCAGCCTGAACCAGCTTTCCAAGCGCCTCAAGGAGATGGCAGCCGAGCCCGTCTCCAAGTACATGCGCACCGACGTCATCGCGGTGCGGCAGGAGGACGAAGACCTGCAGATCGCCGACACCCTGATCCGGAACGAGCTAAAGCAGCTGCCGGTGGTGGACGACAAAGGGCACCTGGTGGGCGTGATCCGAAGGATCGACCTGCTCTATCGCCTGGTGTGAGGTGGGGGAGCGGCTAAAGGAGGCGTTTGACCGGCTGGAGCGGCGCCCGGGTTTCTCCCACCGGCCACAGCAACGGGATTATGCCCACTGTGTGTTTCGGGCCCTGGAGGAGGGGGGGATTGCCCTGCTTGAGGCTGGCCCGGGGACCGGAAAGACCTTCGGGTACCTGGTGCCGGTGCTGCTGGCCCTCGAGAAGGGGGAACGGGCGGTGGTGGCCACCCGCACCCGCGCCCTCCAGGAACAGCTGTGGCAACACGATCTCCCGGTAATCCTGGAGGAGCTTTCCCTCTCCCTTCCCGTAGCCTTGCTTAAAGGGAGGGAGAACTACCTTTGTCTGCGTCGCCTGGAGGAGGCAAGGCTCAAGCTGAGGTGGGGGCCTTTTTTGGAGGAGCTCCTTTCCTGGGCCGAGCAAACCCGGACCGGCGACCTGGATGAGCTGGTGGGGCCATGGCGGCACCCGGAGGGGAGGGGGCTCCTCTCCGAGGTCCGGGACACCCCCTTGGGCTGTGTGGGGGCGGCCTGTCCGTTCTTCGGCCGGTGTCCGTCGCGGCGGGCCAGGGAGCGGGCGCGCCGGGCGGCCTTGGTGGTGGTGAACCATGCGCTCCTGGCGGCCGACCTCTCCCTGGGGGGGAAGGTGCTCGGCGGCTGGCAGTATCTGGTGGTGGACGAGGCCCATGGCCTCCCGGAGGCGTTGCGGGAGGCATGGAGCATGGAGTTTGATCCCCTGGCCGTCCCCCGGCTCTTGGGGGAACTGGGGCGGGGGGGCTTGCTCCCAAAGGGGGGTGAGCTTGCCGCCCTGGGGAGGAAGGTGGCCCGTTCCCATCGCGGGCTGTGGGCGGCCCTGGAGCCCCTTGTCCCCCAGGAGGCCGCCCGCTACCACGAGGGGCTGGTGGAGGGGGTTAAGGGGCCGGCCCGGGGGTTGATCGAGGCCCTATCCGAGCTTTCCCAGGCCCTTTCTGAGCTCGGGCTTCCCGAGGAGGAGGGGGAGCGGGCCAAGGCCTTCTCCCTGGAGGCGGCGAGGCTGGCCGAGCTCGTGCAGGCCCTCCTTTGGCCGGAAGGGGAGGATTACGTCTACTGGTGGGGGAGGGGGCCGTTTGGGCCCGCCCTGCACGCCAGCCCGGTGGAGCTGGCCCCGCTGGCCTGGGAGGCCCTGTGGTCCAGGCTCCGGGCCGGGGTCCTCACCTCCGCCACCCTGGCGGTGGGCAGGGGGGCGGGGCATCTGATCCGGGAGCTGGGCATCCCCAAGGAAAGGGCGTGGTTCCGCCGCTGGCCCTCCCCCTTCTCCTATGAGGGGGTGCGGGCGTTTGCCCTGGCGGGGCTCCCGCCCCCGGACGACGGGGCCTACCCGGAGGCCCTGGCCGGCCTGATAAAGGGGGCCCTAAAGGCCGTACCCTGCCGCGCCCTGGCCCTGTTCACCTCCAGGAAGCTCCTCCTTGCCACCCGCTCCTTCCTCTCGGGCATCCCGGTGCTCGCCCAAGGGGTGGATGGGGAGAGGGAACAGCTGCTTGCCGCCTTCCGCAGCCATCCCCCGCCGGTGGTGCTCTTGGGGCTCGATTCCCTGTGGGAGGGAGTGGACCTGCCGGGGGAGGAACTGGAGCTTGTGTTCATCACGCGGCTTCCCTTCCCCGTTCCCACCGATCCGGTGGCCCAGGCCGAGGCCGCCCGCCTGGCAGCCCAGGGCAAGGACCCCTTTTGGCTCCTTTTCCTACCCCGGGCGGTGCTCAAGCTCAGACAGGGGGTGGGCAGGCTGGTGCGCACCCCCCAGGACCGGGGCGCCATCGTGATCGCCGACGTGCGGGCGGCCTTGCGCCCCTACGGGGAGCGGTTTCTCTCCGAGCTCCCGGTACCGGCCCAGGTGATCGCCCACCCCGAGGAGCTCCCCTCCGCCCTGCGCCGGCTCTTTCCGGCAGGTTGATTTGTGCTTCCCTTGGCGCTATACTGAATGTGCGAAAAAGGCCGCGTTCCTCCAATGAAAGTTTCAGCTGTAATCCCAGCGTACAACGAGGCCGATAGAATCGGTGCTGTGCTCGCCCCCCTGTGTGCCACAGGCTTGGTGGACGAGATAGTGGTGGTGGACGACGGCTCCACGGACGGCACGGCGGAGGTGGCACGCCGCTTTGGGGTCAAGCTTGTGCGCCTGCCGGAGAACCGGGGGAAGGCGGCCGCCCTGGACGCGGGGGTGCAGGTGGCGGAAGGGGATGTGCTTCTGTTTTTGGACGCCGATCTTGTGGGGCTCAAGCCCGAGCACATAAGGAAGCTCCTTTCGGCCTATCGGGAGGGGGACGCCGAGATCGTGATCGGGGTGTTCAAGGAGGGGCGGGCCGGGACCGACCTCTCCATGAAGATCGCCCCCTTCCTCTCCGGCCAGCGGGTGCTCTCCCGCAGGGTGTGGGAGAGGATGCGGGGGGCGGTGGAGGAGATGGAGTTCGGGGTGGAGGCGGCGCTCACCAAGCTGGCGTTCAAGGAGGGCTGGAGGCAGAGGAAGGTGGAGCTGGAAGGGGTGAGCCACGTGCGCAAGGAGGAGAAGAGGGGGTTGCCCACCGGGGTGGTGGACCGCCTCTCCATGTACTGGGACATATTGAGGTCGCTTTTAAGGAAGATCTAGATGAAGGTCGCCGTTGGAGCGGATCACGCCGGCTTTTCCTTAAAACAAGTCCTCATCTCCCAGGGGCTGGCCGGGCATGAGGTGGTGGATGTGGGCACCCACGGCGAGGGGTCCACGGACTATCCCGTCTACGCGTTCAAGGTGGCCAGCCTGGTGGCCGCCGGGGAGGTGGACATGGGGGTTTTGGTCTGTGGCACCGGGATCGGCATGGCCATGGCCGCCTCCCGGGTCAAGGGGGTCCGGGCCGCCGTGTGCACCAGCGAGTACATGGCCCGCATGGCCCGGGCCCACAACGACGCCAACGTGCTGTGCCTGGGGGGGAGGGTGTTGGGCCCAGGCCAGGCCCTGGAGATCCTGAGGGTGTTCTTGAGCACCGGGTTCGAGGGGGGGAGGCACGCCGCCAGGGTGCGGATGATCGAGGAAGGGAGGGATGGATGACCTGGGCCTGGCTGGTCTTCTGTGGCTCGGCCCTGGCCATCCTGTGGGCCGGCCAGCTCCTCGCCCGCTCCGCCGAGCGCATCGCCCGGGCCACCGGCCTCTCCCAGGGCTGGATCGGCTTCATCCTGGTGGCGGTGGTCACCTCCCTTCCGGAGCTGGTGGCCACCATGACCGGGGGGGGGATCGACGCCCCGGGGATCGCGGTCGGCAACGCCTTGGGTTCGAACGCGTTCAATTTAGGGATCCTGGGCTTGATGGGGGCGGTTTCCGGGGTGGCCTTCTTCCAGCGGCTGTCTTCCACACATGTCCTTTCGGCCTCCGGGGCGGTTTTGCTTTCGGCGCTGGTGCTTTCGGCCATCGCGGTGGGGGGAGGGCCGGCGGTGGGGCGGGTGTCCTTGATCTCCCTTTTGATCCTGCTTTTTTACCTGGCGGCGGTGTACGCCCAGTTCCGGCAGGAGGGGAGGGGAAAGGCCGAGGAGGGGGTCACCTTGGGGCGGGCCCCCATCCTTGCCGCCCTGTCCGCCGTGGTGATCGTGGTGGCCGGGGTTGCCCTCACCTACTCGGCCAAGGCCATCGCTCAGGGGACGGGGATCGCCGAGTCCGTAATCGGTTCTGTCCTGGTGGCCCTGGCCACCTCCCTTCCGGAGGTGGCGAGCTCCGTCGGGGCACTGCGCCTTGGAGCCTACGACCTCTTGGCTGGGGACATCTTCGGGTCGAACCTATTCAACATCGCCACCGTCTTCTTCGCCGACCTTGCCTTCGGCCGGCCCATCTTGGGGGCGCTGGGGCGGGATGCCTGGCCGCTGGTTTTGGTGGGGGCGGTGGGCATCGGCCTTTCTTCCCTTTCGGTGATGGCCCTCCAGCTGAGGTTGGGAAGGCTAGGGCGGGGGCCGGACCCGGCGGCGGTAGCCCTCCTTCTGGGGTATGTGGGGGGACTGGCCGCGCTGGCGGTCCAGGGGGCTTTCTGAGCGAGGTGATGTGAAGTGGAAATGCAGGATATCCTGAACATGAGGCCTGAGGAGCTTACGGGGCTGGCCGAGGAGCTGGGCGTGGACGGGGCAGGGGACCTGGCCCCCCACGAGCTCCAGCTCCAGGTGATGCGGGCCCTGGCCGAACGGGAGGAGCTCAAGGCCGAGGGGGTATTGGAGGTCATGCCCGACGGCTACGGCTTCCTGCGGGGGAAGTCCTGCCTCCCCTCCAGAAGCGACGTTTACGTGTCCCCCTCCCAGATCAAGCGGTTCAACCTGAAGGTAGGGGATGTGGTACGGGGGTTGGTCCGCCCCCCGAAGAACGACGAGCGCTATTTCGCCCTCCTGCGGGTGGAGGCGGTGAACGATCAGGACCCGGAGAAGGTCCGCCGCCGGCTGGACTTCCAGCAGCTCACCCCCCTCCACCCCGACGAGCAGTACGTCCTCGAACACGATCCGGAGGAGTACTCCACCCGGATGATCGACCTTTTCGCCCCCATCGGGAAGGGGCAGCGAGGGCTGATAGTCTCCCCTCCAAAGGCCGGGAAGACCACCCTCTTAAAGCACATCGCCCACGGGCTTGAGGCCAACTACCCGGATGTAAAGCTCCTCATCCTTCTTGTAGATGAGCGGCCTGAGGAGGTGACCGACTTCCGCCGCTCGGTGAAGAACGCCGAGGTGGTGGCAGCCACCTTCGACATGGAGCCCCATCACCACACCCGGGTGGCCGAGCTCGTGACCTCGGAGGCCAAAAGGTTGGTGGAGGTGGGGTACGACGTGGTGATCCTCATGGACTCCCTGACCCGCCTGGCCCGGGCCTATAACCTCTCGGTCTCCCCCTCCGGCAAGCTCCTCTCCGGGGGAATCGACCCCACCGCCCTGTACAAGCCCAAGGAGTTCTTCGGGGCGGCGCGAAACATCGAGGAAGGGGGGTCCCTTACCATCATCGCCACCGCCCTCATCGATACGGGGTCACGGCTCGATCAGGTGGTGTTCGAGGAGTTCAAAGGGACGGGCAACATGGAGCTTGTGCTGAACCGGGACCTGGCCAACCGGCGGGTTTTCCCGGCCATCGACCTTGTACAGTCCGGAACCAGAAAAGAGGAACTCCTGCTTGCCCCAGATGTCCTTCGCCGGGTGTGGATCCTGCGTAAGCTGATCTCCGAGATGGAGGACCCCGGTGCGGCCCTGACCTTCATCAAGCAGAAGATGGAGCAGACCAGTTCCAACAAGCAGTTCCTGGAGCTGATGAACAGTGAATAAGGACCTCGCCCTGGCAGTGCTGGTCGGCCTCTTTTTCCTCCCGCTCCTCCTCCTCCCCCTGGTCTCCCAGGAGGACCTGGGGGGGCCGCTCTCCTTCCCCCCCGTAGCGAGTGGCAGCTTCCGCAGCTATGTGGTGAG
The DNA here is from genome assembly GCA_001508155.1 of Acetothermia bacterium 64_32. Classification (GTDB taxonomy): domain Bacteria; phylum Bipolaricaulota; class Bipolaricaulia; order Bipolaricaulales; family Bipolaricaulaceae; genus 64-32. Next base: position 65,172 of record LGFI01000002.1, on the reverse strand, counting down.
GTCTGGGGACACGCTGGCCGGGCTGGCCGACAGGTATGGGATCCCGCTTTCCTGGCTTGTGGCCAGCAACGGGCTTTTGGCCCCTGGGGCCATTTACCCGGGGCAGGAGCTCGTCCTCCCCCAGGGTGGGGTGCTTCACACGCTCCGAGCCGGCCAGGGCTTGGCCGACCTTGCCGCCACCTACGGGGTGAGCGAGGAGGAGATCCGCAAGGCCAACGGGCTTTCCGGGGACCCCCTCCCCGGGCAGCGCCTGCTTATCCCGGAGCCCCGCACCGTGCCCCAGGCGGCGGTGCTGGAACTGGGGGGGGAAGGGGGACGGTTCATCTGGCCGCTTAAGGGGCGGCTCACCTCCCTTTTCGGCCCCCGTACCCACCCCATCTACGGGACCCCGGACTTCCACACCGGGATCGACCTGGCCGTGCCCGAAGGCACCCAGGTGCATGCGGCCGCCCCGGGGACCGTGACCTGGGCTGGGACCCGTGGGGGCTATGGGCTCCTGGTGATCGTGGACCATGGGGACGGTTACTCCACCTATTACGGGCATCTTTCCCGGATCCTGGTGCATGTCGGCCAGTTTGTGGAGGTGGGGCAGGTGATAGGGCTCTCTGGGAACACGGGGCTTTCCACAGGCCCCCACCTTCACTTTGAGATCCGCAACCTGGGGGAGCCGATCGATCCCTTGCCGCTCCTTCCATGATCGTCGTCCGAGGTGGCCGGTCTCTTTTCGGGAGGGTACGGGCCGCCGGGGCGAAGAACGCCGCGCTTCCGGCGATCTTCGCCTCGCTTTTGACCTCTGAGCCCGTTGAGCTTTTGCATGTCCCCTGTTTGAGGGATGTGGAGACCGCGGTCGAGCTGGTGGAGGCCTTGGGGAAGGAGGTGTTGTGGGAGGGGGGCAGGTTGGTGATCCGGGAGGCAGGCCCCCTTTCCCCCCGGGCCCCGGAGGGCCTGGTGCGGCGAATGCGGGCCTCCTTCCTGGTGTTGGGGCCGTTGGTTGCCCGCCTGGGGGAGGCCCAGGTGCCCCTGCCCGGGGGCTGTGCCATCGGCACCCGCCCGGTGGACCTTCACCTGAAGGGCCTTTCCGCGTTGGGGGCTGAGCTCACCGTGCGAGGGGGTTGGGTCCATGCCCGTGCCCCCAGGCTCCAGGGCCGCACGGTGTACCTGGATTACCCCTCGGTGGGGGCAACGGAGCAGCTCTTGCTTGCCGGAGCCCTGGCCGACCGGGAGACGGTGGTGCTCAACCCCGCTCGGGAGCCCGAGGTGGTGGACCTGTCCCGCCTCCTTTCCGCCATGGGGGCCGAGACCCACTGGGAGGAAGACCGGGTGACCGTTAAGGGGGGAAGGGAGCTTTCAGGGGCCAGCTGGGAGGTGATCCCGGACCGCATCGAGGCGGGCACCTTCCTGCTTGCCGGGGCCATCACCGGGGGGAAGGTGCGGGTGGAAGGGGTCATCCCCGAGCATCTGGGGGCGCTCCTCGTAAAATTGGGGGAGGCGGGGGTGGGGGTGGAGCTGGGTGGGGACTGGGTGGAGGTGGCAGCAAAGGGGGGGCTTCGCGGGGTGAACCTGGAGACCCGGCCCTACCCTGGCTTCCCCACGGACCTGCAGCCCCCCATGGTGAGCCTGCTTTCCCTGGCCAGGGGGGAATCGCTGGTGACGGAGACCGTGTTCGAGGGCCGATTTGGGCACGTGGGGGAGCTGCTGCGGATGGGGGCTTCCATCCGGCGACAAGGGGCCAGCCTCCTGATCCGGGGGGTGGAGGGCCTGACCGGGACCCGAACCCTGGCCTCGGACATCCGGGCCGGGGCGGCCCTGGTGCTGGCAGGCCTCGTCGCCCAGGGCACCACCTACGTGGAGGGCACGGAACATATTCATAGAGGGTATGAAAATCTAACCGAAAAACTTAGGGAACTGGGGGCGTGGATATGGGAAGAAGGCCGGGAGAGCTCCCGCTGATCGAGGACTACCTTGGCCGTAGGGCTCGTGTTTATCGGGAGGAGCGGGCCATCCTCGTGGGGGTGCTCCCCCCGGGCCGGCTGTCCTGGGAGGAAGAGGAGCTCATGGTGGAGCTCGAGGCCCTGGTGCGGACCGCCGGGGTGCGGGTCTTGGCCCGGGTGGTGCAGCGCCGGGCCCGCCCGGACCCGGCCACCTTCGTGGGCCGGGGGAAGGTGGAGGAACTCGCTGCCCTTGCCAGAGACCTCTCGGCGGACGTACTGGTGATGGGAGACGAGCTCTCCCCTGCCCAGGCCCGCAACCTGGAGGAGGCCACCGGCCTCAAGGTGGTGGACCGGACCCAGGTGATCCTGGACATCTTCGCCCAGCGGGCCGGGACCAGGGAGGCGGAGCTGGCCGTAGAATTGGCCCAGCTGGAGTACCTGCTCCCCCGCCTCCGGGGCTGGGGCAAGGCCCTCACCGACCCCGGGGGCGGGATCGGCACCCGTGGGCCCGGGGAGACCCGACTGGAGCAGGACCGCCGGAAGGTGAAGCGGCGCATCCAGGCCATCCGCAGGCGCCTTTCCGACGCCGACCGGGTCAGGGAGGTCCGGCGCAAGAGGCGCCGCCAGTCCGGGGTGCCCCAGGTGGCCATCGTGGGCTACACCAACTCGGGAAAATCCACCCTTTTTCGGGCCCTGACCGGGGCGGATGTGCTGGTGGAGGACAAGCTGTTCGCCACCCTGGACGCCCGGGTGCGGCGCATGGAGCTGCCTCAGGGGAGATGGGCCCTGGCGGCGGATACCGTGGGGTTCATAAGGAAACTGCCCCACCAGCTCATCCCCGCCTTCCGCGCCACCCTGGAGTCGGTAAGGGAGGCGGACCTCCTTTTGATCACGGTGGACGCCTCATCGCCATTCGCCTTGGAGCACCTTGAGACCGTGCGGAAGGTCTTGGCCCAAATCTTCGGGGAGGCTCAGCTCCCGCCCCGGCTGCACGTTTTGACCAAGCTGGACCGGGTATCCTCCCCCGAGCAGAAGGCCCTGCTTTCCCGGCTGGGGCTCGAGGCTGTGCCTTCGCTTGCGGTGTCGGCCCTTTTGGGGACGAACATGGAGGAGCTCAAGGAGGAGGTTTCCCTGATCTTGGCCGGGCACTTCGCCCGCGTTCAGGTCCGCATCCCCCCTGGGCGGCAGGGGGTCATCCCCTGGCTCTCCCGGCTGGGCCAGCTGCAGGGGGTGAGCTGGAAGGACGGGGAAGGGCTGGCCGAGCTCACCCTCCCAGTGGCCAGGCTGGGCCGCCTCCACAAGGCAAGGCTCGTGGTAGAGGAGAGGGACCGGATCACCTCCTAGGTTCTTGCCCGGGGGCTTTCCTGAGCCTGCTCCACTCCACCTCCCCGCGGGTCCCGTCCTCCCAGGCCAAGGACAGGGTGTTGTGGAAGATGTTCACCCCCACCACCTTCGCCTTTTTCCCTTCCAGGGTGATTTCCTCCCCCACCTTGGGCAGGCCGCGGAGCGCCGAGAGGTACTGCGGGTGCTCGTAGGCCAAGCAGCACATGAGGCGGCCGCAGAGCCCGGTGATCCTCTCCGGGGAGAAGAACAGCCCCTGATCGAAGGCCAGTTCCAGGGGGATGGGACGTAATCTCTTGAGGAAGGAGCGGCAGCAGACCGGCCGCCCGCACGGCCCCACCCCCCCGAGCAGCCGGGCCGCGTCCCGGGGGCCCACCTGCCGCAGCTCTATCCGCACCCCCAGTTCCCTGCCCAGGTCCCGCAGCAGGCTGCGGAAGTCGACCCTCCCCGGGGCGGTGAAGTAGAGCCTCAGGAACCTCCCTTCCAGGTCCAACTCCCCGGACACAAACCGCATGGAAAGCCCCCGGGCCCGGGCCTGGGCCCGGCTCAGAAGCTCGGGGACCTCCGCGCATCGCTCCCGGAAGCGGTGGTGGTCTGCCTCGGTGGCCGGGCGAATGAGCACGCCCTCCGCCCCCTGCCCCTCGCGTACCGGGGAACGGAGGACCCTCACAAGCCAAGCTCCCCGGCCATCGTCCTCGATCCAAAACTGGCCGGTCCGCCCGACGACGCCCCCCCACACGGCCGGGTGGACCTCCGGCTGGGGGCCACAGCGGCGCACCAGCGCCTTCAACCTCTCCTCGGCCAAAGCAGTATCACCTCGACAAGGAGTTTAACGTTGACGTTGGCCTCAAGCTCCCCCTTGGCTAGGGAGATCTTCCTGGCCCAGGCCACAAGCTGCTCGGAAGGCAGGGGAGGCCTTCCCGTTAGCAGGGAGTGTAGCAGCTCCCGCAGGAACCCCAGGGCCACCTCCCTTCCGGAGGTGGCCAGTTTCTCGGCAAAAAGCAGGACCTCGTCGGCCGGCGCCTGGAGGAGGCGGCCTGCCACCTCCATCACTAGCGCCCTCCGGCGGATGGGGTCACCCGCCCACCCGGGGAACCGCTCGGCCAGCTCCACCAAGGAAAGGCCGGCTACCTCGTCCTCGGCCTCCTCCCAGGCCCGCCCCGGCGGCCTGTATTCCTTGGTGAAGAAGCTTACGTCGTCTTCTCCTTGTATTAAGCCCATGATGAGGTCTATCTCGTGTTCCTGGTAGGAGGCGGCCTTAAGCTCCTTTCTCCACAGCTCCCTGGGGGGGTGCCATACCGGGGCGCAGCGGGAACGGACTGTGGGGAGCAAGAGGTCGGGGGAGGAGCTGTAGAGGATGAAGGAGAGATACCTCGGTGCCTCCTCCAGGGTCTTGAGCAGGGCGCTGGCCGCCTCGTGGGAGAGGTGCTCGGCCGGGCCGATCAGCACCACCTTGCCGGGAGCCCGCACCGGGCCGTAGCGGGCCCACCGGATGGCCTCCCGCACCTGATCTATCCCGATGCTCCCCCCTTTGGGGGACACGGCCAGAAGGTCGGGATGCCCGGCCGGCGACTCCCCCAACAGCCCTTGGGCCTCCCGCCAGGCCCCCCGGGCCGCCCCTTCCCCCAAAAACAGCTTCGGCACCTTTCCCACACCCTTAAGGTACGAGCCGCGACCGGCCCATACAAGGCACAACTGTCACGAACAGTGGTTCCAGTGCCCTAATCGCACTCATTATGAAAGTTAGTCTAGACAAGCAAAACAAATCATGCTATGCTAGGATAGAAAGTGATGAAGGAGGGGATGAAAGGTGCCCAGACCGAAGAGCCAGGCGGCCAAGAACACGGCCAAGCTTTCCCTTTACATCCCGCCGGCCAAAGGGGGGATGGATGTTTTGACCAAGCTTCGGAAGCTGGCCCGGGCCAAGGATCGCTCGGTCAACTACCTTGTGGTGGAGGCGATCCTGCAGTACCTGGAGAGGGAGGAGAAGGGCAAGGCGAGCTGACCGCGACTAGGGCCCCGCCAGCTTCATGGGGACGTGGTGTAGGGGCAGATAGCCCTGGGCTCGGAGTTTGGGGGTGGGGAGGGAGGCCTCGTCGGGTTTGTCAGTGAGGCCGAAGAGCAGTGCCCCTTTGTCCTTAGCCCAGTGGCAGAACTCGATTACCTCTGGGGTAAGCACGATCTCCCCTTTTAGGAGCTCCTCTCTGGAGGTGGTATCCGGGAGCCAGTCCATCCTGGCCACCGTCTCGCGGTACTCCCACCTGCGGAAGCCCTTGAAGGGCGTGGGGTCCCCGCGCAGGTGGCCCTGGCTGACCTCCTGGTGGATGGGAAGGAGCCGGCGGGGGACGCCGTTTTCCTGGCAGCGGCGGATGAACCCGGCTAGGTCGTGCAGCCGGCCGGAGGAAAGGTCGGAGAGGAGCGCGGAGGGTGGATAGGCGCCCCCTACCGCCATGAGGCAGATGTAGGCGAGGTAATCCTGGTTGTCGCGGGTGAAGAAGTGGTATTCTTGTTTGTTTAGCTTTAGGTACAGGGCTTTAAAGGATTCCCTTTGGAAGTCCTGGCCCAGGGTTTCCTCCGCCATGCGGTATAGGGCGGCCATTCTGGCGGAGTCGACGGCCCCGTCGTTCCTCCCCCGGGCCCCGAAGGCGGTCTTGTCCAGGTCCAGGATCAGGGCCGTCCCCTCGTCCACCGGGAAGTCCTCCAGCCAGTCCTGGAAGGCGGCCAGTCCCTCCCAGCGGTTGGCGAACATCACCCGGGTCTTAATTTCTATCCGCTGGGATTCCTCCAGGCTTTCGGCGGCGATGAACCCCCGGATGGGGAGGTGGTGGGAGAGGGCTTTTATGGTGAGGGCATCGTTTCTTTTGGTGTCCCCCAGGTAGAGGAGGCGGTGGAGCCGGGCCCCCCGGCGGGCCTGGGCCTCCCTTAGGATCTCCACCACCACCCGGGCGTAGGCGGCCTCCCCCTTGCGGGGGGGGTGTTCCTCGGAAAGCCCCAGCCTTCCCCGCAGCTGGAGGAAGCCGGGGAGCCCTTCATCCTGGGGGGTGAGGCTGCGGAAGGCCACAAGGTCCCCCAAGAGCTCGGCCAGGGTCATCCTCCGGTAGCCCATCTCAGAGATACCCTTGGGCCAGGAGGAGCTCGGCGTTGAGGATGGCCCCCCCGGCCGCCCCCCGCACCGTGTTGTGTCCCAGGATCTCCAGCTTCCAGCCCAGCACCTTGCACTCGCGGACCCTGCCCACCACCACGCTCATCCCCCCGCCGGCCTCCCGGTCCAGGCGGGGCTGGGGGCGGTCATTCTCCGTTCGCACCAGGATCGGGCGGGCCGGCGCGCTGGGGAGCTCAAGCTCCTGAGGGAGGGAGCTGAAGGATGAAAGCGCCTCCAGGATCCCCTCCAGGGTGGCCCGCCGCCCCAAGGACACCGAAACCGCCTCCAGGTGCCCATCGCGGGTGGCCACCCGATGGCAATGGGCACTTATGGGAAGCTCCACCTCCGCTATCCCATCCGGGGAAAGCTCCCCCCAGATCTTCCTCGGCTCCCGTTCCAGCTTCTCCTCCTCCCCCGGGATGTGGGGGATGACGTTGTCCAGGATCTCGATGGCCGGGACCCCGGGGTAACCGGCGCCGGACAGGGCCTGCAGGGTGACGACGTTTATCGCCGCAAGGCCGAACGCCCGTCGCAGGGGCTCCAGGGCCAGGACGAGCTGGGCCGTGGAGCAGTTGGGGCAGGTGACGATCAGCCCCCTCCAGCCCCGCTGCTTTCTCTGAAGCCTTGTGACCTCAAGGTGGCCGGGGTTCACCTCCGGCACGAGGATGGGCACGTCCGGGTCGTAGCGGTGGGCCCGGGCGTTGGAGGAGACGATGTAGCCTGCCCGGGCGAACGCCTTCTCTATGGGGCCGGCTTCCTCGGCGGGCAGGGCGGAGAAGACGAGCCGGCAGGGGAGGTCCGGCTTGCAGGGGCGGACGGTGAGCCCGGCCACCTCCTCCGGCACCTCCCCGGGCACCACCCAAGTCGCCGCCTCCTGGTAGGGCTTCCCCACCGAACGGGCCGAGGCCGCCAGGGCCGTGATCTCAAACCAAGGGTGTCCGGAGAGCAGCCGTACGAACCACTGGCCCACCATGCCGGTGGCCCCCAGTACCCCTACCGGGATCCTTTCCATGTTCACCTCCCTAAAGTCCGCGCCAGGCGGAAGATATCGAGGAGAAGGCCGGCGCAGGTGGAGGCGGGTCCGGCCCCGGGGCCGGCCAGGACAAGTGGGTGCCCCTTGAACCTGCGCGTATTTATGACGACCACGTTCTCCACCCCTTGGGCCCGGGCAAGGGGGCTCTTTCGGTCCACCTCCCTCAGGCCCGCCCGGACGCCCGCGGATGAGACCTCCACCACGTACCTCAAGGTCAACCCCCTCCTTTTGGCCCCTTCAAGGCGCCGGCGGAGCTCGGCGTCCTGGGCCCTCAATCCCTGGAGGAACCCCTCCACCGGGAGCCCCCTCCCTGCGGGGGAGGCAAGGGGCTCCAGCTCCACCTCCTCGAGCTCCAGGGGGAGCCCCAAGGTGCGGGCTAGGATCAGTCCTTTGCGGGCCAGGTCCGCCCCGGACAGGTCCTCGGCCGGGTGTGGTTCGGTGTAGCCCCGGGCCATGGCCCGGCGCACCGCCTGGGAGAAGGCCTCCCCCCTTTCCACCTCCGCCAGGAGGAAGCCCAGGGTACCGCTCAACCCCCCCTGGATGAGGTGGACCTCGTCCCCGCTCCCCAAGAGGGCCTTGAGGGTGGTTATCAGTGGGATCCCGGCCCCCACCGTGGCCTCATAGCCCACCGAGGAAAGCCTTCGAAAATCCTCCCAGGGACCGACCAGGGGGAGCTTGTTGGCCAACACCACCCCCCAGCCGGCCTCCAGGGCGGAGAAGAGAAAGGGACGGGTGTCGGCGGCGGTGACGTCCACCAAAAGCCCCCGTCGCTCCCGGAGGAGGGCAAGCAGGGCCGAGGTGGCCCCCTCCCCGGGCACCCCTAACTCCCCAAGCGCCACCCCCTCTCGCTTCCGGGAGAGGAGCTGGGAGAGCCTCCCCTGTGGGATGCCCCCCCCGTCCACCACCCCGCCCGTGCTGTCCAGTACCCCCAGGAACTGGAGGTCCAAGGAGGCGGCCTCCTCAAGGAGGGCCTGCCCCACCCTGCCACAACCGAGGAGGACGAGCGGGACCCTCACCTTCAACCCCCGGGGAAGAACTCCTGGTGGACAGCGCGCACCGCCCGATCCACCTCTTCCTGCCTTACCACCAGCGAGATGTTGTACTCGGAAGACCCTTGGGCTATGGAGATGACGTTTATCCCGGCCTTCCCCAGGGCCCCGAAAAGCTTCCCGGCAATCCCGGGCACCGTCTTGATCCCCTGGCCCACCGCCGCCACGATGGCCACCCCGCGCTCCGCCCAGATCCGGTCCACATTCCGGCTGGAGAGCTCCGGGGAGAAGGCCTCTTTTAGGGCATGGAGGGCCCTCTTTGTCTCCTCCTCCCGGATCACAAAACAGATGTTCTGTTCCGAGGAGGACTGGGAGATCATGAGGACGCTTATCCCCTGGTGGGCCACCGCGGAGAAGAGCTTGGCCGCTATCCCCGGCACCCCCAGCATCCCCCTCCCCTCCACCGTGATCAGGCTCAGCCCTTTGATGGAGGTGATGGTCTTGATGAGCGGGGCTTCCGCCCGGGGCCGGGCCACGATCAGCGTGGAGGGGCCGTCCGGGTTGAAGGTGTTCTTGATGCGGATGGGTATGTTCTTCTCCACCGCCGGGAGGATGGTCTTGGGGTGGATCACCTTCCCCCCAAAGTAAGACAGCTCGGCAGCCTCGGCGTAGGAGAGCTCGGGCAGGGTGTGGGCCTCGGGGACCACCCGGGGGTCGGCGGTCATCACCCCGTCCACGTCGGTCCAGATCCAGACCTCGTCGGCGTCCAGGCAGCTCCCCAGGATGGCGGCGGTGAAGTCGCTTCCCCCCCTCCCCAGGGTGGTGATCGCCCCCTCCTTGGTAGCCCCGATGAAGCCGGTGACTACCGGGATGGCGCCCTTTTCCAGCAGGGGGAGCAGGGTCTTGCGGGTGCGTTCCCGGGTCAGGTCCATAAGTGGGGAGGCTGTCCCGTGGGAGCTATCCGTGACGATGAGCTCGGTGGCCTCGATTGGGCAGGCGGGGAGGCCCAAGGAGCGGATGGAGGCGGCCAGGAGCCGCACCGAAAGCCTCTCCCCCAGGGAGGCCACCGCGTCCAGGCCCCGGGGGGTGAGCTCCCCCAGGATCTGGATGGCCGAGCAAAGGTGTCTGAACTCCTGGATCAGGGCCCGAATCTTCCCCAGGAGGAGGTCGGTTTCCCCTTGGGGGGCCACCTCCCTTGCCGCCTGCTCGTGCCGGAGGGAAAGCTGGGAGATGAGGCGGTGGAGGAGATCCCCCTGCTGGCCCGCGGCGGCCCGGGCGGCCCGGATGAGGGCATCCGTGACCCCCTCCATGGCCGAGACCACCACCAGGACCTCCCCGGTGGCGCGCTCGGCCACGATCTCGGCCACACGCCTGATCCGCTCGCCGTCCCCCACCGAGGTCCCGCCGAACTTCATCACAATCACCTAAAGCACCTCCTTCACCGCCTCCAGGGTGGGCTCGATGGCCCGGGGACGGTTGGCATAAGTGGATTTGATCCCCTCAAGCTTTCCTTGATGGTAGGCGAGGGTGGTCTGGGGGTCCTTGAGCAGGTTCCCCGTGAGGATGGCCACCACCTGCTCCCCCCGGTTGATGATTCCCTGACGGGCGAGCTTCCTCGTCCCGGCCACCGCCGCCGCCGAGGCCGGCTCGCAGCCGATCCCCGCGGCGTCCACCTGGGCCTTGGCATCCATGATCTCCTGGTCGCTCACCTCTACCACAAGGCCGTCTGTCAACTTCAGGGCCCGCACCGCCCTGGGGTAGCTCACCGGGTCCCCGATCCTGATGGCGGTGGCGATGGTGTTTGCCTCCACCCTTTCCCTGCGGGAGAAGCCGGCTAGGAAGCTGCGGAAGAACGGGTTTGCCCCTTGGGCTTGGACGGCGGCCAGGCGCGGCAGCCGCCCTATGAGCCCAAGCTCTGCCAGTTCCGCCAGGGCCTTCCCGAAAGCACCTGTGTTCCCCAGATTCCCGGCGGGGAAGACGATCCAGTCCGGGGGCTCCCAGGAAAGCTGCTGGACGAGCTCGAAGACGATGGTCTTCTGCCCTTCTATCCGGAAGGGGTTTACGGAGTTGAGGAGATATAGGCCGAGCTCGCGGGAGCTCTTTCGCACCAGGGCCATGGCGGAGTCGAAATCCCCTTTAACCTCTAGGGTGATCGCTCCGTAAGCCAGGGCTTGGGCCAACTTCCCCAAGGCCACCTTCCCCTGGGGCACGAACACGATGGCGGGGAGGCCGGCCAGGGCAGCATAGGCGGCCAGGGAAGCGGCGGTGTTCCCGGTGGAGGCGCAGGCCACCGCCTTCGCCCCGGATAGCCGGGCATGGGTGACCCCCACCGTCATCCCCCGGTCCTTGAAGGAACCGGTGGGGTTCTCCCCCTCATGTTTCAGTATGAGGTCTTCAACCCCGGTCCACTGGGAGAGACGCCGGCTGCGGTAGAGGGGGGTGTTCCCCTCAGGGCGAGAGAGGATGTGGGTTTCCTCCACCGGGAGCACCAGTTCCCGGAAGCGCCACACCCCGCTTTGAAAGATGGGGTTGCCTGGCTCCCACGACCTGAGGCGCCGGTCGAAAAGCTCCCGCAAGGCAGCTAGGGGGGAGAGATCGTGTACCACGTCCAAGAGGCCACCACAATCGCACTCCGTGCGGCCCTCTCCTTGGGGGAACTCGGCCCCGCACTCGATGCACTTAAGTAAGTAGGACACCTTCACCCCTTCTCCCGCAGCCGGGAAAGGCAAATTTGGCCCATATGTAACCCCTGGGGCCCGTCCCTGCAACCCCGGGCCAGAAGCGAGCAGCGTCCACTACCCAAGGCAGGGCTTGACAGGTGGGGCAAGCTTTCGTATCTTTACTACTGCCGTGAGCGAGAATTACTTGTGCCGAAACCCGCGGGTGCGTACGGCCGGGTAGCGACCCCGGACCGTACGCAGGTGCGGCCCTTCCTATTTAAACCTCCCTGCAACCTGGTCCGGGACGCTGCCCGGCCCACATCTCAACCCCAGTTAAGCCCGAGGTTCCTCTGAGGCCCTGCCCCTGGGGCAGGGAAGGTCAGTGTTTAAAAGGAGGGAAAGTGAAGCTTAAAAAGGTGGTTTTGGCCTATTCAGGAGGGCTTGATACCTCCGTGATCCTCTGCTGGCTCAAGGAGACCTACAACTGCGAGGTGGTGACCTTCACCGCGGACCTGGGCCAGGGGGAGGAGCTTTCCGGGATCGAGGCCCGGGCCATGAAGGCCGGGGCCAGCAAGGCCTATGTCATGGACCTCAGGGAGGAGTTCGTGACCGATTACGTCTTCCCCACCCTCAAGGCCGGGGCCGTCTATGAAGGCCAGTATCTCCTGGGCACCTCCATGGCCAGGCCCCTCATCGCCAAGTACCTGGTGGAGATCGCCCACCGGGAGGGGGCCCAGGCGGTGGCCCACGGCTGCACCGGCAAAGGGAACGACCAGGTGAGGTTCGAGGTCTCGGTCAAGGCCCTGGACCCGGACCTTCAGGTGATCGCCCCCTGGCGCCAGTGGAAGCTCCGCTCCCGGGAGGAGGAGCTGCTGTTTGCCAAGGAGCGCGGCATCCCCCTGGTGGGGATAGACGAGGAGTCCATCTACAGCCGGGACGGGAACCTATGGCACCTCTCCCACGAAGGCGGGCCATTGGAGGACCCCTGGCAGGAGCCCGATCCCGGGATGTTCCTCCTCACGGCCTCCCCGGAGGCCGCCCCCGACTCCCCGGAGTACATCACCCTGGGGTTCGAGGCCGGGGTCCCGGTGGCCTTGAACGGAGAGCGCCTCCCCCCGGTGGAGCTCCTGTCGACCCTGAACGAGCTCGCCGGCCGGCACGGGGTGGGCCGGGCCGACCTCGTGGAGAACCGCCTGGTGGGGATGAAGTCCCGCGGCGTGTACGAAACCCCGGGTGGCACCGTGCTTTACATCGCCCACCAGGCCCTGGAACAGCTGTGCCTGGACCGGGAGACCCTACACTACAAGGAGCTCGTCGCCCACAAGTACGCGGAGCTCGTCTACTACGGCCTTTGGTTCAGCCCCTTGAGGGAGGCGCTGGACGCCTTCGTGGACGCCACCCAAAAGACGGTCTCCGGCACCGTACGGCTCAAGCTCTACAAGGGCTCCTGCACCGTGGTGGGGAGGAAGTCCCCCCACAGCCTGTACCTCCCGGAGTTCGCCACCTTCGGGGCAGATCTCGTCTACAACCAGAAGGACGCCGAGGGTTTCATAAACCTGTTCGGCCTCCCCCTGCGGATCAGGGCCCTGGTGCAAAGGTCGCCTGCCAAGGAGGGCGCCGGATGACCCTGTGGGCCGGCCGGCTTACGGAGACGGACGCCAAGGTGCGGCTTTTCTGCGACTCCTTCCCTTTTGACCGTCGGCTCTACGCCGCCGACATCCAGGGGAGCATCGCCTACGCCCGGGCCCTGGAGCGGGCCGGGGTCCTCTCCCGAAAGGAGCGGGTGGCCATCCAAAGGGGCCTGGAGCGGATCCTGGTGGAGTTCAAGCTGGGCCAGTTCGTGGTGGCCCCGGGCGACGAGGACATCCACACCGCCGTGGAAAGGAGGCTCACGGAGCTGGTGGGGGAGGAGGTAGCCGGCAAGCTCCACACCGGCCGCTCCCGCAACGACCAGGTGGCCACCGACCTCAGGCTGTGGCTGCTTTCCGAGCTCCCCGGGATCGAGGCGGGCCTGGTGGGGCTTGAGCAAGCGCTGGTGGGGAAGGCGGAAGGGCACCTGGGCCTCCTGATGCCCGGCTACACCCATCTCAGGCAGGCCCAGCCGCTCCTTTTTTCCCACTGGCTCCTTTCCCACTTCTGGCGCCTGGAGCGGGACAGGGCCCGCCTGGGGGACCTCAAGGGGAGGGCGGCGGTGCTCCCCTTGGGGGCAGGGGCTATAGGCGGCAACCCTTGGCTTTCCGATCGGGAGGACCTCGCCCGGGAGCTGGGGTTTGAAAGGGCGGCGGAGAACAGCCTCGACGCCGTCTCGGACAGGGATTTCGTGGCCGAGCTTTTGTTCTTCGCCGCCCTTTGCGGGGTGCACCTCTCCCAACTGGCTGAGGATCTGATCCTTTTTTCCAGCCCGGAGTTCGGCTTTCTTAAGCTGGATGAGCGCTTCCTGACCGGCTCCAGCCTCATGCCCCAGAAGGCCAACCCCGACCCCTTGGAGCTCGTCCGGGGGCGGGCGGGCAGGCTGATCGGGGAGCTTTGTGGGTTCCTTTCCACCCTGAAGGGGCTTCCCTCCGGGTACAACCGGGACCTGCAGGAGGATAAAGAGCCCCTTTTCCTGGCGGTGGGGACGCTTAAGGGGGCGTTGCCGCTCCTTTCCGGGCTGGTTGAGGCCCTGGAGCCGGAGCCCCGGAGGATGAGGGAGGCCCTGGAAGAGGGGGCTTTGGCCACGGAGCTGGCGGACTACCTGGTGGGGAAGGGGGTTCCCTTCCGGGCCGCCCACCGGGCGGCCGCCGGGGCGGTGAAGCGCGCCCTGGAACTGGGGGTGGGCCTCTCCGCCCTCCCCTTGGAGGAGTACCGCCGCATCCACCCCGCCTTCGGGGAGGACCTCTACGGTTGGCTTGACTTCGAACGGGCGGTGGGGAGGAGGGCCTCCCCCGGCGGCACCGCCCCCCAGCGCGTGAGGCAGCAGATCGAGCTTGCGAAGAAAACCCTAAAGGAGGTGGAGGATGGCAACCTGTCCTGAATGCGGAGCGGAGCTCCCCTTGTCGGCGGAACCCGAGCTCGGGGAGATCGTCACCTGCCCCGACTGCGGGGTGGAGCTGGAGGTGACGGGCCTCGATCCCGTCACCCTGGAGTTGGCCCCTGAGGTGGAGGAGGACTGGGGGGAATGAGGATTGGGGTGGTCTGCTCCCGGGTGAGGGTGGAGGAGAAGCTGATCCTCGCCGCGCTCAGGGAGCGGGGTGTTGACGCGGTGCGGATCGACCCCAGGGGGCTTCCCCTGTGGGTGGGGGGGCCGGGGCTTGAGGGGCTGGACGCGGTGCTACTCCGCTGCGTTAGCCACACGGAGGCCTTCTACGTCTCCCGCTGGCTTGCGGGGGTGGGGATCCCCACGGTGAACCGCCACCCGGTGGTGGCCACCTGCGGGGACAAGTTCCTCACCAGCATGGCACTGGCGGCGGCCGGGCTCCCCCAGCCCCACACCGCCCTGGCCCTGTCCCGCCAGGCGGCCTTCCAGGTCCTGGAGGGGATGGGGTACCCGGCGGTGCTCAAGCCGGTGGTGGGCTCCTGGGGGAGGCTGGTAGCCCTGCTTTCGGACCGGCACGCCGCCGAAGGGGTCATAGAACACAAGCTCACCCTGGGAAGCTACCAGCACTCCGCCCTGTACCTCCAGGAGTACGTGGAAAAGCCGGGTCGGGACATCCGGGCCCTGGTGGCCGGCCACAGGCTCGTCTACGCGGTGTACCGGGAGTCGGACCACTGGATCACCAACACCGCCCGGGGTGGCCGGACCAAAACCTGTCCGGTCACCCCGGAGCTCTCCCGGCTGGCCGTGGGCGCCGCCCAGGCCGTGGGCGGGGGGCTCCTGGCCGTGGACATCCTGGAGACCGCGGACGGCCGCCTCCTCATAGGGGAGGTCAACCACACCCCCGAGTTCCACGGCGCCATGGAGGCGGTGGACGTGGACGTCCCCGGGGCGATTGCCGATTACGTGATCGAGCTCGCCAAGGAGGGAAGATGATCGAGGCAGCGATCGTGGGTGCGTCGGGCTACACCGGCGGGGAGCTCTTGCGTCTCCTCCTCTTTCACCCCCAGGTCGAGGTGACCCAGGTCACCTCCGAGTCCTACGCGGGAAAGCCCGTCCACTTCGTCCACCCCAACCTGCGGGGCTACACCGACCTCGTCTTTTCGCCCATGGAAAGGCTCAGGCCGGTGGAGCTGCTTTTCTGCTGCCTTCCCCATGGGGTCACGGGAAGGCTCATCGGGGAGCTTTCGGGGATGGCCGAGAGGATCGTGGACCTTTCGGCCGACTTCCGCCTGCGGGACCTGGGGCTCTACGGGCGCTTTTACGGAGAGCATCCGGCCCCGGAGTGGCTTTCCAAGTTCATCTACGGCCTACCTGAGCTCCATCGGGAGGAGCTTTTCGGGGCCCGCTATGCAAGCGGGGTGGGCTGTAACGCCGTCGTCACCATCCTCGCCCTCTTCCCGGTCTTCCGCCGGAGGCTGGTGCGGGAGTGCGTGGTGGAGGTGAAGGTGGGTTCCTCGGAGGGGGGGAGCAAGCCCAGCCCCGCCTCCCATCACCCGGAGCGGGCCGGGGTGGTGCGCTCCTACGCCCCTACCGGCCACCGGCACCTGGCCGAGCTCATCCAGGAGCTTCACCTCCCGAAAGAAGACCCAAGGCTCCACTTCTCCGTCACCTCGGTGGGGATGGTGCGGGGGGCCCTGGCCACCTGCCACTGCCTCCTCAAAGAACCCCTCGCGGAGCTGGACGCCTGGGGGATCTACCGGGAGGAGTACAAAGGGGAGCCGTTCGTGCGGCTCGTCCGGTCCAAGCGGGGGATCCACCGGTTCCCCGAGCCCAAGATCCTCACGGGGAGCAACCACTGCGACATCGGGTTTGCGCTGGCCCCCGAAGGGAGATTGGTGGTGATAGCCGCCATCGACAACCTGATGAAGGGGGCGGCCGGGAACGCCGTCCAGACGATGAACGCCATGTACGGGCTTCCCGAAAGGATGGGCCTTGAGTTCCCCGGGCTCCACCCCATCTGATGGCTTGCCTTCCGGACAAGATGTGGCTATACTGGTTTTGCTATGAGGCTTCACTATCCCCTTGGCCCCATGAAGCGTGGCTGAAGCCCTTCTCGAGGGGGATTTCCCCTTTCGGTAAGGTTTCCTATTTTTTCCTCTGTGTTTGGCTGTCGAAAGGAGGGGCTTCAGTGCGTGTTTGTATTCTGGTTTCGCGGGTTAGGGTTGAGGAGAAACTGCTGCTTGAGGCTTTCAGGGAGGCGGGGGCCGAGGCGGAGTTCGTGCGGATAGAGGAGCTGCCCTTCCGGCTTGGGGCAAGATCCCCCCTTTCTGGCTTCCAGGGCGTCCTCATCCGGTGTATAAGCCACCTTCAGGCGCTTTATGCGGCTAAGGTGCTTGAAAGCCAGGGGCTGCCGGTGCTCAACCCCTACAACACGATACAGGTCTGTGGTGACAAGCTCCTCACCACGCTGGCCCTCATGGAAGGCGGGGTGCCCACCTTGGAGACGTTCCTCGCCTTCTCCCCTCAGGCGGCGCTGCGGGCGCTGGGGGAGCTGGGCTTCCCGGCCGTCCTCAAGCCCGTGCACGGCTCCTGGGGGAGGCTCCTTGCCAAGCTCAACGATCGGGAGGCGGCCGAAGCGGTCCTGGAGCACAAGAAGGCCTTGGGGGGGTACATGCACTCCGTCTTCTACCTGCAGGAGTACGTGGAAAAGCCGGGCCGGGACATCCGCAGCTTCGTGGTGGGGGAGAAGACGGTGGCGGCCATCTACCGGAGCGCCCCGCACTGGATCACCAACACCGCCCGGGGGGCCAGGGCGGTCGGCTGCCCGGTGACCCCGGAGATCGACCGCCTGTCACAGGCGGCGGCCCGGGCGGTGGGGGGCGGGATCCTGGCGGTGGACATCTTCGAGTCCCCAAAAGGGGAGCTTTTGGTGGGGGAGGTGAACCACACCCCGGAGTTCCGAAACAGCCTCCAGCCCACCGGGGTGGACATCCCCGGGGAGATGGCCCGCTACGCCCTGGAAGCCTTCTCCGGGGCCGGGGTCACAGAAGGGGGTAGCGGTGCTGGTGGTTAAGGTGGGCGGAAGCGGCGGGGTGGACCTGGAGCGGGTGTGCCGGGACGTGGCCCGACTCCTGAAAAGGGGAACCAAGCTCGTCCTCGTCCACGGCGGCTCCCGGGAGATGGACGAGATCTCCCAGAGGCTGGGGTGCCCCCCCAGGTTCGTCACCACCCCCTCCGGCTTCAAGAGCCGCTACACCGACAGGGGGACCCTGGAGATCTTCGTCATGGTGATGGCCGGCCGGGTGAACAAGCTCCTGGTGGAGAGGCTGCAGGCCCATGGGGTG
Source organism: Acetothermia bacterium 64_32 (assembly GCA_001508155.1). Taxonomy (GTDB): domain Bacteria; phylum Bipolaricaulota; class Bipolaricaulia; order Bipolaricaulales; family Bipolaricaulaceae; genus 64-32. The sequence continues at coordinate 47,716 of LGFI01000002.1, read as the reverse complement.
AACGCCCTGGGGCTATCAGGCCTGGACGGGGGGCTGGTGCGCGGACGGCGAAAAGGGACCATCATCGCCCTGGAAAACGGGAAGAAAAGGGTGCTCCGGGGGGATTACGGCGGCACGGTAGAGGAGGTGAATACCTCCCTCCTCCGGCTCCTCTTGGCGGAGGGCTATACCCCGGTGGTGGCGCCCCTGGCGATCGGAGAGGAAAGCGAGCCCCTGAACGTAGACGGGGATCGGGTGGCCGCCGCCTTAGCTGGGGCCCTTGAGGCCGAGGCCCTGATCATCCTGTCCAACGTGCCCGGGCTCCTCAAGGACCCGGCCGACGAGGACTCCCTCATCCCCAAGGTCCCCAGGGCCGAGGCCAGAAGGTACCTGGAGCGCTACGCTCAGGGCCGCATGAAAAAGAAGCTCCTTTCCGCCATCGAGGCCCTGAAGGGAGGGGTAAGGCGGGTCGTCCTGGCCGACGGCCGGACGGAAACCCCCATTTCCAGGGCCCTGGAGGGCCAGGGCACCCTGATCGAGTGAGGGGGCCGACATGCGGATCAGGGATTTCAAGATAATAGACTCTACGCTCCGGGAAGGGGAGCAGTTCGTGGGGGCCAACTTCACCACCGGGCAGAAGATCGACATCGCCTACGCCCTGGACCAGTTCGGGGTGGAGTACATCGAGCTCACCTCCCCGGTGGTATCGGAGAGGAGCTTCCAGGACCTTAAGGCCATCGCCGGCCTGGGGCTCAGGGCCAAGGTCCTCACCCACATCCGCTGCAAGCGGGAGGACGCGGCCAAGGCCCTGGAGGTGGAGGGCCTTTCCGGGATCGACATCGTGATCGGCACAAGCTCGCCCCTGCGTCGGTTCTCCCACGGCCTTTCCCTCCCCCAGATCATCGAGCGGGCCAGGGAGGTGATCTCCTTCATAAAGGGATCCCGTCCAGAGCTTGAGGTCCGCTTCAGCACCGAGGATTCCTTCCGCTCCTCCAGGGAGGACCTATTCCAGGTTTACCGGGCGGTGGACGAGCTGGGGGTGGACCGGGTGGGGATCGCCGACACGGTGGGTGCCGCCACCCCATTTGGGGTATTCGAGCTGGTGAGGGAGCTGCGGGGCCTGGTGCGGGCGGAGATCGAGTTCCACGGCCACAACGACACCGGCTGCGCCATCGCCAACAGCTACGCGGCCCTGGCCGCCGGCGCCAGCTGTGTGGACACCTCGGTCCTGGGGATCGGGGAGCGGAACGGGATCACCCCCTTGGGGGGGCTTATCGCCCGGCTCTATTCCCTCGATCCGGAGCGCATAAGGGAAAAATACAACCTGCGGGTCCTTCCCAGGCTGGACGAGCTGGTGGCGGAGATGGTGGGGGTGGACATCCCCTTCAACAACCCCGTCACCGGGATCGCCGCCTTCACCCACAAGGCGGGCATCCACGCCAAGGCCATCCTGGGCGACCCCACCACCTACGAGATCCTCAGCCCCGAGGACTTCGGGCTTTCCCGCTACATCTCCATCGCCCACCGTCTGACCGGCTGGAACGCCATCCGCTGGCGGGCCGAGCAGCTGGGGCTCTCCTTGGGGGAGGGGGACCTCAGGCAGGTGACCGCCCACATCAAGGCCCTGGCCGACGAGCGCCCCCTTTCCCTGGACGACGTGGACGCCGTCCTCTGGAGGTGGGCTCGGTCCCGGGCAGGTTCAAGGAGGGAAGATGCAGGGGATCTGTGAGAAGGAGATGGCCTACGAAAGCGGGTTCAGCCAGAAGCGCCCCATCGCCCTGGTGCGGGGGAAGGGGGCCAGGGTGTGGGACGCCCAGGGGAGGGAGTACATAGACTGCATAGGAGGGCACGGGGTGGCCATCGTGGGGCACGCCAACCCCGAGGTGGCCCTGGCGATCGCCGAGCAAGCGAGCAGGCTCATGGTCTGCCCCAGCTCATTCTGCAGCGACATGCGGGCGGAGCTCTTGGAGACCCTGATCGGGATCGCCCCTTCCGGGCTGGCCCGGGCCTTCCTCTGCAATTCCGGGGCCGAGGCGGTGGAGGCGGCCCTGAAGATCGCCCGGCTCCTCACCGGCCGCAGGCGGCTTGTCGCCGCCATGCGGGGGTTCCACGGCCGGACCATGGGGGCGCTTTCGGTCACCTGGCGGCGGGAGTACCGGGCCCCGTTCGAGCCCCTCGTCCCCGAGGTCCACTTCGTCCCCTACGGGGACCTTGCCGCCATGGAGGAGGCCCTGGCCGGGGGGGAGACAGCCGCCGTAATCCTGGAGGTGGTACAAGGGGAGGGCGGGGTGATCCCTGGAAAGGGGGAGTACCTGCGGGGGGTGCAGGCCCTGTGCCGGAAATACGGGGCGCTCTTCATCGTGGACGAGGTCCAGACGGGCTTCGGCCGCACCGGGAGGATGTTCGCCTGCCAGCACCACGGGCTTGAGCCGGATCTTCTGTGTCTTGCCAAGGGGATCGCCGGGGGGGTCCCCATGGGGGCGGTCTTGATCCACGAAAGGCTTGGAAGGATGCCCCCGAGGAAACACGGCTCCACCTTCGGGGGCAGCCCCCTGGCCTGCGCCGCGGCCCTCGCGGCCATCCGGTTCATCCAAAAAGAACGGCTCCCCCAAAGGGCGGCGGAGCTCGGGGCCTACTTCATGGAAAGGCTGCGGGGGATCGAATCCCCGGCCGTGCGGGAGGTGCGGGGGCTGGGGCTGATGGTGGGGGTGGAGCTCAGGGAAAAGGCAGCCCCTTACCTTTCCGCTCTCGCCGAGCGGGGGATCCTGGCCCTGTCCGCCGGGGCCACGGTGGTCCGGTTCCTCCCTCCCTTGGTCATCTCCCGGGAGGAGCTGGATCAGGTGGTGGCGGCCCTATCGGAGGCGCTCCCGTGACCGACCGGGAGGCGATAGGGCTCCTCAAGGGCCTTCTTTCCCGCTACAGCCCCTCCGGGGGGGAGGAGGAGGCGGTGGGTTTCCTGGCCGGGCGGCTCTCCCGCTGGGGCCTGGCCACCCAGGTGGACGAGGTGGGGAACCTGATCGCCAGCTGGGGGGAGCCACCAGCCCGGCCGGACCTCCTTCTCCTGGGGCACATCGACACCGTGCCCGGGCACATCCGGGTGCGGAAGGAGGGGGAAAGGCTCTACGGCCGGGGGGCGGTGGACGCCAAGGGGGCCCTCTGCGCCTTCTCCTGTGCCCTCATCCGCTGCCGGAAGGCCGGGGTGGTGCTGGTGGCGGCGGTGGGGGAGGAGGCGGAAGGGGTGGGGGCAAAGCACATCCTCCCCCGCTTCCGGCCCAAGATGGCCATCATAGGGGAGCCGAGCGGCTGGCAGGGGATCACCCTGGGCTACAAAGGGAGGCTGGTGGTGGACTGGCTCCTTGAGCTTCCCGCCAACCACTCCGCCTCCCCCGGGGCCTCGGCCCTGGAACAGGCGTTCGTCTTCGGGAGGAGGATTTCGCTCCTTTCCCGCAGGCTCAGCCGGGGGAAGGAAAGGGCCTTCGAGCGGCTGGACGTGGCCCCCCGCCACATCTTTTTCTCCTCCGACGGCCTGCGGGACCGGGTGGAGCTGGGGCTAACCCTCCGGCTTCCCCCCGGGCTTGCGGTGGAGGCCCTGAAGGGGGAGATCCGGAAGGCGGCCGACGGGGCGACGGTGAGCTTCCGGGGCGGGGAGAGGGCCTACGTCGCCCCCAAGAACACCCCATTGGTGAGGGTATTCCTCCAGGCCATCCGGGCGGAAGGGGGCCGGCCCCGCTTCAAGCTCAAGACGGGAACCTCAGACATGAACGTGGTGGGGCCGGCTTGGGGCTGCCCCATCCTCGCCTACGGCCCGGGCGATTCTGCCCTGGACCACACCCCGGATGAACACATCCCCCTCCCGGAGTTCCTCCGGTCCATCAGGGTGCTGGAACGGGCCCTGAAAGACCTTCCTGGGGGGACAAGGTGAAAAGAGCCCTCTTGGCCCTGGAGGACGGCAAGACCTTCCTGGGGCGTTCGGTCGGTTCCCCGGGGGAGGCCTTTGGGGAGCTGGTCTTCAACACCGGGATGACGGGGTATCAAGAGGTGCTCACCGACCCCTCCTACCGGGGCCAGATCGTGGTGATGACTTATCCCGAGGTCGGGATCTACGGGGTGAACCCCGAAGACGTGGAGTCCTCCCGGGTCCAGGTGGCCGGATTTGTGGTGCACCGGGCAGTGAGGAGGCCATCGAGCTGGCGGGCCACCCTCCCCTTCACCGACTACCTGGAAGAGGCGGGCATCGTGGCCATCGAGGGGGTGGACACCCGGGCCTTGGCGCGTCACATCCGCGAGCAGGGGGCGATGCGGGGGGGCATCTCCACTGAGGACCTGGACTCAGGGAGCCTGGTCCGCCGGGTGCGGGAAAGCCCGCACCTTGCGGGGCGGGACCTTGTGGCCGAGGTCAGCCCCCGCTCCGTCTTGCCGGCCGCTTGTGATGGGCCGCACGTGGCCCTGGTGGACTGCGGCGCCAAGGGGAGCATCGTGCGGGAGCTCAGGCGGCGGGGGCTCAGGGTGAGCCGCCTTCCCTACGATATCCACCCCCAGAAACTGCTCAGCCTTAGGCCCGACGGGGTGCTCGTCTCAAACGGTCCTGGCGACCCGGCCGCCCTGCGGCGCACCGTTTTCCTGGTGAGGAAGCTCCTTGAGCGGGGGGTCCCCTTGGCCGGGATCTGCCTGGGCCATCAGCTGCTCTCCCTGGCCATCGGGGGGAGGACCTACAAGATGCGGTTCGGCCATCGGGGGATGAACCACCCGGTCAAGGACCTTGCATCCGGCCGCGTCCTCATAACCCCCCACAACCACGGCTTTGCCGTCGACCCAACCAGCCTGGGGATCCCCTGGCTCCCCCTGGATGGTGCCTTTGCGGCCTCCCGCCCCGAGGTGCTGGCCGGCCTTGAGCCGCCCCCGCCGGAGGCCACCATGGCCGAGCTCCTTCCCCCAGGGCCCCTGGTGGGGGAAAGCCCCTTGGGCTTCGGCCCCCTGGAGATCACCCACCTTTCCCTAAACGACGGCACCCTGGAGGGCCTGAGGCTCCGGGAGCTCCCCGCCTTCTCGGTGCAGTTCCATCCCGAGGCCTCCCCCGGCCCCCACGACGCCGCCCCCTTCTTCGACCGGTTTGCGAGGCTCATCTGCCATGCCTAAAAGGAAGGACATCGAGAAGATCCTGATCATCGGGGCCGGGCCGATAGTCATCGGCCAGGCGGCGGAGTTCGACTACTCGGGCACCCAGGCCCTGCGGGCCCTCAGAAAGGCCGGATACAAGCTGGTGGTGGTGAACTCCAACTCCGCCACCATCATGACCGACCCGGAGCTTTCCGACGCCGTCTACATCGAGCCCCTCACCGCCGAGTCCCTGGAGACGGTGATCGAAAGGGAGCGGCCCGAGGCGCTCCTCCCCACCCTGGGGGGGCAAACGGCCCTGAACCTGGCCGTGGAGCTGGCCGAAAGCGGGGTACTGGAACGATACGGGGTGGAGCTGATAGGGGCGCGGCTTGAGGCGATAAGGAGGGCCGAGGACCGGGAGCTTTTCAAGGAAACAGTGGAGGGGGCAGGACTGGAGGTCTTAAGGAGCAGGACGGTGGGGAGCCTGCGGGAGGCCCTCCGGGCGGCCGAGGAGCTGGGCTATCCGGTCATCGTCCGCCCCAGCTTCACCCTGGGCGGCACCGGCGGGGGCATGGCATACAACGCCGAGGAACTGGAGGGGATCGTGGCCCGAGGACTTCTTGAAAGCCCGGCCCATACCGTGCTCGTCGAGGAGTCGGCCCTGGGGTGGAAGGAATATGAGCTTGAGGTGATGCGGGATGGGGCCGGGAACACCGTGGTCGTCTGCTCCATCGAGAACCTGGACCCCATGGGGGTCCACACCGGGGACTCCATCACAGTGGCCCCGGCCCAGACCCTGACCGATAGGGAATACCAGAGGATGCGCGACGCCGCCTTCGCCGTGCTGGGGGCCATCGGGGTGGAGACGGGCGGGGCCAACGTGCAGTTCGCCGTCCACCCGGAGACGGGCAGGATGGTGGTCATCGAGATGAACCCCCGCGTCTCCCGTTCTTCGGCCCTGGCCTCCAAGGCCACCGGCTACCCCATCGCCAAGGTGGCGGCGCTGGTGGCCGTGGGCTTGCGGCTGGACGAGATCCCCAACTACATCACCCGCCGCACCACCGCCGCCTTCGAGCCGGCGATCGACTACGTGGTGGTCAAGGTCCCCCGCTTCCAGCTGGAGAAGTTCCCCGGGGCCGACCCCAGGCTCTCCACCCAGATGAAGTCCGTGGGCGAGGTGATGGCCATCGGGCGTACCTTCAAGGAGGCCCTGGGCAAGGCCCTGCGGGCCCTGGAACTGGACGCCACCCCCAGGCTCGACTTCCGCCACCTCCGGGAGTACCTGGCCAACCCCACCCCGGAGCGCATCTCCTACATATTCGCCGCCCTGCGCCAGGGCATCCCCTTGGAGGAAATCCACAGGCTCACCGGGATCGACCCCTGGTTCCTCTCCCAGATGGAGGAGTTCGTCCGCCTGGAGGAAAGGCTCCGCCGGATGGGCTGGGAGGAGCTCGGGGCCGAGACCCTGCGCCTGGCCAAGGTGTGGGGCTTTTCCGACCGGGAGCTCTCCGAGCTCTTCGGCCGCACCGAAGGGGAGGTCCGTTCCCTCCGACGCAAGCTCGGCATAAAGCCCGTCTTCAAGATGGTGGACACCTGTGGGGCCGAGTTCTCCGCCGCCACCCCCTACTTCTATTCCACCTACGCCGGGGTTGAGAACGAGGCCCTCCCCTCCTCCCGGCCCAAGATCGTCATCTTGGGCTCGGGGCCCAACCGCATCGGGCAGGGAATCGAGTTCGATTATGCCAACGTCCACGCCGCCTGGGCACTGCAGGAGGAGGGCTACCAGGTGATCATGGTCAACTCCAACCCCGAGACCGTGTCCACCGACTACGACACCTCCGACCGGCTGTACTTCGAGCCCCTCACCGTGGAGGACGTGCTGGCGGTGGTGGAAAACGAAAGGCCCGTGGGGGTGGTGGTGGGCTTCGGCGGCCAGACCCCCCTCAAGCTGGCGCGCCATCTGGTGCGGGAGGGCGTCCCCCTGCTGGGGATGAACCTGGAGGCCATAGAGCTAGCCGAAAGCCGGGAGCGTTTTGCCCGGCTGCTCCGAGGGCTGGGGCTGAAAAGCCCGCCCTCGGGGACGGCCACCTCGCCGGAGGAAGCCCTAAAGGTGGCCGAAAGGCTCGGCTACCCGGTCCTCTTGCGCCCCAGCTACGTCCTGGGTGGGCGGGCGATGCAGATCGTGGACTCCCCGGAGGAGCTCGAACACTACGTGGCCGAGGCGACTCGGGTGGCGCCCGAACACCCCCTTTTGGTGGACCGGTTCCTGGAGGGGGCCCTGGAGCTGGATGTGGACCTGGTCACCGACGGAAGGCACATATGGGTGGCCGGCCTGATGGAGCAGATCGAGGAGGCCGGGGTGCACTCGGGGGACTCGGCCTGCGTCCTCCCCCCCATCAGCCTTTCCCGTGAGACGATCTCCCGCGTGGAGGAGGCCGCCGCCCTGATCGCGGGCGCCCTGGGGGCGGTGGGGCTGGTGAACATCCAGCTCGCCATAAAGGGGGAGGAGATCTACGTCCTGGAGGCGAACCCCCGTGCCTCCCGCACCGTGCCCTTCGTGAGCAAGGCTATCGGTGTCCCCCTGGCCAAACTGGCCGCCAAGGTGCTGGTGGGCCGCCGCCTGCCCGATCTCCTAGCGGACTTTCCTCAAGTTCAAGGGGAGTGGCGGACCGTAAGGGGCCCTGGTGGTCCGGTGTACCTTTTGCCTTCCCCCAGGCCCTGCTGCTGTTCGGTTAAGGAGGCGGTCTTCCCCTTCGGTAGGTTCCCGGGGGCGGATGTGCTCCTGGGGCCGGAGATGCGTTCCACCGGCGAGGTGATGGGGATGGGCCGGGATTTCCCGGAGGCCTTCGCCAAGGCCCAGCTCGCCGCCGGGAGCCCCCTTCCGGCCTCGGGGAAGGTGCTGGCCAGCCTGGCGGACCGGGACAAGCGGGAGGGCGTCCCCCTCCTCGCCACCCTGTACGACCTGGGCTTCCGCATCCTGGCCACCGAGGGCACGGCCCGGGCCCTGCAGGCTTTGGGGATCCCGGCCGAGCCGGTGGCCAAGGTGGGGGAGGGCCGGCCCGACGTGGTGGACCTCATCGCCCAAGGGGAGGTAGACCTCCTGGTGAACACCCCCTCCCCGGCCAGAAGGCCGCTGCCCGCCCCGCCCCTGCCCCCCTCGGCCGTGGAAAGGGGCGTCCCCCTGCCCCTGGAGGACAAAAGGACGGTGGGCTACCGGATTCGAACGGAGGCAGCAAGACACCACATCCCCTACATCACCACCCTGGCCGCCCTGCGGGCAGCGGTGGCGGCCATCCGCACCCGCACCAGGTCCCCTGTCCTTCCTTTGCGCGAACTCCATCAGCGCAGGCCCGGGGCCCCCAGCCCAGGCACCCGCACCCGCCGCTCCAGCCACCTCAGCGACTGCGACAGCACGAACACCAGCACGAGATAAAACAGCGCCACCACGATGAACACCTCAAAGTAGTTAAAGTGCCGGGCGGCGATGCGCTTCCCCATCCCCATGAGATCGAGGAGCGAGATGGAGAAAACTATGGAGGAGTATTTGAGCATCAGGATGAGCTCGTTTGACCAGGAGGGGATCACGATCCGGAACGCCTGGGGCAGGATCACGTGCCGAATGGCCTGGAGGCGGGACATCCCCAGGGCCCGGGCGGCCAGCAGCTGCCCCCGCTTCACCGCCTGGATCGCCCCCCGGAAGTACTCCGCCTGATAGGCGGCGGTGTTCAGGCCCAGGGCGAGGATCCCACTTGTCAGTGCCGAAAGATGTACCCCCCAATTTGGGAGGCCGAAGTACACCATGAAAAGCTGGGTGAGGAGGGGCGTGCCCCGGAAGAAGTGGACGTAGACGCTGCAGGGGATGGAGATGGGCCTCGGGCCGTACACGCGGCCCAGGGCGAGCAAGAGCCCCAGCACGAACCCCAGGCTGATGCAGGCTGCGGTGATCTCCACCGTGAGGAGGAGCCCTTGGGCGAGCTTGGGGAGGAAATCCCACGCAAAGTAAAAGCCCGTCATCCCTCCCCCCCATAAAGCTCGGTAATCTTGCGCAGGAACTCCGCCGTACGCGGGTGCTTGGGGGAGGAGAAGAGCTGGGCCGGGGGGCCCTGCTCTACGATCACGCCCTTCTCCATGAAGATGATCTCGTCGGCCACCGACCGGGCGAACCCCATCTCGTGGGTGACCACGATCATGGTCATCCCTTCTTGGGCAAGCTTGGTCATCACGGTGAGCACCTCGCCGATGAGCTCCGGGTCCAGGGCGCTGGTGGGCTCGTCGAACAGGATCAACTTCGGGTTCATGGCCAGGGCGCGGGCGATGGACACCCGCTGCTGTTGCCCCCCGGAGAGCTGGGCGGGATAGGCCTCTGCCTTGTCCGCAAGCCCCACCCGCGCCAGCTCCTCCATGGCGAGCCTTGTGGCCTCGGCCTTCTTCATCCCCAACACCCGCATGGGCCCCAGCCGCACGTTCTCAAGCGCGGTGAGGTGGGTGAACAGGTTGAAGTCCTGGAACACGAAGCCGATTTGAGCCCGGATGCGGTTGATGTTCGTCTTGGGGGAGGTCACCTCCACCCCATCGAGCCAAACCCGCCCCCGGTCAGGCTCGGTGAGCCGGTTTATGCAGCGGAGCAGGGTGGACTTCCCGGTCCCAGAGGGGCCGATGATCACCTTGGTCTCCCCCCGCTCGAGCTCGAAGGAAACCCCCTTCAGCACCTCCTCCCTGCCGTACCTCTTGTGCAGGTCCTCTACGACAAGCAGAGCGTTCATCCCCCTTTCACCCTCACAGCGTCGCGCCCGGCATCTGCAGGCCCGGGATGCGGAACCTGCGCTCAAGCTGCCCCAAAAGGGCGTTGCCCGAATAGGTGAAGGCCAAGAACACCAGCGCCACCACGATGAACGTGGCCATGGCGAGCTCATACTGCCTGTCCATGACGATCTTGGCGTATCGCATGATCTCGTTAAGCCCCACCGCGTAAGCCAAGGTGGTGTCCTTTGTCACGGAGGAGAACTCGTTGGACCAGCCGGGGATGGCCAGGCGGAACGCCTGGGGCAGGATCACGTGCAGGATGGCCCTGGGGCGGGACATCCCCAGGGCGCGGGCGGCCACCATCTGCCCGGTGGGGATGGCCTGGATAGCCCCCCGGAAGATCTGGGATTGATAGGCTGAGGAGCGGAAGCCCAAGGCCAGGCAGGCCGCAAGGAAGCTCTGGATGTCAAGGCCGAAGTGGGAGGGGCCGTAGTAAAACAAAAACAGGAGCACCAGGGCGGGGACGCTGCGGAAAACCCACTCGTAGATGTAGGCCAGCGTCCCCAGGAGGCGTCCCCCGTAAACCTGGAGAAGGGCCACCAGGGTTCCAAGGGAAAAGCCTATCAGAAGCAGGGCCCAAAGGAGCTCCAGGTTCACCAGCGAGGCCCTGAGGAGCATGGGAAGGTAGTGCCCCACCTGGCCCAGCTGCCCGAGGAATCCCATCCCGCTTTCCCTTTTCCAAAAAGGGGCCCTTTGAGGGGCCCCTTAGCCTCAGCCCCTGCGCTGGCTCACAGCCCTAGCTCGGCCTTCATGCACCGGATGTAGCCGGAGAGGTCCCCGGAGAAGAGCAACCCCTTGCACTTCCCCCAGGCGGCGGTCACCTCATCGAGGTCCGGGCCGAAGTAGATCTCCTGGAGGCCGGCGATGAAGCTCCCCTCCGCGATGACGAGCTCCTTTATCCCCCCGGGGAGCTCCCGCACCGTGAGCCCCAGCTCCTCCAGGGCCTGGTTGATCCGGGGAAGAAGCCCTTTAGGGTCCCCCTCGGCCACCAGGAAGCCGAAGTACTCATTGGTATTGATGATCCCGGCGATGGCGAGCTCATCGGGATAGGCGGCCAGGGAGGCCTTGGAGGCCGGCTCGTCCTGGATCACCGCGTCCACCCGGCCGTTCACCAGGTCCAGGATGGCCGCTGGATACGTCTCGTACCCCTTAAGCGCCACCTCGATCCCGGCCCCTTGGATGTTGTCCTCCACCCAGTAGAAGCCGGTGGTGCCGTTCTGGGCCCCGATGGCCTTGGCCGGCCCCAGCCCGGCCAGGGCGGTGACGATGTTGAGCCCCGAGTCCTTGCGCACCACCACCGCCTGGTTGGAGAGGAAGTAGGGGATGGAGAAGTCCACCACCCGCTCCCGCTCGGCGGTGATGGTAAAGCCCGAGGCCCCGATGTCGGCCCGGCCGGTGCGGACGTTCTCGATGATGGCGTCGAAGGCGATGTTTCTGATCTCGATCTCAAAACCGGCCACGTGGGCGATGGCCCGCATCAGGTCCAGGTCAAAGCCCAGGTACTCCCCCGCCTCGTTCACCATCTCAAAGGGGGCCCAGGGGATGTCCGAGGCCACGATGTACTTCTCGGCCCCCAGCGTCCCCACGCCTACAAGCAACCCCAAGATCAGCACCGCTCCCACAGCCCTGTTCACCCTGCCCACCTCCTTTTGGGATTTGACCTATCCAGGAACTATAGCATCTTCTATCTGTTTTCGTCAAGAAAAAGCTTCCGGGATTATTGGACTGGGTCACTTATGGTATCATGGAGGGCCATGGTGCTCCTGGTGATCCCGGTATACAACGAAGGCGGCATGCTACCCCGGGTCCTGGCCGGGGTGAGGGCCGTCTGGCCAGGTAGGGTCCTGGTGGTGGACGATGGCTCCACCGACGCCACCCCCGAGATCGCCCGGGGGGAGGGTGCCCTCCTTCTCAAGCACCGGCGCAACCGGGGTTATGGGGCGGCCCTGCGTTCCGGGCTTGCCTGGGCGGAAAAGATGGGATATGAGTGGGCCATTACCATGGACGCCGACGGCCAGCACGAGCCGGCCTTCCTCCCCAGGTTCCTGGCCAGGATCCGGGCGGGGGCGGCCGACATCATCTCCGGCTCCCGGTACCTGGACCCCCGCCTCTCCCAAGGGCCGCGCCCCCAGGATCGCCTGTGGGTAAACCGGGCGGTCACCGCCCTCTTGCGGGAGGTCACCGGCTACCCCCTCACCGACTCCTTCTGCGGGTTCAAGGCCTACCGCCTGGCGGCCCTGAGCCGGCTTGAGCTTTCGGAGGATGGGTACGCCTTTCCGGTGGAGCTCTGGATAAAGGCAGCCCGTGCCGGCCTCTCCGTGGAGGAGATCCCGGTGCCGCTCATATACTACGACTTCGACAAGGGGGTGGGACGTTGTCCGGCCCAAGAGAGGCTAGCGGTGTATCTGGAGGCGGCGGCCAGGGCCCTGCGCTGGACGTCCTCGTCGTAGGTGCCCATCCGGATGACGCCGAGATCGGCCTGGGGGGCACCATCGCCCGCCTGGCCACAGGCGGCCTCCGGGTGGGGATCGTGGACCTCACCGACGGGGAACCCACCCCATACGGGGATCCCCAAACCCGCCGCAAGGAGGCCCAACAGGCGGCCGAGATCCTGGGGGCGGCCCAGCGCCTCACCCTGGGCCTCCCCAACCGCTACCTTCGGGACACGGTGGAAGCCAGGAGGGCCCTGGCCGAGGTATACCGCACCCTCCGGCCCATGGTCGTGTTCGGGCTCCTGCCGCAGGACCAGCACCCGGACCACCTGGCGGCGGCTGAGATCGCCCTGAACGCCCGCTTTTACGCCAAGCTCACCAAGACCGACATGCCCGGCGACCCCTACTACCCACCCCTGCTTTTCCGCTACGCCACCAGCCACCTGCGCCGGGTCCTCCTCCCCAGCGCCGTGGTGGACATCTCCAGCGCCTTCCAGCGGAAGCTAAAGGCCGTCCTCGCCTACCAAAGCCAGTTCGGCTGGCGCAAGGAAGAGCTTGTGGACAGGCTGACCACCACGGCCAAGTTCTACGGGGGGAAGATCGGGGTGGCCTACGGGGAGCCTATCTTCTCCCCGGAGGAGCTCCCCATCTGGGACCCGGTCCACCTCCTTCCCCCGTGAGGCCGAGGATCCCGGTCCGGCACGGCGAGGTCAGTTGGGGCTGGGAAGGGGGGCTTTTGGAGGCCGCCCGGAAGACGGGTGCCTCCTTCCCCGAGGGGCTTTCCGAGCTGCGGGAGGAGGCGCGGCGGGGGCTTTCGCTCCCCCAAGGGGAGCCGGTGGTGGCCTCGGGGCACCAGCCGCTCCCCGTTCACCCCGGGATCCTCCTCAGGCAGCTTTTCCTGGCCGCCCTGCCTCAAGATGTGGCCCGGGTCTGGATCTCGGTGGACTCGGACGCCCCGGGGGCCATCTCCTTCCCGGTGCCCCTGCGCCGCCGCGGCTACACCCACCACGAACTCGTTTTGCTCAGGAACCCAAACCGGCTGGTGCTGGCAGCCCGTCCGGCCCCGGGCCAAAAGGCCCTGGCCCGAGCCTGGGAGCTCATGGAGGCCCGGCTCTCCACCCTGAAAAACCAGGGGATCCTGAGGCGTGCGGAGGAGGCCTGGAAAAGGCTCCCTCCCCCTGAAGGACCCTGGCCGGGGTGGTGGGAGGAGGCAAAAGGGCGGCTCGCCGGCCTCGCTGGGGTCAGGGTGATCCAGGTGAGCGAGCTTGCGGCCTCGCAGGCCTTTAAGGATTTCGTCTCCCTTCTTCTCTGCAAAAAGGAGGGGTTCCTTTCCGCATACGGGAAGGCGGTGCGGTTGTGTGGACTTCCTTCCCTTTCCCCCGGGGAGCTGCCCTTCTGGCGCCTGGAGGGGGGGAAGCGGGGGCCCGCCAGGGCCCCCGGGGAGGCACAGCTCCCCCGGGCGCTCACCCTCACGTTCTTCCTGCGGGCGGTGGTGTGCGATTTCTTCCTACACGGGGCTGGGGGGGCGGGTTACGAGCCAGGGGTGGACTTGCTTTTCCGCGAGGTATTCGGGATGGAGCCGCCCCCGTGGGGTTGGCTTTCCGGCACCTTCCTCCTGCCGGAGCCCAGCGGGGAAAGGAGGCTTCCTGGCCGCGCCTACCCGTTTTTCCTACACGACCTTTTGGAGGTAAGGGAGGCCCTTTCCGGGCCGCTTTCCGCCCTTTAATAAAGGCTCGGCCCCCGGTGGCGGCTGAACGCCTCCTCCTCCCCCGGGAGGAGATAGAGCTCGCGACGGGAAAGGCCCTTCCTCCTTGCCAGGTATCGATAGGTTCGGCGCAAGAAGAGCTCGTTCCAGTCCATGACGAGCTCGTTGTAGCGTCGGCGGGCAAACTCCAACTCGTCTTCTGCCTCGGCCAGGGCGTTCTGCGCCTGTTTGAGGGCGGGGGGGCGGGTACGGGGGAGCCCCCCGTACACCTCCCGCAGGGCGATCTTCAGCCTTTCGTCCGCCTCGGCCAGGGCGGCCGGGCTGGCCGCCCTGCTGACCTCCCCCAGCGCCTCCTCGAGCCTCCTGCGGCCCTCGGGCACCAGCCCCAGGGAGGCCAAGGTGGAGCAGAACCCCCGCAGGGCCTGCTCACGGCTGGTCAGGGCCTCCTCCACCCGCCTCCAGGCCTCCTCCAGCCTCTCCTCCCCCCGGCTGAGCCGACGGGAGGCCCGCCAGCCCGAATAGCCGATCCACACAAAAAGGGCCAGGATAACTATGATGGCGATGGACATGGCTACCAGCTCCCCCCTCCCCCACCGCCCATCCCCCCGCCGGAGAAACCCCCAAACCCGGAGCCGCCTCCCCAACCTCCCTTGGCGGATCGGGGCTTGGCCAGGGCCGAGTCGCGCGCCAGCCGATGGAGGTAAGCCAACCGCCAGCCGAACCGATGGGGCGCGAAGGTGGGGAACCTCCCCTGGTACCAGTCAGGGGGCTTCCTTACAAGCCCCCGGAAGGCCTGCGTCCAGGCCTCTACCAGGCCAAAGGCCATGGCGTAGGGCAAAAGCTCCTCGAAATGCCGCTCCGCCGCGGCCAGTTCGATCCTCCCCACCTCCGCCCGGCGAATGTACTCCTCCAACCCCAACACCTCCCGCAGGGCCTTGATCCCCTGCCCGGTCTTCTTGGGCATGATAGGGGAAAACAGGGCTACCGTTGCCCCACCGGCAGCAAGCGCCGCCCCAAGATAAACCGACCGGACGAGCACCCCAACCAACACCCCCAGTAAGAGGCCGCCAACCCCCAACCCCAGGTAAAGGGACCGCACCCGGGAGGGGTTGGCCACATAATACCCCTTGTCCGTAAGCTCCATGTAAACCCGTGCCCCCAAGCCGGGGAGTTTCTCATAGAACTTGTACTTCAGCTCCGAGAGCCGCCTTTCTTTTACCCCTCCCTCAAACAGGGCCTCCAGGAGCCCCTCCTCAAAGCGCGTTAGGGCTTCCCGGGACTGGCGACGCAAAAGCAGGAAATCATCAGGCTCCTTTCCCTCTCCCTCCCATATCTCCTGGATCCCCAGGTGCCCCTTTGTGGCCAGGCCCACCAGCCCGGCGGACAGGTCCCGGGGATCGAACCGGTCGTCCACCAGCACCCCGGCCTCCGCGGGCCCGATCCCCTTGGGCGGCGCAAACGCCGGGGCGATGGTCCCCTTCTTGGGATCACGCCCTTTAAACCACCACAAGACGGTCATCCCCAAGAGCGCCAGGATGGGGATCCCCGCGTAGGCGTTGTCTTCAAGGAACCACAGGAACCCTTGCCAGGGGCCAGGGAGGCTGACGTAAGCCTTGGGGAATCGCACGGCCAAGGTGATCCCCTCCCCCGGGGCAAGGCCGTCCGCCTTTCCCGTGAGCTTCCCTTCCGACCAGGAAAGCTCAAACGGGGACCGGCCCCCCAGGCGGCCCTGATAGCCCACCGCCCGCACGCCTTCCCCCGCCACCCCTTGGGGAAGTGTCACGTTCACCTGAGCGTCCGCTATGGGAAGTTCCCATTCCGTGCCGATTGCATTCCAGTAAAGCTCCACCTCCTCCCCGTATGCCCTGAGGGCCCGGGCCACCCGGTAGCGGATGGTGTAGGTCACCTGCCCCTGCACCAGGCTGTCGGGGTCGCCGATACGCAACACCAGGTCCCCTCCCTCCCGGGTCCTGAGTACCGGCACGGCCTTGCCATCGGCCAGGACCTCCTGAAGCGAGATCCTCAGCTTGTAGCGCTCCCCTGTGGGCAGGCGATAGGAGTAAGGGACCTTGCGGTAGATGCCATGTCTTGACACGTCGAAGAAAACGTCGATCTCCTCGGTGACCGTAACGTAGCCCGCCTTCTCGATAGCAAGGTCAACCCTGTAGTTTTGGATCCACTCCCCGAACCCGGGGAGAGCGAAAAGCACCACAAGAGAGAGGATCTTTTTCATCGGGCGAACGAAACCTGAGGGGGCTCCCGCGCCCCCTCGGAGGGGAGCTCGTAGAACTCCCGCTCCCTGATCCCGAAGAGGTTTGCGATCAGGTTTGAGGGGAAGACCTTGATCTTGGTGTTAAGGTCGCGTACCACTGCGTTGTAGTAGCGGCGGGAGCGGGCGATCTCCGTCTCCAAATCCTCCAGCGACCTCTGGAGGTCGAGGAAGTTCTGGTTTGCCTTAAGCTCGGGATAGCTTTCGGCCACGGCAAGCAGGCTTTTCAAGGTGGACTGGAGGAAGTCGTCGGCCTGTCCTTGTTCCCGAGGGGTGCCGGCCTTGAGGGAGGCGGAGCGGGCTTCGGCCACCTTCTGGAAAAGCTCCCGCTCGTGCCCAGCGTAGCCCTTGACCGTCTCCACCAGGTTGGGGATGAGATCGGCCCTTTTTTTGAGCAGGGTGTCGATGTCGCGCCAGGCCTCCTCCGACCTTATCTGCAGGCGGATCAGGCGGTTGTAGGTGGCCACCACCCACAGGAAGAGGACCACAAGGAACCCGATTACTATCCATCCGATCATGAAGGCCTCCTTGGGGTCATTCTAGCGGCCAAGCCCCCGTGGGCCAAAGGGGCTGGCCCAAGGGGGGGAAGGCTGTCAAAATCCAGGAGCCATGGACCGCGACAGGTTCTCCCGACAGATGGTGTTGCCGTGGGTGGGGGAACGGGGGCAGGGGCGGCTCGCCCGGGCGAAGGTGCTGGTGGCCGGCTGTGGGGCGCTGGGGTCCCATACCGCCTCGGCCCTCCTCCGGGCCGGGGTGGGCCACCTGGTTTTGGTGGACCGGGATGTGGTGGAGGGGTCGAACCTGCACCGGGTGGCGGAGCTCAAGTCAGCCGACCTGGGCAGGCCCAAGGCGGAGGCGTTGGCTGATCACCTGGGAAGGGTTTACCCGGAGGCCGAGCTCACCGTGCACGTGGCCCATTTGGGCCCCAAGGAGGCCGAGCGGATCATCCCCGAGGTGGACCTGGTGGTGGATGGGCTTGATAACCTTGAGTCCAGGTACCTGGTGAACGAGGTTTGCGTCAAGTACAAGGTGCCCTGGATCTACACGGCGGTGCTCTCCACCTATGGTATGACCATGCCCATCCTCCCCGGGGAGGGCCCCTGCCTCCGGTGCCTATTCCCCTCCCCACCACCCCCGGGGGCGCTCCCCACCTGTGCCAGCGCCGGGATCCTGGGCCCGGTGCCCCAGGCCCTGGCCGCCCTCCAGGCCGTCTCGGCCATTCAGATCCTGGTGGGCTCCCCGGAGCTCTCCCCAGGGAACCTCGTCTACCTTGACCTGTGGTCCCGCAGCTGGAGCGCCATCCAGGTCGAACAGGCCCCTGGCTGCCCCACCTGCGAGAAAGGCGAATACCCGTTCCTTTCCCGCCCCTCGCGGGCTGCCCTCCTGTGTGGGGACGCCGTCCAGGTGCTCCCCACAAGGCCGGGACGGATCGACCTGGGGGCGCTGGCGGCCAAGCTAGCCCCCCTGGGCCGGGCGGAGGTGCGCCGGGGGGTGTTGGTGGCCACCGTGGAAGGGGCATCCCTCACCGTGTTCCCCGACGGGAGGGCCCTGATAAAAGGGGTAAGGGACCCGGCCCGGGCACAGGCCCTCTACGACCGGTACATCGCTAGATGAGCCGGCTTAGGAGGTAGATGAGGAGGAGGATCAACACCAAGGCCAGGACCGGGACGGCCAGCATGGGCAGGGCCAGCCGCCTGGCAAAGGACTTCTGCTCGGGGGTGAGCTCCACCCGCCTGGGGTAGCGGATCTCCAGCCTCCGGGCTTTTTTGAGCATCTTCACGGATTGGGAGATCTTCCCCTGCCTGCGATACACGACCCCCAGGTTGTGATGGGCTGAGGCGTGCTTGGGGTCTTCCTGGATGGCCCGCTGGTAGGCGTACTCGGCCCGGGAAAGGTCCCCGGAGTCAAAATATAGGTTGCCCAGTCGGAAGTAGACCTGGGCCTTGTCGATCCCGTACTTGAGCACGTCCACCAAGAGGGAGATGCCCTCCTGGTGCCGACCGGCCCGGCGAAGCTCCTCCGCCTGGGCCAGGGCCCGTGCGCATAGCTTCTCCCGCTCCTTCTGGGTCAGCTTGCCTGGCTCTGGGAGCGGAGGAGTGAGAGCCTGTCCTTCACCGCCTTTATGTCCAGCCATGTCAAGTACTTTGGGCTCCCCTTTTTTCGGCTGGGGTTCCGGAGGAGGAAGCTGGGGTGGAACATGGGGAAGACCTCTATCCCCCCCTTCCACCGGAAGAAACGGCCCCGCAACTGTCCGATCCCCTCGGGCCGCCCGAGGAGCTTTTGGGTGGCCGCGTTCCCCAGGGTAACGATGATCCTGGGGTTGATCAGGGCGATCTGTGCCGCCAGCCACTCCCAGCAGGAATCCATTTCCTGGCGGGTGGGGACGCGGTTGCCGGGGGGACGGCACTTGACCACGTTGGTGATGTAGACCTCCTTGCGGTCGATCCCCACCGAGGCCAGGATCTGGGTTAGCAGCTGGCCGGCGGGGCCCACAAACGGCCTGCCGGTCTGGTCCTCCACCTCCCCTGGCCCCTCCCCCACGAACATCAGCTCCGCCCGGGGATCCCCCTCCCCGAACACCAGGTTGGTACGGCCCTGGGCCAGCCCACAACGCTGACACCCCTGGGCCTGCTCGGCAAGGCCCTCTAGCGTCACAATCGCTTCTTTTTGCACCGCCTTTGAAACTTTACCGGCCACCCAACCCCACCTCAAGGCCTTCCCGTCCTCAACTGAACTTTCCCCAGCAGTTGACTTCTTGTCCTATAATGTCTATAATCAGTTTTGGATAGAGAACCGCTCGGCGAGTGCCCGCTGAGCTGGCCTTGAGGCCGTAATTTGGGTTTGGGCGTCCCGGTGAGGGGGGCCGGGGCGCTTGTCTTTCAGGGGGAGGGGGTCATAAAATCGGGGTGGCCATGGCCCTATGGCTCAAGCAGGGAAGCAGGTGGAGGCGGGCCCATGCCCTTTTCCCCTATCTTCCCCCTGTTTACGTGCGTCTTTTCCCCAGTGGCCGCCCTGGGCCGTCTTGGAAGGCGGCTGGGGAGATCAGGCATTGTGGTGCTGATACCCTGGAGGAGCTGGTCCGGGGGCTTCTGTCCGCCTGCCGGCGCCCCAGGGGGGGTGCCTCCCCCGGCCTGTGGCGGCTTGCGGAGGGTGATCGGCTGGTCCCCGCGCCCCGCATCCCCCCCTTCGACCCCCAGGCCGTCCGCCCCCCCGGGGTGGAGCTGGCGCGGCTGCGCCAGCCGCCGGACCGGTGGCTGGTCACCCTGCACGTGGCCCGCCCCAGCGGGGGACTCCTCGTTGCCAGCACCGAACGCTACCTGGCCCCCTGGACCACCGCCCTGCAGGAGCTCCTCAAGGCATGTAACTAGCGCTTGACTTCGGCCCTGGAAAGTGCTAGTTTGTAATGTAAACGTGCTTTGAAGGGGGGAAGGGAGTGCAGACCACCGTTTACTACAGCGAAGAAGATCAGTACCTGATAGACCTGGTGGACCAGGTGGCCCGCCGGGAGCGCAAGTCGCGCTCGGCTGTCATCCTTTCCATACTGGAGGAGTACTTCGAGCGCGACAAGCGCCTGGGGGAGATCCTGGTGGACATGGGGGTTGTAAACCCCCGACAGGTGGAGCAGGGCCTGGCCAGGCAAAGGGAAGACGAGGAACGCAGGCCCCTGGGGGAGATCCTGATCGCCGAGGGCTTGGTCTCCCCCGAGGCGGTGGAAAGGGCCCTGGCGATACAGTCCCGCTTCCGGTTGAGCTGAAGACGGGGGCCGGGGGCCGGCCCCCGTCCTTGCCCCTCAAAGCAGGGAGGGTTCCCCGGGGACCCGGGGGAACAGGCGCACCTCCCTCACATGTGCAAGACCGCACAGATAACGCACCCAACGCTCTATCCCGATCCCGAAGCCGGCGGAGGGGGGCAGGCCCTCTTCTGCCAGGGACAGAAGGGGCCGATAGGCCTTAGGATCCAGCCCTTGCCTTTCTATGCGGGCCAGGATACGTCCCGGCTCGTGCTCCCGCTCGCCCCCCGATAGCGCCTCCCCATACCCCTCAGGGTAAACTAGGTCCATGTCAAGCAGGATCCCCGGCCGGGTCGGGTCCTCCCGGTCGTAGAACTCCCGCACCTCTATGGGGAAGTCCACCACCCAAACCGGGGCCTCCGCCTCCTGGGAGAGCTTCTGCTCAAAATCCTCCCCGTAGCGCTCCTTAGCCTGTTGGTAGGTCACCTTGGGGAAGGGGGCTTGGAAGCTGGGCAGCCTTCGGCCCAGGAGCTCGAGCTCCCCTTTACACCTTGCCCGGACCGCTTCCATAACGTACAGGAACAGGCGCTCCCCCAGGGCCATCACCTCCTGCCGGGTGGCATCGCGCAGCTCCAGGTCCAGCTGGACGAACTCGAAGAGGTGCCTCCCCGTCTTCCCCCACTCGGCTGGCTCGAGCCGCACGTTGGGGGAGAAGGAGAAGATCCGCCGGCAGACGCGCACCGCCGCCTGTTTGTGGAAGATCATGCTGCGGGTGAGGTGCCAGCTCGTCCCGTAAGCCTCGAGGATGGCCCGATCCGTGGTGTGGCGGAGCGGATCGGTGACCGGTGCCAGCATCACCGGCAACAGCTCCACAAACCCCTCCCGGCACAGGAAGTCCCTGGCCGCGCCCAAAACGACGCTGGTCACTTCCAAGATCGCAGCTTCCCTTTCATACGCCACTTCAAACCCCCTTGGGATCAAACCAAGTTCCACCTGTCCAAAGACAGGGCGCCTGCTTGAGCTCTTTTAAGGAGGGTGTTTTCAGGTTACGCCCCGAGCGGGGCGTTGGTATTGGCGGGGCCCAAGGGGAAGGTCCTTTGTGCTGGATACCTAAAACTCACCATGAGCATCACCCCCGCCGAGTTTTCTTGGGGGGGACTTTACCGGGTACCCCCGGGGAAGTCAAGTTGACCGCCGGGGACTGGAACGGTAGCCTTCCCCCGGAAAAGGAGGATCGATGAGGGCAATTCTTGTCATTGCAGACGGGCTTGGGGGGCGCCCAACCGATATGGGGGGTGCCACTTGTCTTGAACGTGCGCGCACGCCCAATTTGGACGAGCTGGCGAGGAAGGGGGCTTTGGGGCTCATGGACCCCATCGCCCCGGGGGTGCGGCCGGGCTCGGACACCTCGCACCTTTCCATCTTCGGCTACGATCCCCTCCGGGTCTACACCGGCCGGGGGGCGTTTGAGGCCCTGGGGATCGGGATGGAGGTGCGGGGCGGGGACGTGTGCTTCCGGGCCAACTTCGCCACCGTGGAGGAGAGGGACGGGAGGCTCATCGTTGTGGACCGCAGGGCCGGTCGGCTGGCCGAGGGAAGGGAGCTTGAGGGGGCGATAAACCAGCTGGATCTCTCGGACCTGGGGGTGGGTTTCAGCTTTCGGGCCTCCACCGAGCACCGGGGAGCCCTGGTCCTGCGGGGGGAGGGGCTTTGCGCTGCGGTCTCGGATACCGACCCCCATGAGACCGAGGTCCCCCTGGCCGAGGCACGTCCCCTGGAGGACTCGGAGGCCGCCCGTCGTACCGCCGAGGTCCTGAACGAGTTTTCCCGTCGGGCGTACGAGGCCCTGCGGGATCACCCGGTGAACCGGCGCCGAAGGGAGGAGGGGAAGCCCCCAGGAAACGCCCTCCTCCTCCGCGGGGCCGCCGTCATGCCGCACCTCGAGCCGGTGACGGAAAAGTACGGGATCCGGGGTGCCTGTATCGCCGGGGGGGCGCTTTATAAGGGGGTGGCCCGGGCGGCGGGCTTAGAGGTGCTTCCCGTGCCCGGTGCCACCGGCGACCTTGGGACGGACCTGGCTGGCAAAGCTCGGGCGGCCCTCGAGGCCCTGGAAAGCTATGACTTTGTGTTCGTCCACATAAAGGGCACGGACAACGCCGGCCACGACGGCGATGCCCAGGCAAAGCTGGGGTTCATCGAACGCATCGACCGCGAGTTCTTCGGGCCCCTCCTTGAGGGCCTGGAGCCGGGGGGCTTTCATCTGGTCTTCTCCGGGGACCACACCACCCCTCCGGCGGTGGGGGAGCACACCGCGGACCCCGTGCCGGCCCTGTTCTTCGGCCCGGCCATCCGCCCCGATCGCACCACGGGCTTCTCGGAACGGGCGGCAGGGGAGGGCGGGCTGGGGAGGTTCTCCGGGCGGCTTGTCCCCCAGCTCCTCTCCTACTGCGACTTCGGCCCCAAGTTCGGCGCTTGAGGGGGCGGGCGTGACCCTGGCCGAGGTGTGTGAGCTGGTGGGGGCGGAGGTGCTGGCCGGGGAGGAGCTCCTGGGCCGAAGGGTGGACAAGGGCTGTGGGGCGGACCTCCTGTCCGACGTCCTGTCGGTCACGGAGGAGGGGTTCCTCCTGATCACCGGGATGGTCACCCCCCAGGCGGTGCGGGTGGCCGATGTGATGAACGCCTGTGCCGTGCTCGTGGTGCGGGGGAAACGCCCCCCACCCAAGGTGGTGGACTACGCTAGGGAGGCCGGCATCCCGCTCCTTGCCACCGAAAAGGGGATGTTTGAGACCTGCGGGATCCTTTACGGGCATGGCCTGCGGCCCACCGAGTTCCGCCATCTTTCGGATTATGCCGGCTGAGCCGTCCATCCTCCTGCGCCGGGTGTTCCCGGTGCCCCCGGACGCCATCGAGGAGGCGGGGAAGGCCTCCACCGAGGTGCGGCGCCTCCTGCGGGGGATGGGGGCGGAGCCGGAGGTGGTGCGGCGGGCGGGCATAGTCTGCTTCGAAGGGGAGATGAACATCGCCCTGTACACCAAGGGGGGGAGGATCGTCCTGGTGGTGCGGGAAGACAGGGTGGAGCTCCTCTTCTCGGATCGGGGGCCGGGGATCGCCGATATCGACCTCGTGAAACAGCCGGGTTACTCCACCGCCCCGGACTGGGCCAGGGAGCTGGGGTTCGGGGCCGGGATGGGCATCCCCAACATGGAGAAGAACTCGGACGAGTTCCACATCTTCTCCCGGGTGGGCCAGGGAACCGTGATCCGGGCCACCATCTACAGGAGGCGTGATGACCTTGGGAGAAGTGGCAAAGAGGCTTGAGCTTAAGGGGCTGGTACTCCCCGACCCTGGCCGCCAGGTGCGCTGGGGCTTCTGCTCCGACCTCCTTTCGGATGCCCTGGCCCACGCCGGGGAAGGGGACCTTTGGCTCACCCACCAGCGGCACCTGAACGTGGTGGCTGTGGCCAAGCTCACCGGGGTGGCAGGGGTGGTGTGCGTGCGGGGGCTTGCCCCAAGCCCGGAGGTCCTCTCCCGGGCCAGGGCCGAGGGGGTGGCCTTCCTCCTCTCCCGCCAGGATACCTTCGAGCTCGCCGGAAGGCTGTTTCGGCTCCTGCAAGGAGAAGCTTGATCCGAAGGGACTATTCGGGCAGAATCTGCCCCAAGATAGTTTCGGGGAGGGATGATGCCAGCGGGGATCGAAGCCAGGGTGGCTGAACTCCTGCAGCCCTATGCCGGCAGGCCTTCGGAGCTGATCCAAGCGCTGCACCGCGTGCAGGGGGTTTTGGGCCACCTGCCCCTGGAGGTCCAGAAGGCGGTGGCCCGCGTCCTGGGCGTCCCCCCCTCCCAGGTGCACGAGGTGGTCACCTTCTACCACTTCTTCCGCACCCAGCCGGTGGGGAAGCACGTGATCAGGCTGTGTTTGGGCACTGCCTGCTATGTGCGGGGCGCCGGGCGGGTGCTGGACGCGCTGCGGGAGGAGCTGGGGGTGGACCTGGGGGGGACCTCCGCCGATGGCCTGTTCACCCTGGAAGGGGTGAGGTGCCTTGGGGCTTGCGGCCTTGCGCCGGTGATGATGGTGGACGAGGAGGTCTACGGGCGCCTGACTCCAGGGCGGGCCCGGGACATCCTGCGGGGGCTCCGCCGGGGATGATCGAGGACCTATCCCTGCACGTGGCGGACCTCATATTGAACGCGTTGCGTGCCGGGGCGAGGAGGATCAAGATTTCTTTGGAAAGGAGTGGGGGGTTTCTTGTGCTGGAGGTGGAGGATGACGGCCGGGGGATGTCCGAAGGGGAGGTCTCCCGTGCCCTGGACCCGTTTTTCACCACCAAGGACGCCCCCCATGGGATCGGTCTGGGCCTGGCCTTGGTGCGGCAGACCGCAGAGGAGCTGGGGGGCCGGCTGGATGTGGACTCGGCCCCGGGCCGGGGGACCAAGGTAAGGCTCGTCGTCCCCTACGGGCACCCAGATCGCCCCCCCTTGGGGGACCTGGCCGGCACCGTGGCGCCGCTTGTCCTCTCCAACCCCCAGGTGGAGTTCACCCTCAGGTTCGCGGGGGAGGGGCGTACCTGGACCCTCACCTCAGGGGACAGGGTGGGGGGGTTGAGGGAGCTTGAGGGGAGGCTGCGCCGGGGCCTGGGCCAGGTGGGGTTAAAGGAGGAGGAATGAACCTTGAGGAGTTGCGCCGGATCCGGGAGCGGGCCAAGGAGAGGCTGCGGCTGCGGGGCGGGACCGCCCGGGTGAAGATCGTGGTTGGCATGGGGACGTCCGGCCTGGCCGCCGGGGCCCGCCAGACCCTGCGGGCGATCATGGACGAGCTGGCCCGCCGGGGCCTGGGGGACGTGATCGTCACCCAGACCGGGGAGCGGGGCCTGGCAGCCAAGGAACCGGTGGTGGAGATACACGAGGAGGGCCGCATCACCGTGTACGGGGAAGTGGACGAGGCCCTGGCCCGCCGCCTGGTGGCCGAGCACGTGGTGAACGGTCGGCCCATCCAAGACCACGTGATCGAGGTGCGAAAGGTGGAGGGATGATCACCTTGGAGATAGATGGCAGGACTGTGCAGGCCCGTCCGGGCCAGACCATCCTGGAGGCGGCCCGGGCCGCCGGGATCCGCATCCCCACCCTGTGCTACCTGGAGGGGCTCTCCCCACGCGGCTCCTGCCGCCTGTGCCTGGTGGAGGTGGCAAACTGGAACGGAAAGCTGGTCCCGGCCTGCGCCACCCCGGCAGAGGAGGGGATGCGGGTGGTGACGGGCTCCCAGCGCCTAAAAGAGCTGCGGAGGATGGTCCTGGAGCTGCTGTTCGCCGAGCGGAACCACATCTGCTCCATCTGCGTCTCAAACGGCCACTGTGAGCTCCAGGACCTGGCCTGCGAGCTGGGGATGGACGCGGTGCGTTTCCCCTACCGCTTCCCGGGGCTCTCCCTGGACGCCAGCCATGAGAAGTTCGTGTACGACCCGAACAGGTGTGTGCTCTGTGGGCGGTGTGTGCGGGCTTGCTCCGAGGTGGAGGGGGCGATGACCTGGGGCTTTGCCGGCCGGGGGGTGAATACCCTGGTGGAGCCCGACCTGGGAGGGCCCTGGGGGGAGTCCGAGACCTGTACGGGATGTGGGAAGTGCGTACAGGCCTGCCCGGTGGGCGCCCTGGCCGAGCGGGGGGTGGCCACGGCCGAGCAGGAAAAACGCCCCCAGGTCCTGGCCGAGGTGACGGAAAGGAGGCCCCGTGTCTGAGGCGAAGGGCAAGGTGCGCGTGGCCACCGTGTGGCTCTCCGGCTGCTCTGGCTGCCATATGTCGCTCTTGGACCTGGATGAACGCCTGTTGGAGCTGGCAAGGAAGGTAGAGCTCGTCTACTCCCCGGTGGTGGACATAAAGGGGTTCCCGGACGGGGTGGACGTCACCTTTGTAGAGGGGGCGGTGGGGAACGCCGAGCACCTACACCTGATCCAGGAGATCCGGAAGAAGAGCAGGCTGGTGGTGGCCCTGGGGGACTGTGCTGTGACCGGCAACGTGCCCTCCATGCGCAACCCGATCCCCAGGGAGGAGGTCCTCCACGAGGTCTACGGGGAGGGGGAGGTACCGGGGCTGGAAGAGGGGGAGGTTCCCAAGCTCCTCCCCCGGGCCCTGCCGCTTTCCATGGTGGTGCCGGTGGATGGCTTCCTCCACGGCTGTCCCCCCCCGGCCGAGCGGATCTGGCGGTTCATCCAGAGGCTCCTTTCCGGGGAGGCCCTCACCTTGTCCGGGGAAGACCTTAGGTTTGGCTGAGGGGGAATGATGAAGAGGATAAAGATCCCGGTTACGCGCATTGAGGGGCACGGGCTTATCACCCTGCGGCTGGGGGAGGACGGAAGGGTAAAGGAGGCCAAGTTCCACGTGACCGAGGCCCGTGGGTTCGAGCGGTTCTGCCGGGGCCGCACCCTGTGGGAGATGCCCGCCCTCACCGCCCGCATCTGCGGCATCTGCCCGGTCTCCCACCTCCTGTGCTCGGCCAAGGCCGGGGATGCGATCCTGGCGGTCAGGGTCCCCCGGGCGGCGGACAAGCTCCGCCGGCTCATGAACCTGGGCCAGTTCGTCCAGTCCCACGCCCTTTCCTTCTTCCACCTCTCCAGCCCCGACCTCCTTTTGGGCTGGGACTACGACCCCGCCCGCCGGAACGTGCTTGGCCTTGCGGAGGAGAAGCCGGAGCTGGCTCTGGACGGGATCCGGCTTCGGGCCTACGGCCAAAGGGTCATCGAGGCCCTGGGGGGCAGGAGGATCCATCCTGCCTGGGCCGTGCCCGGGGGGGTGAGGGCCCCGCTTTCCGAGGAGGCCAGGGACGCCCTGGCCGCCGGCCTCCCCGAGGCCCTGCGCATCGCCCAGGACGCCATCTCCCTTTACGAGTCACACCTAGATGCCTGGCAAGAGGAGATCGCCACCTTCGGGGACTTCCCCAGCCTGTTCATGGCCCTGGTGGCCCCGGACGGCACCTGGGAGCACTACTCCGGGCGGATCAGGTTTGTGGACGCAGAGCGCAACGTGGTGGCCGACGGGCTGGACCCAGCCCGCTACGGGGAGTACATCGCCGAAAAGACCGAGGGCTGGAGTTACCTAAAGTTCCCTTACTACAAGGAGGCAGGCTACCCAGAGGGCCTATACCGGGTGGGGCCCCTGGCGCGCCTCAACTGCTGTGACCGGATGGGGACCCCCTTGGCGGACGAGGCCCTGGCCCGCTTCCGGGCCCTGGCTGAGGGCAAGGCCGTCACCTCCTCCTTCCACTACCACTACGCCCGCCTCATCGAGATCCTGGCCGCCCTGGAAAGGATCGAAAGGCATCTGGATGATCCGGACCTCTTTTCCCCCAGGGTGAGGGCCGAGGCGGGGATCAACGAGCTCGAGGGGGTGGGGGCCCACGAGGCCCCCCGGGGGACCCTGCTGCACCACTACCGGGTGGACGAGGACGGGGTCATCCGGTGGGCAAACCTGATCGTCTCCACCGGGCACAACAACCTGGCCATGAACCGCACTGTAGCCCAGATCGCCCAGCACTTCCTCACCGGGCGCGAGATCACGGAAGGGCTCCTCAACCGCCTGGAGGGGGGGATCCGGGCCTACGATCCGTGCCTTTCCTGCTCGGTGCACGCGGTGGGCAGGCTCCCCCTGCGGGTGGAGCTCTACGGCCCCCGGGGGGAACTGATCTCCTGGAGGGAGAGATGAAGACCCTGGTGGTGGGGTTTGGCCACCCCCTGCGGCGGGACGACGGCGTGGGCCTGTGGGTGGCCCGGAGGCTGGAGGGCCTGCCCGGGGTGGAGGTGGTGACCGCCCAGGCCCTGGTCCCCGAGCTCATCCCCAAGATCGCCACCTCCGACCTTGCCATCTTCGTGGACGCGCGGGTGGGGGCGGGCCCGGTGCGCTGGGAGCGGCTCCGGCCCGGCCCGGAGCCCTCCTTGCTCCACTCCTTCTCCCCAAAGGGCCTCCTCTCCTGGGCCCAGAGGCTGTTCGGAAGGGTCCCGGAGGCATGGCTGGTCACGGTGCCGGCGCGGGACCTCTCCTTCGGGGAGGGGTTCTCCCGCCCCACCCTGCGGGCCGCCCAGGGGCTGGTGGGGAGGCTCATGGCCTACCTGGGAGGGGGGAGGACATGAGACGGCTCGAGGTGCTCCTCTGCTCCGGCACCGCCTGCCTGTCCTCCGGGGCCCAGGAGGTGAAAAAGGCCCTGCTTTCCTCCCTGGCCGCCCACGGCCTCGCGGAAGAGGTGAGGATCGTGGAGACGGGCTGCATGGGGCCCTGCGAGCTAGGCCCGGTGATGCTGATCTACCCGGAGGGCACCTTCTACATCAAGGTCCGGCCCCAGGACGCCGAGGAGATCGTAGTGGAGCACTTCCTCAAAGGCAGGCCCGTGGCCCGGCTCCTGTGGAGGGAAGGGGCCCCAAGCCCCCAAGAGCTTCCCTTCTTCTCCCGCCAAAGGAAGGTGGTCCTGTCAAACTGCGGCGTGATCGACCCCGAGCGGATCGAGGAGTACATCGCCGCCGGGGGCTATGAGGCCCTGGGGCGGGCCCTCACCGAGATGTCCCCAGAGGAGGTGATCGAGGAGATAAAGCGGTCCGGGCTCCGGGGCCGGGGCGGCGCGGGCTTCCCCACCGGGACGAAGTGGGAGCTCGTGCGGAAGGCCCCTGGGGGCGAGAAGTACGTGATCTGCAACGCGGACGAGGGGGACCCCGGGGCGTTCATGGACCGGGCCATCCTGGAGGGGGATCCCCACGCGGTGCTGGAGGGGATGGCCATCGCCGCCTACGCCGTGGGCGCCAAATCAGGCTACATCTACGTGCGGGCCGAGTACCCCCTGGCCATCCGACGCCTGGAGGAGGCCATCTCCCAGGCTCGAAAGCTGGGGCTTTTGGGGGAGGACATCCTGGAGACGGGCTTCTCCTTCAACGTGGAGCTCCGCATGGGGGCCGGGGCTTTCGTGTGCGGGGAGGAGACCGCCCTCATCGCCTCTATCGAGGGCCGCCGGGGGGAGCCCCGCCCCAGGCCTCCCTACCCAGCCCAGTCCGGCCTGTGGGGAAAGCCAACCCTGATAAACAACGTGGAGACCTTCGCCAACGTCCGGCACATCATCCAAAACGGCGCCGACTGGTTTTCCGCCATCGGCACTGAAACCAGCAAGGGCACCAAGGTGTTCGCCCTGGCCGGGCAGGTCCGAAACACGGGGCTCGTGGAGGTTCCCATGGGGATCACGCTCAGGGAGCTGATCTTCGACGTGGGCGGCGGGGTCCCAGAGGGCCGGAAGTTCAAGGCGGTTCAGATCGGAGGGCCATCGGGGGGGTGTCTTCCGGAGGGGCTCCTCGATGTCCCCGTGGATTACGAGTCCCTCCGCGGGCACGGGGCGATCATGGGCTCCGGGGGGGTGATCGTGCTCGATGACTCGGCCTGCATGGTGAACGTGGCCAAGTTCTTCCTGGAGTTCACCGCCGAGGAATCGTGCGGCAAATGCACCCCCTGCCGGGTGGGCACCCAGACGATGCTTTCGATATTGAATCGGATAACAAGCGGCGAGGGCACCGAGGAGGACCTGCAGCGCCTTGAGGAGCTGGCGCAGCTTGTGAAAAGCGCTTCCCTGTGTGGGCTGGGGCAGACGGCGCCGAACCCCGTCCTTTCCACCCTGCGCTACTTCCGGGACGAGTACCTGGCCCACATCCGGGAGGGGGCGTGTCCGGCCGGGGTGTGCCCGGCCCTGATCCACTACCGGATCGACCCCGAGCTGTGTCGGGGCTGCGATGCCTGCCGGCGGGCCTGTCCCACCGGGGCCATCAGCGGCACCCCGGGCAGCCCCCCCTACCGAATCGACCAGTCCCTGTGCATCCGGTGTGGGGCCTGCCAGGCCGCCTGCCCGTTTGGGGCCATAGAGAGGCTTCCTGGGAGAAAGGGGTGACCGTGGAAAAGCTTGAGATCATCCATCGCTTCCCGAAGGAACGGGACCAGCTTCTTGCGATCCTACATGAGCTTCAGCGAGCAAACCCGCGTAATTATCTGACCGGGGAGGACCTGCGCTTGGTGGCCGAATACCTTTCGCTTCCGCTCTCTGCGGTGCACGACGCGGTCACCTTCTATTCAATGTTCTCGCTTGTGCCCCGGGGAAGGCATATCATCAGGCTTTGTGATTCCCCCCCTTGTCATCTGGCCGGGGCCTGGTCGGTTTTGGCCGCCCTGCGGGAGGAGCTGGGGATTGACGTGGGCGAGACCACAAAGGACGGCCTGTTCACCCTGGAGCTCACCAGCTGCCTTGGGGTGTGTGGGGTGGCGCCGGCGATGATGATCGACGACGAGGTCTATGGCAACCTTACCCCGGAGAGGCTCAAGGGGATCCTGACGCGCTATCGGGAGGAAAGATGAGGATCGCGCGGGCACATGTGCTGGTGGGGGTGGACGAGGAGGCCCGCCTGGCCGGGGTGGACCAGGTGATCTCCGCCCTGCGGGAGGGGCTCTCCCGGGTGGGGCTGGAGGAAGAGGTCCAGGTGGTGGAGACGGGCACCCTGGGGATCTCCGGCCGGGGGGTGGTGCTCGTGGTCTACCCGGAGGGGGTGTACTACGCCGGGGTGACCCCGGAGGACGTCCCCCAGATAGTGGAGGAGCACCTCCTGAAGGGGCGGCCGGTGGAGAGGCTCAGGCTTCCCGCTGCGGTGCCCCAGACCGAGCCCCGCCAGGTCCTGGGCCGGCAGGTGCGGGTGGTCCTGAGGAACTGCGGGGTGATAGACCCCGAGGAGATCGAGGAGTACATCGCCGCCGGGGGCTATGCCGGCCTGGAGCGGGCCCTCAGGGAAATGACCCCGGAGGAGGTGCTCGGGGAGATAAAGCGGTCCGGGCTCCGGGGCCGGGGCGGGGCGGGTTTTCCCACCGGGATAAAATGGGAGGCGGTGCGCCGCGCCCCCGGGCAGGAGAAATACGTGATCTGCAACGCCGACGAGGGGGAGCCCGGTACCTTCAAGGACCGGCTCATCCTGGAGGGGGACCCCCAAAAGCTCATCGAGGGGATGCTGCTTTGTGGCTACGCCGTGGGGGCGAAGAAGGGCTTCATCTACATCCGGGGGGAGTACGGCCTTTCGATAGCCCGGATGGAGCGGGCCATCTCCCAGGCCAGGGAGTGCGGCCTTCTGGGCGAGCACATCCTGGGCACGGACTTCTCCTTCGACCTTGAGGTGCGGCCCGGGGCCGGGGCCTACGTGTGCGGGGAGGAGACCTCCCTCATCGAATCCCTGGAGGGCAAGCGCGGCTGGCCCAGGATCAGACCCCCTTACCCCGTCACCTGCGGCCTATGGGGCCGGCCCACGGTGGTGAACAACGTGGAGACCCTGGCCAGCGTCCCGGAGATCCTCCGGCAGGGGGCCGATTGGTACCGCACCTTGGGCACCCCCACCTGTCCGGGCACCAAGGTGTACACCATCCTGGGGCATGTGCGGTTCCCGGGCCTGGTGGAGGTGGAGATGGGCACCCCCTTGCGGACACTGGTCTACGAGCTCGGGGGTGGGCTCCCGGAGGGGCGCAGGCTCAAAGGGGTGCTGGTCGGGGGGGCAGCAGGGGCCTTCCTCTCCCCCCAGGACCTGGACGTCCGGATGGACTTCGACTCCCTCAGGGAGCTGGCCGCCGCCCTGGGCTCGGGGGCGGTGTTGGTCATGGACGAATCGACCTGCATGGTGGACATGTTGGCCTCGGTGCTGCGCTTCTTCCGGCATGAGTCGTGCGGCCAGTGCACCCCCTGCCGGGCCGGGACCGATGCCCTGGTGCGCCTGGTGGAGGCGATTCGCCGGGGGGAGGGGGACAGGCGTACACTTGAGCTCATGCTGGAGACGGTGGATGCCATGAGCCTGGCCTCCCTGTGCCCGCTTGGCCAGTCGGTGGCCCTGCCGGTGAAGACCTGCCTGAGTCGGTTCCGGGGGGAGTTCGAAGGTCACCTTTTCGGGGGGCCCTGTCCCCACTGTCGGGAACCCCAGGAGGTGTACCGGTGAGGCTCACCTTCGCCGGGGCCGCCGGCACCGTCACCGGTTCCTGCTTCCACCTGGAGGCTGGGGGAAGCCAGATCCTGGTGGACTGCGGCATGTTCCAGGGCCCGCCGGACCTGGAGGAGAGGAACTACGAGCCCTTCCCTTTTGATCCGAAGGAGGTCGACTGGCTCCTCCTCACCCACGGGCACCTGGACCACCTGGGGCTCATCCCCAGGCTGGTGCGGGAGGGCTTCCGGGGTAGGGTCGCTTCCACCGTTCCCACCCGGGACATCGCCCACATCATGCTCATGGACGCCGCCCGGATCCAGGAGGAGGAGGGGGAGGCGGCCCTTTACACCGGGGAGGACGCCCTAGCTGCCCTGGACCGATTCCAGGTCCACCTGGAATACGAGGAGCCCCTCCCCCTCCCTGGGGGGATCCAGGCCAAGTTCAAGGACGCGGGCCATATCCTGGGGGCCGCCTTCGTGGAGCTTCAGGTAGAGGGGAAGACCATAGTGTTCTCCGGCGACCTTGGGAACCGGGGGAAGCCCCTGGTGGAGGACCCCACCTACCCCCCTAAGGCCGACGTGCTGGTCTTGGAGTCCACCTATGGGGACCGGGTGCACCGGCCGATAGAGGAGTCGATAGAGCTTTTGCGCCAGGCCATAGTGGAAACCTTTTCCGCGGGGGGGAACGTGATCATCCCCTCCTTCGCCCTGGAGAGGACCCAGGAGGTGCTGTACATCCTGTTCAGGCTGTGGCGGGAGCGGAGGATCCCCAAGTGCCGCATCTACCTGGATTCCCCCCTGGCCACCCATGCCACCAGGATATTCGAGCGCTACACGGACCGGTTTCCGGAGCCGGCCCGAAGGACTTTCCGCAAGAAAAAGGACCCGTTCGACTTTGAGCTCCTCGAGTACACCCTCACCAAAAGGGCCTCCAAGCGCATCCCCTCGGACGAGGGGGGGGCCATCGTCATCGCCGGGAGCGGCATGTGTACCGGGGGGAGGGTGCTTCATCACCTGCGCAAGAACCTGCCCCGACCGGAGTCCTCCGTGGTGTTCGTGGGCTTCCAGGCGGTGGGGACCCTGGGCCGCCAGATCCTGGACGGCGCCCCCCGGGTCGAGATCCTGGGCTCCATCGTGCCGGTACGGGCCCGCATCTGGCGTATAGACGGGCTCTCGGCCCATGCCGACCAGCCCATCCTGGTGGACTGGGCCCTACACGCCGACCCGGGACAGGTGTTCCTGGTGCACGGGGAGGAACCCGCCCTTCAGGCCCTGTCGGAAAGGCTCTCCGGACATGGCCTCTCCGTATACGTGCCGGGCTGGCGTGAGACGGTAGATCTATGAGGATCGCGGTGTTGGGCAGCCTGAACATGGACCTGGTGATGGAGGTGGAGCGCCTTCCCCGGCCCGGGGAGACGGTCGCCGGCACCTCCTTTTCCCGCTACCCCGGGGGCAAAGGGAACAACCAGGCCATCGCAGCCGCCCGCCTGGGGGCCGAGGTGGCCCTGTTCGGCCGGGTCGGGCAGGATCGTTACGGGGAGGAGCTGCTCTCCGTGGCCCGGGCGGCCGGAGTGGACACCTCCGGGGTGGAGGCGCTCCCGGGGGAGATCACCGGGGTGGCCCTGATCCTGGTGGGGCGGGACGGGCAGAATCAGATCGCCTATGCCCCCGGGGCCAACGGCCGGATCGACGAGGCTTTTGTGAAGGCGATCCTCCCCCGGGTCCGGAGCGCCGATGTGCTCCTCCTACAGCTGGAGATCCCCATCTCCCCCCTCGCCTTCCTGCTCCGCCGGCTCCCAGAGGATCACCCCCTGGTGGTCCTGGACCCGGCCCCGGTGCAGGACCTGACCCCCCTTCCCCTCCACCGGGTGGACTACCTAACCCCAAACCGGGAGGAACTGGGCGCCCTTTGCAGGGCCCCGGTTAAGAAAAAAGATGATCTTATGCGCTTTTCTCAGCTCCTCCTCGGCACCGGGGCCAAGCACCTGGTGGTGAAGGCGGACCAGGATGGGGCGTACCTGGCCGAGCCCGGTGGGGTGACCCACTTCCCCGCCTACAAGGTGAAGGCGGTGGATACCACAGCCGCCGGGGACGCCTTCAATGCTGCCCTGGCGGTGTCGCTCGCCGAGGGGAAGGGGACCTACGAGGCCATCGGCTACGCCAACGCTGCCGCAGCCATCACCGTCACCCGCAAGGGCGCCGCCTCCTCCCTCCCCACCCGGGCCGAGGTACAGGACTTCCTCCGCCACCCCTACCGCCACCCGGTCGGTTGACCCTAGCCCGAAAGCCTTTGCCAGGCCCAAAGCTTGGTGAGGGAGTTGTAAAGCGGATAATCCCCAAGCGGGGCCTTCACGATCCGCTCAAGCAGGGCTTGGGCCTCTTCCTCCTCCCCTTTGGGCTCCAGGTAGAACTCCACCATGAACCGCAGGTTCTCCAGGTATTCGGGGCACAGCTCCACCGCCTGTGACAGGTACTGATGGGCGCGGTCCAGGTTCTGCCTGTAGGTTCCAAAGGGCAAGCGGGGGAGCCCGCCCCAGAAGGCCCCCAGGGCCCGCAAAGGCCCGGCACACATGTACCCCCGGTCGAGTTCGGCACAGCGCAGGATGAGGGCCTCCAGCTTGGGGGCGTCCCCCCGGAAGATGGCCCCAAGCTTGTCGTATTCGTCCTTCCTCGCCCAGTTGGCATAGGTCCAATAAAGGGCCCCCACCTCCTGGCAAGCCCTCACGGCGGCCACAAAGCCGTCTTCTTCTTCCCGCTCCACAAACCCAGGGGTGGCGCGCAGGGCTCGTTCCCCATAGCCCTGCCCGGCCACATAAGCGGCCTTCTTCTCCTCGTCCTCAAGGAGGAAGACGTCGGCCAGGGTGTAATAACAGCGGGCGAGCATGGTGAGGGCGTGGACGTTGGTCTCCTCTTGGGAGATGGCTTCCTCATAGAGGGCGATGGCCTCCCGGAGCCTTGACTCCAGGACGAGATGCTTCTCCTGGGTGTACTCGCTGGCCCACACCTCCTGGAACATCCCGTCCGCCGATCCCAGTAGGTCCTCCACGGATTGGGGAAGTGAACTGAGGCCCAAAAGCCCCACCGCGACCACGCTAAGAAGGCTTTTCATGCTACCACCCCCATGAGGCTTTTTCTCACTATATGCGGGGGGTACAGGGCGGGCAAGGTTGCCAGAAGCCGCCTGGACATGCTATAGTTCGTCCAATCCAGATTCAAAGGAGGGATCATGGCGATCAAGGTGGATTTGGATCTGTGCACCGGGTGCGGTCTTTGCGCGCAGGTGTGTCCTGAGGTCTTTGAGATGGGGGACGACGGCTACTCGCATGTGAAGTCGGGTGCGGACGAATCGCTCCCCTGTGTAGAGGAGGCCGTCGACCAGTGCCCGGTGGGGGCGATCAGCAAGGAGTGAGGAAAAACGGGGCGGGCCCGGGTGCCTGCCCCGTTTTCCTGTTATGAGGCGGCTGGGGGTGGCGCTCAGCTCGGGGGGGCCGCGGGGGGTGGCGCATGTAGGGGTGCTTCAGGCCCTTTCCGAAGCCGGGATCCCGGTTTACGCTATTGCCGGGGCGAGTGTGGGGGCCCAGGTGGGGGGGCTTTACGCCGCCGGGGTGTCGCTTTCCGACATCGCCCGCCTGTGGGGGGAGATGGGGTTCACCCGGCTGGCCAGGGGGCTCCTCCCCACCTTCCCCTGGCGGGGTTGGTCCTCGGGGGAGGAGGTGCGGCGGACCCTCTACCCCCTGGTGGGGGACGTGACCATCGAACAGCTCCCGGTCCGCTACGCCGCCGTGGCCACGGACCTTAGAACCGGGGAGTCGGTGGCCATCACCCACGGGCCCTTGGTGGACGCCATCCGGGCCTCGGTGTCCGTGCCGGGGCTGTTCGTCCCCGCCCAGCTGGGGGACAGGCTCCTCTTGGACGGCGGGGTGACAAACCCCCTGCCCGTGGACGTGGCCCGCGCCCTGGGGGCGGAGGTGGTGGTGGCGGTGGACGTCTTGGTCCCCCCCAGCGAAAGGCCCCCTGTGCGCCCCAACGTGTTCTCCGTGCTCTTCCAGATGGCCACCATCTTCCAGAAACGTCTGTCCCAGCTTGAGGCCCAGGTCCACTCACCGGAGGTCCTCATCTCCCCTGACTTCGGCAACCACCCCCCTACCTACTCCGACGTGGGTCAGGGGGTGGAGGCCGGCTATCGGGCCATGCAGGCCGCCCTGCCACACCTGAAGGAACTGCTTGAAGCATAAGAACTTGAAAGGCAAGTCCGGCTTGATACTTGCCCTCGGAGTTATAGCCCTCTCCTTCGGCTCTATTATAATTAGAGTAACTCACTCGCCATCTATTGTAATAGCCGCCTGGCGGCTCGTTTTGGCTTCGGTTGTGCTCCTCCCCTGGGGGTTGGCTCGGGGGAGGCTTTCGGGCCGGGGCCTTGTGCTTTCCCTCCTCTCCGGGGCTTTTTTGGCGCTTCACTTCGCTACCTGGATCGAGTCCCTGCGTCATACCACGGTGGCAAGCTCGGTGGTGCTTGTGAACACGAACCCCTTGTTTGTAGGGCTTTTCTCTCTTTTCTTGGGGGAACCCCCCTCTCGGGCCCTGTGGCAGGGGATCGGGCTTGCCACCCTAGGGGGCGTGTTGATCGGCTGGGGGGACTTCTCGTTGGGGGGTAGTGCCCTGTGGGGGGACCTCTTGGCCCTGGTGGGGGCGATCATGGCCTCGGGATACCTTATGATCGGGCGCAGGATGCGGCATCACGGGCCGCTTTTCCCCTACGTGGGGATCGCCTACTCCACCGCTGCGTTGCTCCTCGTTGGGGGTACCTTCCTCCTTGCCGATGGCGCTTTGCCCATGAGGGAGGATTGGCTTTGGATCGGCCTTTTGGCGCTGGGCCCCCAGCTCCTAGGACACACCAGCGTGAACCGCGCCCTCAGGTCCCTTCCCGCCTCGGCGGTGGCAGTGGCCGTTTTGGGGGAGCCGGTGGGGGCGACCCTGTGGGCGTACCTGTTGTTCGGCGAGGGGATCGGGCCGGTGCAAGGGGTGGGGATGCTCCTTGTCTTGGCTGGGATCGTTCGTGTCCTGCGGGCGACCGGGTTATGATGGGGCCATGGCGGAGCTAGCAGAGATGGGAAAGGGGAAGATCGCCTGGGCGCAGGCCCACATGCCCGTTCTCTCCCGGGTGGCCCGGGAGCTCGCCCGCTCGGGGGCCCTGGCCGGCCTACGGGTAGCGATCAGCGTCCACCTCGAGGCCAAAACAGCTTGCCTTGCGCTGGCGCTCCGGCAGGCCGGGGCAGAGGTGGCCGTAAGCGGCTCCAACCCCCTGTCCACCCAGGACGACGTGGCCCTGGCCCTGGCGAAGGAAGGGATCCGGGTGAACGCCCGCCGAGGGGAAAGCCCGGAGGAATACCTGGAACACCTCAGGGAGACGCTCTCCATCCAGCCTCAAGTGGTGCTGGACGACGGCGGGGACCTCACCGCCCTGCTGCATGGGGAGTACAAGGAACTTGGAAGGGAACTCCTGGGCATCTGTGAGGAGACCACCACCGGGGTGGTCCGGGCGCGGAAGTTGGCCGCCCGAGGCCGGCTGTGCTGGCCGGTGGTGGCGGTTAACGACGCGCGGATGAAGCACCTATTTGACAACCGCTATGGCACCGGCCAGTCTGCCTGGGATGCCATCATGCGGGCCACAAACCTCTTGGTGGCGGGAAAAGAGGTGGTGGTGGCCGGCTACGGCTGGTGTGGTCGGGGGATTGCCCTCCGGGCCCGGGGCCTGGGGGCTAGGGTCACGGTGTGTGAGGTGGACCCGGTACGGGCGGCCGAGGCCCTGATGGACGGCTTTTCCGTGGCCCCCATGGCCCAGGCCATAAGGAAGGCGGACCTTCTCGTGACCGCCACCGGCTGCCGGGACGTGGTGACCTTTGAGCACCTGCTTTCGGCCAAGGACGGCCTGATTTTGGCCAATGCGGGCCATTTCGACGTGGAGATAGACGTGCGGGGGCTCAGGGGGCGTGCCCGTGGCCGCCGGGTGCGGGAGGAGGTGGAGGAGTTCACGCTCCCGGGTGGGAAGCGGGTTTACCTTTTGGCCGCGGGGAGGCTGGTGAACCTGGTAGCCGGGGACGGCCATCCGGTGGAGATCATGGACCTCTCGTTTTCCCTCCAGGCCCTGTCGCTGGCATGGCTTGCCCAAGGGGGGGCGGGCCTTCCCCCCGGGGTCTACCCGGTTCCCCCCGAGGTGGACGAGCGGGTGGCAAGGTTGTTCTTGGAGTCGTTCAACGTCCAGATCGACGCCCTCACCCCCGGGCAGCGCCGGTACCTGGGCCCATGAGGGCCCCTCTTTGGGAGGCGCACCCCTTCTACATCGACCTGACCCCGTGCGTTCAGCCGGCCAGGGCGGTCACCGCCCGTTCCAGGACCATGCCCCGGGAGCCCTTGATCAAGAGCAGGGTGGGCAGGCGGTTTAACTCCTGGCGGACCTTTTTCAGCAAGGCATCCAGGTCCTCCGGCTCCGCCGCCCCCGGCCCTCCCCAGGCGGAGAACGCCTCGCTCATCCGGGGCCCGTAGGCAAAAAGCACGTCCACCCCCTGCCAGCGCGCCTCCTCCACCGCCTCCCGGTGGTAACGGGCCTCCTCCGGGCCCAGGTCCAGCATGTCCCCCAAAAGGGCGGCGCGCCTTTCCACCGGCAGTTCCAGGGAGACCAGGGCCTTGAGCGCCGCCCGCACGGAAAGCGGGTTGGCATTATAGCAATCGTCCAGGATCCAGCCGAAGGGGGCGGGGAGTAGCTCCAGCCGGTGTGGCAGGGGGCGTACCTTTCCCAAGGCCCGGGCGGCCGCCTCCTCAGGCACCCCCATGCCCCAGGCCAAGGCCAGGGCCCCACAGGCCAACGTGGCCACGTGCTCCCCCAAGAGCTTCAGCCCCACCCGGAGCTCGCCCCGGGGGGTCACCGCCAGAAAGGTCACCCCCTGGGGGGAATCCGCCGCCACCTGCCGGGGGTAGAAGTCGGCCTGTGGGCCGCTTCCGAACCTCACACACACCCCCTGGCAGGCCCCGGCCCGGGCCCGCAGCTGCGGGGAGTCCCAGTTCAGTGCAAGCACCCCTTCCTCCGGGAGGGCCTCGGCCAACTCCCATAAGACCCTCGCCACCCCCTCCAGATCCCCCAACCTCGCCAGATGGGCCTCCCCCACCCCGGTGATGAACCCGGCCCAGGGCCGTACCAGCTCCGCCAGGCGGCGGATGTCCCCCGGGGCCTCCTCCCCCAGCTCCAAAACGGCCACCTCGGCATCGCTCGGCACGGAGAGGATCTCCAGGGGCACCCCGATCTCGGTGTTGTAGGAAGCCCGGGCACGGAACACCCGATACCGCACCGAAAGGGCGGCGGCAGCGAGCTCCTTGGCGGTGGTCTTGCCGAAGGAGCCAGCCACCCCTACGAACGGGATGGCCAGCCCATCCCTCCGCCAGCTGGCCAGTTCCCACAGGGCGCCCTCCACGTCGTCCACCAAAAGCAGGTTGTGGCCATGGCCCGGATCCCGGGAGACCAGGGCCCCGATCGCCCCCCTGGAAAAGGCCTCGGCTAGGAATTCATGGCCGTCATGCCGCTTCCCCCTAAGGGCCACAAACACCTGCCCAGGCTCCACCTGCCGGGAATCACAGGCCGCCCCTGATGCCACAAACGGCGCCCGCGGCCGGATGAGGCTCGCCCCCAAAAGTTCCGCTGCCTGACGCAGATCCCACATGACTATTCTCGCCTAACCGGGATGATCAACGACACCTGATCGTACACCACCGCCCGCCCCACCGAAACCGAGACCTCGCTCACCCCATACAGCCAGGGCTGGCCCATGAGCTCGGAGATGGGATCCAGGGCGAACAGCTCTACAGTGAGGGTGTCATAGGAGGGGATCCCCTCGATGTAATCCACGAGGGCCTCCAGGGAGTCGATCACCGGGGCCTGTTCCCCCTTTTCCACCTCCCTGGGGCCGCCGTAGGCCCTCAGCTCCACATACGGGGTGTCCAGGTCCTGAGGGATGAGGAATTCACCCGACCAGGAGGTCTGCTCTCCTCGCCAGTCCTGGAGGAAAACGATGAACCGGACCACGTCCCCGGGGGAGCAGGCCTCCTTGTCCACCACCAGGTCCAGGATGCGGACGGCGGCAAGCTCGTCCGAGACGGTGGCGTCCAGGTCGATCTCCAGGAGGCCTGGGTCCGCAAACTCGTTGTACTCAAGGATATCGGCCACGACGGCCGCCTCCCAAGGCACGTACACAGCGATGTCCTCGGTGGAGAGGAACACGTTGTGTCGTTCCAGGGGGCGGGGCAGCCCCTGCCCGTGGATCCGGTAACGGACGCTGACCGTGCCCGGGCCGATGCGGTCCAGGGCCCGATCTGTGGCCTCAAGTCCGGTCACATAGGCGAGGAGGGCAGAATAGCGGGCCTCCCGGACCATGTCGGCGGAGAGCTGGGTTCCTTCCCCGCGGGCCTCGTCCCACACCGAGAAGTTCAGCCGCACCACGCTGGGGGATCTTCCGGCTAGGCCGCCGATCCCGGCCCAACGGTCGGCCAGCACGGCCCCCCGCACCTCGCCCAGGCTGCCCAGCTTGTAGGGGGCGTCCAGGGCGGCCACGGTGTCGAAGACGTGGGCCGAGGTGAGGAAGTAGTCGGTGGGGCCGGAGAAAAGGAACGGGTGCCCGAAAGCCAGCACCGCCTCCTCGTCCACCAGGGTCACGGTACCCAGCGCCCCCAGCGACACGTCGCCGGAGAGGAGCCCCACGCCCACCGGTGCCCCTGGGGAAAAGGGCAGGCCCCCTTCCGAGCCGGTGGAGGAAGGGGCCTGGACGATCCTTCCCACCCCGGGGCCGGAAAGCCCGGGGAGCCGGGCCCGCCATGGGGGCAAAAGGCTGCCCAAGGGGTTTCCCTGAAGTTGCAGCTCCAATCCCTCGGCCAGGATGGAAAGCGCCCGAGGGGAGAGGCCACCCGCCACCACCGGGGTGGAAAGCGGCCAGGAATACAGGGTCCCGGGCTCGGGGGTCCCTGGGGGGGAGGCACAGAACCGAAGCCGCAGGACGCCCATCTTCCGAAGCTCCTTGGGTACGGGTATCTCCTCCTGGGGCGGGGCCTCAGGCCCCTTCCCCTTCACCTCGGCCAGCACCTTGAGCATGGCCTTAATTGGGGTGACCAGCCCCAGCGGGCGGTCGGGCTCAGCCGACCACATGGCCGCCCGGGATAGGGCCCCGGCCAGCTTTCCCTCCAGGTAGACCGGGCTTCCCGACATGCCTTGGGAGATCCCCCCGGAACGCTCGATGGCTTCCCCAAAGGCTCGGACCACCACGAAGTCGTTCTGTTCCCCCGGCTCGTCTATCACCCCGATCACCTCTACCTCGAACCGGGACACCTCGTCCCCCGCCACCACCGTGAGCCCCCAACCCTTCATCCCCGCCTGGATTTGGGAAAGCGGGATGATCTCCGGGGGGGCTCCGGCCACTTGCCCGCCCAAAAGCCCGATTAGAAAAATAACCGCGAGCGTTCTCATCGTCCCCCCTTGGCCAGGGCCACCGCCCGGACGGCCCCCTCCTCCATGGTCCCCACCGGGACCAGCCCCGCCCGGGCCAGGAGCTCCTGGCCCTCACGTTCGTTCGTGCCGGTGAGCCTCACCACCACCGGGAGGGAGCCCCCTTTTGCCCCCTCGGCTATCCCCTTGGCCACCTCATCGCAGCGGGTGATGCCGCCGAACACGTTGACGAACAACACCCGCACCCCCGGGGCCCGGGCCACGATCTCCACCGCCTTCTTCACCCGGTCAGCCCGCGCCCCCCCGCCGATGTCCAGGAAGTTCGCCGGCCTGCCCCCTGCCTGGGCCACCAGGTCCAGCGTGGCCATGACCAGCCCCGCCCCATTTCCGATGATCCCCACCTCCCCCGAAAGCCCCACATAGGAAAGCCCAGCACGTTTTGCCTCGGCCTCCAGGGGGTCCTGGGCCGCCTCCTCAAGCCCGGCGAACTGCTCCCCGGGGCGATGATCGTCGTCGATGATCACCTTGGCGTCCAGGGCAAGGAGCCCCTCTGGGGTCTCCGCCAAAGGGTTGATCTCCACCAGGCTTGCCTCGTAGGTGAGGAAGACCTGGAAGAGCCGCTGGGCTACCTCCATCAGCGGGCGCCGGAGGTGTGTGGGGGCGATGGAAAACAGGCGGCGCAGCCTGAACGGGTACAGCCCCTCCAAGGGGGGGACCGGCTCCCTGGCCACCTGGCCTGGCCGGGCCCTGGCCACCTCCTCTATGTCCACCCCCCCGGCGGGTGAGTAGATGAAAACCGCCGCCCTCCGGCCACGATCCACCGTGACGCCCAGATAGTGTTCCGAAAGGACCTCCACCGCCCGCACCACAAGGAGCGATCTCGGCCTCATACCCCCGAACTGGGCCGCCAAAAGCCCCTGGGCGATGCGCCCTGCCTCCTCGGGAGAGGCCGCCTTCTTGATGGCCCCCGCCTTGCCCCGCCCCCCTATGGGCACCTGGGCCTTGATCACCACCGGCCGGCCCAACCGCTCCGCCGCCCGCCGGGCCTCCTCCGGGCCGGCAACCAACTCCCCCGGGGGGACCGGGATCCCGTTCCGCTCGAAGATCTCCCTTCCCTGCCACTCCAAAAGCCGCACTGGTCCTCCTTTCATCGGAGCTTACCCGCTCCACCCCTTTCAAGCCAGCCGGACAAATGGGAGGCCGAAAGGTAACAAATTCCGATGTGTTGCCGATTTCTTTTCGATCGAATATACTTTTGGGCGAGGTGGTGCATTTGACAGGGGGGCATGACTACGACGCAAGTAAGATCCAGGTCCTGGAGGACATAGAGGCGGTAAGGAAACGCCCGGGGATGTACATCGGCTCCACCGGGCCGGACGGGCTTTTGCATCTCATCTATGAGGTGGTGGACAACGCCGTGGACGAGGCCCTGGCTGGCTACTGCACCGACATCCAGGTGATCGTCCACGAGGACAAGCGGGTCACCGTGATCGACAACGGCCGGGGGATCCCGGTGGGGATCCATCCGGAGACCGGGATGAACACGGTGGAGCTGGTGCTCACCACCCTGCATGCCGGCGGGAAGTTCTCCGGCGAAAGCTACAAGGTATCCGGGGGCTTGCACGGGGTGGGAGTCTCGGTGGTGAACGCCCTTTCCGAGCACTTCGTGGTGGAGGTCAGCTGGCGTGACGGCCGGGTTTACCGGCAGGAGTTCCGCCGGGGCCGCAAACTGACCGAGCTGGAGGTGGTGGGCGGGGCCAAGGCCACGGGGACCAGCATCACCTTCCTGCCGGACAGGGAGATATTCGGTGAGCTGAGGTATAACTTCTCCAAGCTTTCCCATCGGCTGAAGGAGCTTGCCTACCTGAACCCGGGGCTGCGGATTCGGCTGGACAACATGGTGGTGGGGGTGAGGCGGGAGTTCCACTTCCGGGGTGGGGTGGTGGCGTTCGTCAAGGACCTGGCCACGGGCAGGGAACCCCTGCACCCCGAGCCCATATACATCGCCGATGAAAGAGGGGATAGGACCATGGAGGCGGCCCTCCTTTTCACCGATGCCATGGATGAGGAGATCTTCACCTTCGCCAACAACATCAACACCAGGGAGGGGGGGAGCCACCTCACCGGTTTCAGGGCCGCCCTCACCCGGGTGTTCAACGACTACGCCCGCGAAAAGCGCCTACTTAAGGCGAAGGACGAGTCCATCCCCGGGGAGGCGATCCGGGAGGGGCTGGTGGCGATCCTGTCGGTAAAGCTCCAGCAACCCGA
This sequence comes from Acetothermia bacterium 64_32, assembly GCA_001508155.1. Taxonomy (GTDB): domain Bacteria; phylum Bipolaricaulota; class Bipolaricaulia; order Bipolaricaulales; family Bipolaricaulaceae; genus 64-32. Next base: position 3,994 of record LGFI01000002.1, on the reverse strand, counting down.
GTTCGAGGGGCAGACCAAGACCAAGTTGGGTAACCCCGAGATGCGGTCCTATGTGGAGGAGGTGGTGCGGGAGCAGCTGGCGCAGTATCTGGCTAAGAACCCCGGGGTGGCACGGGCGATCGTGGAGAAATCCATCACCGCCCACCGGGCACGGCTGGCCGCGGCCAAGGCCAGGAAGCTGGTGCGCCGAAAGGGGGCGCTGCTGTCCAATGGCTTGCCCGGCAAGCTCGCCGACTGCACGAGCGAGGACCCAGGGAAGTCGGAGCTTTTCATAGTGGAGGGGGATTCGGCCGGTGGGTCGGCCAAACAGGGGCGGGACCGTACCTTCCAGGCCATCCTCCCCCTGCGGGGGAAGGTCCTCAACGTGGAGAAGGCCAGGCTGTCGAAGCTCCTTGATAACCAAGAGCTCAGGGCCATTATCACCGCCCTGGGCACGGGGATCCGGGAGGAGTTCGACCTTGGGAAGCTTCGGTACCACAAGATCATCCTCATGGCGGATGCCGACGTCGACGGGGCCCACATCCGCACGCTCCTTCTCACCTTCTTCTTCCGCTACCTAAGGCCCCTTATCGAAAACGGGCATGTCTACATAGCCCAGGCCCCGCTTTACCTCGTCCAAAAGGGAAAGGAGCGCCGCTACCTCTACTCGGAGGAGGAGCTGGAGGAATTGCGGGCCAAGGAGGATGGGAAGGTCATGGTGCGTCGGTTCAAAGGCTTGGGGGAGATGAACCCGGACGAGCTTTGGGAGACCACCATGAACCCCGAGACCCGCATCCTGAAGAAGGTAACCATCCGGGATGCCCTGGAGGCGGACGAGATATTCACCACCCTGATGGGGCAGGACGTGGGGGCGCGGCGGGATTTTATCCGGGAAAACGCCCACCGCGTGGCGGTATTGGACATCTAGCCCGCCTTCTGGTTGCGGCCTCGCAGGAGCCAGATGGTGCCCTCGGGGCCATCGCGTAGTTCCACCCCCAGCTCCGCCAGCCGGGTTCGGATGTGATCTGCCAGGGCGAAGTTCCTCTCCCTCCTGAGGGCCGCTCGCAGCTCTACCAAGAGCTGGATGAGCTCCTCGGCCAGGCCCTTGGCCTGGGGGGGGGCGGTCTGGAACAAGCCCAAGGGTTGGGCCAGCCTGCGCAGGAGCGCCGCTGCCGCCCGCAGCCCTGTCGGCCCCCCGCCCGCCTGCCTGAGTCGATGCGCCGCCCCCACGATCTCCTGGAGGGCGCCGATCGCCCCAGCGGTGTCAAAGTCATCGGAAAGCCGCGCATGAAACTTCTCCTCAAGCGAGGAAAGCTCAAGGGAGAAGGCCTCCGGGATCTCTCCTTCCTCTGGCAGGGCCTCAGCTTCCCACAGGAACCCGTACACCCCCTCCACCGCCCGCTTGGCCTCCCTCAAGGCCGCCTCGGAGAAGTCCAGGGGCTTTCTGTAAGCTCGGGAAAGGTAGAAGTAGCGCACGGCCTCCGTCCCGTACTCTGCCACCACATCCCGGGCATAGGAGAAGTTGCCCAGCGATTTTGCCATCTTCTCCCCCCGCACGGTGAGCATGCCGTTGTGGAGCCAGATCCTAGCGAACTCCTCCCCGGTTGCGGCCTCGGCTTGGGCGATTTCGTTCTCGTGGTGGGGGAAGATGAGGTCGTTTCCGCCGGCGTGGATGTCCAGGGGCACCCCCAGGATGTCCATGGCCATCACCACACACTCGGTGTGCCAGCCGGGGCGCCCCTCCCCCCAGGGGGAAGGCCACTTGGGCTCCCCGGGCCTTCCCGCCTTCCAGAGGGCGAAGTCCAGGGGATCGCGCTTCTTTTCGTCCACCGCGATCCTGGCCCCGGCCTCAAGCTCCTCCAGCACCTTCCCGGAGAGTTTTCCATATTCGGGGAAGGTGGCCACCGAAAAGTACACATCGCCCTCCACCACGTATGCGTGCCCCTTTTCGACGAGCTTTTCAATGAACTCCACCATTTTGGGTACGTACTCGGTTGCCTTGGGGGAGTGGGTGGGGGGATTAACCCCCAGCCCTTCCAGGTCACGGAAGTACTCCTCGGTGTAGCGGGCGGCGACCTGGCTTGGAGGGACCCCTTCCTCCCGGGCGCGGTTTATGATCTTGTCGTCCACGTCGGTTATGTTTTGGACGTGGATGACCTTTTTCCCCTGGGATTCCAGGTATCGCCTGAGGGCATCGAACACGATGAACGGGCGGGCGTTTCCGATGTGGATGAGGTCGTAGACGGTGGGGCCGCACACGTACATCCTCACAGTGTCAGTCAAAAGCTCCTCCAGCCGGCGCGAAAGCGTGCTGTAAAGCTGCACCCCACCACCTCCTTTCTCCCAAGTGTAGATGCCGCCCCGCCCTGGTACAAGAAACGAACTTCAGGACTTGGTGACCTCGTGGTAGCTTAGGAAGGCAGCGCCTAGAATGGGGCCATGGATGTGGTTTCTGCGCTGAAGGTGGTGGGGCTTTCGGCGGCGCCGGTGGCTGAACTTCGCGGGGGGCTTCCGCTTGCGCTCTCCCTGGGGATGCATCCGGCGGCTGCTTACCTGCTTTCGGTCGCTGGAAACCTCCTCCCCGTGCCCTTCCTCCTTTTGGGGCTGGGGCGGCTCGTGCCGTTCCTCCCGCGGCTTCCGGGCCGGATCGGGGGGTGGGCGGCCCGCTACCTTTCCTGGCAGAGAAGAAGACACGCCCGGAAGTTCTCCCGCCTGGGGGACGTGGCGCTGGTTCTGGTGGTGGCGGTGCCGTTTCCGGCCACCGGGGCCTGGACCGGGGCGCTTTTGGCCACCCTCCTTGGGATCCCTCCCCGCCGGGCCTTCCCCCTCATCACGCTCGGGGTCCTCCTCGCCGGGGGGATCGTGCTGGCCGCCAGCCTGGGCCTTTTCTCCCTCCTGTGAGGGCTTACCGGGCTTTGCGGAGGTCGCCGACCAGCATGCCCGCGATGGCGCAGGCCGGCAAGACGCCGCTTAGGATCCCGAAGAAGGGCCTGGTCCCAGTCCACTCCACGATGAACCCCGCCCCGGCCTGGCTGACCGGCGTGGCGGCCATGGAGAGAGTCCTGTCGGTGCTTAGCACCTTGCCGCGCAGCCTGTCAGGTGACAGGAGCTGCTCAAGCGTCACAAAGGGCACGTTGACCAGGGCCACCCCCACGCCGAGGAGGAAAAAGCAGGCTAAGGTTTGGTAAAGCTCAGAGGTGAGGGCTGTCAGCCCGGCCGCCATCCCAGCGAGGGCGAAGCCTGCGATTATGGCCTTGCCCTTGGGGGCCTTTCCTCCCAGGGCTCCCAGGAGGAGCATCCCGGCCAAGGTCCCCAGCCCAAAGCAGGACATGAGGTAACCAAACCCCTCCGGGCCGGCCTGTAAATCTTTTTTTACAAGGAGCGGTGAGATCACCGACAGGGGCCCGAAGGCCAGGTTGGCCACGATGGCCATCAGGACGACGGAAAGCAGGACCCTCTGGCCTTTTACAAACGAGAGCCCTTCACCGATATCGGCGAGGAGGCACTTTAGGCTCGTTTTTTCCCCCGCCCGGCTGGGGGGTAGCCGTGCTAGGAGGACGGCGACGGCCATGATCAGGAAAGAGATGGCATCGAGGTAGAGAACGTTGGCGATGCCGATGGCGCCCACTAGAACCCCTCCCAAGGCCGGGCCAAGGAGTTGCCCTAACTGGCGGGTGGTCATCTTAAGGGCGTTTGCGCTCATGAGCTCGGATTCGGGGACGATGTTTGGGATGGTGGCGTCCAAGGCGGGCTCGAAGAACTGGGAGGCGGTGGAAAGGAGGAAGACCAGCCCGGCGAGCAGGGGGATGGATAGCCCCAAGCTCGTGTAAAAGACAGGGATCATGGCTACAAACAGAGCCGAGAAGATTCCCGAGAGGATCATTAACTTCTTCCGGTCCCAGCGGTCGGCCAGCGCTCCCCCGGGGAGCCCGAAGATGAGGGCCGCGGCGGTGTAGACCGCTACCACTGTGCCGACAGCCGCCCCGGAGCCGGTCAGCTCAAGGACGAGCCAGAT
>LGFI01000033.1 GCA_001508155.1 Acetothermia bacterium 64_32 | reverse complement strand
CGGGACCAGGAGTATTGGGGCCGCCCGGTCCCGGGGTTCGGGGACCCCGAAGCGCGGCTCTTGGTGCTGGGCCTGGCGCCGGCGGCCCACGGGGCCAACCGCACCGGGCGCATGTTTACCGGGGACGGCCCCCACGGCGCCGGGGATTTCCTGATGGCAGCTTTGCACCGGGCCGGACTCGCCAGCCTCCCCTATGCCCGGGCCCGGGATGACGGGCTTGAGCTTTTCGGGGTGTACCTTTCGGCGGTGGTGCGCTGCGCCCCGCCTAGGAACCGCCCCACCCGAAAGGAGATCGAAAACTGCCTCCCCTTCCTGGTGGAGGAGCTTCGCATCCTGCGAGAGCTCAAGGCGGTGCTTGCCCTGGGCAGGATCGCCTTTTCCGGGTGCCTTTTGGCCTTGGAAAGGATGGGGGTGGCCCTTCCCCGGCCGCTTCCCCGCTTCTCCCACGGAGCGGTCTACCGACTCGGGGAGGGGGTTCCCGTGCTGGTCGCCTCTTATCACCCCTCCCGCCAGAACACCCAGACCGGCCGCCTCACCAAGGACATGTTCGACGCCGCCCTGACCCAGGCCCGCCGTCTCGCTGACCTGTAGAATCGGGCGGAGGTGCTGGATGAAGGAGCGGTGGAGTGTTCGCCCATTCGCCCTTGGGGCGGCAGCGGTATTAATCCTATCGTTTGTGGTCCCCAGCAGTCCGTATTTCGAAGCATTTCTAATCTGGATGGCCACCCTGGGGAAGGGCTTGTTCTACTCCCAGGAGACCCTGCGTCCCCTGGCCGCCCTGCCTTCGCTCGCCGGCCTGGTCGCCTTGGCCGCACCTTGGCTGTGGTGCAAAGTTCCAACTTTAAGGGAATTGAGGTGGCTCATCGTCGGTGGGTTCGCAGTCTTGACCGGCCTTCAGTTCAAGTTGTTAGCAGGGAGTGTTTTTCAGCCGAACTTCCTCGACCCGTGGCTACTCGCCTACCTGGCGGCTGAGGTGCTCACCGGCCTTGCGCTCGTCGGTCTGGGCCGCGGGCTGGTGGAGGGGGCGAAGACCGCCAGGTGGCTCATCCTTGCGTCCGGGCTGTGCATCGCGTCCCTCGTCCTCCTCCCCGTCGGAGTTTTCCTTTTGGCCTTCGTCTACTTATTGATCGGAAGCCGGCCCTTGGTTCTCAATATGCGGGGATGAACCTCGATCTTTACATCGGCCGCTACCTGGAGGAATTGAATGGCTGGTACCGACTGCTCCCCTCCAAAGGCGATGCCTAGACCTGGGAGTGGGTGGAATACGACCCGGAGGCTCCGACCTCCGAGTCCCTTGCGGCCATCTAGCCCCTGGTCGTCGGGTGGAAGGCGCGGCTCCTTGCTCGAGGCACTTGCACGCTGGGAGCGCCTGGGACGGCCAACTCCGAAGGATTACGAGCTTCACTTCGTGCCGAAGGCAAGGCCGCCCGAGCCGCCTGGAAACCCGGAGAGAACGTGGCTCATCGAGAGGATCCAGTACTGGGGCCTTCCCTGAGCTCCTCTTGGGCCGCCCGGAGGAGGAGCATCCCCAGGGCGCAGCAAAGGCACCAGAGGCCGAAGTTCTCTCCTACGGGCAGGGCTGCCCCGGGAAGGCCGGCCAGCCCCTCCACCGCGTAAAGGTACGGGGAGACTACCACCCGATAGAGGAACTTCCCGATCGCCGGCGCCCAGGGAAATGGCGAGATGATGAGCAGAAAGAGCCCAGCCCACAGGATGAGCCCGGTCCAAGGGATGAGAAGAAGGTTGGCAACGAGGCCGTATGGGGCAAGGTAGCCGAAAGTGCTCCCCACGATGGGCAGGGTCCCCACTTGAGCGAAGGCGCTCGTCGCCAAGATATCCGCTATCCACCTTGCTGGCCTGGAAAGGCGGGCCCGAAGGGAGGAACGTCCCCAGCTAGGCCAAAGGTACAGGATAAAGAAGGTGGCTAGGAAGGAAAGCTGTACTTGTTTAGCGTGAGTAGCCCTCGGGGCTGAAGTTTTCCTGCCTAGCGGCAAAGTTCCCTTGGAAAGGTGCTTTATGTAATACAG
>LGFI01000032.1 GCA_001508155.1 Acetothermia bacterium 64_32 | reverse complement strand
GGTTTTACCCCAATTTGGTATGCAATACTTTATAGGTTGTCATTGTACTGGATTCAGGGCCAGCGTTGCCCTGGCTCAGGCCCTGGGTGATAAATTTATCTACAACCATACCGGACATATCTTTAGGGTAGATTAGCGGGCTTTTTTTAAAACTTAATGGTGAGGAGTTCTGGTGGAGGGGGCCTGTCAAAAGGCCCCCTTTAAATATTACCCCGCCTATTATATTGACATACGACCATAATGGCGCTATAATGCAATTGGGCAAATGCTCATTAAAGCGTTTAAAGGGGGATCTACAGGATGAAGGTAGCGGTTACAGCCCAGGGGAAGGGGCTGGGGGGGCTGGGGGAGGAGGTATTGCGGGAGGCCGTCTTTCGGTCCCGTGCCCGCGGGGGGTGGCTTCTCCTCCGGGGGCAGGCCGGCTTCCGGGCGGTGGCCGCCCTGGGCTGTGACCCCCCGGAAGGGGAGCCCCTGGAGGTGGACCCGGCCCGGCTTTTCCCCCGGCCCGGCGAGGGCGCCTTGATCCCCCTGGAGCATGCCGGGGAGCCGGTGGCCTACCTGGGGCTCCTGGGGGCAAGGGGGGAGGCGTCGCTCCCCCTGGAGGAGTGGGCCCAGGTGCTGGGCCTGGCGCATGAGCTCAACGAGCTCTCCGGGACGGCCAGCCTCTTCCGGTTCCTGTTCGAGCGTCTGGCCGACGCGGTCTACATCACCGCCTTCGACGGGACGATCCTGGAGGCCAACCCCGCGGCGGAAAGGCAGACCGGCTATCCCCGGTCCGAGCTCATCGGGATGAACATCATGCGCGACATCGCCGCCGAGGAGCCGGCGGTCACCTACGAGCTGGTAAACCAGCGCCTGGCCCGGGGGGAGACGGTGGTGTTCGAGGAGAAGAAGCGCCGCCGGGACGGGACAACCTACTGGACGGAGTGTGCTGTAGCCCTGTTCAGCTACCGTGGGCGGCCGGCCACCATCTCAGTGAACCGGGACATCACCGATCGCAAGAAGCTGGAGGAGGAGCTGAGGCACCGGGTGGAGGAGCTTTCCATCCTGAGCCAGCTGGGGCGCACCGTGTCGGCCAGCCTGGACCTCAGGAGGGTCCTGGAGGAGGTGGTGGTGGCCGCCAGGGAGGTCACCCGGGCCGACTACGCTAACTGTACCCTGTTCGACGAGGAGGGCAGGCCCCAGGAGAGCTTCGACCCTTGGGGGCAAATGCCCCTCCCCCAGCGCATGCGGAGCAGGGGCTTCTCCCGCTGGATCCTGGCCTGCGGCCAGCCCCTTTTGGTGGACGAGGTCCACCCCGACGGGAGCACCACCCCCCGGGTCCTGGACCAGGAAGGGAACCCCATCCCGGCCAACCCGGTGTTGGTGGAGGCCGGGATCCGGTCCCTGGTGGGGGTGCCCATCCCCGTGGAGGGGAGGGTGCGGGGGATCCTGTTTGCCCACAGCAAAAGACCCCGGGCGTTCGTGGGGAAGCTGGGGGCCCTGGAGCTCCTGGCCGGACATGCCGGGGTGGCCTTGGCCAACGCCCGGCTCTACCGGACCGCCCAGGAGGAGCTCCGGGCCAGGCAGGCCGCGGAAAAGGAGCTTCGCACCCTGTTTTACGAGTCCCCGGTGGCCCTGGAGCTGCAGGACCTATCCCGGGTCAAACGCTACCTGGACGGGCTCCGCTCCCAGGGGGTGAGGGACCTTGCGACCTACCTATCCCACCACCCCGGGACGGTGGCGGAGTGCGCCCGATTGGTGCGGGTCCTCCAGGCAAACGAGGCCGCCCTGCATATGTTCGGGGCAAAGGACTTACATGAATTTCAGGCATTATTTCCTGAGATAGTTATGGCAGAGGAAAACTCCACTTACGTCAACGACCTTTTGGCCATCTGGGAGGGGCGGACGGAGTACGAGGTGGTGGGGGCCAACCGCGATCGGGAGGGGAACCTGGTGCGCATCTTCCTGCGCTGGCGGGTCCTGCCGGGCTATGAGGGGGACTACGGGCGGGTGTTGGTCTCGGTGCTGGACATCACCGACCGGGCACGGATGGAGGAGGCCCTGCGGGCCAGTGAGGCCAGATATCGGGCCTTGTTCGAGCATTCCCCCATCTCACTTTGGATAGAGGGTACTTGTTTAGCGTGAGTAGCCCTCGGGGCTGAAGTTTTCCTGCCTAGCGGCAAAGTTCCCTTGGAAAGGTGCTTTATGTAATACA
>LGFI01000031.1 GCA_001508155.1 Acetothermia bacterium 64_32 | reverse complement strand
TCCACACCCCCAAGGCCCCGCGGGCTCTGGCCCCGGAGATGGCCCACGCTAGTTCAGCGCGTAGGCGGGAACAGATGCGTATTCGGCATTTATTTTGCCGTCCCGGGGTTTTAGGAGCGTCCGGAAGCTCCGCTTGCCACCTCGCCTAGGTGTCCCCGTCGAGACCAATCACCCCCACAACACATTATACTGGACACCGTGGATCGGGCAATCTTCCCCGGCCTGGTTCTGGCCCTCGCCTTCGGGGTGGCGATGGCGGGGATCATGGGGCGACCCGATTGGTTTCTCCTTGCCGCCCTCGCTTCCCTGGCCCTTGCCCTTCTGCGTAGATCCCCTCCCCTCCTCTGGCTGGCGGCGTTCTTCGCCGGTCTCTTGCTCTGGCAGCCTTCTCCTGTTCCCAAGGCAACCAAGGCCCAGATCCCCCTGCTGAGGGAGATCACCGGTTCGGTAAAGGACATCCCTGAACCGCACCCAAAGACGACCTCCTTTGCCGTGCGTCCTTCCGGGCTGGACGGGGATCTCCTTGTCTATTTGCGGACGGAAACGCCTTGGCAGGTGGAGCTCGGCCCAGGGGACTTGGTGCGTCTTTCAGGCGAGGGCGAACTCCTTAAGCCCGGTGGGTGGGGTGAATACCTGAAAAGGCGGGGGATCGTGGGCCTGTTTTGGGCCGATGGGGCGGAGGTGTTGGAGCAGGGGGGATTTAGCGTGTTGCGGCTTGCGGGAAAGCTCCGCGCCGGCCTTCTTGCGCGCCTTTACGCCGCAGTCCCCAAGCAGGGGGCTGAGCTCCTTGCGGCTTTGCTTTTCGGCACCCGGGGGCTCCTCCCCGAGGAGGAGAAGGCCGCCTTCCGCACCGCCGGGGTGGCCCACCTTTTGGCCCTATCCGGCCTTCACCTCAGCATCCTGACGGCAACCGTCTGGTGGCTTCTGGGGCTTATGCGACTTCGGCCCGGGGCAAGATACCTGGTGCTCTTGCCGCTGTCGTGGGGCTACGTGCTCTTGGCCGGGGCGAGGATCTCGCTTGTCCGCGCGGCCATCATGCTCAGCGTCTTCGGCCTCTTCTGGCTTCTGTGGGAGTGGGGGTTGGTGCTAAGGCGATGGTACGACCCACTGCAAGGGCTTTCAGTGGCGGCGCTTTTCGTGATCCTAATCTGGCCCTGGTCGCCACTTGACACGGGGTTCCAGCTTTCCTTCTTAGCCACCTTTTCCATCCTTTACCTCTGGCCCGGCTGGGGCCATTCCCCCCTTCGGGCCCGCCTTTCCAGGCCAGGAAGATGGATAGCGGATATCCTCGCGACAAGCGCCTTCGCCCAAGCCGGGACCCTGCCCATCGTCGGGAGTACCTTCGGCTACATCTCCCCATACGGCCTGGTCGCCAACCTCCTCCTAATCCCCTGGACCGGGCTCATCCTGTGGGCTGGGCTCTTTCTACTCATAATCTCGCCGTTTTCTTGGGCTCCGTCGATCGGGCACTTCCTCCATCGGGTGGTGGTCTCCCCCTACCTTTACGCGGTGGAGGGGCTGGCCTCCCTTCCCGGGGCAGCCCTGCCCGTGGGGGAGGGCTTCGGCCTGTGGTGTCTTTGCTGCGCCCTGGGGATACTCCTCCTCCGGGCGGCCCAAGAGGAGATTTAGTCCGGCTGTTTGCTTGGCAAGGTGCACCGCCCGGTCGAACATCTCCTTCGTGAGGCGGCCGGTCTGGGTGTTCTGGCGGGAAGGGTGATAGGAGGCGACCAGCACAGGCACCCCCTCCCCAAGTCGGTAGACCGCCCCGTGGGAGAAGCGGGGAAGCGGCCGGGGAAGGGCTACCCCCATCCTCTCCAAGGCCAAAAGGTACCCAGAAAAGGCGATCCTACCCAGGGCGAGCACGGCTCTAAGCCCTTGCAAGATGCGAAGCTCCTCCACCAAAAAGGGGAGGCAGTTTTCGATTTCCTTTCGGGTGGGGCGGTTCCCAGGCGGGGCGCAGCGCACCACCGCTGAGAGATACACTCCGAAGAGCTCAAGCCCGTCATCTCGCGCCCTGGCGTAGGGGAGGCTGGCAAGCCCGGCCCGGTGCAAGGCCGCCATCAGGAAATCCCCCGCCCCGCCGGGGCCGTCCCCGGTGAACATGCGGCCAGTGCGGTTGGCCCCATGGGCCGCCGGCGCCAGGCCCAGCACCAAGAGCCGCGCTTCGGGGTCCCCGAACCCCGGGACCGGGCGGCCCCAATACTCCTGGTCCCG
>LGFI01000004.1 GCA_001508155.1 Acetothermia bacterium 64_32 | reverse complement strand
CGGGGGGTGCTCCTCGAGCACGAGGAGGAGCACTACCGGCTTTTGGCCGAGCACCTGGGCCGGCACCTCGAGGCCCTGGGGGTTAAGGAAGGGCAGGGATGACAGGAGCGGCTAACACGTGTTGCAGGTGGGCTACTGGCCACGCCGATCGAACGGCTTGAATTACGACTCCCCCCGCTCATGGGGTTTCAGCGGTGCAACCCGTACGGAAGGCCGTCGGATCCTCAGGAGACCGCAGGCCCGGTTCAGCCGGCCGAGGAGCTAGAAGCCCCCGGCTCCGGGTGGTAAATGGCGAATGCCGGCTACCTCGGCGAATGGGTAGGAAGCTTGTGGAGCCGGTGGTGGGGTGGCATGATGAAAAACTGCAGGCGGGGTTAACCCAAGGGCAAACTGCCTTAAACATTCAAAAACCCCCTTTGGGCAACAGGTTCTTTAGGAGGGCATAGCCTATCATCGCATCCCGTGGGAGCCAAGAGGGAAACCTTGGTCGAGATCTACCAACGGCTCCTTTCGGCCTACGGACCCCAGGGCTGGTGGCCGGGGGAAAGCCGTTTTGAGGTCATGGTGGGGGCGATCCTCACCCAGGCCACGGCCTGGCGCAATGTGGAGCGGGCCATCGAGCGCCTCAAGGCGGCCGGGGCCCTGTCTCCGGAGAAGCTGGCCAGTCTCTCCGAAGAAGAGCTCGCCGAGCTCGTCCGGCCGGCGGGCTTCTTCCGCCAAAAGACAAGGAGGCTACGTGCACTGCTCCGGCTGATCAGGCAACACGGGGATGTGGAGGGGCTCCTCTCCCTCCCCGCCGGGGAGCTGCGCAGAAAGCTCCTCGCACTTCCCGGGATTGGCCCGGAGACCGCGGACTCGATCCTCCTCTACGCTGCCGGGTACCCCGTGTTCGTGGTGGATGCCTACACGAAAAGGATCCTCCACCGACTGGGGCTGCTCCCGGACGAAAAGGCCGGCTACGAGGAGGTGCAGGAGCTTTTCGAAAAAGAACTTCCCCGCGACCCAAAGCTCTACGGGGAATACCATGCCCTGCTGGTTCGGCACGCCAAAGACCATTGCCGCACCCGGCCCCGCTGCCCCGGCTGCCCCTTGGCCCCTGTCTGCAAGTCCTTCAAGGGCCAAGGCGATTTCTGAGCCGGCTCTTGTGCACGCCTCGTAGCACCCATAAGGCGTAAAGGGTGATCCACTTGCTAGGGCGGCCTTCAGGCTCGAGGCTGGCCTGCATGCGCCCGAAGGGCGTGACCTCAAGCGCCCACTTCCCATTGGGCGTGCGCTTTTCGCGTAGTAGCGCGAGCGCGTCGGCCATGCGCTCATCCTGATAGCCGAGCTTCGTCAGCACCCACAGGCCGCGCAGGATGTCGTACCGGTAAAACCAAGGGAAGCCCAGCTTTAGCCAGCCGGCCTTGATCGTCCGGAATCCATGGTGGTCGGCCTTGTACAGGTGGTGCCTGAGCAGGAACTCCGCCCCGCGGGCTGCGGCTTTCTCCAGTGCAGGGGTACGTCGGGCCGGCGGGATCTCGGCAAGGGCCTCCAGGGAGCAAATTGTCCCGAAGAAGCATCCGTGCTTGTCCCGCACGTGGGCCTTCCAATAGGGGCAAAGCCACCCGCCATCCGCGTTTTGAATCTCAAGCAGCCACCCCACCGCTCTCCACAGGCGCGGATCGTCCTCGTAGCCCAGGCGGAGCAGGGCAGCAACTACGTTTCCCGAAAGGCAAGACAAGGTCATCTGATGAACCAGGTCGGCGATAAAGGCCCCCTCCTATGGTTCTTTCCCGCGCGCCAGGCGTTTCTCGACGACGCGTGCGTACTTCTGGCGTGCCCCCTCTTCTCCAAACTCGGCGAAGCCTCCGGTTGGCTGTTGGAAGCGGAAGAGGTGTTCCACCCCGCGGCAAACCCGCCTATCCCAGCGGCTAAGCCCAAGGTACCCTAGCAGCATCACCGTCCAATAGGTGGACTTGTACTTGGGCAAGTAGGGACTCTCGGGGTCGCCCCAGTGTCCCTGGGGGGCCTGGCGCGTGAAGATGCGTTTGATTATAGGGGATTGAGGAATAGCCTTCAAAGCTGCCTGGACTTCGAGGTCATCCTTAGGCCTGTCCAGGAGATACCTAAGGGTCCCGTATCGGACAGAGGGGCTTTTGGGCTCCAAAAGCCAACCGAGCGTCTCCTCCATTGCTTCCTCCTTAATGCGGCCAACTTGGCACGCGTAATGACACGCACTTCTGCATCAGCACGGCGTCAGTGTGCCACCTCGCCACCCCGGGGCCGCAACCAATTGGTCCACGGGCTTGCCGCTAGTTGTACGAAGTAGGATTGTTAGGTATCGAACAAAATACTGGCAGGCGAGTGATGAACCAAGAAAAGGTGAAGCAGGCATTTGTCGAGGTGATGGAAACGGCACCGGTGGCTTATCTGACCACGATCGGCCCTGACGGATATCCTCGCACCTGCGCCATGTTCAATCTGCGCAACCGACGAAAGTACCCGAACCAGGCTCACCTATTCGCCGATCATCAACACGACCTTTTTGTCTTTCACCACGAACACCTCGTCGAGCAAGGTGCGCGAGATACAAGCTAACCGTCGTGTATCCGTGTACTACTGCAATCCAAAGGAGGTCAAAGGGGTAATGCTCGGCGGGGAGGTGGAGATCGTGGCCGACCCAGGAATCCGTAATGCCCTGTGGAACGCGGGCTGGGAGCGATATTACCCTGCTGGGCCGGATGACCCGGACTACACCGGGGCGGGTTCCTGATCGGCCGAATCAACCGCCTGGCAGGGAGGATCTTCGCCCGCATGCTTAAGGACTACGGGGTGGAGATCAGCCCGGCCCAAGGGCGGGTCATGTTCGCGCTATGGCAGGAGGACCGGGTGCCGATCCACGAACTGGCACGGAAAACATCCCTCAAGAAGTCCACACTTACCAACCTGCTTGACCGACTGGAGGAGGCCGGCTACCTGCGGCGCGTGCGTTCCCAGGACGACCGACGAGAGGTGTTGGTTGTGCGCTGGCAGGACACCTACGTACGTGTTTCCGAGGAGATGACGCGTCTTTTCTACGCCGGGTTTTCCGAGCAGGAGATCGACCAGTTTGAGGGTTATCTGGGGAGGATCCTGGCTAACCTGGCTGCCGTAGAACGAGGATTCGGCGAGAGCGCAACCACATCTGGGAGGAAAACGGACGCAAAACAAGGTGGGCAGTGAAGGAGGCGAGATGGGCCCCATGCATCCGGAGTTGATGCTGCGCCTGGCTCAGGCGCGACTGGACGAACTCCGGGCCGAAGCATCGCAGGTTCGGCTGGCCAAGGAAGTGGCTCCGGGCCCAAAGGAGAAGGGACGGCGTATCGCCTGTCGATTGGCAGAGCGGTACAGCAAGTTGGTGGCCCAAGGAACTACGACAGAGCAAGGCGGCCGCTCAAGCCTGGGCAGCCATCGACTGGACGTAAGAAGCGAACATGTGTGGATTCGTTCGTGTTAGGCAGTTGCGATGGTGGAGGGCCCATCTCTGGCGGTGGTGGGTGGTCCGTGGGCTCATCGAGGGGCTACGCGAAGCGGGGTTGTCCGAAGAAGAGATCCGGCTTCTCTTGCGCCATGCCCGTTGGCCCAACCGCCCCTGAGGTGGGCGTCATCCAGCTCGAAGGGCCCAAAGCTCCGAGGACCCGGATGGGCCCGGAAACCCGTTTGGTAAGAAGCGCCCTCTTCGGGTGTCGGGGGTGTAGTGGAGGACGAAAGGGAAATCCAGGCCGATCCCTTCTCAGTTAGTCGCTGGGATTAGGTCTTGTCCTTTGACGTTTTGCTCCCTGTGAGCCCTGAGGTTGGAGCGGGCTTGCGAAACCGGAGGACGCAGCCCCCTTGCCGGGGATCGGCTGCAAGCTCAATCTCCACCTCCACGCCCAACACCTCCTCCGCCAAGGCGCGGTGAAACGCGTACGTCTCAGGGTAACGTGAGAACTCAGGGGTGAGCAGATAATTCTTGAGAAGGAGCTTCTGTATTTCCCCTTCCTCCCAGTGACGGGTGGCTACGCCCAATTCATCCAGGAGATCCCGCAGGTGATGCACCCGCTCAGGGAACGATGCTCCTCCGAAAACAGGGTGTGTCCGGGCAAGCTGGCGCGCCGCCTCACTCAAAAGCTCCGCCAATCCTCCCATCCCCAAGCCCGCCTTCATCGCAAGGAGGAAGGCACTTAGGAGATAGGATGAACGACGAGGGCGGGCCTGGCTCAGGCCGCTGGGGGTGGCCCGCCACACCCGCTCCCGGGGACCGGCCGCCCCGGATCTCCTAAAAGCCACCTCCACCAATTCACTCCTAAGCAGGCTGTTCAGATGGCCTCTTACAGCGGCAGTGCTCACCCCGAGGGCCTCGGCCAGTTCCCCGGCCCCAGCCGTCCCCAGACGGACAAGCCCATCCAAAACCCGCAGCGGGCCCAAGGGCACAGGCGGAAATCTCGCCCCTTTTCCCATCTTATCGCCCCTTGGTTCTCACAGTGCAATCCAAGTTACAGCACAGGGCCGAGGAGCGCGAATTTTTGTGGAATTACGAACCTTTTAACTTGCGTATTCTGGCAGATTAAAATATATTGGTTTGCGTTAGCCGGGGTGTTTTGTATTGTCTGAAGGTAGTGGGCTGACCGGACCAGGTCACCAGGGGTTCCAAGTCCAGGCGCTGGCCGAGCGGCTGGCCACGCTGGTGGAGGAAGGGGATATTCTGTCCGCGCTCGTCGAAACAGTCCAGGAAGCGACCCGGGTAAGCCTCGTCCACTTCTGGGAGCTTCCGGCCGGGAAAAACGAGTCATCCTGCGACTCAAGCTTGAGGCGTCGCCTTCGGGGCTCTCTTTGGGGCGCTCCGTCTCCCTGGACGACCCGCATGCGGCCGTCGCCTTGGCAGCCCGAACCGGCCAAGCCAAGGTGTACCAACACGTCACCCAGGCCACAGAGCGCCGGGCATATTGCGCCCCGGCCCTTAAGTCCGCCTTGGCAGTCCCGCTCAAGGCCGAGGGCGATGTCCTGGGGGTGATCGTCCTCGGGGATGAGAATCCGGAGCGATTCAGCGAAGGGGATCTTGTACAAGCTCAGGTGCTAGCCCATCTTGCCGCCTCTGCCCTGCGCCAGGCCCGCAGCCGTGCGAAGCTCCAGGAGCGCGCCAGAGAGCTTGATCTTCTCCAGCAAGCCATCCCCCGGCTCGCCGAGGATCTAGAGCTGAAAGGCGTGGCCGAAAGGTTAGCCCGCATCTGTGTGGAGGACATTGCAGTAAGGTTGGCATGGGTAGGACGGGCAGAGCTCGATGGCCAGGTAAGCGTGATCGCCTCCTGGCCACCTGAGCACCCCTATCCTAAAGAGATCTCCGTGCGCTGGGACGGAGTGCCGGAAGGACAGGGCCCCACCGGCCGGGCCATCCGAGAGATGAGGCTCCAGGTCACCGAGGATATGAGCTCCGATACCGGGTATGCACCCTGGAGAAAGGCGGCTTTGAGCTATGACTTTACCTGCAGCGCCGCCATTCCCCTCGTCTCCCATGGCCATCCCTTTGGCGTCCTGAACCTTTACAGCGAACAGCCTGGCTTTTTCACCACCCATAAGCTCAACCTCCTGCAAACCCTCGCCAATCAGGCCGCTACCCTCCTGGAAAACGCCCAGCTATACGAGAAAACCAAAAGGAACCTCGCCCAACTAGAGACCCTGCGAAATATAGATCTTTTCATCATCTCCAGCCTGGACCCAGAATTGACCATCCGGGTGGTACTCGATGAGGTCACCGAACAGCTTAAGGCCGATGCAGCAGGAGTGCTTCTGGCAGAGCCCCAGACCTTGACGCTTCGCCTGGCCGGTGCGCGAGGTTTCCGATCCCGGAGTGAAAGTACGCGGGCGATCTCCATCACGCAAAGCCTTACTGCCCGAAAAATTTTGCGTGACAGACGTGTGGTGCGCCTTACGCGGGAGAAACTCTTGGAGGAGACCTCCTTCGGGTTCAGGAAGTTCTGCGAAGCGGAAGGGTTTGTGGAGGTCTACTTTGCCCCGCTGATCTCAAAGCACAGGCCCCTGGGGATGCTGGGGATCTTCTACCGGAGAAAGCCCCGGGAGGGGGTTCCGACGGATTTCCTGGAAGCCCTTGCTGCTCAAGTTGCCATCGCCCTGGAGAACGGGCAGCTCATGGAGGAGCTGAGGAGGAGCAACCTTGACCTGCGGGCGGCCTACGACGCCACCCTGGAAGGTTGGGCCCGCACCCTGGAGCTGCGGGACCTGGAGACCCAGAATCACGCCCAGCGGGTGACCGAGCTTGCGGTGCGACTCGGCCTCCGGATGGGGATCCGAGGGGAGGCCCTCACGTATCTCAGATGGGGGGCGTTGCTCCATGACATCGGCAAGCTCGGCGTTCCCGACTCCATTCTGCTCAAGCCGGGAAAGCTAGACGAAAAGGAGTGGGCGGAGATGCGCAAGCACCCCGAGTACGCTTATGAGCTGCTATCGGAGATCGAGTTCCTGAGGCCCGCCTTGGATATCCCCTACTGTCACCACGAGCGTTGGGATGGAAACGGTTACCCAAGGGGCCTTAAGGGCGAGGAGATCCCGCTTGCCGCCAGGATATTCGCAGTGGTGGACGCCTGGGACGCCATGAGGAGCGACCGGCCTTACCGCAAGGCCCTCCCGGTGGAGGAGGCGATAGAGGAGATCAAGAAGGACGCTGGAACATAATTCGACCCCAAAGTGGTGGAGGAGTCCCTGAAACTACTGGAAGAGGAGGGGGGTTAACGCTTTTCCCGGACGCGGGCGAGCTCTTCCGTCAGGCTGATTGAACAAGCGGCCGCGAGATCACCGGGGGTGTTCTACGCCTTCTCCGAGCGGAGGGTAAAGCCTTACCCGAAAATTGCCCTTCCCCGGGGGCGTGGATTAAACTGTGTTTGCGGAAATGGTGGGGAAGGCGGTCTCCGCGTTGCTCATCGGTTACCTATTGGGAGCCATCCATCCCGCCTATATTTTCGCCAAGTGCCTTAAGGGGATTGACCTCAGGGCCAAGGGGACGGGCAAGGTAGGCACCTCCAACCTCAGGGCCCAAGTTGATTCCTTGTGGCCCGTGGTGATCACTGCGCTTTACGACACCGGAAAGGGGGTCCTCTCCCTTAAGATCGCTCAGGTCCTCGGAATCCCACTCCCCCTTTGCTACCTAGGGGGCGTCTCAGCGATCGTGGGGCATATATTCCCCTTTTATCTCCGATTCAAGGGAGGAGAAGGGGCGGCTACGGCATCCGGCTTGGCGCTTGCCTCTCTCATTGGGCTATGGCTGAAGCTTCCCCCCTCGATAGGGATAGCAGATCTTGCTGCGCTCGCGGGCTTTGCCGGCTTGTCCTCCTGGGCGGTGGGGAGGGGGGATGTGATAGCGGTGTTCCTCGTCCCCGCCCTGGCGGCCCTCATCCTGTGCTTCATCTTCGCCCTGGCGCTGGAGGCGGTGATCAGACATCGGGTGTTTCCCTACCTCCCTGAGGACGTGAGGTGGTGGCGGGTGCTCCTTCGCCCCGCCGGCTTCTCCTTCCCCCTGCTGGGCCTTTGGGTGAGCAAACAAACCCTCCTCTCCCTGATCGGGAGCGTGCTCGCCCTGTTCGTCCTGGTAGATCTGATCCGCCTATCGAGCGGCAAGGTGCAGAGCTTTTTCTTCAAGCGCCTGGCGAGCTCCTTTAAGGTGTACAAGGAAAAGGAGAGATCACGGCTTTCCTCCATGACGCTATTCCTCCTGGGATGTTTCGTCACCTTCCTCCTCTTCCCCTTAAAGGTGGCCTTCCTGGCCGTCACCTTCCTCATATTCGGAGACCTCACCGCCAAGGTGTTCGGCTTTGTGGGGGGAAGGACCAGGTTCTTCGCCAAGACCCTGCAGGGGACCCTTGGTTACCTGGGGATCTGTTCCCTGGCTTCTTACCTGATCTTCGTTCAGGGGCTTGCGCCTTTTTGGTTAGGGTTCGTGGGCGGGGCCGCCGCCAGCTTCGTGGAGGCCCTGCCCTTCCACGTGGACGATAACCTGTCGGTGCCCCTGCTATCGGGCACCGTTATGGCCCTGGCACAGGCCCTGATGGGTTAGTCCCCCTGGAGCAAGGCCTCCCGTATCGCATCCAGGGATAAGCGCTTTCCCCCGGAGATCGCGGCCCGGATCGTGGCCATGAGCCGGGCCATGAACCTGAGGTTGTGCAGCGTGGCCAGCCGAAAGTATGAAAGCTCCCCGCTGCGGAACGAGCTACTGCCCGGCTTTGCCATAAAGCGTTCAAGCTCCAGTTAACTGCCAACGGCAGGCAGCATTTGCAATGTAGCAGGACTGTAAAGCTTGACAGCGCCTTCCCCCCTTGATAAACTTTTCCACATCCTAACATGATTCTAATGCCAAGGGGGTGATAGTTATTCTAAATGCTGTCAGAAAACTATAGTTTAAGAGGAGGGATGTTATGCGCCTGGTTCTGATACTGGTCTTGGGTTTGCTAACTGCGGGGCTTAGCGTAATAGCTGAGGAGCCGCCGAAACCTGCCCAGCTTGTGGTATCCACTTGGGGGTTCAACGCGGAGCTCCTCTACAAGAACATCGCCGACCGGTTCAAGGAAGCCTACGGCATCGAGATCGTCTTCGACTTCGGTAACAACTCAGATCGGCTGGCCCGGCTGATCGCCAACAAGGACAACCCAGTGGTGGACGTGGTGACCTTTGCCCCCAACTACGCCGTCATGGCCATGAGGGAAGGGGTCCTGCAGCCTTTGGACGTCGACAACGTCCCCAACGTGGCCCAGATAGTGGAATGGGCACGCGATCCGCTTGGCGACTGGTACGGGGTGGGGTACACCCTTCAGGTCATGAAGATCGCATATCGTACCGACAAGATAGATCCCCCCGTCACCTCCTGGCGCGATTTCTGGCGCCCGGAGGTGGCCGGTTATATCACGCTCCCCGAGATGAACACCACCTACGGCCCGGCAGTGTTGTTCAGCATCGCCAGGGCGTGGGGTGGCTCCCTGGACGACCTTGAGGTGGGGTGGCAGAAACTCAAGGAGCTCGTGGAACCGAGCGCCCTTCTGACCACCTACAGGAGGTCTTCAGAGGCGATCAGCCTGTTTGAACAAGGGGAGGTTTGGCTGGCGCCGATGCCCAGCTTCGCCTGGCCCAGCCTCCAGGCCACCGGCCTCCCCCTGGCCTGGGTACGCCCCTGCTCCGACTACTGGGAGGGGCTCATCGCCTCCTTGAACACCCTGAGCGTGGTCAAGGGGACCAAGAACCCCTACTGGGCTGAGAAGTTCATCGACTTCTGGCTCTCCAAGGACACCCAACTCCGCATGGCCCTCGACCTTGTCGACGGCCCGGCGAACCTGCAGGCCCTGGAGGAGCTACCAGCCGATATAAAGGCGAGGTTCGGGCTTGACGAGGACCTCACCTCCGCCGTGTTTTACGATCCCGCCTTCGTGGTGGACCACCTGGACCAGTGGCTAACCCGGTGGAACGAGCTCATCGCCAGGTAGTCGGGGGAAGGCGGCTTGGGCTCGTGCCCGGGGGCCCAAGCCGCCTTTAGTTAGCCCGATGGTCGCCAATTCCAGCTGGAGGCGGGTGCTCTTCCTTTCCGGGCCGGGCCTGGCCTTCCTGGGGCTGTTTTTGCTTGCCCCGATCCTCATGCTCTTTTTGGCGAGCTTCAAGGCAGACGGCACTTGGACCTTCGCCGCCTACCTCGAGGCCTTTGGCAAATCGTATTTCAGGACGGCCCTCCTCCGCACCCTCCGCATAGGGCTCATCGTGACGCTCGTCACGGCATTGCTCGGCTACCCCACCGCCTACCTCATCTCAAAGGCTTCCCCGCGGAGGAAGGCCTTCTTTATGTCGCTTTCCCTCTTCCCCTTGATGACCACCGCCGTCGTCCGAACCTTCGGGTGGTTCGTGATCTTGGGCCGCCACGGGGTGGTAAACGAACTCCTCATGGCGATGGGCCTCATCTCCCGTCCGATCCAGTTCCTCTACACGGAGGGCGCAATTGTAGTGGGCTTGACACATTTGTTCTTTCCCCTGATGTTGCTTTCGCTGATCAGCGCCCTGGAGAACATACCGCCCGAGGTGGAGGAAGCAGCCCAAAGCCTCGGCGCTTCCCCCTTGAGGGCATTCGGCCGGGTGGTGTTCCCCCTGTCTGCGGACGGGCTCGTGGTAGGTGGTACCTTGGTGTTCACCGGATGCATCACCGCTTATACCACCCCGGCCATCCTCGGCGGCACACGGGTCCTGACCCTGGCAACCCTGCTCCAGCAACGGGCTATGACGCTGCTCGATTGGGAAACCGCCACCGTGGTGGCCGTGGTGCTCCTCGTTGTGGCCAGCATCCTCAACCTCCTGCTAAGGAGATTGCGAACCCGGGAGGCCAGATGAGACGGGGACGCGCGCTCCTTGTGGTGGCGATCCTTACCTACCTTTTCCTTTTGAGCCCCTTTGTCGTTATTTTTGTGGTTTCCTTTGGACAAACCCTGGCCTTTCCCCCAAGTGGATTGACGATTCAGTGGTACGAAAAAGCCATTTCAATGCGCATGTTCAGGGATGCCTTTAAGGTAAGCTTGATGGTGGGGCTTGTAGCGACCTTGGTTGCCCTTTTGCTCGGGGTGCCGGCCGCCTATGCCATAGTCCGTTATGCCCCTAAGGGAAGGCAGTACATGGAGTTCGCGTTTGAGTCCCCTATTGTGGTGCCGGCCCTGGTGATCGGCTTTGCGCTGCTTCGCTTCCTGGTGCATGTGGGGGACATCCCCGTCCTCCCCGCGCTGCTCATCGGCCACACCGTGATAGTCATCCCCTACGCGGTGCGGGTCACCGCTGCCAGTTTGAGGAACTTCGATTTCACGGTGGAAGAGGCGGCCATGAGCCTGGGGGCCCCTCAGTGGAAGGCCTTCCTTCGGGTGGTCCTGCCCAACATCCGTACCGGGGTCCTGGCGGCTTTCATCCTGGGATTCACCCTGTCGTTTAACAACGTACCCATCTCCCTCTTCCTCACCGGGCCCGGCATCACAACCCTGCCCATCCAGATGCTATCGTATATGGAGTATTACTATAACCCCCTTATCGCCGCCCTCTCCGTCCTTGTGATCCTGTTCACGGTCCTGGTCACCCAGGCCGCCGAGAGGACGCTGGGGCTATCGAAATTCATGTAAGGAGGGAGGATGTCGTTCCTGGAGACGCGAGGGCTCGTGGTCGGTTACGGACGTGCAAGCCCAGTCCTGCACGGCTTCACCCTGTCCCTGGATGAAGGGGAGCTGGTCTCCCTCCTCGGCCCCTCGGGCTGCGGCAAAACCACCGCCTTGCGGGCCATCCTCGGGTTCATCCGCCCCCGGGAGGGCCGGGTTCTCCTGAAGGGGGACGACATCACAAATATTCCCCCATATAAGCGCAATTTCGGTGTTGTTTATCAGTCATATGCCCTGTTTCCTCATCTTACAGTTGCGGAAAACGTCGCATTCGGCCTCAGGATGAGGAAGGTCCGCAAACAAGAGGTGGCCGAGCGGGTAAACAGATGGCTGGGGCTTGTTGGCCTTGAGGACTTCGCCAACCGCCTCCCTGCCCAGCTTTCGGGGGGGCAACGCCAGAGGGTGGCCTTGGCCCGCGCCTTGGCGGTGGAACCCGCCCTGTTGCTCCTGGACGAACCCCTTTCCAACCTGGACGCAAAATTACGTGCCACCATGAGGGTTGAACTGAGGAGGATCCAAAAGGATCTGGGCATCACTGCAATCTACGTAACGCACGATCTAGTTGAAGCCCTAAGCATGTCCGACCGAATAGCAGTTTTAAATGAAGGCCGCATCCAGCAGATCGACACGCCCCCCCGCCTGTACCGCAATCCCGTAAACGAATTCGTCGCCCATTTCATGGGGTACGACAACAGCTTCCCCGGCCGGGTGGCCCGCGTCGAGGGAGGTGGGGTGGAGGTGATGGCCGGGGGGCTACGCCTCCAGGCCCGGATGGGTGGGGAGGGGGAGCTCCGGGTAGGGGACGAGGTGAGGGTCTACTTCCGTCCGGAGAGAGTGGAGATTTCAGAAGGTGGCCCCGAAGCGGGGAACGTCATCCCCGGCGAGGTACGTTTCCAAAGCTTTCAGGGACATAGCCTCCAATACGTGGTGGAAACGCCCTTGGGGGAGATAACAGTGGTCTGTTCGGAAGGCGAGGCGACTGTCAATGCCCGGTCAGTGAATATTAGGATAGATCAGAATGACCTCATTGCCTTTAGGAAGGAGTAGGGTGAATGAAGCACATACCTTGTTCCAGGGAGGACGTGGCGAGGTTCATGCTTCTTCCTGGGGACCCCGGGAGGGCAAAGCGCATAGCCGAGAGGATGGACGAGGCGGAGTTCATCCTGCAGAACAGGGAATTCACCTTGTACAAGGGAAAAACCGGTGGGGTTGAGGTGGGCGTCTGTTCCACCGGCATCGGGGGGCCGTCCGCCAGCATCGCGCTTGAGGAACTGGCCTCGGCCGGGGCAGAGGTGTTCATCCGGGTGGGGTCGGCCGGTGGCCGGCAGCCCGATATCCCCATCGGCACGCCGATCATCCTCACCGCCGCCTTCAGGGGGGATGGCACCTCGGCCGCATATCTTCCCAGGGAATTCCCCGCCGTCGCCGACTTCAGTGTCACCAAGGCCTTGGTGGAGGCCGCCGAACGGGCGAAGGTCACCTACCGCCTCGGGGTGGGCTACACCAGAGATGCCTATTACAGGCGGGATCCAAGGTTGGATGAGCTACTACGGGACGCAGGGGTGGTGGCAGCGGAACAGGAAGCGGCCACCCTGTTCGTCGTGGGGATGTGCCGAGGGGTTAAAGTGGGGGCCATAGTGGCTACCGACTCCAACATCTGGCTCTCCCCCCAGCCCTCGGCGGAGGAAAGGAAAAAGGCGTTTGCCGAAGGGGAGAGCCATGTGATCGATATCGCCCTTTTGGCGGTCCGCATCCTGGGGGGGAGGGAAGGGTGAAGGGCCCGGAGCTGGACCTCTTGATCACCGGGGCGGAGATCCTGGATGTGTTCCGGCTGCGGGCCTTCCAGGGCTGGGTTGGGATAAAGGATGGGCGGTTTATCTACGTAGAGCCGGGGGAACCCCCCCCAGGCATCCCCACCTGCCAGGCCGTGGAAGCCCACGGGGCCCTGATAACGCCCGGGCTCATCGACGCCCACATGCACATGGAGTCCAGCCTGCTTTCCCCCCGGCGGTTCGCGGAAGGGGCGCTTCCCCACGGGACCACCTGCGTCCTCGCCGACCCCCACGAGGTCGCCAGCGCAGCCGGGGAGGAGGGCATCCGCTGGATAATGCAGGCCGCAGCCGGACTCCCGCTCCGCGTCTATTTTGCCATCCCAAGCTGCGTACCCCCCACCTCCGCCGGATTGGAGACCACGGGGGCGGAGGTGACGGCGGAGCTTGTCCGCAAGCTTGCAGGCGCAAGCGAGGTCATCGCCCTGGGGGAGGTGATGGACTACCGGGGGCTTGCGGCAGGGGACGAAAGGCTAAGGCGGATCATCGAAGCCGCCGCCTCATACGGCCTTTTGATGGAGGGGCATGTTCCCTCCCTCTTGGGAACGGAGCTCTCCGAGTACCTCTCCTATGGGATAACATCCGATCACACCCTGATGACGCCGGAGAAGATCCCGGAGCTAGTGGGCAAGGGGGTGGCTTTGATGCTGCAACTCAAGTCGCTAACCCCTGAGAACGTAGCCGCCGTGCTTGATCTCCCCGACAGGAGCAGGGTCATGCTCGTCACCGACGACGTGGACCCAGCTCGGCTCAGGACGGAGGGGCACCTTTCCTCGATCGTAAAGGCCGCCATGGCGCGGGGAGTCCCCTGGGAGGAGGCCTTCAGCATGGCCACCCTGCGCCCGGCCACGTATCTGGGGCTGAGGAGGATGGGCGCCATCGCCCCGGGATGGACGGCCGACTTCCTGGTCCTGGAAGGCCCCGGCCTTTTCCCCCCCCGGACGGTGTACGTGGGCGGGAGGAAAGTGGCCGAGGAAGGAGAGCTGATAGCACCGGTGGGCTTCCCAGGGCCTCCACTTTCCTCGAACTTGTGCTATGACAGGTTCGTCCCGGAGGACTTCCTTGTGGAGCTGGACCTTCAGGAGTGCCTGGCAAACGCGGTCTCCGTCCAGAGCGAGGACAATACCCTGACGGACCTAGAACGGGTCCCGGTCCGACTAAAAGGGGGGCGCGTTGTTCTTGGTCCCGAGGATGACCTGGCCTTGATCGCGGTCTTCTCCCGCGACGGCTCCTCCCATTCCATAGGGGTGGTTAAGGATTTGGGATTGAAAAGGGGGGCCTTTGCCTCCACTTTTTCCCATGACGCCCACAACCTCCTTGTGGTCGGCCGCTCACCGGAGGCAATGGCCCTGGCGGCCTCCCGGGCCTGCGAGGGGGGCGGCGGCATCGCCGTGGCCGACGAGGGGGGTGTGATCGCCCACCTCCCGCTTCCCATCGCCGGCATCCTCACGGACGCCCCCTTGGACGCCGTCGCCAGCTCATTTAATCAAATAGAAGATTCTCTACGTAGATTTGGGATGCGCCATGCCCGTCCGTTCCTCCTCCTTTCCACCCTCACCCTGTCGGTCAGTCCGAGGTACAAGTTCTCCGACAAAGGGGTGGTGGATGTGGAGGCCCGCAGGCTTATCCCCCCGTTTATCAACCCCTGAGGGCTCATCCCCTCAGGTCCCCCATAACCCCCTCCAGGGAGAGCTCTTTCCCCAGGGCGATGCGGGCCCGGATGGCGGCCATGAGCCGGGCCATGAACCTGAGGTTGTGGAGGGTGGCCAGGCGAAAGTAGGAAAGCTCCCCGCTGCGAAGAAGGTGGTGGAGGAAGGCCCGGGAGTGACGCCGGCAAGTGGGGCAGTCACAACCCTCCTCGATTGGCCGCCCGTCCCGCCGAAATCGGGCCCCCTTGATGTTGAGGCGAAAGCCCTCTTCCTGACCCGAAAGCAAGGTGCCGTTCCTGGCCATCCTGGTGGGAGCAGCGCAGTCAAACGCGTCGACGCCGCGCCTTACGGCCTCGACTATGTCCTCCACCGTCCCGATCCCAAGGAGGTGCCTGGGCCTTTCTTTTGGAAGCTCTCCCACCGTCCACTCGATGACGCGCAGCATGTCCTCCTTGGAGCGGCCCAAGGAGCCGCCGATGGCAAAGCCGGAAAAGTTCATGCCGGCGATCACGCGGGCGGAACGGCGGCGCAGGTCCTCGTACGCCCCCCCTTGAACGATCCCAAACAGGGCCTGACCGGGGTTCGGCCCCAGGCCCCTCGTCTCCTCGAAGGCGCGGAGGGCCCTTTCGGCCCAGCGGTGGGTCCTTTCCATGGCGGCCTCGGTGTAGGCGCGGTCGTGGAAGGGGGAGGTGCACTCGTCCAAAGGGAGGATGATGTCGGCCCCCAAAAGCCGCTGGGCGCGGATCACCTCCTCCGGGGAGAAGAACACCCAGGCCCCGTCCACCACAGAGCGGAAGTGGACCCCCTCCTCCGTCAGCCGGACTAGCGACCCCCCGGCCGCCCGGGGCCTTGTATCCCCGGGGAAGATGGGGGCGATCTTCCCCACCCCGTGGACCTTTCCCGCCCCCAGGGAGAACACCTGGAAGCCGCCCGAGTCGGTCATCCAGGGGCCGGCCCAGCCGAAAAAGCCGTGTAAGCCCCCCAGCGCCCCCACCGTCTCCGCCCCGGGCCGCAGATACAGGTGGTAGGTGTTCCCGATCAGGACCTGGATCCCCAGCGAAAGGAGGTCGTCGGGCGAAAGGGCCTTCACCGTGCCCCGGGTGGCCACCGCCACGAACGCCGGGGTTTTTACGTCCCCATGCGGGGTATGCAGGACCCCAAGCCGGGCCTCGCTCCCCCGGTGCTCCGCCGTTACCTCAAACAGGGGCATCAGTAGAAGATCGTGAGCGTCCGGTGGTGGGGGAAGGGAAGATCCCCTTGGGCAAGGTGCCACAGCATCCAGTCCACCTCAAAAGCCTGCAATGGGCGGCCGCGCAGCTTGAGCAGCCCTACCAGCTCCTCCACGGCGGTCACGGTGGCGGCCCGGAGCTCCACCTCCTCGGGTGAGCCGGCCGGGATGGGCTCCAGCCGGTCGATCCTGGCCGCAAGCCCGGGAGCCGGCAGGATTACCCCTTGAGCCCGTAAAAGCTGGGGCAACTTGTAGTCGGCAAACGCCGTAAGCCACTCAAGATCCCGCAGGTCCCCCAGGCCCTCCCCGGAAAACGCCCCGTAAAGGTCGGCACACAGGATCTGGGCCCGCTTGTGGAAGAAGACCTCGCGGCCCCGGTACACGGCGGCATCCCTGAACGAGGGGAGATAAGCCGTGATAAGTTCCACCAGCCGCCGGCAAGAGCCGCAGGCAGCTAAGAAGAAATCCCGGGCCG
Organism: Acetothermia bacterium 64_32; assembly: GCA_001508155.1. Classification (GTDB taxonomy): domain Bacteria; phylum Bipolaricaulota; class Bipolaricaulia; order Bipolaricaulales; family Bipolaricaulaceae; genus 64-32. The sequence continues at coordinate 96,565 of LGFI01000004.1, read as the reverse complement.
AGCCGAAGCGGGAAAGGAGCAGGCCCACCTCCCGCACCGCCCGGGCCCGCAGCCGTAGGAGTGGGATCCCCCCGAGCACCTCCCCCAGGCCGCCCTCGTCCAAGGCGGCCAGGTTCCCCGGCTGGTAGAAATCCGGCGTTTTTTCAGCAGCTTTCCTAAGTGCGTAGGCAAGCGCGAAATAGCCGGTTAGGGGCTCGCCTTCCGGCCCGGGGACCGTCCACTTCACCTTTCCCGGCCAAAAACAGAAGTTGAGGGCATCGAGGACCAAAAGGTACCGGCAGGTTAGCTCCTCGTCCCCTCGGAAGTGATACCGCCCCTCCCAGGCGGGGAGGCTGGCCTCCTCCAGCTTGTGGGCGAGGGAGTGAAGGCTTCCCTCATCCAGGCGCACGTAGCGCGCCCGCCTAGTCACCCACCTGGCCGACGTGCGAACCGGATTTTCCCTCATGGTTTCTTCCCCAGGAAGGATACCGAGCTTTTGTCTGGGGGCACAAACGGACAGGCCCTCAAGGGCCCTGAAGGAGGGTAGGGAGGTCCCAGAGGGACAAGGTGCCGTCGCCGGCCCCAGAGGAAAGGAAGCGGCCGTTCGGTGAAAACCTTACGCACTCCACCGAATCCTCGTGGGCGGGAAGCACGGCGAGGCACTCACCCTCCTCTGGGTCCCAAAGGCGTACGGTGTGGTCCAGGGAGGCGGAAGCCAGGAGCCGGCCGTCTGGGGAGAACTCCACCCACCACACGCAGCCCGTGTGCTCCCACAGGGAGCGGTAGCAGAGCCCCACGGCGGTGTCCCAAAGCTCCACCACCTTGCCCGCCCCCACGGCCAGGAAGTAGCCGTCCGGGGAGAAGGCCACGTTCCAGGCCTTGCCGGGGAAGGTGAAAAGGACCTCCCCGGAGCGGCTCCACAGGATGCCCTGGTCCATACCCCCGGAGGCGTACAGGGCCCCGTCCGAGGAGACGGCCACGCCCCGGACCGAGCTCGAATGTGCCTTGCGGGCCCACAGGGGCTCCTCCTCCCCCACCTCCCACAGGATGAGGCTGCCCTCGCCCGTCCCGATGAGAAGCCGCCGGCTGTCCGGGGTGAAGGCCAGGGCGTACACGTTCCCGAAATTCCCCTCGTAGGTCGAGGCCGGCTCACCGGCCGTAAAATCCCACACCCAGACTGCGCCGTAGGTGCCGGCAGCCAAAAAGTGGCCATCCGGGGAGAACGCCAGGCAATAGGCGACCCCTGGTAGGGGGAAAGATTTTGCCTCTTCAAGGTCCGGGATGGTGTAGAGGAAGACTCCCCGGTAGGTGGCCACCCCCAGGAAGGCCCCGTCCGGGGTGAAGGAGAGCTCATAGAGGGCGTCCAACTTGAGCGTACTTAAAGGGGGCACCGGAGTGCCCTCTCCCTGGGCCGGCCGCCAAGCCCAGATACAAACAAAGACCACCATTATGACCTGAACGGGCTTCACCCCGGACACCCCCTTACCTGGGCAGAGTGACCCCAGGCTGGTCCTGGTAGCCCCCGCCCGCCTCCTTTTCCCCATAGGTACGCTTCGGCCTCTCCCCCCGGAAGAACACGATCTGCGCAATCCCCTGTCCTATATGGAGTCTTATTGGAAGAGGAGACAAATTAGCTAACTCTATTGTGAGGCGCCCGCGCCACCCTGCCTCGAGAGGGGTGACGTTCACCAGGAGCCCGCACCGGGCATATGTGCTCTTCCCCCAGCATACCCCCATCACGTCGTCCGGCATGTTGAAGGTTTCCACGGACTCGGCCAGGACCTGGGAGTGGGGGGCGAGCTCGAAGGTCTCCTCGGCCTGGATCTCGCGGAAGTGTCCCCGGGGGAAATCCACCGGGTCCAGGACGGCGTTCACCCCCCCCAGCGGAACGAGGAACTTCTTCCCCAGCCGAATATCGTAGCCGAAGCTCCCCAGGCCCCAAGATGGCTTCCCCGCCTGATAAGGGATGAACGGCTCGATCATGGGGCGTTCTCCCTGGCACAGGGCGATGATCTCGCGGTCGGAGAGGATGGAGAAGCTCACGCCTCCACCTCCAGGTCGCCGAACACGCCTTCTGCGTGTTCTTTAAGTATCACGAGCATCCTCCGGGCCACCTCCCGGATCTCCCACTGGGCGGCCCTTGACCCCCGCAGCCGGATGATATGTCTAAGCTCCCGGAAGTTGGCGCACATAACAAGGCGCGTCTCCGTCCCGATGGGGAGAACGTAGCGAGCGTCCTCCTTGGGGATCCCCTCCTCCACAAGCTCCTCATAGAGAAGGCGCGCCTGGGAGAACAAGGAGGAGGTCTTCTCCCAAAGCTCCCCTTGGAGGGTAGGCGGCTTGACCAAGTTACGGTCCCTCACGTCCACATAGCGCTGGGACTCCTGGACGAAGCTCGCCAGGCGGTGTCTGGTGAGCTGGTTGGCACAGGCCCGGCTGATCCCCTCGATGAGGAACACGGCGTGGGCGAACTCCAGCACCGATTCATGGCCCCACCGGATGAGCTTTCTGATAAGCTCCCGGTCGGCCTCGGGAGACGCCTTATCCTCACTCCGATGGCTTATCCGGGCGCAGCGGGCGATCAGCGCCTCCGCGTCCGGCGTAACAGAGAGAAGCTTTACTTGCACCACTCCCCCTTTCTGTCGGGGCATGTTAAACTCTGGGGCCGGATCATGGTAGGGGGGTGCCATGGTGGTCCTTAAAAGGGGGGAAGAGCTCTACCACGCAGCCGCTGGGAAGACGGTGGAGGAGGTCTTGCGGGAGCTGGGCATCCTCCCTGAGACCGTGCTGGCCGTGCGGGCTGGGAAGATAGTCCCCTTATCCCACCGCCTTGAGGAGGGGGAAGAGCTGGAGATCGTCAGCGTGATCTCCGGGGGATAGGGGCCCGAGGTGGGTCAGGGGGAGGCCGCCCGGCGGCCTCCCCCTGCTTCTTTTCAGCGGAAGATCCGGCTGGACTGGGAGCGTCGCCTGCGGGCGCAGTCGCGGCAGTATACGGGCCGGTCGTCCTTGGGCTCAAAGGGGAGTTCTTTTATATCGGCCCCGCAGTCGGCGCAGCGGAGGCCCAGGTGACTGACATCGTACATCTTTCGTTTCTGGTAGGCCATAGCAGCTCCTTTCTTTAGGGCTTCTGGCTATGGCCTGTCTGAGCGCCAGGGCCAGGCCCGAATTTAGGTCACTATAACCGATGCGAGGCGAAAGGCCAAGCGTTGATCGGGACGGGGGGAGTCCTTAGAATATCGAAAGGAGGGATGTCCGAACGGTAAGGAGCCGGTCTCGAAAACCGGTACGGCCTTTGCGGCCTTCGGGGTTCGAATCCCCGTCCCTCCGCCACAGGTGTACCGGTGCATAGGTTGGGACTGGTGCACTGGTTAACCGGTGAACTCTTTTCTGCGCCCGTAGCTCAGGGGACAGAGCGCTGCCCTGCGGAGGCAGAGGTCGCAGGTTCAAATCCTGCCGGGCGTACCAGTTCATAGCGACCAAGACCGTCGAGCCTTCGACTGACAGAGATCTCCCTCTCAAAACGGGCTTCAGTTCACCGAAGGGGGATGACTGTGGAGATCATTTGATGATATCCCCCTGGCTTGCTCATGATTAAAGCCAGGGGATGGCTTCGAGCTCCACCCTTTGCAGCAGGGGGATGAGCTCATCGGCTCCCTTCCTGACCTCGGGGGTGAGCCCCTCCCCCAGGGAGAGGTCGCGGGGCTGGATCCCCACCAATGCCACCTCCCTGGCCGCACCCCTAAGGAGCCCAAGGAGGAAGTCCAAGGGGAGGGCATGGGTTGAACCGAGCATCCTCGGGGCGGACTTGAACGAAAGACGGCGAAATCCCCCTGGGGGAAGGCCCATGTCGGCCGCATCCACTATCACCAGGAGCTTCGGGCGCCCCCTTTCCACCAGCCCCAGGGCGTTTTCCAAGGAGGGCCCGACCGGGATCGCCGTCCAGCCAGGGGCCCCGGAGAGGGCGTGGGCCACATACACCCCCACCCCGTCGTCCCGGCCCAGGGGATTTCCCACCCCGATGAGCATCCGGTTTACGATGTCCCCCCGGCGCACACTAGACCAGGTTCTCCCTGAGGAAAGTGCGGAAGGGGTGGGCAAGCCCCTTAAGGGTTTCCAGCTTGTTGACCACTATCCGGTGACCGGAGAGCGACACGATGCCCCGCTCCTTGAGCTCGGACAGGATTCGGATGGCGGTCTCGGTGGACACCCCGGCCATCTCCGCAAGCTCCCCCCTGGGGAGCTCCACCCCCAGATCCAGCCCCTCCTCCCGCTCCTCGCCGAACGCCCTGGCGAGTTCCAAAAGCACCCGCGCCACCCGCTCCTTGGCCGAGCGGGAGGTGATCTCCACCAGCCTGTCCCCGAACACCTTGAGCTCCCGGGACAGCTTCTCCACCAGGCGGATGGCCACCTCCGGGTGGCGCCGGACGAAGGAGAGGAAGTCCTCTCGGGGGATGAACATCAGCCGGGAGGGCTCCAGGGTCTTGGCATAGCAGGTGTAGGTCTCCTGGTCGAACAGGGTCTTCTCCCCTAGGATCTCCCCGGGACCGAGGAGCTTGAGGATCTGTGAGCGACCGCCCCGGGTGTGCTTGGCCACCTTCACCTTGCCCCGGCACAGGATGTAAAGCCCGAAGGCGGGCATCCCCTCGTGGAACACCGTCTCCCCAGGCCCCAGCTGCATGGGACGCATGGCGGCGGCCAGCTCGGAGAACGCGGCGGGGGAAAGGCCCTGGAAAATATAGGAGCACCCGCTTCGACACCCCGAGCAGGGGTTACCCTGCCTTTGCTTTTGTGCCACGACTTCCCGCATTTCTATACCTACTGTAGCGCAAGTGGCGCCGCCTGTCCACCGGGAGGGCTTGAAGTTCGGCCAGGTGCTTTATGAGCGAGGCTCGCACCACCTGGGCGGTGGCCTCTGGGTCCACGTGGGCGCCCCCCAGGGGTTCGGGGATCACCTCGTCCACCACCCCGAGCTCCAGGAGCCGTGGGGCGGACAGGGCCAGGGCCTGGGCGGCCTGGGGCGCCGCGGTGGCATCCTTCCACAGGATGGCCGCCGCCCCTTCCGGGGAGATCACCGTGTAGGTGGCATTCTCCAGCATCAGGACCCGGTCGGCCACCGCCAGGGCGATCGCCCCACCAGAGCCCCCCTCCCCCAGGATGACGGCCACCGTGGGCACCGAAAGGGAAAGCATGGTGGCGATACACTCGGCTATCGCCCCGGCGATGTTCCTCTCCTCCGCCTCCACCCCTGGATAGGCCCCGGGGGTGTCGATGAAGGTGACCAAGGGAAGGCGCAGGCGGTCCGCCAGGCGCATGAGCCGGGCCGCCTTGCGATAACCGGAGGGCAAGGCCATGCCGGCGCGACAGGCCCGTTGCTCCTCTTTGGAGCTGCCTCGGTGATGGAACAGCACCATCACCGGCCTTTCCCCCAGCCGGGCCAGCCCTCCCCGGAGCGCCGGATCATCACCCCCCATCCTGTCCCCCCGCAGCTCGTAGAAGTCCTCACACACCCTTATTACCAGCTCCAGCCCCCGGGGGCGGCCCGGATGCCGGGCCAGCCGCACCCGGTCCCAATCGGAAAGCCCCCGGTAGTGCTCCCGCCTGAGGGCCTGAAGCCGCTGCTCCAGCAGGGCCAGCTCCTCCCTCAGGTCCACCCCATCCCGCTCCACCAGACGGCGCAGTTCTGCTATCTTGTCCTCCAGGGCTTGGATGACGTTTTCGTCAGCCACTTGGCACCCCTTCCAGGACCCGGAGCAGGCGCGCCAGTTCCTGACGCAGCCCCTCCCGGGGGACGACCCCGTCCACCAGGCCATGTTCCAGGGCATAGCGGGCCCGTTGGAACCCGGGCGGGGGTTTTTCCCCGGTGGTCTGCTGGATCACCCGCGGCCCGGCGAACCCGATCAGGGCCCCTTGTTCAGCCAGGGTAACGTCGGCCAAGGAAGCCAGTGAGGCCATCACCCCCCCGGTGGAGGGATAGGTGAGCACGGCGATATAGGGGACGCCGGCTTCCGCCAGCCTCTCCCGTGCGGCCACCGTCTTGGCCATCTGAAGGAGCGAAAGCACCCCCTCTTGCACCCGGGCCCCACCCGAGGCCACCACGAACAGGAACGGCACCCGCTCCTCCACCGCCCTCTCCATGGCAAAGGCAAGCTGCTCCCCAGCCACGATCCCCATGGACCCCCCGATGAACCGGAAGTCCATCACCGCCAAGATCACCTTGCGCCCCTCGATCCTCCCCCTGCCCACCACCACCGCATCGGAAAGGCCGGTGGACCCGCGGGCCTCCTTCAGTCGGTCGGCATAGGGTTTGCGATCCGAAAACGACAGGGGATCGTCCGACTCCAAGGGCAAGGTGAGGTCCTCGAAGCTGCCTTCGTCCACCAGGGCCGCGATCCTCTCCTCGGCGGTGAGGAAGAAATAGGCCCCGCATCGGGGACAGATGTAACTATTCTCTTGCAATTTGCGGCGGAACACTAGCTCCCCACAGGAACCACACCTCAGCCACAGGGGCTCCTCCCCCCGCCGGAGCTCCACCTCCACGTAGCGGTCACGGTCATCCCGCCTGATCGGCATCGGATCCCTCCTGGGGTTTCTCTTTACGGTCCGCTTCCTCCGGCGCCACCACGCCCCCTGAGAGGACCAAGGCCAGCCCCTCGTCTACCGTCATGTCCACGGGGATCACCCTCTCCTTGGGGACGAAGAACACCCACCCGGACAGGGGGTTGGGGGCGGTGGGCACGTAAACAGAGACACAGGGCCCATCAAACACCCCCTTGAAGGAGCCCACCTCGTCGTTGGTAAGGACCCCCATCACATAGTAACCCTCCCGGGGAAACTCCATGAGCACCAACCTCCGCATCTTCCCCTGGGCAACGCCATCCCTCCTGAGCAGCGCATACGAAAGCTGCCGGGTAGCCCAGTATAGCTTCCTCACCCCGGGGAGGGAAAGGACCAGCTTCTCCAGTGAGGAAAGGAGCGTGCGGCCAAGCCAGTTTCTGGCCGCCGCCCCGATCAGGATCACCACCAAGGCGGTGATCACGATCTCGGTGCCCGGGATGTACCGGCCGAACGTGCGGATGAGTAACTGGGCAAACGGCGTGTTCGGCCCCAAGGCCCCCCGCAAAAGCCGGTATAAAAGCCACAGCACATACAGGGTGAGCCCAAGCGGGAACACCACCAAAAGCCCCGAGATGAAGCTGTCCCTCAGCCACCTAAGCACCCTGCGCATTCATCCCCGCCTCCCCTAAGTTTGTACGCCCTTGCGCCCGGCGGCGCAAAACCCCCCTTGGGGGTCCATTTTATCTGGGCGCCCCTTTCGGGTAATATCCCCCGTCTAGTTCGATGTTCGATCCAGGAAAGGAGGGATCTGCAAGGTGGCCGAAACGAGGAAATGGGTGGAGCCGGACCCGAAGCGCGAAAACTGGTTCTGGCCCACCGATGAGCTGCGGGAGCGGGCCTGGGCAGCCGACCCCAAGATCTACGAGGAGGCAGCGGCGGACCCCCTGGCCTTCTGGGCCAAGCGGGCCGAGGAGATCAGCTGGTTTAGGCGATGGGACAAGGTGTACGAGGAGGAGCCTTACGCCTTCCGCTGGTTCCTGGGCGGGAAGCTCAACCTGTCCTACAACTCCCTGGACCGGCATGTTGAGGCCGGAAGGGGAGACAAGGTGGCCTTGATCTGGGAACCGGAGCCCCCGGACGAGCCGAACCGCATCCTCACCTATAAAGAGCTCCTTGCCGAGGTCTCGCGCCTGGCCAACGCCCTCAAGTCCCTGGGGGTGAAGAAGGGCGATCGGGTGGGGATCTACCTCCCCATGATCCCGGAGGCCATAGTGGCCATGCAGGCGGTGGTGAGGATCGGGGCGGTGCACTCGGTGGTGTTCTCCGCCTTCTCCGCCGAGGCCCTCAGGGACCGGATGCTGGACTGCGAGGCCAAGGTGCTCATCACCGCCGATGGCTACTACCGACGGGGCAAGCTCGTCTCCCTTAAGCCCAACGCGGACAAGGGGATCGCCGGCACCAAGGTGGAGAAGGTCATCGTGGTGCGCCGTGCCGGGAACGAGGTCCCCTGGAACGAGGGCCGGGACATCTGGTACCACGAGATCACAAAGGACCAGCCGGCCGAATGCCCGCCCGAGGAGATGGACGCCGAGGACCTGGCGTTCATCCTGTACACCTCCGGCACCACCGGAAAGCCCAAAGGGGTCATGCACACCACCGGCGGCTACGCCGTGCAGGCCTACACCACCTGCAAGTGGGACTTCAACCTGCATGAGGACGACGTCCACTGGTGCACCGCCGACGTGGGCTGGATCACCGGGCACACCTACATCAACTACGGCCCCCTGATGAACGGGGTCACCACCGTGGTGTACGAAGGATCCCCTGACTACCCGGACTACGGCCGCATGTGGGCCACCATCCAGAAGCACAAGGTGACCGTTTACTACACCGCCCCCACCGCTATCAGGATGCACGTAAAGTGGGGCGAGGATTGGCCCAAGAAATACGACCTCTCATCCCTCAGGGTCCTCGGGACGGTGGGCGAGCCCATCAACGAGGAAGCATGGCTGTGGTACTTCAAGCACATTGGGGGGGAGAGGTGTCCGATCATCGACACCTGGTGGCAGACGGAGACGGGGGCCACCTGTGTGGAGGCGCTTCCCGGGATCGGCCCGTTCATCCCCACGGTGGCCGGCCGGCCCTTCCCCGGGATCCGGGCCAAGATCCTGGACGCCGGTGGCCAACCGGTGCCTCCGGGCGAGGGCGGGTACCTCGTGCTGGAGCCCCCGTTCCCGCCCTCCCTCCTCCGGGGCCTTTGGGGTGACCCGGAGAAGTACAAGGCTACCTACTTCGGCGAGTACGGCCCCAGGTACTACTTCACCCGGGACGGTGCCCGCATGGATGAGGTGGGCAACATCCGGATCACCGGGCGGGTGGACGACGTGATGAACGTGGCCGGACACCGCCTGGCCACCGCGGAGGTAGAGGACGCCCTCACCCAGCACCCCCTGGTCTCCGAGGTGGCGGTAGTGTCCCGCCCCGACGAGGTGAAAGGGGAGGTCCCCATCGCCTTTGCACTCCTCAAGGCCGGGGCCCAGCCGTCCGATGAGCTCAAGCGGGAGCTCATCAAGACGGTGGACCAGCACATCGGCCCCACCGCCCGGCCGGCGGAGATCTACTTCGTGGAGGATCTCCCCAAGACGCGCTCGGGGAAGATCATGCGCCGGGTGCTGAAGGCCCTGGTGCGGGGAGAGCCGGTGGGGGATGTGACCACGCTCCGCAACCCCGAGTCCGTGGACCACCTGAAGGAACTGGTGGGCTACGAAGGCTGAGGCAAAGGTGAGGTCACAAGCAAAAGGGGCGGATGGGTTTTCCGCCCCTTTTGCGTTTTGAGGAGGTCTGGATGCAAGAGAGGATCTTCGGGCTTAAGCCGGAGGCGGGGCGCTGGGGGTACGTGCTCCTGGGACTCCTCATCAACCTGTGCTTGGGGGCCGTGTACGCCTTCAGCGTCTTCAGGAAGCCCCTGGAGTCCCTGTGGGGCATCGGGGCCACGGCCAGCGGGATGCCATACACGATCTTCCTGGCTGTCTTCGCCCTGGCCATGGCCTTTGCCGGGGGGATCGTGGAACGCTGGGGGCCGCGGAAGACGGGGATCCTGGGAGGGATCCTCGTGGGGCTCGGGTGGATCCTGGCAGGCTTTGCACCTAACATAGGGATTCTTACTCTTTTCTATGGCATTATTGCCGGGGCTGGGGTGGGGATCATCTATGGCTGTCCGGTGGCGGTAGCGGCCAAGTGGTTCCCGGACAAGAAGGGGCTCGCCATGGGGCTCACCGTCATGGGGTTCGGGCTTTCAGCCCTCATCACCGCCCCGGTGATGAACGCCCTCATCTCGGCCGTCGGGCCTTTGCGGACCTTCTCCGTCATGGGGGCCGTGTTCCTCGCGGTTTTGGTCCTCCTTTCGCTCCCGCTCCGCTATCCCAGGGGGGGCTGGCGGCCGGAGGGATGGAGGCCAAGTGAAGCCCAGCTGAAGGACCAGTTGGAACTGGATCGGCGGGAGATGGTCAGGACCCCCACCTTCTACGCCCTGTGGCTCGTATACACCCTAGGATGCCTGGCGGGGCTCATGGCCATCGGGATCTCAGCCCCCTTCGGAAAGGAGGTGGTGGGGCTTTCCTCCGGGCTGGCGGCGATCTCGGTGTCGGTGTTCGCCATCTTCAACGGGGCGGGTCGGCCCTTGTTCGGCTGGTTGACGGACAGGCTAACCCCTAAGTACGCCTCCCTCCTGTCCTTTGGGCTCATCGCCCTGGCCTCGGTCCTGCTCAGCCTGTGGGGCAAAGGAAACACCCCCCTTTACTTCATCTGCTTCAGCTTGCTGTGGCTTAACCTGGGAGGCTGGCTTGCCATCGCCCCCACCGCCACCGCCACCTACTTCGGGACCAAACATTACGGCAAGAACTACGGGATCGTGTTCACCGCCTATGGGGCAGGAGCGCTCCTGGGTGGGGTGCTCTCCGGGCTCATGCGGGACGCCACCGGAAGCTACATCGCCGTTTTCTACCCGGTGATCGGCCTTTCGCTGGTGGGCATGGCCATCACCCTGTGGGGGCTTAAGCCGGTACAAAGGCCAGGCTGAACCATGGGACCCCTGACCCGGAGGTGATCCGGATGATACAGGCCCTCCTGGGAGCGGGGTTGCTGTGCCTAGCTGCCCTAGGAAGTGAGCCTCTTTTCAAGCAGGACTTCCAAACAGAAACTGACTTCCCCCAGATCTTCTGTGGAGTGGAAGGGGGAAGTTATCTCATAGAGATCCAGAGCGGCTCTTATACCCTGGACTTCCCCATCCCAGGGCTTGAGGCCGCCGACTTCCGGCTGGAAGTCACCTTCATCCTGGAGGGGTTCCGGGGGGAGGTGGGCTACGGGGCTTATTTCCGCGACGGGGAGACCGGGGGCTACGAGGTGGAGCTCACCCAAGACGGCAGCGTTTATCTGTGGAGGTACGATGAGTCAGGGTACGAGCTCCTTTTGGAGTACAGAAACGTGCTGTGGGTGGAGGCCCCGGGTGAGAACCGCGTGTCGCTCGAATGCCGCGGGGCCTCCGTTTCCCTGTGGGTGAACGGGCATCGGGTGTTTGCCTTCCCCGGGCTTGCGCCTGGGGAGGGCGGCCTGGGCCTGTGGGCCACCACCTACGATCCCAAGGGGAGCATCAGGCTCAGGCTGGGCGAGCTTGTGGTCTTCCCCTAAAGCCCCTTGGTGGCCAGGACCACCCCTTCCTCGCGGCGGTGATCGATGGAAAAGCCCCGATCCCGGAAGATGGCGATCATCCGGAAGTTGTCCGGGGTGGTCTCCGCCCGCACCTCCCTTATTCCCCACGATTTTGCTATCTCCAGGCAGTAATCGGTGAGCTTCCCCCCCAGGCCCCGGTTCTGCCAGGGGTCGGCCACGAACACCGCGTATTCGGCAACCTCCCTGTCCGGGTCCGCCACCAGCCTTCCCACCCCGGCCATCTTCGTCTCCCCATCCTCCTCCACGATGGCCACGATGGCCATCTCCCGATCATAGTCGATGAAACAGTACGGGATGGCCATCTTGTGGGTGGTCTCCTTGAAGATGTACCGGAAGCGCTGGCGGATTGACTCGCGGGAGGAACAGGAAAGCATCTCGTGCCACATGGGCTCGTCCTCGGGCCGGATGGGCCTAAGAAGCATCTCGGTGCCGTCCTTAAGGGTGACCTTCCGCTCATAACCCTCCGGATAGGGGCGGATGACAAGGTGGGAGTAGGGCCGGATGGGCCTTCCGACCGCATCCTTGTCCACCACCACCCGGGCGTCCAGGGCGATCACGTCCTTCGGGGTGGCAAGAAGGGGGTTGATATCCAGTTCCTTTATCTCCGGGAAGTCAGCTACAAGGTAGGAGAAGCGCATCAAGATCTCGATGAGCTTTTCCAGGTTGGCGCCGGGGCGGCCCCGATAGCCTTTGAGCAGCCTCCAGGAGCGGAGGGACTCCAGCATGCGCAGGGCGAGCCGTTCGTTCAAAGGGGGTAGTCCCAGTGCCCGGTCGCGGAACACCTCGGCGGCGATCCCGCCCATCCCGGCCATGATAACCGTGCCGAAGGTGGGATCCTTCTTGGCCCCCAGGATCATCTCGAAACCATCCCTGGCGGTGACCATGGGCTGGACGGTGACCCCCTTGACCTCGGCGTCCGGGCGGTGTTTTCTTGCGTTCTGCACGATGCGCTCGAAGGCCGCCTGTACCGCCCTGGCGTTTCTCAGGTTTAGAACCACCCCGCCCACATCGGTCTTGTGGGTGATCTGGGGGGACCACACCTTGAGCACCACCGGGTAGCCCAGCTCCTCGGCTATCTCCACGGCCTCCTCGGGGCTGTGGGCCGGGCGGGGCTCGGTGATGGGGATGCCGTAAGCGGACAATAGCTCCTTGGAGAGCTCCTCGGTTAGGACCTCCGGCCCTTCGGCGAACACCTGGGAGAAGCGCTTTCTCACCTCCGCCCTGTTCACGGTGAGCCGGACCGGCACCTCCCTGGGGGTCTGGTACAGCATCTCCAGGTTGCGGCCGTACTCCACCAGGTGCATGAACGCCCGCACCGCCTGCTCCGGGGTGGCGTAGGTGGGGATCCCGGCCTCATTGAGGATCTGAATCCCCTCCCGCACCGCCTCCCCCCCCATCCAGGCGGCGAGGACGGGCTTGCGGCCCTTCCGAGCCAGCTCGGCTATGGCCCGAGCCGTCCCGGTGACATCCGTCATCGCCTGGGGGGTGAGGATCACCAGCGCCGCATCCACCCCCGGATCGGAGAGCGCGGCCTCGGTAGCCTGGGCGTAGCGCTCCGGCGGGGCGTCCCCCAGGACATCGATCGGGTTCCCGTGGGACCAGAAAGGGGGCAGGACCTCGTTCAGCCTTTCCATGGTTTCCGGGGAGAGCTCGGCGAGCTGCCCCTGACGGGCAATAAGGGCGTCGGTGGCCATCACCCCCGGCCCCCCGGCGTTGGTGATGATGGCCAGGTTCGGCCCAAGCGGGGGCCTGACCCGGGCCACCAGCTCCGCACAGTCGAAGATATCCCCGATCTCAAGCACCCGCACCATGCCCGCCCGCTGGAAGGCGGCATCGTATACCGCATCCTCCCCGGCCATGGCCCCGGTGTGGGAGGCGGCCGCCTTGGCGGACTCCGCGAACCGGCCGGCCTTATAGGCCACGATGGGCTTGGTGCGGGCAAACGACCGGGCAGCGGACATGAACTCCCGGGCATCGGAGATGGACTCTATGTAGAGGATGATGGACTGCGTGCCAGGATCCTCACCGAAGTAGTCCACCAGATCCCCGAAATCCACGTCCAGCATGTTCCCGATGGATACAAAGTAGGAAAAGCCTATCCCCTCTTCCATCGCCCAGTCCAGGACCGAGGTACACAGGGCCCCGGATTGGGAGATGAACGCCACGTGCCCGGGCTCGGGCATGGCCGCCGCAAAGGAGGCGTTCAGCTTAAGCCCAGGCACGATGATCCCAAGGCAGTTGGGACCGATCACCCTCATCCCCGGGAAGCGGGAGACCTCGGCCCTGAGCTCCTCCTCCAGGGCCCTCCCCTCCTCCCCGGCCTCCTTGAAACCGGCCGAGATGATGATCACCCCCAGAACCCCGGCCTCCCCGCACTCACGTACTATCCCCGGGACGGTCCTGGCCGGGGTGCAGATGACCGCGAGATCGGGCGTCTTGGGAAGGTCCTTGACGCTGGGGTAAGCCTGGACCCCCTGCACGGCCTCGTGTCTTGGGTTCACCGGGTACACCACACCCTGAAAGCCGGAACCTATAAGGTTCCGCAGCACGGTGTAGCCAACGCTTTTGGGGTTGTTGCTGGCCCCGATCACCGCCACCCTTTGGGGTCTGAAGATCTTGTCAAGGTTTCGGATGCTCAACTTGCCCTCCTCCGGGGTAAAGTCTAAGGGGCGGCCGGGATCCTGCAACGGCTTCAGGGAAGGCGCCTTGCCAGGTGCACCCAAGCCCGATCCGGCCTTGCCCCAAGCCCCTGGAGGAGCGGGGAGAGCCCTTTTTGTTCTTCGAAGAGGTCGATGTAGGCCACCTTGCGTCCCAGCCGGACGAGTTCCTTTAGGGCGGCCCCCAGCAAGGGGGGGTAGGCCTCCTCGGCAAAGAGCAATGGGGCCCTGATGGTGCCCGCGGTTTGGAAGCGATTGGCCTGCACCCCCAGGTATCCGATGAGCTCCCCTTCCCGTTCGGCCACCAGGCCCACGTTCCATACCCCAAGCAGCCGAAACGGCCATGCCTCATAGCCCCCTTCCAGGGAAAGGAGCCGCCTTAAACCCTCCCCGTCCAGCCCCTTCGGCCACAGGGGGCGGAGGTCCCGGGCGCGGGCACACCGCACCTTTATCCCAGGGGAGGCCTTGGGGAGCCTGGCCGGGGGCAAGGGGAGGACGTAAAGCCGTGTCCTTGCGTAGGGGACAAGGCCGGTCTTGGCACACAGGTTCAGGGCTGCCTGGTTGTGGGAGAGCACCGCCCCCCGCACGAGGGGAAATCCTTTCCGCGCCAGGTCGGAAAAAACCCGGTGAAACAGGGCCTGGGCGATCCCCCGGCCGCGGAAGGCCGGGTCGATCGCGATCCCCGACATGTAGGGGACCCGGCGGCCGATCTGGCCCAGGACCCCGACCACCTTCCCTTCGGCACACGCCACCCATAGCTCCGCCACCACCCCCAGGGAGTGGAGGAGCCTTAGCGGAAGCCGGCCAAAAGAGGTGAAAAAGGAAAGGAGCCGTTTAAGACGCGCCACGTCCGAGCCCCTTCCCGAAAGTTCGTCCTCGAAGGCCATGAGGAGGAGCTCGGCCGCCCGAGGCACGTCCCCCTTGCGCACGCCGCGGATCTCAAGCCCTTCCACGGGCACAAGTGTACTCGCAAGGCCGCCCGCCTCGGGAGGGCTGGTTTCGTGGTGAATCGGGCCCCCTTGAAAGGGGCTCTAGAAAAACAAAACCGGCGCCTTACAGGCGCCGGCCAAAAGCCCCCTTATAGGGTTCGGCCTGCGGGGAGGCCGGCCAATTCCTCCTCCACCACCTTGCCCAGGCGGCGGATCCCCTCCTCGATCTCCTGCAGGCTGGCCTTGGAAAAGGAAAGGCGCAGGGTGTTCCTGCCGCTTCCGTCCACGAAGAACGGGGCCCCGATCACGTAGGCCACCTTGTGCTCCAGGGCCCGCGGGAGCATCCTCTCGGTGTCCACCTGCTCGGGGAGACGCAGCCACAGGAAGAGGCCCCCCTCTGGCCTGGTCCAGGAGATCCCCTCCACCTCGGGCATGTACCTCTCCAGGGCCTGGAGCATGGCGTCTCGCTTGAGCCGATAGTGCTCACACAGCCTGCGCACGTGGGCCGAAAGGTCGTGCTCCAGCATGAACCGGGCGGCGATGCACTGGATGAGCGAGGAGGTGCAAAGGTCGGTGGCCTGTTTCATGGTGACCACCTTCTCCACCAGCTCCCTGGGCCCGGCAAGCGCCCCCAGCCTCAGGCCCGCGGCCAGCACCTTGGAGAACGTGAACAGCACCACCACGCGCCCCTCCTCATCCAGAGCTGCCAAGGGCGGCACGGGCTCCCCGGAAAATCGCAGCTTGCGGTAGGGCATATCCTCTATCACCAAAAGCCCCTCCCGGGAAACGATCTCAAGGAGCCGCTTCCTCTTTTCCAGCGACCAGGTGATCCCGGAGGGGTTCTGGAAATCCGGTACCACGTAGACGAACTTCGGCCTATGGCCTTGCCTCCTGGCGCGGGCGATCGCCCCCTCAAGGAAGTCCAGGTCCATTCCGTCCTCAAGGAGAGGAATCCCCACGAGCTCCGCCTCCAGAGCCCGGAAGGCTTGGATGGCCCCAAGATACGTGGGCAGGCTCACAAAAACAGCATCGCCAGGGTCGATGAACGTCTTGGCCACCAGATCCAACCCCTGCTGGGAGGCCGAGGTGATGATAACTTGATCCATATCATAGTGAAGGCCGTCTTCGGAGAACCACCTTGTGAGGGCGGCCCTAAGTGGGCGCTTTCCCTCTGTGGTAGTGTACTGAAGGGATTTTTCATAGTTATTCAGGATCTCATCGGCGGCTAGCTCCGCCAGGATCTTACGTGGGAAGGTTTCGGGATCCGGCAGCCCCCCGGCAAAGGATATGATCTCCGGCCGCTCAGTGAGCTTCAAAAGCTCCCTGAGCACCGACCTCCGGGCCCTTGAGACCCGTTGAGCGAATAGCGAACTCATAAAGTACCACCCCTTTTAATGGATTAACGCACAAAGGATTGGAGCCAAGAGGGATGAGATAAGGGTACCCAGCGCTGCCCCCCCGATCACGTCCATGGGGAAGTGTTCCCGCAGGTAAACCCGGGACAGGCCGATGGCCCCGGCCACAAGGTAGGCCAAAAGCACGTTGGGCCAGGCCGGATAGAAGAAGGCTATAAGGTAAGCGATCCCGAAGGCCACCGTGGCGTGGCCGGAGGGGAAGGCGTGCACGTCCAGGGCCACTGCCCGGCCGGGCTGGACCCGGCCGAGGAGTATCGGCCTGGGCCGGGCGAAGAAGACCTTAAACAGCCGCAACACGGTGATCTCCACCATGAGCACGGCCAGGGAGACCAGGATGTTCCGGTGATCGAGGGGGCCGCCGAAGAGGATGAGGTACAGGGCCAGAAGGCCCCAGATGTAACCGTCCCCCAGATAGGTGGCCAGGACCCAGATCCCGTCCAGCCTTCTTAGAAATGGGTTTTCGCTTACCCAGTCCAGGGCCAGCTCGTCCCAGGCCAGCACCCGCTCCCCCAGGCGATCCAATAGGCCCACGAGGAAGCCGGCCGCCGACCTTATGCCCGTCATCTCCGCTGGCCCACAAGCGGAAAGGCGATCACCTCGCGGATGGAGGTGGCGCCGGTGAGCACCATGACCAGGCGGTCGATGCCGATCCCTATCCCGGCCGCCGGGGGCATCCCCTGTTCCAGGTCCCGCAAGAAGTCCTCGTCTATCCTCTGGGCCTCCTCGTCCCCGCAGGCCCGCAGCCTCTCCTGGGCCAGGAAACGCTGCCTTTGCTCCTCCGGGTCGTTGAGCTCGGAGAAGGCGTTGGCGATCTCCATCCCGGCTATGTAAAGCTCGAACCTTTCGGTGAGGTCCGGCCGGCCCCGCTTCCTCTTGGCCAAGGGCGAGATGTCCACCGGATAGTCCACCACGAAGGTGGGGTTCCACAGGGTGGGCTCGGCCTGGGTCTCCAGCAGGTGCTCGATCACCTTCCCCTTCGGCCCCCCACGCAGGTGATCCGGGACCTCGATCCCCTTTCGCTCAAGCTCCTCCAGGAGCTGGGGCAGGGGCTTTTCCGGGTCCACCCCGCTGGTCTCGGCCACGAGCTCCAGCAGGGGCACCCGCCGCCAAGGCCGGGAGAAGTCCACCTCCCGCCCCCCGTACCTGAGGCCCTTTCCGTTGCTTACGGCCAGCACGCATCTTTCGATCATCTCCTCGGCCAGTTCCATGGCGTCCTCATAGTCGGCGTAGGCCTCATAGGCCTCAAGGCCGGTGTATTCCGGGTTGTGGGTGGTGGAAATGCCTTCGTTGCGGAAGTTCTTGCCGATCTCGTACACCCGCTCTAGCCCCCCCACAAGCAGCCTCTTGAGGTACAGCTCCGGGGCGATCCTGAGGTAGAGGTCCTGGTCGAGCGCGTTGTGGTGGGTGACAAACGGGCGCGCCGTGGCCCCCCCGGGGATGGGCTGGAGGATGGGGGTCTCCACCTCCAGGAACCCCCGCTCGTCTAGGTACTCCCGGATGGTCCGTATGATGAGGGCGCGCTGTGCCAGGATCCTGCGGCCATCTTGGTTTACGATCAGGTCCAAGGCCCGGTGGCGATAGCGTTTCTCCACATCCCTAAGGCCGTGCCACTTCTCCGGCAAGGGCCTTAAGGCCTTGGCCAGGATCGCAAAGCCGGCTAGCTCCACCGAGAGCTCCCCGGTCCTGGTGGTGATCACCTCCCCCCACGCCCCCACGATGTCCCCGAGGTCCAGCCCCTCGCAGAACAGCCGATAGGGCTCCTCCCCCAGCGAAGCTTGGGAGGCAAAGAGCTGGATGGAGCCGGTGCGGTCCTGTAACACGGCAAACGAGATCCGGCCCAGCTGCCGCAGGGCCATGATCCTGCCGGCCAGCCGGACCTGGGTCCCGGTGCGGGCCTCCGGGTCCAAGCCGGGAAAGGCGGTCTTAACCTCCCCGGCGGTGTGGGTGCGTTCGAACCGATAGGGGAAGGGATCGATCCCCAGGGCACGCAGGCGGGACAGCTTCTCGCGCCGGGCCGCTATGAGCTCGGCCTCAGCCATCAGCCCCTCTCGATCCCCAAGATGCGGTACCTGAGCCTTCCGGCCGGGGTCTGGACCACGATGGTCTCCCCCTTGAAGTGCCCCATCAAGGCCTCCCCCACCGGGGAGTCGATCCCAATACGGTTCCGCAGGAGATCCACCTCCACCGGCGAGACCAGGGTATAGGTGTCAAACCTCCCGGTTTCGGTGTCCTCCAAGGTCACCTTGGTGCCTATCCCTACCTGGTCAGCGTGGATCTCATCCTCGGAGATGATCCGGGCGTTCTCCAGAAGCTCCCGCAGCCGGCGGACCTCCCGTTCGATGAACTCCTGCTCCTCCTTAAGGTAGATGTACTCCTTGTTCTCCCTCAGGTCCCCCCCGTGGGCCTTGGCCTCCTTGAGCCGCTCGGGGATCTCCTTGTAGAGCCTGTGTTCCAGGCGCTCCAGCTGCGCCTTGCTGCGCTCGTAGCCCTCTTTGGTGAGGAGTATCTCCTGGGGCATTCCACACCTCCCTGAATTCCCGCAAGAATTCGCTTGTGATCTCTCCTGGGCGGAGGCGGCCCGCCGCGGGCCGGGCTATCACCACCACATCACAGTTGGCGAAAAGCCCTTTGTGGGTCCGGAACCCCTCCCTTATCCCCCTCTTCACCCGGTTGCGGACCACCGCCCCCCCCACCTTGCGGCTCACCACTACAAGCAGCCTCGGGTTGGGGTCCTCCCTCTTTAGGATGCGGAAGGAGAACAACCTCCCGTCCCTGCGGACCCCTTCCTGGAAGACCCGTTCGATCTCGTTTCGACGTCTCAAGCGATGGATCTTCCTAAAGCCCTGCCCTTTGTCCACGACAAAAGCTTATCCCCCACCCATCCGGGGCGCAACTGGCGGCCGGAAGCTGGGCAAGCTATCCTCCTGGGGATGAAACGGACGAAGATCGTGGCCACCTTGGGGCCCAGCTCCTCCGCTCCTGATGTGATCGCCGCCATGGCAGAGGCGGGGATGGATGTGGCCCGGATCAACGCCTCCCATGGGACGGCGGTGGAACACGAGGTGTGGGCGGGCCGGGTGCGGGAGGTGGCCCGGGCGTTGGGGCGGCCCCTGGGGCTGATGCTCGATACCCGAGGGCCGGAGGTGCGGGTGGGGGAGCTCCCCCAGCCGATTTCGCTTTCCCCGGGGGAGGAGGTCCTCTTGGGGGAGCGGGGGATACCGGTCAACTACGGGGGGCTGGTTGAGGATGTCCCGGTGGGGGCGGAGGTGTTCCTGGCCGACGGTTCCATCCTGCTCCGGGTTACGGGAAAGGAGAGGGGGGCCCTGCGTTGCCGGGTGGAGCGGGGAGGGAGGTTGGGGCCGGGGAAGAGGGTGAGCGTGCCCGGGGTGCGTCTGGCCCTCCCCCCATTGCCCCCAGCGGACAGGGAGTCCCTGAGGCTGGCGCGGGAGCTATCCTTTGAGTTCGTGGCCCTGTCCTTCGTCCAGGGGCCGGAGGACGTGGAGGCCGCCCGGCAGGAGCTCGGGCCTGGGCCTTGGCTGGTGGCCAAGGTGGAGACCCAAGCCGCGGTGCAGGACATGGCCCGGATCGTGGCCGCGGCCGACGGGGCCATGGTGGCCCGGGGGGACCTGGGGGTGGAGGTGGACCTCTTCCGGGTGCCCCTGGTCCAGCGGAGGCTGGTGGACCTATGCAATTCCCACGCCAAGCCGGTGGTGGTGGCCACCCAGATGCTGGAGTCCATGGTAAACTCGCCCGTTCCCACCCGGGCGGAGGTGGCAGACGTGGCTGCCGCGGTGTGGGATGGGGCGGACGGGGTCATGCTCTCCGAGGAGACCGCGGTGGGGCGCTACCCGGTGGAGGCCGTCCGGGCCATGGCCTGTGCCTCGCGGGCGGCGGAGTCCGGGGAGGTGGAGATCCGGGTTCCAGGGCTTGTCCCGGAGCTCGTGGGGCAGGTGCCGGCGGCCATCGCCCGAGCTGCCTGCCAGATAGCCGAAGAGATAAGGGCAGCGGCCATCGTCTGTGCCACCTTCTCCGGTTGGACGGCCCGGCTCCTTTCCTCCTTTAGGTCGAAGGTCCCCATCGTCGCCACCACCCCGGTGGAGGAGACGGTGCGGCGGCTTACCCTGGTGTGGGGGGTGATCCCCCTCAAGATAGATCGCCAGGACACCCCCGATGCCCTGGCCGCCGCGGCGGTGGCCACCGCGAAGGGCGAGGGGCTGATCTCCCCGGGCGATCGGGTGGTGTTCACCGCCGGGCTTCCATTCTGGCAAGCCGGGACCACCAACCTGGTGCGGGTGCTGGAGGTCTCCTAGAAAGGCACTTCGTCGTCGGCTTCTTTCGGGGCCTCTTCGGATGGGGCCCCCTCCGCCTCCCTTTCCAGGCGCTCGGTTATCCTCTGCACCTGCATCTCCGCCTGGGTGAGCTTCCTCCGGCACAGGCTTACCAAATTCGCCGCCTCCTCTACCAGGGCGGAGAGCTGGTCGATGTCCACCTCCCCCCTTTCGATCCGTTCCAGGATCTCATCCAGCCGTGCCATGGCCTGGGCATAGGAGAGCTCAGCCACTTCCCTTTCCTCCATCCTCCCCTCCTTCCGAAAGGAGCCGGAGCGTGCCCCTTTTGAGCTCGGCCCACAGCCTGGTCCCTGGGGGGGCCTGGACGGGGTCAGTCACCACCCTGCCCTCCCCCAGCCTGAGGATGGCAAACCCACGCTCCACCACCCGCCGGGGATCCAGACCATGGAGCCTTTTTCCTTGGGCCTTTACCCTCTCCCTTTCCCGCGCAAGCAAGGCCAGTGACCGGGGGCCGAGCCGTCTGAGTGCTCTCTCCAGGTTCTTTTCCGCCTCGCCCAGCTCGCGGCGGGCCGCCCTGGCCAGGCGAACCTGGACCTCCTCCAGGTACTTCCCATGCCTGCCGAGGGCGGTGCCCACGGCCTGAGGTAGCCTGCCTGTCAGGCGGCCAAGCTCCCTTTTCGCCTCGTTCAGCCTCCCCCCTGTGGCCGAAAGCAACCTCCGGGCCAGCTCTTTTCGGCGATGATCTGCGCGGAGGAGGGCGGAGGAGGCCCCGCCGAGCACCTCTTTCAGCCCCTCAAGGAGGCGTTTTTCCGCAGCCCTGACCTGCTCCACCAGGAGCTGGGCGGCGGCGGTGGGGGTCTTGGCCCGCCAGCCCACCTCGTCCAGCACGCTCCGGTCCTCCTCGTGTCCGATCCCCACCACCACCGGTAGGGGGAAGGTGGCCACCGCCCGCCCCAGGGGCTCGGAATCGAACCAAGCGAGGTCCGTGCGCGCCCCCCCTCCCCGGCAGATCAGCACCACGTCGAACTGGTCCGCATGGGCCCGGAACCAGTCCAGGGCGTTGAGGACAGAGGGCTCGGTATAGGGCCCTTGTACCCGGGCTCCATGCACCGTTACCTGAAACGCATACCCCGATTCCCTGAGGGTCTTGAGGACGTCCCTTTCCGCATCCGAGCCCAGACTGGTTATCAGCCCCACCCGCAGGGGGATCACCGGGAAGGGCAGGGACCTATTGCGCTCCAAAAGGCCGGCCTTTATCAGCTTACGGATTATCTCCTCGCGCCTACGTGCCACCTCCCCCAGGGTGTAGGCTACGTCCAGGTCCTTAATCACCACCCGGTAGTCCCCCCAGGGGACATAGAGGTCCACCTGTACCAGCACCCTGACCGTGACCTCGTCCTCCAGGCGGAAGGGAGCCCCCTCCCGTTGGAGCTTGTACTCGATGGCCTGGCGGACGTCGGGGAAGAGGACGGCGTCCACCTCCGCTATGATCTTCCCCTCCTCCCTCCTCTCCACCAGCTTGAAGGTGACCACATCGCGGTGGGCCCCCTTCCCGAACCCAGCTATCTCGCCCACCAACCAGATGGGGGAGGGGAAGGCCGACTGGAGGGCCCCTTTTACCTTCAGGTTGAGCTGGGAGACGGTGAGGTTGTCCTCTGTCTCCCTTCGCCGCTCCGCATACAGCCTTTGAGTGGTCTCGTCGAAGGAGAACCCCTCCTCCCTAAGGAGCTCCACCACGGCCACCACGTGCCCTGCAGGCACGGTCCAAAGCCTCTCTGCGGGGTGCCACTTGCGCTCGGGGAGGCCCTTCACAAGCTCCACCAGCCGCCGGTCGTAGTCGAACCGGATGTAAAGCACCCCTCCGTCCCCACAGGTAACCTCTCTTCTTGCCATCTTCTGTACCCTAACCGAGCAAGGTGGCCCGGGCAAGACGGCCGGTGGGCAACCCACCGGGTGGTTGGTGTAATATTAGCCCACTTGGGGGAGTAGTATGGTGGAAGAGATTTGGGACGTAGTGGTGGTAGGGGCGGGGCCCGCCGGGCTCAGCGCCGGGATATATGCCCGTAGGGCCGGGCTCTCCTGCCTGATCCTGGAGCGGGCCGCACCGGGGGGACAGCTCCTTGAGACCGATCTTGTGGAGAACTTCCCTGGCTTTCCCGAGCCCATCCCGGGCCCCGAGCTCATGGAGGGGATGAAAAGGCAGGCCGAGCGCCTGGGGGCGGAGATCAAGCTCTGCGAGGCAGAGAACCTTACCCGAGAGGAAGGGGGGTGGGTCATTGGGACCTCGACGGGCGAGATCCACACCCGGACTGTCATCCTAGCCATGGGGGCCCGCCACAAGGAGCTGCCGGCCAAGGGGGCCAAGGAGCTCACCGGCCGAGGGGTCTCCTATTGTGCCACCTGCGACGGCTACTTCTTCCGGGGCAAGCGGGTCCTCATGGTGGGGGCGGGGGATTCGGCCCTGATCGAGGCCCTGTTCCTCGCCAAGTTATGCGACAAGGTGTTTGTGGCGGTGCGACATCCCAAAGAGGACCCCAAGGCCGTTCGGGCCGTGGCGACCTTAAGGGAACGGGCCTTACGAGAAGCCAGGATCGAGTTCCTGTGGAACGTAGTGGTGGAGGAGGTGCGGGGGGAGGGGCGGGTTTCCTCGGTGGTGCTGCGGGACCTTTCAACCGGGCAGCTTCGGGAGCTCCCCATAGACGGCGTGTTCGTGAAGATCGGGTATCGGCCGGCCACGGACTGGCTGGACGGGGTGGTCGAGCTCACCGAGGAAGGCTATATTCGTACCGACCCTTGGATGCATACCAGCGCTCCCGGGGTGTTCGCCGCCGGGGACGTGCGGGAGCCCATCGGGAGGTACGCCCAGGCCGTGGTGGCCGCGGCCGAGGGGGCCATGGCCGCTCTGGAGGCGGAAAGGTACATCTCCGAGGGGGGAGGGGATCATGGCGGAAGGTAGGTGGCCCACCATCCCACAGCTTTTAAGCCGGAGCATCAGGCGCCATGGGAAACACGTCGCCCTCAGGATGCCGCAGCTAAAGGGGCGCCGGTTCTCGTTCCGGGAGGTCACCTATCGGGAGCTCTGGGACCTTTCGGGGAAGCTGGCGGTGTGGCTGTCGGCCCAGGGGGTGGAGCAGGGCGATCGGGTGGCGATCATCGCCAAGCCCTCTGTAGGCTGGGCGGTGGCGTTTCTCGCAATACAACGTTTGGGCGCGGTGGCGGTGCCCCTGGACGCCGGGCTACGGCCAGCTGAGGTGGCCCGGATCCTCCAGGAAGCGGAAGTGAAGATGCTTTTCGCCGCCCCAGGACGGTACGAGGAGCTCCTGCCCCTGGCCGAGGAGATCCCCTCCCTTGGGGAGGTGGTGTCAGTGGAGGCCATGCCAGGGGCCCTCTCCCTGTGGGAACTCCTCCCCGAGGAGGCAGAGGCCGCCCCGGATGTGCCCCTAGACCCGGAGGCCCTGGCCCTGCTCATGTATACCTCCGGCACCACCGGGGACGCCAAGGGCGTCATGCTCTGCCACCGGAACATCACCTCCAACGTGGAGGGGATCCTGGAGGCCATCCAAGTAGGGCCGGAGGATAGGGTGGTTTCCATCGTCCCCTGGTACCACATCTATGGGCTAACCGTGCTGTTGGCACTGCTTGCCGCCGGGGCCACGGTGTCCTACACCGACGACTACCGCAACCTGATAGAGGTGGCCCGCCGCTGCGGCGTCACCATCCTGGTGGGGGTGCCCAAGCTCTACCATGCCCTGTGGCGGAGGCTTGAGGAGAACTTCCAATCCAGTTTGCTGCGTCGGCTTCTCTTCCGGTTCGCCCCCCGCCTTTTGGGCAAGTTCATCAAGAAGAACCTCCTCACCCCGGGGTTCCGGTTCTTCGTCTCCGGGGGGGCGGCCTTGGCCGCCGAAGTCGGGATCGGCTTCAGACGCCTTGGCCTCGGGATGATAGAGGGGTACGGGCTTACCGAGACCTCGCCGGTCCTCACC
Organism: Acetothermia bacterium 64_32; assembly: GCA_001508155.1. Classification (GTDB taxonomy): domain Bacteria; phylum Bipolaricaulota; class Bipolaricaulia; order Bipolaricaulales; family Bipolaricaulaceae; genus 64-32. The sequence goes on along the minus strand of LGFI01000004.1, from coordinate 72,030 downwards.
TTCTCCAAGCCCTTCACCAGACGGGCTGGGACCGTAGGCAGACCCCTGAAGGGGGTGGAGATACGCATCCAAGGCCCGGACGCCGACGGCTACGGAGAGGTTTTGGTGCGCGGCCCCAACGTGATGTTGGGCTACTACAGGAACCCCAAGCGCACCGCTGAGGTGTTCACCGAGGACGGTTGGCTGCGCACCGGGGACCTGGGCCGCCTGGACCCAAGTGGCCACCTCTTCCTCGCCGGGCGCAAGAAGAACGTGATCGTGCTTGAGTCCGGGAAGAACGTGTATCCAGAGGAGGTGGAGTGGGAGCTCTCCCTGATCCCCGAGGTGGAAGAGGTGCTCGTCTACGAGCGCAAGAAGGGGGGGATCCCAGTGGTGGCCGCCATGATCTATCCTAACTGGGAGGAGCTCGGCCGCCAGGGGATAAAGGAGGAGGCTGCGGCCCTAGAACTGATCTGGGAACGCATAAAAGAGGCCCAGAAGAACCTGGCCACCTTCAAACGCATAAAGAGCAAGGAGGACGTGAAGCTGGTGGACAAGCCCTTCGAGAAGTCCACCAAACAGGAGATAAAGCGTTACCTTTATGTAAAGAAAAGCTAGGCCCTCTGCCGGGTGGGGACCACTATGAAGCCGGCCTGCTTGCTTCCGAATACCCGGTAACCTTGTGGGCCCCAGTGCCAGAGCCAAAGCCCGATGTAGGCGCAGAAGCATGCGTCAAGCAGGTCCTCCAAGGCCTTCAGGGCCCTTCCCCTCAGCCCATGCAGGGCTTTAGGGAGAAGGGCTCCTGCAGCCAGGGCCGGCTGCCACCGCTTGAGGGAGCGGAGGAGCTCTACGTACTGGGAGAACTCTTTGAGGCGGAACTCAAGCGGGCGCCCCTTTTTCGCTTTGTACTTCAAGGTCCTCTCGAGCCCGAACAGCTCCACCATGGCCGGGTGGGGAAACACCTCGACCACCTGCCGCACGGCCGCCCCTTTTTCCACCTGGGCCTCCAGCTCGAACCCGAGCTCCGAAAGCTTTTCCACCAAGGCCTCGCCCCGGACCATGCCCCCCAGCCCAGCGCGGCTTACCGGAAGCGTGCCCGCCTCCCTCTTACGATAGACCCGCGAAAGCTCACGGTCGCAGGGTCGGGAACCGGTCTCGTTGGGCACGATGAGCGGGGCGTCGATGGCGATCAAGGCCGGCCCCGCCCCCACGGCTTCCGCTATGAACCCCAGGATTTCCGGATCGTCCCCCAGCTCCGCCGACCAATGGGAAGGGAGCCAGCCCCCCTTTGCCCTTTCCAAGACCACCAAACCGCTTGGATTACGAGGGGACCAAGCCAGATCCAGCCCCACGAACAGCATCGGGGGCCCTTTCAGGGGCTCCCCTCCGGGATCGCCGGGTAGAGGGAAAGGTAGTAGCTGCCCTGTCCGGACCTTCGCACGATGCGGATGTACCAGTCGCAGGCCTCCCCGGCCCCGGTGCAGGGGGCTATACACTGGAGAAGCTCCTGTCCACCCTGATACCGGAATTGCTCGTTCCCGCAGATGTCAAGGAAGTGGACATCGAACTGAAGCCCGGGATCGGCAGCGATCCATACCACCAGGGCCTCGCCCCTTCCCGTACGTACGCGGTACCAATCGTGGTGATCTATCCCCGAGCGCCCGAGCGCCCCCCCCAGCTGGCCGACGTAATCCCCAGGAGCGATCAGGACTGCTTCCCCAGGCCCGTTGGTCTCCGGGAGCTCCTGCCGGGGTATGTCGGTCGGTGGCAGCTCAGGCACGGGGCAGCCGCTCCCCTGGAAGTCCACGAAGCAGCCGTCCACCGAGGGGACGACGCATCCTTCCAGGGGAGGGGGTGGGGGGGTGGGCGAGGGCTCGGGGGGGCCTTCTTCGGGGACCTCGAGGACGAGGCTGTGCAGGTTGAAGCCCACATGGGGATCGCACAGGATAACCCGTTGGACGATGACCACAAGCTCGGAGGCGGCGGTCTCCGGCAGCCACAAGAACTCGATCTCCCCGGAGACGGTGTACCAGCCGGGATTACACCCCAAGGCCCGATGGCGCAAAAGGAGGTCCATCCTGTCCCAGCTCCCGTTGCCCGGCCCGTAGAAGATCCGTAAAAGGACGTCCCTGCCCACGCAATCCTCACAGGGGTCCTCCGCCATCCCCTCCAGCCTCAAGGTGAGGTAGGCCCTTTGGGGGACGCCTGAAAACCGCCAGGTGGCGGTGGCATAAAGCCGCACGTCCTCAAGCCAGCAAAAACCGCCCTCGTAGACCCCACTGCAGGAGAAATCCGTGGCCACAAGCTCACGCGCTGCGGCCGCGGTCGTAAGGAACACCACCAAAAGGACCACCTGTGCGGCTCTCACCACCATCCCCTTTCCCTCAGGAGCCCTTCCATTCTAATGTTTTTCGAGGAGCAAGACAAGTATTTTTCTTACATTCGCGCGACCCAAGGGGGACCTAAAGGCCTCTGGGCCAGAAGCCTGACGCCCTGTCCAGCTCCCGTCGACCCTCACTCTCCAAGAACGAACTCACCGGTGGCCGCCTTCTCAACCCCTGTGCGGATCTGAATAGTTGCCTTACGTTCCCGGCTCATAGCCCCTCCACTACCTGGGATCCTACTTTGCCCACCACTCGCAAAATGCAAGGATAACCTCACATTGGGGGGATATTGGTACCCAACCTCTGTCGCTGCGCCGCCTGAAAAACCTTGACTGCAGCTACCAAGTCCTGGATCGCGTTTCCCACCGATTTGAACAGGGTTATTTCCTCAGGGGAGGTCCTCCCCTCCTTCACTCCGGCCACGATCTCCCCAAGCTCGGCATGGATATCGCCTGGCTCTATGAGGCCTCGCTTCAATGGGACGATCAGGTCTCCCGCCTCAGCTAGGCAGGCTTCCCTTTGGTCCACCACCACTTTAGCTCGACACACCGTCTCCTCCGGGATCTCCTGCATGTGGGGTTTATAAGAGCCGATGGCGTTTATATGCACCCCCTCCTTTAGCTGGCGGTCGGAGAAGGCAGGGGTGGTTGAGGTGGTAGCCGTACACACCACGTCGGCCTCCGCCAGGGCTTCCCCCGGGGAGGCTACCCGCACCGGAATGGAAAGCCGTTCTGTCATCTCGGCGGCAAACGTCCGAGCTTTTTCCCGATCTGGGTCAACCACGTAGGCCTTCCAGATGGGACGCACGATGCAAACCGCCTCCAGCTGGGTGCGTCCCTGGACGCCGGCGCCGAAGATCGCAGCCACCTCCGCCTCCGGACGCGCCAGAAGCCGGGTGGCAAGCCCCGAGGCCGCCCCGGTACGCAGGGCGGTGAGGGAGCTGCCTTCCAATACCGCCACTGGTCGCCCTTCCCCCGCTTCCACCAACACCACCAGGGCGTGGATCAGGGGCAGTCCCTTGGCTGGGTTTTCCTGGCATAGGGTGACGAGCTTCAAGCCCACATACCCTTGGGCGTAGGCGGGCATAAGCAAGGCCGTGCTGGCAAGCTCTGGGATCGCAAGATGCATGCGCTTGGGCACCACGGCCCGCCCACAGGAAAGCTCAACGAACGCTTCTTCCATGGCCTCGATGGCCTCCCTCATAGGGAGGGCCTGCTTTACGTCCGCCGCCGAAAGGAAAACCAGGGGTTGCTCAGGCATCTTCCCTGCCCAAAAGGAAGCCGTGCTTCAAAGGGTCATCCGGGGCGAGCACGAACTCGTGAACCCCAGTAATGTATGCTTGCCCTTCCACCTCGGGCACTACTGCCGGGAGCGGCCCGACCTTGGTCTCCTCCACAACCTTCCCGGTGAAGCTTGTTCCGATCACGCTTTCTATCCTCAAAGACTCCCCCAGGCCGATCTCCCCACGAAGGCAGTGGAGGGCCAGCCGGGCGCTTACCCCGGTCCCGGTAGGGCTGCGGTCCACTTCCCCATCGGCGAACACGCAGACGTTGCGGCTGTGGGCGCCTGGCGTGCGGGGCGGGCCCACGAAGATGGTGCCGTAAAGGAAACTCAGCTCCTCCTCCAAAGGGTGACGCACCGGCCTGGCGGCGCTTACCGCGCGCTTGATCGCCGTTCCTGCCCGAATGAGGGCGGGCACGCTTTTCGCCTCCAGGGGGATGCCCACTTCCTCTTCCCGCACGAAGACGTAGAAGGCTCCGCCGAATGCGAGGTCATATCGCACCCGGCCCAGCCCTGGAACCTCCACCTCCTCGTCCAGCGCCACCACGAACGAGGGTACGTTCCTGAACCGGACTCCCGCCACCCTTCCGGCCTCTACTCTTGCCAGTGCGGTGACCTTCCCAGCCGGGGTGTCAATTCGTAGCTCGGTCTCGGGGCAGGTAAGGGGAAACAGGCCGGTCTCCAACACCACCGTGACCACCGCGATGATCCCGTGGCCACACATGGTGCTGTAGCCCTCGTTGTGCATGAAAAGCACGCTGAAGTGGGCGTCCTGGGACACCGGGGGCATGAGGAGGCACCCATACATATCCGCATGTCCCCTGGGTTCCCACATCAGCGCAGTGCGCAGGTGATCAAAATGCTCTTTTGCGGCCCGGCGCCGCTCAAGGACGCTCGGACCCAGGAGCTCCGGCCAGCCGGAGACGATCACCCGGAGTGGCTCCCCGGCAGCGTGGGCGTCGATGGCGGTGATAACCGGCCACCCGGAGGGGGGTCGCCAATTCCGCATCCGCTCCAGATCCATACCCCAACCCCCTACAGGGCTTCGTGTTCGGTGCGGGCTATGATCTCGTCCTGGAGCTTACGCGATAGATCACAGAAGTAGTCGGAGTAGCCCGCCACCCTCACGAGGAGCCCCCGGTACTCCTCCGGGTTCTTCTGTGCCTCCCGCAGCGTCCTGGCGGACACCACGTTGAACTGGACGTGGTGCCCCCCCAGCGTGAAGTAGGTGCGAACGAGCCGGGCAAACTTTCTTATGTCCTCTTCCCCGGAGAGGACCTGGGGGGAGAACTTCATGTTGAGGAGCGTCCCGCCGGTCTTGGCGTGATCCATCTTGGCGACGGATTTGATCACCGCGGTGGGGCCATTCCGGTCCGCCCCCTGGACCGGGGAGATCCCCTCCGACAGGGGCTGCCAAGCCAACCTCCCGTCCGGGGTGGCCCCGGTCACCTGCCCGAAGTAGATGTGACAGGTGGTGGGGAGCATGTTGATGTGGTAGACCCCACCCCGGGGCGCAGGGCGCCCCTCCACCGCTCGGAAGAAGGCCTCAAAGGCCCTCCGCATGAGGCCGTCCGCCCGGTCGTCGTCGTTCCCATAGCGGGGGGTCTTGTTGAGGAGGAGCTGGCGCAGGGTTTCCCTCCCCTCGAAGTCGGTGGAAAGGGCTTCCAGAAGCTCATCCATGGTGATGGTCCCCCACTCGTAGACGTGGTGTTTGATGGCCGAAAGGGAGTCGGTGAGGGTCCCGATCCCCACCCCCTGGATGTAGGTGGTGTTGTACCGGGCCCCGCCGGCGTTGTAGTCCTTCCCCTTTTCGATGCAGTCGTCGATGATGATGGAGAGGAACGGCGCCGGCATCTCCGCAGCATAAAGCCCCTGGACGATCGCGTTCCCCCGGATCTTGACGTCGATGAAATGCCGGAGCTGCCTTTCCCAGGCGGAGAAGAGCTCATCGAAGCTCTCAAAATCCCGTGGATCCCCGGTCTCAAGGCCAATCCTCTTTTTCGTCCTAGGGTCCCAGCCGTTGTTCAGGGTGATCTCAAGAACTTTCGGGAGGTTGAAGTAGCCGGAGAGGATGTAGGCCTCTTTCCCGAAGGCGCCGGTCTCCACACAGCCGCTTGTCCCCCCCTCCCGGGCGTCCTCTATCGTCTTCCCCTGCCTGAGGAGCTCCTGGACCACCATATCCGCGTTGAACAAGGGGGGATAGCCGTAGCCCTTCCTGATCACCCGGCAGGCGGCCTCAAGGAGCGAGTCAGGGGTCAGCCGGGATACCTGCAGGTTCACCTGGGGCTGGAGGAGGTGTAGCTCGTCCGCCACCTCCAGGATGAGGTAGGAAAGCTCGTTTGAGCCGTCCTTTCCGTCAGGGGTGAGGCCCCCGAGGTTGATGTTCACAAAGTCGTTGTAAGTGCCGGACTCGGCCGCCGTGACCCCCACCTTGGGCGGGGCCGGCTGGTTGTTGAACTTGATCCAGAAGCAGGAAAGGAGTTCCTTGGCCTCCTCCGGGGTGAGGGCCCCGGACTCGATGTCCTTCTTGTAGAACGGGAAGAGGTGCTGATCCAGGTGTCCAGGGTTAAAGGCGTCCCAGCCGTTGAGCTCGGTGATCACCGCCAGGTGATAGAACCAGTAGCCCTGCAGGGCCTCCCAGAAGTTCCTAGGGGCGTGGGCGGGAACCCACTCGCACACCTCGGCGATCTTGAGGAGCTCGGCCCTGCGCTTGGGGTCGGAGGTCCTCTCGGCCAAGGCACGGGCGGCCTGGGCGTGCCTTCTGGCCAGGGTGATCAGGGCGTCGGCGGCAATGTCCATGGCGATGAGCTCCGCCTGCTTTTCATAGGCCTCGGGATCCCGCTCGAAATCGAGCCGCGCCAGGGAATCGGCGATTTTCTTCTTGAAATCGAAAAGCCCCATCCGGAAGAGCTTCCCGTCGCCGGCGGTATGGCCCGGGGCGCGCTGCTCCATGAACTCGGTGAAGATCCCGGCCTCGTAGGCGTCCTTCCACTCCTGGGGGAGGAGTGAGAACATCCTGTCCCTGAGGGATCTTCCCCGCCAGAACGGGATGATCTCCCGCTCGTAGAGCTCGAAGGCCTCCTCGGGCACCCGATAGCGCGTCTTCTCCCGGGTGTTTAAGATCTCCAGGTCGGAAAGGGAGTGGCAGGTGAGCTCCGGGTAGGTGGGGACGAGTTTCGGGCCCGGGCCCCGCTCGCCCACGATGAGCTCGCCTTCGCCGATGTAGATCTCCTTCTTCTCGCAGATCTCCTTGAAGGCCAGGGCGCGCAGGATGGGCGGTGGGTATTTTCCCAGATTCTCCCGGTAAAAGTCGGTTACGATCTTGGCGCGCTCGGCAGAGATGGTGGGCTGAGCCGCCATCGACGCCTCCCTGAGCCGCTTCACCCTCTCGGTCATCCCTCTCACCCCCCGATGTGCACCTCAAGGCCTGCCTTCGAAAAGGCCCGTGCCAGCTCCTCCATCCTCGCCCTCGAAGGGGGCTTGAGCCCGTCCAGCCGGCTGGGAACCCCGAGCCTCCGGTACTTCTCCTTCCCGATGTCGTGGTAGGGCAGGAGGAAGACCGGGGGCTTTGTGGGGAGGCGGGACAGGAAATCCACATACGCCCGGATCGTCTCCGGGCCGTCGTTCATCCCCGGGATCACGGGGATCCTTATCCAAACGGGAATCCCTTCCTCAAAAAGGGACTGCAGGTTCTTCATGATCGGGGCCAAGGGGACCCCGGTGTTTTTCCGGTGCCGTTCCTCGTCCATGTCCTTTAGATCGTAGAGCACGAGGTGCGAAAGGCGAGCGAGCTCCAGGAAGAGCCTCGGTTCCGCGTACCCGGAGGTGTCGAGGGCCACATGGAGGCCTTTTTTCCGGGCGAGGATCAGGCACTCCCTGAGGAACTCCGGTTGGGCTAGGGGTTCCCCCCCGGAGAAGGTGATCCCGCCCCCGGAGGCCTCGAAGAACGGCCGGTCCTGCAAGAGCTCCTCGATCAACCCCTGGGGGGTGTAGCGGCGGCCAATGATCTCCCGGGCCCCGGTGGGGCAGGCGGCGGCACAGGCCCCGCAGGCGGTGCATCGCTCCCGGTTCGTTTTGGGAAAGGAGCCGGGGGAGAAGTCGATAGCGCCCTCGGGGCAGGCGGCGGCACAGGCCCCGCAGGAGAGACACCGCGCCTCCACGAAGGAAAGGACAGGCCGCGGGTCCTTCCCCTCCGGGTTGTGACACCAAAGGCAGTCAAGCGGGCAGCCCTTGAGGAAAGCCGTGCTCCTTATCCCCGGCCCATCGTGGATGGCATACCTCTTTATGTCGAACACGAGCCCGGTGATGCCCCCCTTCATCCTCCCCCTCCTTCGATGAACCTCTGGGTGGAGACGATGAGCACCTTGGCCCCCTGGCGGGTATGGTAGGAGTGCGGGCGGCGGGCGGGGAAATGGAAGCTGTCCCCCGGGCCCAGCATGTAGGTGCGGTCTTCGATGGTGAGGGCAAGGTCCCCAGAAAGGACGTAGCCGAACTCCTCCCCCTCGTGGGCGGCCATAGGATGGCGGTAGCCTGGGGGGAACTCGTTTACCAGGGCCTCGAGCTCCCTTTCAGGAAAATCCCCGGAGAGGTAGATGTAAGTGGCCCCCCTCTCCGAGATCCTCAAGGGGGGCTGGGAGGAGTGCTGCCGCACCGGGGAGCCCCCTTGCCCCGGCTCGGGCAGGACCTGGGATACTGAAATCCCTAGCGCTTGGCAGATCCGGTAAAGGGAGACGATGGACGGGGCAGACACCCCCCGCTCCACCTGCGAAAGAAAACTGGCCGAAAGCCCACAGCGGGCCGCAAGCTCCGTGAGCGTAAGCCCCCGCGCCCGCCTCAGGGCCGCCAGCCTCTCCCCAATCCGCTCCCCCAACCCCGCCATCATGACCTCTTACAGTATAGCTTCAAAAGATGGCAAGTCAAACCCGGGCTTGGGAGCAGGTTTTAAGAACTTGACAAGGCTTCCCCAGCTTGCTAGGCTAAAAGCAGTGCTTTAACAAAGGGGGTGATAGGCGGCAGGAGCTTTGGGGTTTGGCCCAGAGGACAGCAAGAAAGGAGGAAGGCATGAAGAGGGTTGTCCTGCTATTTGTAGTGGTTGGTTTGGCAGGGATGTTGGGGTTTTCCCAGGAGCGTGGCGGGGTGGCGGTGATCGCCTATGGAGGCAACTACGTAGCGGATCCCGACCCGCATAAGGCCTCCAACATGGGGGAGCATTCCATGGCGCTTCTCATGGCCGAGCCCTTGGTGTCCTTCGATGAGACGGGGGCTTTTCTCCCGGTCTTGGCGAGCTCCTGGGAGGTATCCCCCGACGGGATGGTTTACACCTTCCACCTGCGGGAGGGGGTGCTTTTCCACAGCGGCCGGCCCCTCACTGCCCGGGCGGTGAAGGAGAACATCGAACGGATCCGGGACCCGGAGAACGCACTCCCGGCTGCCGGGCACGTGGCCAACGTGGAGGAGGTGGTCCCCGTGGACGACCTCACCGTGGAGATCCACCTCTCCAAGCCCGACCCCGACTTCCCTGGGAAGCTGGAGTTCGTTTACATCACCGACCCCGAGGCCTGGACCGACCGGGGCCCGGATGACCCCGTCCCAGGCACCGGCCCCTTCCAGCTGGTGGGGGAGGAATACGAGCGCGACCGGCAGATGGTGTTTGAGAAGTTCCCCCAGTACTGGGGAGGCGAACCCTATCTCGATCGGGTCGTAGTCCGCCTTGTCCCAAGCCCGGAGACGGCCGTGGTGGAGCTGGAGCGGGGTTCGGTGGACTTCCTGCTTTTGGGGGTGTTCTCCGCCACCGAGGCCAGGCGGCTTGAGGCAGAAGGGTACCCCCTTTACGTTTGGGGGTTCGTCAACGCGGCCGATGTGGTATTCAACCTGGCCACCTTAGACGACCTCGCGTTGAGGCGGGCGATCTGCTATGCCATCGACCACCAGGTGCTCATCGACGCCGTGCTCGGGGGATTTGGGGAGCTGCAGCGGAATTTGGGCTTTCCCGGTACGTGGCTTGAGGAAACGGAGGTGGTTGCCCCCTGCTGTGACCCGGAGAAGGCCGAGGAAATCCTGGACGCAGCCGGCTATGTGGATACCGATGGCGACGGCATCCGTGAGAAGGATGGGCAGGACATCGTGCTGCGTTTCCGGGCCCCGGACTCCGGGGACTGGCTGCGGGGCTCCCAGCTCATCCAGCAGATGCTGCTTGAGGTGGGGATCGGCTCGGAGCTTTTGCTCTCCGAGCGGCACATGTTCTACGATCAAGTGCGCACCGGGGACTACGACATCGCCTGGTGGTTCCAGAACTCCTTCCCCACCCCACCCATCCTGCTTTACTCCTGGGACTCCCGCGATTACTGGTCCATCCACCAGGTGGAGCTTCCGGAGCTCCAGTCCCTGATAGAGGCGGCCGAGGCCGAAGTTGACCAGGGAAAGCGGGCGGAGCTTTATCGCAAGCTGCAGCGGATCTTCGACGAGAACGCCTACGCCGCCTTGGGGATCTGGGTGAAGCAGCTCTACGTGGGCTCGCCCTCCCTGCACGGGGTGAAGGTGACCCCCGAGGGGCAGCTCTTCGGGGCCAATAAGTGGTGGAAGGGGTAAGGAAGAGGGGAGGGCAGGGGACTGCCCTCCCCTTTTTTAGAGGGCGGGCTCGATGGCTTCTTACATCGTAAGGCGCCTTCTCATTGGGGCGCTTGTGGCCTTTGGGGTGGTAGTGGTGGTGTTCTTCTCCCTGTACCTTGCCCCGGGTGACCCCATGTCCCTCCTCATCCCTCCGGGGGCGGGGCGGGCGACCAAAGAGGTGGTGGATCAGATCCGGGCCGCCTATGGGCTGGACAAGCCACTTCACGTGCAGTTCTTCCTTTATCTGAAACAGCTTGCCCGTTTAGACCTGGGGAATTCCATCCAGACCGGCCGCCCGGTGATCGATGCCCTGAAGGCCAGGTACCCGGCCACCTTGGAGCTGGGGGCGTTCAGCCTGCTTTTGGCGATACTGATTAGCATCCCGCTTGGGGTGCTGTCGGCGGTCTATCGGAACAGCCTCCCTGACCACCTCTTGAGGGTCCTGGCCCTGGCCGGGATGGCCCTGCCCAACTTCTGGCTCGGGCTTATGCTGATGCTCCTTTTCTCCTTGCGGCTGGGATGGCTGCCCGCATCAGGTTATGGGGGGCCGTTCTGGACCTGGGAAGGACTCAAGCACATCATCCTGCCCGGCATCACCTTAAGCGCCCCCAGCTGGGGGCTCCTCGTGCGGCTAACCCGCTCCTCCATGCTGGAGGTCCTGGGGGAGGATTACCTTGCCACTGCCCGAGCGAAAGGGCTGCGGGAGTCCACCGTCATCTTTCGCCATGCCCTGCGGAACGCCCTCATCCCGGTGGTGACGGTGTTCGGACTCCAGTTCGGGGTGATCATCGCCGGGGCCACCATCACCGAGACGGTGTTCGCCTGGCCCGGGATCGGCCGCTACCTCTATCAGGGGATTGTGGGGAACGACTTCCCGGTGGTGCGGGCAACCGTCCTGGTGATCTCGATCGGGGTGATCCTGATAAACCTCCTGGTAGACCTGGTCTACGTGGCCATCGATCCCCGGATAACCTACGACTGAGATGAAAAGGCGAGGAGCAAAAAGGCTTTTTGGAAGCAAACTGATGCTTCTCTCGGCCCTGGTGGTGCTGGGGATTATCACCTTGGCCATCTTCGCCCCCCAGATCGCCACCCATGACCCGAACCGGTGCGACGTTCGTCACATCCTCTCCCCGCCTGGGGAGGGGCACCTCCTCGGGACGGATGAGCTGGGGCGGGATGTGTTCAGCCGCATCGTCTACGGGGCGAGGGTGACGCTCCTTGTGAGCGCCTCGGCGCTTTTGGTGGGGCTCACCACCGGGGTGGCCATCGGCCTTGTGGCCGGCTTCTTCGGGGGGACGGTGGATTTCTTGGTGATGCGCTTTGTGGACGTCCTCCTCTCCATCCCGGGGATACTCCTGGCCATCCTGATCGCGGTGGTGTTGGGGAGCGGCTTGGTTCCGGTTATCGTGGCCATCGGGGTGTTTGCGCTTCCGACCTATGCCCGGGTGGCCCGGGGGTCGGTGCTGGCCCTCAAGGAAGAGGAGTTCGTGGAGGCGGCGCGCGCCCTGGGAGCCGGTCCCACCCGGATCATCCTAAGACACATCCTGCCCAACCTCATCGGCCCCATCCTGGTCCTGGCCACCATGGACATGGGCACCGCCGCCCTGACCACCGCGGGCCTGAGCTTCCTGGGGGTGGGGATCTCCCCCCCCACCCCGGAGTGGGGCCTCATGGTGAACACCGCCCGCCCCTACATAAGGCAGGCGCCCCACGCCATCATCTTCCCGGGGATGGCCATCTTCGTCACGGTGCTAGCGTTCAACATCCTAGGGGACGGGCTCAGGGACCTCTTGGATGTGAAGGTTTAGGAGGAAGGAGATGAAAACGGCCATCGTGGGTGGCACTATCATCGACGGCACGGGAGCGCCACCGATTGAAGACGGCGTTGTTCTAGTCGAAGAGGGCAAGATTGCCGCGGTAGGGAGGGAGGGGGAGGTTCCCATTCCACAAGGGGTGGAGATCATCGATGCCAGGGCGAGGTTCCTGCTCCCGGGGCTGATAGACTGCCACGTCCACGTCTACTACCCCGGGTTCGTCCCCACCCCGCCCCGGGGCCTGCCGCAGGCCTACGCCGGGGTGGTGGCCCTGAGGAACCTGCGGTGTGCCCTGCAGGCCGGGGTGACCACCGTCAGGGACCTCGGTTCCGGCTATATAGCCCTCGCCCTCAAGACGGCCATCGACCGGGGGTTGGTCCTGGGGCCTCGGGTTCTGGCCGCCGGGGCGGGCATCTGCATCACCGGGGGCCATGGCTCCGGCCCGGTGGACTGGTGCTCCGCCCTGGAGGCCGACGGCCCGGAGGCGGTGAAACAGGCGGTGAGACGGGAAAGGAAGGCCGGGGCGAACCTCATCAAGCTCCTTGCCTCAAATCGCCACGGGGACTTTTCCGAGTTCACAATCGATGAGCTCAAGGCCGGGGTGGAGGAAGCACACCGCCTGGGCATGCGGGTCGCCGTCCACGCCAGCACCTTCAGCGCGACGAAAGCCGCCGCCCTCGCCGGGGCAGACACCATCGAACACGGGATCGCAATAGAGGAGGAGACGGCCGCCATCATGGCCGAAAAGGGGATCGTCCTCGTCCCCACCCTGTGGGTGCTGCACGACATCTTCGAGGAAGCCAAGGCCTTGAAAGAAAAGTACCAAAAAGAAGGGGAATATCGTTATCACCCTGATCGGGAGCGGATAGAGGGGACGCTCAGGGTGTATACCGGGATCATGGAGGACATCCCGAGGACGATGGAGATCGTGCACAAGCACGGGGTCAAGGTGGCAACCGGGACCGACAACATCCGGGCCACTCGTCCGTTTGCGATGCTCCATAGGGAGATAGAATTCCTCACAAGATACGGTTACTCCAACATGGAGGCGATCCAGGCCGCTACCAAGACGGCCGCCGAGGCCCTGGGCCTTGCGGAAGAGCTGGGGACGATCGAGCCGGGGAAGGTGGCCGATCTCATCATGGTGGATAGGGATCCGCTTCAGGACATCGCCGTCCTGGGCGAGGTGAGCTGGGTGATGAAGGAGGGGAAGGTGGTATCGGCTTCCCCGGAGTGGCGGCGCCGCCCCGTCCGGGAGCCGTGGAGCCAAGGAGGGGAGGATGCGGCTTGAGATAAGCAAGGAGGAACTAAAAAGGCGGAGGGAGCGGGTATTCGAGCGGATGGCAAACAAGGGGTTTGACGCCCTGTGCCTGTTCGATCCCCAGCAGATATTCTACCTTACGAACTTCAGCTTCATCGCTACGGAGCGTCCCATGTGCCTCATCTTGGCGGGCGGGAAGGCCTGGTTCTTCGTGCCCGAGCTAGAGGGGGACCACGTGGAGCTCTACGCCTACGATGTTATCGTAAGAAAATACCCGGAGTATCCCTCCATCCGTCATCCCATGCTTTACCTGAAGGACCTTTTGGAGGAGCTAGGCCTTGCGGAAAAGAGGATCGGCTGCGATGGGGACGGGGCTCCGGCCGTCTACGGGTATCGGGGCCCGAAGCTGAGTGAGCTCCTTCCCCGGGCTAAGATAGAGCCCGCCCGCGACCTCGTCGAGGAGATGATGCGGATAAAGTCCGACGAGGAGATTTTCCTCATAAAGGAAAGCGTGAGGTGGGGGAACCTGGCCCATCGGCTCCTGCAGGAGTACACGCGGCCGGGCCTGTTTGAGAACGAGATAAGCTTGCGGGCGAGCCTTAAGGCCACCATGGCCATGGTCAAGGCCTATGGCGAAAAGGACAGGTCCTTCACCGGCTCGGCGGAGGCGGTTTTCGTGGGCTTCCGGGGACAGATCGGGAAGTACTCCGCCTATCCCCACTCCCTCACCCGCAACGCCGTGATCCGAAAGGGGGATGTCCTCATCACCGGGACAGGCCCGGCGATAGGCGGCTACCGCAGCGAGCTCGAGCGGACCATGATCGTGGGCGAGCCGACGAAAGAGCAGGAAAAGTACTTTAAGCTCATGCTTGAGCTTCAGGAAGCTGCCTTTCAGGCGATAAGGCCGGGGGTCCCGTGCAAAGAGGTGGATGCCGCGGTGAGGAAGGTCTATGAGGAGCGGGGGATCATGGAGTACTGGCGGCATCACACCGGGCACGGGCTGGGGATAGGGATCCATGAGGCCCCGTTCTTGGACATCGGGGACGAGACGGTGCTTGAGCCGGGGATGGTGCTCAGCGTGGAGCCGGGGATCTTCATCCCTGGGTTTGCCGGCTTCCGCCACTCGGACACGGTGCTGGTCACCGAAAAGGGGATGGAGATCCTCACCTATTACCCCCGGGACCTGGAGAGCCTGGTGATCCTCTGATCATGGGCACCTTTTCCGTCGTGGCGTGTGACCCCCAGGCGGAGGAGCTTGGGGTGGCCGTCCAGTCCAAGTTCCTCGCGGTGGGGGCAGTGGTGCCTTGGGCCAAGGCCAAGGTGGGGGCAATTGCAACGCAATCTTATTCGAACACCGCTTACGGCCCGGAGGGGCTGAAGCTCCTGGCCGAGGGGTTGTCCCCCGAGGATGTGCTCGACCGCCTCACAAGCGCGGATCCTGAGCGGGCCCTGCGGCAGGTGGGGATGGTGGATGCCCACGGCCGTGCTGCCGCCTTCACCGGGGAGCGTTGCCTTCCCTGGGCAGGGCACCTTGTGGGGGAGAGCTTCTCCTGCCAGGGGAACATCCTGGTTTCCCAGGCTGTGGTGGAGGCCATGGCCGAGTCCTTCATCAAGGTTTCCGGCAGTCTGGCCGAGCGGCTGCTTGCGGCCCTGGAGGCAGGCCAAGCCGCCGGCGGCGACCGACGTGGACAGCAGTCCGCCGCCTTGCTTGTAGTCCGGGAAGGGGGAGGCTATGGGGGACGAAACGACCGGTACATCGACCTACGGGTGGACGATCATCCCCGCCCCATAGAGGAACTTAAAAGGCTCTTTGAACTCCACCAGCTTTACTTTGCCCCGGCCGGGCCAGCCGACCTAATCCCCCTGGATGAAACCCTGGTCTCCACCTTGCAGGGGCTACTCGGGAAATTGGGCTACTGGCAAGGGGAGGTCGATGGAGGTTTAACCCCAGAGTTCAAACAGGCCCTCTCCCTGTTTTGCCACATGGAGAATCTGGAGGAGCACCTACGGGAGGATAACAAGTTCGACGTGCGCGTCCTCCGGTACATGGAGGCCCTGGCCAAGAAGGCAAGATGAACATTCCTCATGGAGGGCCCTGGAACTGCAGACAGCGGACGAAGTGGTCTTCTTCTATCTCCTGGAGTGTGGGGTCCAGCTGGGAGCAGGCTTCACCCTTTTCCGGGCAGCGCAGATGGAAGCTGCAGCCTGGTGGCACGTTCACTGGGCTTGGGATCTCCCCCCTTGACACCACCTTTTCGGGCTTCAGGGCCCGTTCCTCCGGGGAGACCACCGGGACGGAGGAAAGCAGCATCTTGGTATAGGGGTGTAAAGGGCTGCGGAAGAACTTCAGGGTGGGGGCGATCTCCGCCAGCTTTCCCAGGTACATGATCGCCACCCGGCTGGCCACGTTCCTCATGAGGGAAAGGTCGTGGGTGATGAAAAGGTAGGTGAGCCCCAGCTCTGACTGGAGCCGCAAAAGGAGGCTGATTATCTTGGCCTGCACGGATACGTCCAGGGCGGAGGTGGGCTCGTCCAGTACCACCAAGGAGGGGGAGGTGGCAAGAGCCCGGGCGATGGCCACCATCTGCATCTCCCCCCCGCCCAGTGCCCGCGGGGTCTTGTAAAGGTAATCGTCGGGGGGGAGTTCCACCATCTCCAGGAGCTCGCGCACCTTGGAAAGCCGCTCCCCGCGGCCCACGATCCGGTGCACCTTGAGGGGCACGCTCAGGATCTGCGCCACGTGGCGCTTGGGGTTTAGGGAAGATCCTGGATCCTGGAAAACTATGCGGATCTCCCGCCGCAGGGAAAGCGGCCGCCTTTCAAACCCACGGCTTATGTCCTGCCCCTTGAATCGCAGCTCCCCACTGGTCGGGGGGTAAAGGCCGATGATGCAGTGGGCGGTGGTCGTCTTCCCCGAGCCGGACTCCCCCACCAGGCCCAACGTCTCACCCGCCTGGACGGTGAAGCTCACCCCATCCACCGCCTTGACCGTCCCCCGCTTGGTGGGGAAATACTTCTTCAGGTCGACGACCTCTAGGACGACGTCCTTCATCTCACATCACCCCGGTAAAGGTGACAGGCCACCCCCTCGGATTCGGTGAGGGGTGGCTTCTGCTGTGTGCATATGGGCATCACGTGTTCACACCTGGGATGGAACCGACAGCCGGAGGGGGGATGCAAGTAGTTTGGGATCCGCCCTGGGATACCTTGACTGATCCCTTCCCCCGTGAGCTTGGGGATGCTCTTGAGTAGCCCTTGGGTATAAGGGTGCTTTGGGTTTGTGAAGAGTTCCTCAGTTTTACCCTCCTCCACTATGGTGCCGGCGTACATGATGTACACCCGTTCGGTGAGGTCCATCACCACCCCCAGGGAGTGGGTGATGAGCAGGATGGACATCCCCTTTTCCTCCACCAGCTCGTCCAGCTTTCTCAGGATCTGGTCTTGGATGGTCACATCGAGGTTGGTGGTGGGCTCATCCGCCAGAAGCAGTTCCACCGGGCGGACAAGTGCCTCGGCGATGCAGACCCGCTGGCGCATCCCCCCGGAGAGCTGGATGGGGTAGCAGGTCATGATCCTCTCCGGATCCGGCATTCCGGTCTGGGCCAGGGCCTCCACGCACCTTCGGAATATCTCCTTCTTCGAAAGCCTCTTCCCTGTTCCCGCCGCCCAGTCCCGCACGATATCGGAAAGCTGCGTTCCCACGGTGAACACCGGGTTCAGGGCCTGCAACGGGTCTTGGAAGATGGCGGCCACCGAGCTCCGGCGGAGCTGGTGTACCGCCCGCCGGCCCATCCTTAAGACGTCCTTACCCCGGAAGAGCACCTCGCCCCCGAAGATCACCGCCGGGGGTTGGGGAAGTACCTTGAGGATGGACTTCACCGTGGTGGTCTTGCCGCAGCCGGTCTCCCCCACCAGGCCCACCCTCTCCCCCTGTCCGATCCGGAGGGAGATCCCGTCCAGCACTCTAAGCAGGCCCTCGAACACGCGAAAGCCCACGGACAGCCCCTTCACCTGGACCAGCGACTCCATATTCCTTTCCATCACACTTCTTCCTCGGCGAACACGTCCCGCAGGCCATCCCCCACCAGGTTGAAGGCCAAGATCACCACCACAAT
This sequence comes from Acetothermia bacterium 64_32, assembly GCA_001508155.1. Lineage (GTDB taxonomy): Bacteria > Bipolaricaulota > Bipolaricaulia > Bipolaricaulales > Bipolaricaulaceae > 64-32. The sequence goes on along the minus strand of LGFI01000004.1, from coordinate 54,584 downwards.
GGCCAGCGCTGGGAAGATGGTGCTCCACCACTCGGCGGGCAGGCGCTTGGCCCCCTCGGCCACCATGGTCCCCAGGCCCGGGGTGGGGGGCTGGGCCCCCAAGCCCACGAAGCTCAGGGTGGCCCCCATGAGGATGGCAAAACCCATGTCCAGGGTGACCTTGGTTAGAAGCGGCCCCAAACAGTTGGGCAGGATCTCCCGGAGCAGGATCTGGAGCTTCCCCGCCCCGGTCAGCTCAAGCTCCCGCACAAAGTACTGTTCCCTCAAGGAAACCGTCATCCCGTAGATCAGCCGGCTGTACCAGGGCCACCAGGAAATCGAGATCGCCAGCATCGCGTTGAACAGGTTCGGGGTGAGCATGGCCGCCACCGCCATGGCCAGGACCAAAGGCGGCACCGAGAGGAAGATGTCCGTCACCCGCATGAGCACCGTCTCGATCCAGGAGCCGCGTTTGTAGCCGGCGATGAGACCAAACAAGACCCCGATCGGCACGGAAATCGAGAGCACCACTATCCCCAAAAGCAGGGAGAACCGGTAGCCGAATATCACCCGGGTGAACACATCCCTCCCCACCCGATCGGTGCCGAACCAGTGGGCCTTGCTGGGGGGGAGGCCGGCTTCCCGGAAGTTGGTGTAGGGCCCGGCGTGCTCAGGATAAGGCGTGATGTAAGGGGCCAGGCCGGCGGCCAGGCCGATCAAGAGCAGCACCACCAGCCCCACCACGTGCAGGGGGTTGCGGGAATACCTGTACCAGCCCCGGGAAAGCCCCTTCCAACGGGCCTGCCACACTGCAAGGGCTGCTTCTTTCCGGCTGCTCATCCCCCCCTCCTCCTGATCCTCACGGTGGGATCGAGGAAAGCAATGGTCACGTCCACCAAGAGGTTCACCAGGGCCACGGTGAGCCCGATCACCAGCACCACCGCCACGATGGCGTTGAGGTCCTTGCTCAGCATCGCGTTCACTGCATAGCGCGAAAACCCGGGCCACATGAAAACCACCTCCACAAGGAAAGCGTTTGACAGGAGGAAGGCGAAGTCCATTCCCATAACGGTGACCGTGGGGACGATGGAGGGCCTAAGCAGGTACTTGAAAATCACCTTGGTGGGCCGGATGCCGTGCACCTGGTGGGCCAGGATGTAGTCCTTCTGCTGCACGTCGATGAGGGAGGAGCGGGTGATCCGCCCTTCTTGAGCGATGTGGGCGATGGCCAGGCTGATGGCCGGAAGGAGCATGTGTTTTAGGGCGACCAGGGTTACATCTGGCCTGCCGGCAAGGAGGCTGTCGATCAGGAGGAACCCGGTCACCCGGGGCGGCTCGGCCATGGTGATGGGGAGCCTGCCCACCCCTGGGGCAAGCCCCAGAAGCTGGCTGAAGATGAAGAGCAAGAAGATCGCGATCACAAAAGGAGGGGTGGCCACCCCAGCATAGGAGATCACCCGGAAAAGCCCATCGAACCAAGAGTTTCTGAAATAGCCTGACAACACCCCCATGGTCTGCCCTACCACCAGGGAGATGAGGGTGGCAAACAGCATCAGCTCCAAGGTGGCTGGCAGGAACTGCACCAGGTCTTGGGTAACCGGCCGCTGGGTGTAAAGGGATTTCCCCAGATCCCCGTGCAGGACCGAGATCAGCCAGTAGTAATACTGGACGAAGAAGGGCTTGTCCAGGTGCATCTCGGCCCGGAGGCGCTCCACCTGCTCCTCGGTGGCCAGGTTCCCCAGTGCGGCCCGGGCCGGATCCCCCGGCACCACCCGGGCTATGAAGAAGATCAAGAGGGAAAGCCCGAAAAGTACCAGGATCGACTGCAAGAGCCGTTTTACGATGTAGGCTCCCACCGCTATCCCTCCTAGCCTAAAAAGATCAAAGGGAGGGGGAAATGGCTTCCCCCTCCCTTTTTGCCTAACCTCGGAGCTCTTCCTTGAGCCGCAGGTTTATCCGCCAGTTGTACAGGGACTCCGAGGGCCCCACCATGGGGATCTTCTCCTTCGGGCCGGCGACATAGGCCTGACAGGCAAACGGGGTCGGCTTGTAGTAGGGGAAGAGCGCCAGGGCGTGATCTGCGATCATGGGCTGGAGCTGCTTGTAGATCTCAAGCCGCCTCTCGAAGTCCACCGTGGTTCTGGTCTCCTCCAGGAGCCGCAGGACCTCCTGATCCTCGAAGTACCAGTGGGCGCTGAATATCCAGCCCAGGCCCTCGGGGTGGTACATGTCGAAGGTGTAGTAGTCAAGCGGCGGTGCCACCTGCGGGGCGAACAGGAATATGACCATATTCGGGGTGGTCTCCGGAGAGGAGCACTCCGCCGAGTACTGGGGCCAGGGCGGCCCTACCACCTCCACCTTGATCCCCAGCTTCGCGAGGTCCGCCTGGAGCTGCAGCCCCACCTCCTCCTCGAACGCCAGCCCACCACAGTAGTGGAAGACCACCTTCACCTGGCCAAGCTGATCGGCGTACTTGGAGAGGGCCAGCTCCTGGCGTGCCCGGTCCAGGTCCTGCTTCCTGGGCTGAGGCTCGATCGGTACATAGCCGGGCATGTCCGGGGGTACGATCCCCGTCTCCGTGTAGCCGAACGGCTCGTAGGGGGCAAGCAGGGCCTCGTAGTCGAAGGCATAGAGGATCGCCTTCCGGAAGTGCTCGTCGTCGGTGGGAGGTGCTTGGGTGTTCATCCACACCGTCACGTTCTGCCCCCAGATGTACTCGATCCTAACCCCCTCGGTCCTCTGGATCTCCCTCATCTGGGGCAGCGTCCAGCCGCCGTTCAGCTCCAGGTCAAGGTCACCCCGCTTGAGCAGGGTCATGAGGGTGGTGTAGTCGGTCTCCATGATGAAGATGGCCCGCTCGATGGGGACCTCATCCGGCCCCCAGAAGGGGTCATCCCAACCCAGGAAATAGTCCGCGAAGCGGACCGCCTCCAGGCGCTGGCCAGGGGTGTGGCTCACCATCATGTACGGGCCGGTGCCGGCATCGTGGGTGGAAAGCCACTCCTCCCCGTAATCCCCCATGTCCCCGTAGCTCCCCGGGCCGATGTGGGCCAGGACCTGTTCCTTGTTCACCGGGAAGAAAAGGGCAAGGAGCTCGGGGAACAGGGCGTTGGGCTTGTCCAGGAAGAAGTCCACCGTGTACTCGTCCACCACCTCGGCCGTCACCTTGCCCAACGGGCCGGAGTTCCCCTTGCCCATGGTGATGAAGCGGGTCATGGAGAAGGCAACGTCCTCGGCAGTGAGCTCAGAGCCGTCGTGGAACTTGACCCCTTGCCTCAGGTAGAACCGCCAGTGCGCCAGGTCACCATCCACCGCCTCCCACGAGGTGGCAAGATGCGGCCTGACCGAGCCCTCGGGCGTGGGATAAACTAGGGGATCGTAAAGGTTGTAAAGGACTTCGGTGTCGTACCAGTCTGAGCCCACCGCCGGGTCGGCCCAGATGACCGGATAGCCGTTTATCACCACCACGTTCTCCGCCGCAAACAGCCCCACTCCACAAAGGAGCAGGCCAAATACCATCAAAACCAGTGTCCTTTTCATGTACTACACCTCCTTAACCTGAATGTTTCCCTGCCCTTGCATAGTCCTCTCGGCTCTCACCCCCCTTAGCCCACGCACCGCAGGGTGCGGGGGCAATTGTTTAAGCTCTCGGCGCCTTCCTCGGTCACCACCACGATGTCCTCCACCCGCAGCCCAAACTCCCCTGGGAAGTAGATCCCCGGCTCCACCGAGAAGGTCATCCCCTCCTCCAAGGGGAGGGTGTTCCCCTCCACGATGTAGGGCTCCTCGTGGACGTCCAGACCGATCCCGTGTCCGGTGCGGTGGGTGAAGTGGTCGGCGTAGCCGGCCTGGGCAATGACACCTCGAGCCGCCCGATCTACCTCCTGGGCCGGGAGCCCGGGGCGGACGGCCTCTACCGCCTTCCTTTGGGCTGCGAGGATGACTTCGTAGAGCTCCCGTACCCGGGCAGGGGGCTCCCCCAAGACCAGGGTGCGGGTGATGTCGGAGCAGTAGCCGTCCACCCGGCAGCCGAAGTCCAGGATCACAACATCCCCCGGCTCTATCCTGCGCCTGCCTGCCCGGTGGTGGGGCAGGGCGCTGTTCGGCCCTGAGGCGACCAGGATCTCAAAAGCTGCCCCTTCCGCCCCGGCCTTTAGCATCTCCTCCTCCAACGCTTTCGCCACCTCGAGCTCGGTGAGCCCGGAAAGGGGCCGGGCTGAGATGGCCTGGAAGGCCCGGTCGGCTATGGCCGCGGCCCGGCGCATGGCCGAGAGCTCCTCAGGGGACTTCCTCATGCGCAGCCGACGCATAAGGGGCGAGGCAGGACGGAAGGCCGCCTGGGGCAGGAGCTCCTCGAGGAGCAAGAGGTCCTTGGCCGGCATGGCGTCGTCCACCAGCACCTTCCCCCCGGGGAAGGCGCGCAGGATGTCCTCCAGGGCCGCCCGTGGGCCCTGGGAGTCGCGCCACACGTGGGTAGGGGGGAAGGCCGCCCGCTTTTCCACCTGGGCCGCGTAGAGCTCTGGCACAAGGAAGGCCGGCTCCCCCTCCGGCGGCACGAAGAAAAGAAGGGCCCTCTCCCCGGCCTCGTCGGTGAACCCAGCTAAATACCGCATGTTCGCCCCGGGGGAGATGACAAGGAGCCCCACCCCCTCTGCCACAAGTAGGCCCTGGGCCCTGGAAAGCCGCTCCTCGAAGTGGCTCACGATCCCCCCTTCAGCCTCACCCAGACCCTTTCCACCCCCCGCTGCCAGACCCGCAGCCCCACCTCCTCGATGGCCTTCCACTGGCTTTGGGGGACGCGGGCGAAGACGTTGACCGGCAAGAAACCCCGATGGTCCCGGACGAGCTCGGCCCCGTAGTAGATGGAGATGGCCTCGGAGGGCTCCTTTTTCTCCCATTCCCGCCAATAGACCACGTCCCCGGTGTTCGTCTGGACGGTTTGGTTCTCCCTGGGGATCTCAAGCCCGCTCTTTATCGGGAGGTAGATCTCCCGGCCACACCAGCGGGTGTGGTAGAGGGTGGCCTCGATGGGGAGGAGCCCGAGGACGCGGGCCACGGTGACGGGTGCCAGCTCCGGAAGGAGCTCAGCTTCAAGCTCCCCGCCCCGCTCGAAGGCGAAGACGATCCTAGGATTCCCCGCCATCTTTGAGCTCCCTACGCAGCCTTTCGGTGGTCTTAAGGTCCACCTCAAGGCCGTTTTCGGTTTCGACTACTGCCACCCCGTACTCCTCCCTGGCCTTCTCGCAGGTGACATAGCCGTTTATCACGTCCCGGAGGACAGCCTGGGGGTCCCGTTCCCAAGGAGGGCCGTAGCCCCCTCCTCCTCCGGTCTGAAAGCTCACCACCTCGCCGGGCTCAAGGGGCAGGTTCGATACCTTCCGCCAACGCTCCTCCTTACCCCCCTGGCGGTACACCACCGTGATGCTGGGCTTGCCGGGGCGGCCGCCGAACAGGCCCCACGGGGGGGTGTACTTCACCCGGTCGGTGGTCACGGTGAGGCCGGCCCTGTGCCCCAGGATGCGGTAGTCACGCCTCACCCCCAGCCCTCCCCGGAACTTGCCCGGCCCACCGGAGTCGGGGATGAGCTCGAAACGCTCCACCCGCCAGGGGTAGCGCACCTCGGCCACCTCGGCCGGGACGTTATATGTGTCGCCCAAGTTCATGGAAAATAGAGCGGACTCCCCATCCTCGAAGGGTTTGCCTCCGTAACCTCCGGCGTCCGGCTCGGCGCACACATAATAGCGGCCGGTACGGGGGTCGGTGCCGTAGATGAAGTCGGCCATGGAGTCCCCGAAGTGGCCGGCCCGCACCCGATCCGGGATGGCCGGGGCCAGGGCTTTGAGCATGAGGTCCGGGATGGAGGTGGTGGGGGTGGGCCACATGGCCGTGGCCGCCGGGAAGCGGGGGTTGAGCAAGGTCCCCTCCGGGACGATGATCTTAAGGGGCCGGAAGAACCCTTCGTTGTTGGGGAGATCCGGGGTGGTCACGATCTTGAACCCGTACCTGGCCGAGGAGATGGTGGAAGGCAAGGGCACGTTCATCGGCCCGCGGCACTGCCTGTCCGTGCCGGTGAAGTCCACGGTGATCTCCTCATCCTCCACGATCAGGGTGACCTTGAGCCGGACCTCCTCATCCAGGGGCTCATCGTCGTTTCCGTCCCCGTCTAGGATCGCCTCGGCTGTATAGACCCCGTTGGGGATACGGCGGATGGCCGCCCGGGCGAGCCGCTCCCCTTGATCCAGGATCTCCCGGATGGCCGCCTGGGTGGTCTCAAGGCCGTACCGCTCGATGAGCTCAAGCAGGCGCTGGCTCCCGGTGCGGACGGCGGCGATCATGGCCCGGATGTCCCCAAGCACCGCGTCCGGGACTCGGGTGTTGGCCTCGATCAGCCGGAACACGTCCTCGTTGGGCTCCCCCGCCACCATCAGCCTGACCGGGGGGAGGCGGAAACCCTCCTGGAAGACCTCGGTGGTGTTGCTGTACCAGCCCCCGGGGTAGATGCCGCCCATGTCCACCGTGTGCCCCCGGAAGGCGGCCCAACCCTGGATCTCCCCCTCCCAGAAGGCCGGGCACAGGACCACGATGTCGGGGCAATGGGTTCCCCCACCGTTGTAGGGGTCGTTGCACAGGATCACGTCCCCGGGGCGCAGGTTCTCCCTGCCGATGGTTCGGTAGGTGGCCCGGACGGCATCCGAGAGGTTCGCCAGGAAGATGGGGAGCCCCGGGGTCTCGGCCACCAGATTGGCCGCCTCGTCCAGGATCCCGCAGCTGAAGTCCACCACCTCGTAGAGGACGGGGCTGTAGGCCGCCCTCTCCACCACCCTGCGGATGTCACGGCTGGCCGCGATCAGCCGGTTGCGGATCACCTCCAGGGTGATCGGGTCCACCCTCATGCTCCCTCCTTCTGGGTCTGGATGATCAGGTTGCCGTACTCGTCAACCCGGCACAGCTGCCCTTCCTCCACCACAGTGGTGGCCGTGGGCTCCTCGATGATGGCCGGGCCTGGGATCAGGTTTCCCCCAAGCAGCGCCTGCCTTCTGAACACGGCGAAGGCGGCGTACTTCCCCTGGCCCCGGTAGACCTTCCTCTCCCCTAGCCGGGCTTCCGCCGGCGGGGATTCCCCGCCCGCGGGGACGGCCTTGAGGGTCGGCTTTTTCACCCGGCCTATCCCCACCACCTTCAGGGACACGATCTCCTTGGGCTCCCGGGGGGCGTTGTGCCCGTAGACCCGCAGGTGGAGATCGTCGAACGCCCTGGCCAGCTTCGGCTTGTCTTCCTCGGAGAAGCCCGCCGGGGCCGGGACGTCCAGGGTGTGCTCCTGCCCCAGGTACCGCAGGCCGAGCTCTCGGTGGATCACCACCTGTCCCTCCTCCACCCTTTCCCGGGCGAACAGGTCCCGGACCTGGGCCTCCAGCTCCCGGAAGATGGCCTCCACCTCCTGGCAGGGGGCCTCCGCAAGCGGGGTGATGTAGGTGCGGGCAAAATCGTGCCTGAGGTCGGCCATCAACATCCCCCAGGCGGAGAACACCCCCGGGGCGGGCGGGACGATCACCGTGGGGATATGGAGTTCCTTGGCGATGGCCGCGGCGTGGATGGGGCCAGCCCCCCCGAAGGCCACCATGGCGAACTCCCGGGGATCGTAGCCGCGCTTAACGGTCATGGACTGGAGGAGGCCTGACATGTGGGTGTTCACGATCTCGATGATCCCCAGGGCCGCCTCGTCCACGCTGATTTCGAAGAAGCTGGCGATCTTCCCGATGGCCCGGCGGGCGTGCTCGGGCGAGACGCGCATCTCTCCGCCCAGGAAGTATTCCGGGTCCAGGATCCCCAGGTGCAGGTTGGCGTCGGTGACGGTGGGCTCCTCCCCGCCGCGGAGGTAGCAGGCCGGGCCGGGCTCCGCCCCGGCGCTCCGCGGCCCCACGTGCAAGGCCCCGGCCTCGTCGATCCAGGCGATGGAGCCGCCCCCGGCCCCGATCTCCCGCAGGTCCACCACCGGAAGGAGGATGGGCCTCCCCTCCACCATGTACTGATCGGTGGTCTCCGGCAGCCCCCCCTTTATGATGGAGCTCTTGGCGGTGGTGCCCCCCATGTCATATGAGATCACGTTCTCATAGCCGATGAGGCCGGCCAGCTGCGCCGCCCCGATCGCCCCGGCCGCCGGGCCCGACTCCACCATGGCGATGGGGATGTCCCGCGCCACCTTCGCCGTCATCACCCCCCCGTTGGACTGCATGATCTGGAGGGCCCTTCCAAACCCCCTCCCCCCAAGCTCCTCCTCCAGGCTCGCCAAATACCTACGCACCACCGGCATCACATAAGCGTTCTGGGTGGTGGTGCTGGTGCGCTCGTACTCGTAGAAACGCCGGGTGATGCGATGGGAGAGGGAGACAGCCGCCTCGGGCCAGTGCTGCTCGAAAAGCTCCCCCACCCGTTCCTCATGGGCGGGGTTGGCATAGGAATTGAGCAGACACACCGCCACCGCCTCCACCCCTTGGGCGCGGAGCCTTGAGATCAGCTCGAGCACCTCCTCGTCCCGCAGGGGGACGAGCACCTCGCCTGCGGCCGAGATCCTCTCCTCCACCTCGAACCTGAGGAACCGGGGGACAAGGGGGCGGGGCTTGCGGTAAAGGGGGTCATACATCTCCACCCGGTTACACCGCCCGATCTCCAAAACGTCCCGGAACCCCTTGGTGGTTATGAGGGCGGTCTTGGCCCCCTTCTCCTCGATCAGGGCGTTGATCACCACCGTGGTCCCGTGGACCAAAAAGGAGGCCTCTTTCAGGGACACGCCGAACCTGTCTATGGCCTGGATGGTGCCGATGGCCGGGTTCTGGGGGGTGGTGGATACCTTGCTCACCCTTACCTCCCCCGTGGCCTCGTCCAGGAGCACCCCATCGGTAAACGTTCCGCCAACGTCCGTGCTCAGCCTGTACATCCACACCTCCCCCGATTGGCTGTGTTAATAACCCTCACCGGTCCTCCCCCTCCAAGGCGTTTCTGTTCCTCTCCACCACCGTGTCGATGAACTTTTGGGTCGATACCACCAGCACCCTGGCCCCCTCCTCGGGGCCGGTCTCATAGCCATGGGGCCGGGTGGAGGGGAAGTGGAAGCTGTCCCCTGGCCCCAGGGAAAACGCCTGCTCCTCTATCCGCAGGATGAGATGACCCGAAAGGACGTAACCGAACTCCTCCCCCTCATGGGTGGCCAGGGGATGGCGATGGCCCGGGGGGAACTCGTTGATCAGGGCCTCAAGCAGCCGGCCCTCGAACGCGCCGGAAAGATACCGGTATGAGACGGCCGAACTGGCGAGCTTGATGTGGAGCTGGCTTTGGGCCGGGATGACCAGGGAGGCAGGGGGGGATGGGCTCCGCCAAAAGGTGCGAGATGGGGATCTCCAGTACCTGACAGATGCGGTAGAGGGAAACGATGGATGGGGAGATCATCCCCCGCTCCACCTGGGAAAGGAAGCTGGCCGAAAGCTGACACCGGGAGGCGAGCTCGTTGAGCGTAAGGCCCTTCTTGCGCCGAAGGGCACGGATCCTCGCCCCAATCCCCTCAAGGACCATATCCGGAATGCAGTATAGCTAAAAAAAGTTTACCCGTCAAACGGTGGGGGGTTCAGAGGTAGACGAAGTAGCAGACGTGCCAGGCGGTGCCCACCGACCAGCTCACAAGAAGCGATAGGTTAAACGCCGGCGCGATCCCCTTGCCCCTAAGGAGGATGTATAAGGGGCCCACCATGGCCAGGGCCCTCAAGGCCACGAGAAACCCCAGCTCGGCCCCACTCCCCTTGAGCCAGGGGAGGTAATAGAGGAGGTGGATCACAGCCCCCACAAGCGAGAGCCCGAGGAAGAACCTGGGGTTGAGGTTATGGGCTTGGGAGTAGCCAAATGCCCTCCCCAAAAGCCGTTTTGCCTCCGCTATGGATATCGTCAATCCCCTCACCCGGCGAACCCCATATTAACCCCGGGCGGGGAAACGGCAACCCCGGTTCTTTTTCCGCCCCTTGTCAGGCGAGCGCGCTTTGGAATGCTTCCTCCAGGATGGAAAGCCCCTCCTCCAGGGCGTCGTCCGGGGTGATCAGGGGGATCAAAAAGCGGATCACGTTCCCGTGGACCCCGGCGGTGGGGAAGATGAGGCCCCGGCGCAGGGCTTCTCTTTGGATGCGGCCGGTTTCCTCCGTGGCCGGCTCCTTGGTCGCCCGGTCGCGCACGAGCTCCATCCCCACCATGGCCCCCAGGCCCCGCACCTCCCCCACGATCGGGAAGTTCGCCTGAAGGCGCGCAAGGCCCTTTCTCAGGAGCGAGCCGATGTGCTCGGCCCGGGCAAGCAGCCCCTCCTCCTCCACCACGTCCAGCACCGCCAAGGCGGCGGCACAGGCCACCGGGTTCCCCACGTAGGTCCCGCCCAGCGAGCCGGGGATGGGCTTGTCCATGACCTCGGCCTTCCCCACCACCCCAGACAGAGGAAGCCCCCCGGCGATGGACTTCCCGAAGGTTACGAGGTCCGGCTCCACCCCGAAGTGCTCGCTGGCGAAGAACCTCCCGGTGCGGCCGACCCCGGTCTGGACCTCATCGGCCACAAGCAGAAAACCGTGCCGGTCCGCAAGCTCGCGCAGGAAAGGCAGGAACTCCGGTGGGGGTACGATGAATCCCCCTTCCCCGATCACCGGTTCAACCACCACACAGGCCACCTCGTTTGGATCGACCAAGGAAAGGAACCTCCTTTCCAGTTCCCCCATGGATATGGGGTTGCGATAGGGGTAAGGATAGGGAAGCCGATACACGTCCGGCATGTAGGGGCCGAAGCCCGCCTTGTAGGGGATGGCCTTGTGGGTCATGGTCATGGCCAGGTACGTGCGGCCGTGGAAGGCGTTCTCAAAGACGATCACGGCCTTTCTCCCGGTGGCGGCCCGGGAGATCTTGACCGCGTTCTCCACCGCCTCGGCCCCGGAGTTGAAGAACACCGTCTTCTTGGGGCTCGTCCCGGGGGCAAGCCGGCCGAGCCGTTCGGCCAGCTCCACCCACACCTCATAGGGAACGGCGGTGAAGTCCGTGTGCACGAACCTCTCCGCCTGGGCCTTGATCGCCCCCACCACCTTGGGGTGGTTGTGGCCCACGTTTAACACCCCCCAGCCGCCGGAGAAATCCAGGAACCGGTTCCCGTCCAGATCTTCAACCGTCACGCCCTCTGCCCGAGCCACCACAAACGGGGCGAGGTTGGCCACCGCCCTGGGCACGCTACGCCCCTTTCGGGCCAAGACCTCCCTCGACCTGGGCCCGGGAAGCTCCGTCCCTACCCGTACATACTTCAAAGCGCCCTCCTTTCACTCCAGATATACAACCTCTCCCGGTGGGATCAGGGTCACCTGAAACGGCAGCCCCAGCCCAGCTATCTCCTTCTCCACCTTGGGCAGCTCCCTCCGGTAGCGGCTTGAGACGTGGAAGCAGATGAGCTCCTTTTTCACCCCCGCCCCCTTGGCCACCTCGATGGCCTCCCAGACGGTAGCGTGCTTGTACTCCTTTCGGTCTTCGTCGGCGAGGAAGGTGGCCTCGTGGCAGAGGACCTCGGTCTCGGACACGGCGGCCGGGCGCAGGGGGACCGAGTCGCCCCCGTAGGAGAAGAGCTTCTGATGGTACTCCTCGGTGATCTCCTCCTTCTTCCCCTCACGCACTAGCCTTACGATCTCCTCCTGGGCAAGGTCCGCGTACTCCGGCCTGAGCCGCCGGCGCACCTCGACCACGTTATATCCGAGCGAGGGCTCCCCCTGGGCGTGGACGGTGGGGAAGGCCTCGATGTAGCGGGGCGTCCTGCCGGAGGTGAGGGGCACGCGGTCGCCGGCGCCCAACGGCACCCATTCCAGCCGGTAGCGGAGGCGGCGGTTGGTGCGGGCAAAGTAGCTGATGAGCTCGGAGATGAAGTGGCTTCCGGCGGGGAAAAAGACGTTCAGGTCCTTTTCCCGATCCCCCATGGCGTTGTTCCGGATGTTGATCAAGCCCATGAGCCCGGAGATGTGGTCCGCATGGCCGTGGGAGAGGAAGACGTGCCGGATGGCGAACGCCTTGTTCTCAAGCTGCGTGCTCGCCCCCTCCCCGCAATCGAACAGGATCCGATCCGGGGAGTAGTAGATCCAGGTTGAGTAAAGGGCCTTGGAGTAGACTATGAGCTTCATCTAGATCAACACCTTTCCCTCGAAATCTCCCGGCAGGGGCAGCCTCAAAAGCGACCACAGGGTGGGTGGGACGTCCAGGATGTTGCCGGGTTTGGGTTCCCTGTCCCTGATCCAGAGGAAGGCCCCTTCCAGGGTGTGGCACCCCTGTCGGGGGGCGGGCTGGGCGAGCTCTTTCCCTTCCCAGCCGCCCCGCAGCTCCACGGAGGGGGTGGGGATGGCCACCAGGTCCGGCCCCAAGGCCGCCCTGGGCCCGCGATAGATCTCCTCCCCCCAAAAGACCTCCGCTACCGCCGGCCCACCATCCGGGGTCCGGACCTCAAGCAGGGCCTCCCGCACCCGCTCAAGGTTATAAGGGGCCTCCCGGGGTGTTATCCACCCCCCCCTCTCCCTCCCCTCGCGCATGAGATAAACCCGTCCTGGGGTCAAGGAGTAGGCCACCGAATCCGGGGCCACCCGCCGCGGGCCAGCTCCCCCCTCCTCCAGCCGGAGAAGCCCCTTCTCCAAAAGCCAACGGTTCAAGTCCACCTGCCACTCCGCCTCGGAAAAACCGTGATCGGACATGAGCACAAGCTCGGTTCCCTTTGGTAACCCCTCCACCACCTCCCCTACTAATTCCGCTATATCCTCGTAAGCGCTCCAAAAATCCTGATGGTAAGGAGTTCCTGACAAGCGAGCCCGGAGGAAGAAGTGGTTGAGCCGGTCGGTGGCCATGATGTGGAGGTGGAAGAGGTTCCAATCCTCCTTAAGCAGCCTTAGTGCCAGCCTGCGGCGGCAGGCGATTGTTTTCTTCACCTCCGCGAAGAAGGCTGGGGGGTCGGAGGCGAGCCGTGGGTCCGGGTCCACCAGGTAGCCGGAGTCGATCAGGGTGTGGGCCAGTTCCGGGGGATGGGCGGCGTGCCTCAGCTCCGGGGCGGGGAAGCCGGCCACCAGGGTCCCGGGGAAGGGCTGGGCCGGGTAGGTGAGGGGGAGGTTTATGACCGTGGGCTTAAGCCCGGCCTCCCCCAGCCGCGCCCACAGGGTGGGGGCCGCCACATCGCGCGCTGTGGGGATGTACTGATCCATGGAGCGCGGATCCCGGTCCACGAACCCATAGATCCCGTGCCCCCCTGGGTTCACCCCGGTGGCGTAGGTGGCCCAGGCCACTGAGGAGATGGGGGGGATGCTGGAGCTGAGCGGGGCCACCCCACCCTGCTTCCACACCGCAGCCAGGGGCGAAAGCCTCCCCTCTTGGAACGCCCCCTCCAAAAGATCATCGGATACGCCGTCTAAGCTGACCACACAGACGCGTTTTTTTCGGCCTAATAACATAAAAGACCCCGCAGCGGGGCCATTATACTGGCGGGGACACTCTGGGAAAAGCTAAAATGGGGCATGCTCGATATCCGCAAGCTGCGGGAGGACCCCGAAGGGGTGCTGGCCAGGCTTCGCCGCCGCGACCCGGACTTGGACCTCTCCACCCTCCTCTCCCTGGAGGAGGAGCGGCGCGGGCTTTTGCACAGGGTGGAGGAACTCCGCCGCCAGCGGAAACAGGGCTCCCAAAAGGTGGCCCTGCTCAGGGCCCAAGGGGAGGAGGGAAAGGCCCAGCAGCTGATCTCCTCCCTCAAGGGGGTCTCCGAGGAGCTGAAGGAGCTGGAGGGCAGGCTCTCCCAGCTGGAGGGGGAGCTCGAGGCCGAGCTCCTTAAGCTGCCCAACCTCCCGCACGATTCCGTGCCTTCAGGCCCCAAGGAGGAAAAGCTCCTCCTCCGCGCCTGGGGGGAACCCCAGAAGTTCGACTTCCCCCCCAAGCACCATGTGGAGCTGGGAAGGGATTTGGGGCTGTTGGACTTCCAGCGGGCGGCCAAGGTGGCCGGGGCCAGGTTTCCCATGTACACCGGACTGGGCGCGATGCTGGAGCTTGCGCTGGTCTGTTGGATGTTCCAGCTCCACGTACGGCAGCACGGCTACATCCCGGTGTTGCCCCCGATCCTGGCCAACCGCACATCCTACCTCGTCTCAGGACAGCTCCCCAAGTTCGAAGACGAGCTTTACCACTGCGAAAAAGACGACCTATTCCTCAACCCGACCGCCGAGTCCCTGCTTGTGAACCTCCACCGAGATGAGGTCCTGGCCGAGGAGGAGCTCCCTTTGCGCTACGTGGCCTATACCCCCTGCTTCCGCCGGGAGGCGGGGACATATGGGGAAGAGCAGCGCGGGCTGATCCGCCTGCACCAGTTCAACAAGGTCGAGCTCTTCCACTTCACCACCCCTGAGCGCTCCTATCAAGACCTGGAGGCCCTGGTGGGGCATGCCGAGCGGGTGCTCCAGGAACTGGGGCTTCACTACCGGGTGATGCTCCTCACAAGCCAGGACCTGGCCCAGCAGTCGGCCAAGACCGTGGACATAGAGGTATGGCTTCCGGGGCAGGGGAGGTACTACGAGGTCTCCTCCTGTTCCAACTGTGAGGAGTATCAGGCAAGGAGGGGGAACATCCGGTTCCGGCCCGCCGGTGGGGGCAAGCCCAGGTTCGTGCACACCCTGAACGGCTCTGGGGTGGCCACCTCGCGGCTCTTCGCCGCCATCTTGGAGCAGAACCAGACCCCGGCCGGGACGGTGGTCCTCCCGGAGAGGCTGGCCGAGCTTTTGGGGGAAAGGGAGCTTTCATGAAAGCGGTTTCCGCCCGTGGTCTGACCAAGGTGTTCCGGGGCAGGAGGGGCCAGGTGCGGGCGGTGGACGGGGTATCCTTCACAGTGGAGCAAGGGGAGATATTCGGGCTTCTGGGCCCCAACGGGGCGGGGAAGACCACCACCCTCAGGATGCTGGCCACCCTGATCTCCCCCACCGAGGGCACGGCGGAGGTGATGGGCTACGACATCCTTTCGGCCCCCCAAAAGGTGCGGGCCAGGATCGGCTTTTTGACTACCGAGACCGGGCTTTATGAGCGGCTCACCCCGTGGGAGACGCTCCTTTTCTTCGGGCGGATATTCGGGTACGGCCCCGGGGAGGTGGAGGCGCGCGCTGAAGCCACCCTGCGGGTCCTGGGGTTGGAGGGGCTCAAGCACCGCCGGGTGGGGACCCTTTCCGCCGGGGAGAGGCAGAAGCTCTCCCTGGGCCGGTGCCTCATCCACGATCCCCCCGTGCTCATCCTGGACGAGCCCACGGCCAGCCTGGATGTGTTCGTGGCCCGGACGGTGACGGAACTCATCCGCAGGCTGCGTGCTGAGGGGCATACCATCCTCCTTTCCACCCACGACCTTCACCTGGCCGAACGCCTCTGCGATCGGTTGGGGATCATCCACCGGGGCAGGCTGGTGGCGGTGGGCTCCCCGGAAGAGCTCGGGGAGGAAGTGGGCGGTGTGGACTTCGAGGAGGTGTTCTTCCGCACCTTGAGGCGGGCTGGCCTGTCCCCTATGGGGGCGAACCCTGTCCCCGGCAGGGCGGGGGAGGCGTGATACCATCGGGCGGAGATTTTAAAAAGGAGGGGTATATGGTGAGGAGATTCATGGCCTTATTCGCCTTGGGGCTGTGGGCTGCCTTGGCGGTGGCACAAAGCTGGGCCCCCCATGCCCCCATCTACATCTACGGGGACGAGGGCTTCACCTGGGAAAACGGGGTGGTCGCGGGCTCTGGAACCGAAGAAGACCCTTACATCATCGAAGGTTGGACCATCGACACCCTGGGGTACGACTACGGCATCTACATCGACCACACCACCGCCCATTTCGTGATCAGGAACTGCACGATCCGCTATCCCCAGGAGCGCGCGGGCATCCTCCTTTCGGCGGTGAGGAACGGCCGCATAGAGGGCTGCGTCGTCTACGGGGGCAAGGTGGCCATCCACCTGCTTTCGGCAAGCCAGGTCACCATAGTGGGGAACGCCATCGGGTACTGCGACAAGGGCATTGTGATCTCCGGCAACTCCAACGGCAACCTGGTGTACGGCAACTCGGTCATCGCCTGCGGCCTGCCCGCCAGCGACGAAGGCCAGGGCAACCTCTGGTACCACGAGGGCCGGGGGAACTACTGGTCCGACTACCGGGGGCAGGACTTGGACGGGGATGGCATCGGTGACACCCGGTATGAGGTGGTGCCGGATGCCTATCCCCTGGTTCAGCCGCCGGTGGAGCTCCCCCCGGAGGCCACCCCGCTGCGCACGCTGGACCTGGGGGTGGTGGGGGAACGGGGCCTGGTGGCGCTCGCCCCGGGGAGCCTAGTCCGGCTGACCTCGGTGGATGTGGGGGTGGGGGTGGACAAGATCTTCTACCGGCTCGACGGTGGGGGGTGGCAGGAGTACAAGCAGCCCTTCCCGCTTCCCGGGCAGGCAGTGATAAAGATGGAGTACTACTCGGTGGACAGGCTGGGCAACAAGGAGCCGCTGCGCAGCCTCACGGTTTACCTGGACATCCAGCCGCCTGTGACCCGCATCCTGGTGGGCGATCCACACTACTACGCCGAGGACGGCAAGCTATGGGCCACCTCGCACACCCCGGTTCAGCTGGTGAGCGAGGACGAATCGGAACAGGCCAATATCTTCTATCGGGTGGACCAGGGGGAGTGGCGGCAGTACTCCGAGCCGTTCACCATCCCTGGCCCGGAGGGGCCGCACAAGCTGGAGTACTACGCCATAGATCTCTATGGGAACCGGGAGGCAGTCCAGTCCGTGGTGATCTGGAAGGACGATTCGGCCCCCAGCACCAAGGCGGCGGCCGAGAAGGGGGGGGAGCCCCCTTTTGAGGAAGCGGCGCCGGAACAGCCCGAGGCCCCAGCCGAATCCGGCGTTCCGGCGCCCGAGGCCGCCTTCCGGGTGGTCCTGGCCCAGGCAGAGCTCCTGGAGAACAACGGGGTTGGCCCGGACTGGGTGTTGAGCTACCGGCTGAACGGCAAGGAGGGGGAGGTCCAACCGGCCTCCCTCCCCTTGGTCCTCTACTCCGGCCCGGCGATGGAGCTTGCCCTGAGCATCGTGGCCACGGAGGAGGACGCCGCCCTAAACGACACCGCAGAGGGGATCCTCTCCCTCACCCTGCCTTGGTCCCCCGGCACCTACGACCTCGACCTCACGGTTTACGAGGACAACGATAAGACCGCTTCCCAGTACGCGCGCTGGCACTTCTCGGTGGAGGTGGAGGCAGGCGGGTGAAGGGGGCTTGGCTGCTCTTCCGCAAGGAGATCCTTCAGGCGGTCCGCGACCGGCGGACCGTCTTCATGACCGTGGCCTTCCCCCTGGTCTTCTACCCCCTTTTGTTCGGCTTGATTGGGGGTTTTGTGCAAAGGCAAAAGGAGGAGCTCAGCTCCCTGGCCCCCAGGCTGGTGGTGGTCTCGGAGGGGGCGGACGAGCTGGTCCGGGCCCTGGAGGAGGCCCCCGGGTTCTCCGTGCTGTCCGTTGGGGACCTCGAGCGGGGGCAAGGAGCCATGGACGAGGGGCTGGGGGAGGTGTTGCTCTTGGCGCGCCGGGAGCCGGCCCGGGGGGAGCTGGGATATGCCGTCACCCTCTACTACGATGCCGCGGACCAGCGGGCCCAGGCCGGGGCGGCAAAAGTGAAGGCCTTTCTGGCCGACTACCTTCAGGGGCTGGCCAGGGAGCGCCTGGTGGCCATGGGAGTGGACCCGGAGGAGCTGACCCCCCCGTTCACCCTGGAGGAGGTGGACGTGGGGGGAGAGGAGGCCCTGGCCCGGATGCTCCTCTCCCAACTGCTTCCCTACTTTCTGGTGCTCTCCATCCTTACCGGAGCCATGGGGCTGGGGGCGGAGATCACCGCTGGGGAGAAGGAGCGGGGGACCCTGGCCACCCTGCTTTCCTCGCGGCTGTCCCGCCGGGAGATAGTGCTAGGCAAGTTCATGGCCGTATTGGCAGTGTCGCTGGTTACCGCCGTCCTCTCCGCCGCCGGCCTCCTTTTGGGGATCCAGTCGTTCGGGGTGGGGCTGGGCGGGCTCCCGGTGGGCTCGGTGGCCTGGGTGCTGGCCCTCCTCGTCCCCCTGGCCATGACCCTGTCGGCGCTGGTGATCATCGTGGGGAGCTTTGCCCGGACCCAGAAAGAGGCGAGTGCGTATCTGCTTCCGGTGACCATGCTGGTGGTGGTTTTGGGCATCTCCACCACCTTCGGGGGAGGGGAGCTGGGGGGGGCCAAGCTGGCCGTCCCCATCGCCGGGCCCATGGCGGCCATAAAGCAGGCGCTCATGGGGGGGCTAACCCTGGGGGAGGTCGGATGGGCCCTCCTCTCCTCCCTGGGGGTGGCAGGGCTGCTTCTGTGGGCGGCGGTGAGGTTTTTCCACTCCGAGAAGGTTTTGTTCCGGATTTAGATCTTGTATTCCGGTGGGGTCAGGATGGCAAGATCCAGCTGTCGGGCCCGAGCGAGCTTGAGGACCCTTTCAAGTTTTTCCTTCTTCCCCCAGCTGGCCAGGCGGTCGGTGAGGGGGGGAAGGCCCATGAGCTCCGCCCCGGTGACCGCCCCGGCCGAGAAGGCCTGGCCTGCCTTGCTGCGGAAGCCGGGTTCCCGGGTCAGGTGATGGTCGAGCACGGTGAGGCTCGCCCCTGCCCCCCGGACCGCCCGGGCGCAGTTCCGCAGGGCCCGCTCCAGGTTGGCCCTCGACTGGAACGGCCCGAGGAGGTAGGTGGCCGGGCCGTCCAGGATCAGGACATCCGGCCTTTCTTCGGCGATCCAGGCGGCGTAGTCCTCGATCGTCGGCCCCTGTAGATCCGAGCTGTAGAGGAGTTTCCTCCCGGAGTGTTCCACCACCACGGCCAGCACCCAACCGGGGCCTGCGTACTCCACCCCGTGGAACAGGGGGTGAGTGAACCGCACTACCGTCCCCCCCACCCGAAACGCCCGTCCGTCGGCGTAGGCCACCCGGCCCTGGAAGGCCCCCTCGTCCACCCATGGCCCCCTTTCCCACATCCGGACAAGCCCCAAGAACCTCCTCCGCCATCTTTTGAGGAGGTCCTCCCGCCGCCCCGTGCGGGAGGCCAAGGGCAAGGACTCCACCGGGTCGGGGTAGCCCTCCTGAATGGGGGGGCGCTCGCTGAGATCCCAACCCTCCAGATCGGCCAAGGACGTTAGGAACTCCCGTGCCCTGGTCCACTGGGAGCGGTTTATCCAGCAGTTGGGGTCCTTCAGCCACAGCGTCTTCCCCCGGTAGAGCTCGGGCAGGTCCGGACGGAAGTGGTCGTAGTGGTAGTGGGTGATGGCAAGGTGGGTGGCCTCTTCCGCTGCCTTTCCGAGTGCCAGCTGGGCCAGGGCGAGGTAATAAACCTTCAGCTCCTCCGGGGCCGGGTAACCAGGCTGCATGATGGCCGCCCCGGGGTCGATGAGCAAAGAAAGATCGGGCGTGCGCACGAGCACGCACATCGACTTTGCTCCCAAGGAATCAAACCAAACCGGCCGGATCCTCATCCTTGCCCCCGCGCCGAATCAACGCCACCCGGCCATGCCCCCCCTTTCAGGATAGTGGGGAAAGGAAAACGGGGCAAACTAAAAACCCTCCCTGGCCGGAGCGCTCAAAACAGGGCGTGGGAACTTCGTATCCCCGGGCAGCTCCTCCCATACCCTTTCAGTTTCGCGTGACATGAAAGCGCGGGGATTTCCCGGGAGGGCATGGTAGAGGTTTCCCCTGGGCAAACGTCCGCTCCAGAAACCCCCTGCTCGGCCACCATTGGGACTGAGACAGATACCCGATTTCGTTTCGATCGCCCTCCTGGTTGAGCCCTTGTCGGCCTGGTTATAATTGCCCGATCTCATCCTTTTTCTTTCCCAATCCCGGCTTTCAGGAGGTGGTTGTGATGCGAATCGGATTCGTGTCCACCTATCCTCCTCAGAAATGCGGGATCGCTACCTTCACCGAGGACTTGGCAAGGGCGGTGGGGGCCGCCCTGGGGACGGGGCCCGAACCGCACATCAGGGTTGTGGCCCTGGAGGATGTACCTTGCGGGTACCCCTTTGGGCCGGAGGTGGGATTCCGGCTGCGCCGGTGGGTCCCCGGGGACTATCGGGAGGCGGCCGCCTTCCTGGACGAGGAGACGGACGTGGTCTCCCTCCAACACACGTTCGGGATCTACGGGGGCCCCGATGGGGAGCTGGTGCTGGAGCTTCTGGAACACCTACACCGCCCGGTGGTCACCACCTTCCACACCGTCAGGCAGAAGCCCACCCCGGCCCAGCGTGAGCTCCTGCATCAGGTGGCAGGGCATTCGGATTACGTGGTGGTCATGGCCAGACGCGGCGTCGAGTTCCTGGAGCGGATCTACCACGTTCCCCGGAGGAAGGTCCGGTTCATCCACCATGGGGCCCCGGACGTCCCCTACGGCCCCCAAGGGGAGCACAAAGAGGCCCTGGGGCTGGCGAGCCGACCGCTCATCCTCACGTTCGGCCTCATCCGTCGCGACAAGGGGATAGAGGAGGCCATCAGGGCCTTGAGGATCGTGAAGGAAAAGGGGCTTGGTTTCCTGTATGTTTTGCTCGGCGAGACGCACCCCGCCCACCGGCGGGCCTACGGGGAGGGGTACCGGGAAGAGCTCAAGGGACTGGTGGAACACCTGGGGCTGGGCGACAGCGTCCGCTTCGAAGGCCGCTTTGTGGACCGCCAGGAGCTCCTCAGGTGGCTGCTCGCCTGCGACATCTACCTCATCCCATACCCCAACCTGGACCAGATCACCTCGGGCACGCTCACCTACGCCTTGGCCTGTGGGAGGTGTGTGGTGTCCACCCCGTTCTGGCATGCCCAGGAGCTCCTGGCCGAGGGGCGGGGCGTTCTTGTGCCGCCGCAGGCCCCGGATGACATGGCCAGGGCGATCGTGGAGCTTCTGGGCTGTCCCGAACGTCGGGAGGGGATCCAGCGACGGGCCTACTCTTTCGGCCGCTCCATGATCTGGCCGGTGGTGGGGAAAAAGCACTTGGAGCTTCTGGCACAGGCTGCTCAAAAGGCCCCCCACCCGTACGTCGCTCAGCCCGGCTGAGCCCCTTTGTGGACCTCGCGGCAGGGCGAGGCTACCATAACCTCATGCAGATCACCTTTTGGGGTGCGGCGGGGACGGTCACGGGCTCCTGCCACCTGGTGGAGGCGGCCGGGATAAAGCTCCTCCTCGACTGCGGGATGTTCCAGGGCCACGAGGAGGGGAAAAACCGCCGCCCTTTCCCGTTCGACCCTAAGGAGGTCGACTACGTGGTCCTCACCCATGCGCACCTCGATCACTGTGGGATGATCCCACGCCTTGTGCGGGAGGGCTTCGCCGGTCAGGTGCTCTCCACCCCGCCCACGGCGGACCTTGCCCGCCTGATCCTCCTGGATGCAGCACATCTCCAGGAAGAGGAGGCCGAGCGCCAGGCCCGCAAGGCCGCCCGGCGGGGGGAGCCCCCGCCGACCCCCTTGTTCGACCTCGGGGATGTCCTCTCTGCCATGGACCACTTCTCCCTGCGGGTGGGCTACGGGCAGGAGGTGGAGCTCGCCCCCGGGGTGAAGGTAAAACTCCACGATGCTGGCCACATCTTGGGTTCGGCCATGGTGGAGCTGTCAGCCGCCGGCCACAGCCTCCTTTACTCCGGGGACCTGGGCTCCTGGGGCCGGCCCATCGTCCGGGATCCCTCCGATCCCCCAAGGACCGACCTCCTAATCTGCGAAGGCACCTACGGGGATCGAACCCACCGCTCGTTCCAGGAGTCCGTGGCCGAGTTCCAAGAAGCCCTGGTCACGGTGCTCGGCCGAGGGGGAACCGTGCTCATCCCCTCCTTCGCCCTCGAGCGCACCCAAGAGGTTCTGTACGTTCTGTACCTCCTGTGGAAGGAACGCCACCTTCCCCGGGACACCCGCATCGTGCTGGACTCCCCCCTGGGCAGTGGGATCACCCGGGCCTTCGCCCGGTACCCCGACTGGTTCGACGAGGAAGGGCAGCGCCTGTTCTCAGAGGCCGAAAACCCTTTCCGGTTCCCGGCCCTCAGCATCGTCCGGTCCGCCGAGGAGTCCAGGCGCCTCAACGATGCCGGAGGGGGCTACGTGATCATCGCCGGAAGCGGCATGTGCACCGGGGGACGGATAGTGCATCACCTCCGCCATCGGCTGTGGCGGGGGGAGGATGGGGTGGTATTCGTTGGCTACCAGGCCCAGGGGACCCTGGGCCGTGCCATCGTGGACGGGGCAAAACGGGTACGGGTGTTGGGGGAGGAGGTGGCGGTGAAGGCCGACATCTGGACCATCAACGGCTTCTCCGCCCACGCCGATCAGGAGGAGCTCGTGCGCTGGGCCCTGGAGGCCCGGCCGCCCAGGGCGTTCCTCGTGCACGGGGAGGACCGCGCCCTGTCGGCCCTGGCGAGAAGGCTCTCCGCCGGAGGGGTTCGGGCGGAGGTCCCCGGGCCGGGGGAGAAGTCCCGGCTCGGCTGCCCCTAAGGGGAAACCAGCATGGCGGCCAGGGTCAAAAGAGCGGGGAGCCAAAAGCCGGGAAGAGGGGCGTCCTCCGGCCGACGCACGAGCCGGTAAGAAAAACCTCGGTCGGTTAAGTGCACCCACCCACCGCCCCCGCCCGATGCCCGGCCTCCACGATGGGAACCCCCCCCTCCCACACCGGCTCCTCCAGCCACAGATGATCGTGTCCCAAGACGAACAGATCACACTCCGGGAAGGCCCTGGCGATCAGCCTGGCGCGCTCTATCCCCATGTGCCCCAGGAAGATGAGGAGGTCGTGGGCAGGGGCTTTCTCCAGGGCCTCTCGGGCGGCACGGATGGGGTCAATCATCCTCAGGTCAGGCCAAAGCGTCCACGGGATCTCCTTCCATAGGAAGCCCAGGATGAGCACCCTCAGACCACCTGCCTCCACCAGGGCGTATCCCTTGGTGGGCAAGCTGCCCTCCAGGTTGGTGGCCAGCACCGGGAAAGGAGCGGCCGCGATCATCCCCCGCAAGGGGGGGCCTAGATAGGTCTCGTGGTTCCCCAAAACCATGGCATCGTAGCCGAGCTCCGCCATCCTTTGGGCGGTGGTCAGGGCTTCGGGAAGGCCGGTGAGGCGGTGAAGGTCCTCCCAGGCATCCCCGGCATCCAGCACCAGGTCCGCTTGAAAGAGCAAAGGGGCGAAGCTCGAAAGCCGCTCCCAGGCGGCGTGAAGGTCGCCTGTGAAGGCGATGGTGATCTCCCACGCCCCGGCGGGGAGCGCCAGGATCAGGGCACAAACGAGAGCCCGCACCACCACCAGCCCTCACCCCCCTTCACCAGCAAGGCCGCCCACAGGGGATGGCGGCGGAACCGCAGGCCACAGAAGGGCTCCGTCCCCAAGCTTCCGAACAGGGAAATCCACGGGCCCGCCGGGATCTCCCAGGCCAGGTTCACCCCTTCCGGCCCGCGGGTCAGGGCCACCAGGGCGTAGGCCGGGGCCCGGCCCAGGGCGATCCGGGGTGGGGGGAGGTCCAGCCACAGGAACCAGGGGCCCTCCATGAGCCGCAGGCGGGTCAGGGGCAACGCAAGCCCCGGGCTCCAGAAAAGCTGCAGCTTCTCCCAGGGTAAAAGCAGCCACGGCTGCGGGCCAAGGACCACCTCCCCGGTCCCGGCCATGGCCGCCGGAAGCTGCCCCAACGCCCACAAGACCACCGCAAGCTCCATGGCCAAAGTGTAAGGGTGCGCCCTTGGCCCCGCCAACCAAAGACGGCAAAATGTTTGGGATGCTGGATAGGGTGCGGGAGGAAGTGAAGAAAAAGGGGATGATCTCCCCCGGGGAGCATCTGTTGGTGGCCGTATCCGGGGGGGCGGATTCCATGGCCCTGCTTTATGGCCTCTGGTGGCTGAGGAAGGAGTACGCCTTAAGGCTCACCATCGCTCACCTCGACCACGGGATCAGGGCCGACACCGCCGAGGATCTCCGGGTGGTGCGCTATGCGGCCGACGATCTGGGCCTCCCCCTCATCTATGAGCGGGCCGATGTGCCGGCCCTGGCGCGGGGGGAGAAGAGGAACCTGGAGGAGGCGGCCAGGCTGGTGCGGCAGGAGTTCCTGCGGCGGGCGGCAAGGAGGGCCGGGGCAGGGAAGATCGCCCTGGGGCACACCAGGACCGACCTGGCGGAGACGGTTCTGATGCACCTCCTGCGGGGAGCGGGGCCGGGGGGGCTTCGGGGGATGCTTTGTTCTTCCCCCCCTTACATCCGACCGCTCCTCTGCGTATCCCGGAGCCAGACCCGCGCCTTCTGCCAGGAGCACGGCATCCCGTTCCACGACGACCCCACAAACCAGGACACCCGCTACCTGAGGAATGCCGTCCGGCTGGAGCTTTTGCCGGCCCTCTCCCGGTACAACCCTAGGGCGGAGGAGGCCCTGGCCCGGGCGGCGGAGCTGTGGGCCGAGGCGGAGGAGGCCCTGGATTGGGCGGCCGGACGGGCGCTGGAGGGGGCGAGGTCAGGCGCCGGGCTCTCCCTATCCCGGCTCGAGGCCCTGCCGCGGGCCGTCCAGGCGCTGGCCATAAGAAAAGCGCTGGCAGAAGCCCTGGGGGGGGCCCGCCGCCTGGAACGCGTGCACGTAGAAGCCATCCTGGAACTCCTGGCCAAGGGGAAGCAGGGGGAGGTGGCCCTGCCGGGAGGTTTTTCCGCCCAGCTTAACGGGGAAACGCTGCTTTTGGTCCGGGAAGAGGGGGAGCAACCCCCTTTCGAGCCGGTGGAGCTGCCCCTCCCCGGGGAGGTGGAGCTCCCAGGCTGGCGGCTTGTGGCCGAGGTGGTCCCCCGGCCGGAAAGCCTGATCCCCCCATCGAGGTTCGTGGCCTACTTGGACCCCAGGAAGGTAGAAGTCCCCCTGATCGTCAGGCCGCGGCGGCCGGGGGACAGGCTCCGCCCCCTGGGGCTCCCCGGCCACAAGAAGGTGAAGGACCTCCTGGCCGAGGCCCAGGTCCCCCGAAAACAGCGGTCCGGCTGGCCCCTGGTGTGTGACCAAAGGGGCATCGCCTGGGTGGTGGGGGTCCGCATCGCCGAGGGGTACAAAGTGGGGCCGGACGCCCAAAAGGTGGTTAAACTGGAGGCAAGGCGCCCATGATCTGGCTTCTTGTGCTGGCGACACTGCTCTTCTTGGTGACCGTCCACGAGGCCGGGCATTTCCTCGCCGCCAAGCTCCTGGGGATGGCGGTGGAGGAGTTCGCCATCGGCTTTGGCCCGGTGGTCTTCTCCCGCCGACGTGGGGAGACCCGCTACTCCCTGCGGGCGTTCCCCATCGGGGGCTTCGTGCGCCTGGCCGGGGAGGAGGGGACCACCCAGGGGGTGCCCTTCGAACGCACCTACTACGGCCGACCGGCCTGGGTGAGGCTTTTCGTGTCTTTGGCCGGCCCGGTGGCCAACATCCTCCTGGCCGCCCTGATCGCCGTGGGGGCGCTCATGGGCTTTGGCCTCCCCCGCCTCCAGGTGGCCGGGGTGGTCCCGGAAAAGCCGGCGGAGAAGGCCCTAAAGCTGGGGGATGTGGTGCTCAAGGTGGGGGGGCGGGAGGTCTGGCTGTGGGACGAGGTGGGGCCTGCCATCCAAGCCTCCTCCCCGGGGCCGGTTCCCTTCGACATCATCCGGGACGGGGAAAGGCTTCGAGTGGAGATAACCCCGGAATGGGACCCCACCGAGGGGCGGTACCTGGTGGGGGCCTACTTCTCCACCCAGGTCTTCCTACCCAAGCTGGAGGGGTTGGAGCCGGGATCCCCGCTTCACCAGGTGGGGCTGCGGCCGGGGGATGTGATAAAAGGGGCCTGCGGCCACGGGGTTGGGTCGCTGGCCGAGCTTTATGGGGAGCTGGAGGACGGCTGTCGCAGCCTCTCGGTTAGCCGAGGGGGTGAGAGGCTGGAGGTCGCCCTGCCCTCCCTTGACCCCGACGCCCTCTTGTCCGGGGCGAGCTTCGCGGGCCTTCCCCAGGTGGTGGAGCGCCCGGGGCCGGGGGCGGCGATCTGGCTGGCCGCCCGGCAGGTAGCCCAGTTTTTCCTGGCCTTAGGCCAGTTCCTGGGGGGGCTCGTGCGGGGGAGCATCCCGGCCGGGCAGGCGGTGTCCGGGCCGGTGGGGCTGGCGGGGTTGCTCTCCCAGGGGCTACAGGCCGGGGGGCTTGCAACATTTCTCCTCATCGCCTTCATCAGCCTTAACCTGGCGGCGTTCAACCTGCTGCCCATCCCGGCCCTGGATGGGGCCCGCATGTGCTTCGCCCTGTTTGAGCTGATGACGCGGAGGAGGGTGTCACCGGCGGTGGAGGCGGCGATCCACGCGCTGGGGTTCCTGCTGCTTTTGGGTCTGATGCTCCTCGTCACCTGGCGCGACATCATGCGCCTGGTGGGATGAATCATCCCCCTAGCTCGGCCGCCAACACGGCCACGCCCCAGAAGCCGTCGGGGTCCTCGGCCCGGGCCACCAAGAGCACCTCCCCGGGGGGCCACCCGGAGGTATCCCAGTCAAAGGATCCGGAAGCAGGGAGGCCTTCGACCACCGGCTGCAGGGTAACCCCCTGGTCGTAGGAAACGTTAAGGCTGACGACGAGGTCCTCCGCTGGGGTGTCCGGGTCCTGGGCCTGCCAGGCCCAGCTTATCACCCCGGTCAAGGGCCCGGGGGGCAAGCTCATCAGGATACGGGGGGAGGAAAGCCAGCAGGCGTTCGGCTCCCCGGGGGAGCCACGGATGACGGCCCCAGCGGCATCGAGAAAACCGCCTGGAATCCCGGTCCGCCAGGAAAACCTGTCGTCCGGGGCAGCCGGGGACACCCTCTCCATGGACGCCCCCGCCTCCCCAGCCCACCAGCCCCCCTCGCAGCCGAGGTTGGCCGTGGAAACCACCTCACCCCAGGGGTTGAGGAGCCGCAACGTCTCCCCCCTGTCGGAAAGGGCCCCCCGGTAGATGATGTCCGCCTGCCGGCCCACCACCGTGTCATCCCTCCCCCGCTCCAGCAAAAAAAAGCCATGGGGCTCGATCACGTGGCTTCGGAGCACGAAGGTGCCGCCCGACTCCTCCCCCAGGGGGATGGTAACCCCCTCCCAGACCAGGGCCCACCCGGAAACGTCCACCGGCTCATCGGACGCGTTGTAAAGCTCTATCCACTCCCCATAAGGGGACGCCTCCGTTCCCCCCCACGCCACCTCGTTTATCACCACCTGGGCCGCCCCAGGGATGGAAAGCGCCACTGCCAAGACCAATCCCCCCACTCTGCCCACAGCTATCACCCCACCCACAATCCTCAGCCCAGGCCACCCCCACGTCAACCCCTTGCGTCCCCATCCCTTGGTGCCCATAATCCCACCCGGGGAAGAACGCGCTATGACAGAGAAGAAAGTCCTCATCGTGGAATCGCCGACAAAGGCTAGGACCCTGTCCGCCTACTTGGGGGACGGGATGGAGGTCCACTCTTCAAAAGGACACGTACGCGACCTGCCGGAACGAGAGCTGGGGGTGGACATAGGGAACGGGTTTTCCCCCAAATGGGTGGTGAGGGACCGCCGGGTGGTGAGCTCGCTGAAGAAGGCGGTGAAGGACGCCCGGGTGGTTTATCTTGCCACCGACCCGGATCGCGAGGGTGAGGCCATCGCCTATGACCTTCTGGAGCTCTTGGGGGACGGGAATCGCCATCGGTTCGCCCGGGTGCTCCTGCACGAGATCACCCCGGAGGCGGTGCGGCGTGCCTTGGAAGAGCCCACCGAGGTGGACCTAAGGAAGGTGGAGGCCCAGCGGGCCAGACGGATCCTAGATAGACTTGTGGGCTACCAGCTTTCGCCCCTCCTTTCCCTGGTCCTGGCCGGCCGCCGATACGAGGGGCTATCGGCCGGCAGGGTGCAGTCGGTGGCCCTTAGGTTCATCTGCGATCGGGAGCTTGAGATTCAGGGATTCGTCCCCGAGCCCTACTGGGAGGTGGAGGCCCGTTTCCCCACCCAGCCCCCGTTCTCCGCCAAGCTGGAGGGTCGCATCACCGACCCGGCAGAGCTCGACAGGACACGGAAGACCCTCCTTAGGGCCGGCTTCCAAGTGGAGGAGGTGGTTGAGGAGGAGGTCAAGAGGAGGCCCCCCCCTCCCTTTATCACCTCCACCCTACAGCAGGTGGCGGCAAGCGAGCTTTCTTTTTCCCCCCGCCGCACCATGCAGGTCGCCCAGCAGCTCTACGAGGGGGTGGAGGTTAAGGGGAAGCGCCTAGGGCTCATCACCTACATGCGCACCGACTCGGTCCGGGTGGCGGACTCGGCCATCCAAGCAGCGCGCCTTTTCATCAAGGACTCCTTTGGAAAGGAGCTCCTCTCCCCCAAACCCAGAAGGTTCAAGAACAAGAAACGGGCCCAAGACGCCCATGAGGCCATCCGCCCCACGCATGTGTCCCTCACCCCAGAGGAGGTGGCCCCCCACCTCACCCCGGAGCAGGCTAAGCTGTACGAGCTCATCTGGAGGAGGTTTGTGGCCACCCAGATGGCCGATGGGGTGTGGAGGAGGAGGAAGGTGGCCATATCCTGCGGCGGCCTTAGATTCAAGGCCTCCGCCTCCTGGCCGGTGTTCCCCGGCTTCACCCTGGTGCTTCCGGTGGGGAAGCTCGAGGACGAGGGGGTCATGCTCCCCGAGGGGCTTGAGGCGGGGCTTTCCCTCCCCCCTCCGGAGCTCGAGTTCCTGGAGAAGAAGACCGAGCCCCCGGGCAGGTACACCGAGGCGGGGCTGGTGAGGAAGCTGGAGCGGGAGGGGATCGGCCGCCCTAGCACCTACGCCCAGATAGTCTCGGTGATCCAGGAGCGGGGCTATGTGAAGAGGGAGAACGGTTCCTTACGTCCCACCCTGCTTGGGCACGTGGTCACCGATTTCCTGCGGGCCCACTTCCCGGAGACGGTGCGGGAGGACTTCACAGCCAAGTTGGAGGAGGATCTCGATCGCATCCAGGAAGGTGAGGCCGATCGGGTTCAGGTGCTCAGCTCCTTCTATGGGTGGTTCTCCCAGCGGCTGTCCCAGGTGGAGGGGGGGATAAAGCAGGGGAAGCGGCCGTTCCGGGTGCTAACGGACGTCCCCTGCCCCAAGTGTGGGGCCCCCATGGAGGTGCGGGTGTGGAAGGGGGGGCTTTACCTCGGCTGCTCCCGCTACCCGGAGTGCAGGACCACCAGGAGCCTCCCCCCGGACCCGAAGTACCGGTACGGGGAGGGGCGGGTGGAGCTGGCCCAGGGGCTGGCGGAGGCCGAGGCCGCCTCCGGGGCCCCCTGTCCGGACTGCAACACCCCCATGCAGCTCAAGCACGGCAGATACGGCCGGTTCCTGGCCTGCCCGAACTGCAACCGCACCATGCCCGTGCCCACCGGGGTCAGCTGCCCCAAGTGCGGCCAAGGGGAGCTGGTGGAGCGATTCTCACCCCGCCGGGGCACCTTTTATGCTTGCAACCGCTACCCGGACTGCCGGTTCACCCTGCCGGGAAGGCCCATCGAGCCCTGCGGGGAATGCAAAAAAGGGGTCCTATATGAGGACCCCCGTAGCGGCCCCAGATGCTCTAACCCCGAATGCCCGACCCGTACTAATACCCCTCCTCAAGAAGCCTGAACTTCTCCAGCTTCCTGAGGAGATCGGAGTTCTTTAGCTTCTCCAAGGCCTCCTTCTGGATCTGCCGCACCCGCTCCCGGGAGATCCCGAAGATCTCCCCCACCTCGTCCAGGGTGCGGGGCTGGTTATCGTCAAGGCCGTACCTGAGCTCCAGCACCCGCCGCTCCCTGGGGGTGAGCTTCTCCCGCAGGGCCCGCTGGAGCTCGGCCTGCAGGAGCTCCTTGAAGGATTCCCTGGTGGGGGAAACGGCCTCGGAGTCCTCGATGAAGTCCCCGAGCACCGAGCCCTCCTCATCGTAGCCGATGGGGGTGTCCAAGGAGGCGGTGTACTGGGCGGTCTTCTTGGCCTTTACGATGTTCTCCACCGAGGTGTCCAGCTCCTCGGCCAGCTCCTCCAGGGAGGGGGGTTCCCCGTGCTCCTTGGTGTACTCGCGCTCCGCCTGATAGATCTTGCGGATGAGCTCGTTTATGTGGGTGGGGACCCTGATGGTGCGGGAACGGTTGGTGATGGCCCGGAGGATCGCCTGCCGGATCCACCAGGTGGCGTAGGTGGAGAACTTGTAGCCCTTCCTCCAGTCGAACTTCTCGATGGCCTTCATCAGGCCCAGGTTCCCCTCCTGGATGAGGTCGAGGAACGGAAGCCCACAACCCCGGTACTTCTTCGCAATGGAGACGACGAGCCGGAGGTTTGCCTCGGCCAGCTTCTCCTTGGCCTCCTTGTCCCCAGCCTCCACCCTTTTTGCCAGCTCCACCTCCTCCTCCTTGGTGAGGAGGGGGACCCGGGATATCTCATCAAAGTAAGTACGGATCGGGTTCTCGGGCGAACGCCGCTCCTCTTCCTCCTCCATCCACGGGAGGTCGGCCACTTCATGCTCCTCAAGGTGCTTCTTCTGCACCTTATCGTCTAGGTTCGCCACACGCTCCATCTTCAAACCTCCTGTTCTTTCAGGCAAAAATGAAGGGCCTCTGGCCCACACCCCCTTACTATACCACGAAACGCTCGCCCTGTGAAGGGGGTGGAAATCCTCTTGGCAAAAGCATTACACCGTCATCCCCTCCACCAGCCAAGGGGGTTGGCCAAACTGTGGTTTTGGGATATAGTCAAATGACAATATCAACGTGCCAAGATGGTCATGCCTTCGAACGGTCGCGGTGGTTCGCTGAGGGGGGCGGAGGCGCCCCTAGCTGGAGGGATGTGCTGTGACCTTGGTTTGGGAGCAACTGGCCCCGAAAGGGGCCTAATTTTTTGCCTAAAGGAGGGCATCCATGTCACACAGTAGCAACCCGTTCCAGATCGCCCAGCGGCAGCTGGACGAGGCGGCAAAGGTCCTCAAGCTGGATCCGGCGGTGCACGAGCTTTTGCGCTGGCCGATGCGGGAGTTCCACGTGCGCATCCCGGTTAGGATGGACGACGGGAGCGTCAAGGTGTTCGAGGGCTTTCGGGTGCAGTACAACGACGCCCGCGGCCCCACCAAGGGCGGGATCCGGTTCCACCCCGAGGAGACCTTCGACACGGTGCGGGCGTTGGCCGCCTGGATGACCTGGAAGACGGCGGTGGTGGACCTGCCCCTGGGCGGGGGCAAGGGCGGGGTGGTATGTAACCCCAAGGAGATGTCCCAGGGGGAGCTGGAAAGGCTGTCGCGGGGCTGGATCCGTGCCCTGGGCCACTACATCGGGCCGGATATCGACGTCCCGGCCCCCGATGTTTACACCAACCCCCAGATCATGGCCTGGATGATGGATGAATACGAGAAGATGACCGGTCGTTCCGCCCCAGGGGTGATCACCGGAAAGCCCCTGCCCTTGGGGGGTTCGGCCGGGCGGGGGGATGCCACCGCTCGGGGGGGCATCTACACCGTGCGCGAGGCGGCCAAGGTGCTGGGGATCGACCTCAAGGGGGCCACGGCCGCCATCCAGGGCTACGGAAACGCCGGCCAGTTCGCCCACAAGCTCGCAGCCGAGCTCCTGGGGCTGAAGGTGGTAGCCGTGTCCGACTCCAAGGGCGGCATCTACAAGGCCGACGGCCTCCCCTTCCAGGAGGTGCTCAAGCACAAACAGGAGACGGGGTCGGTCGTGGGCTTCCCCGGGGCTCAGCCCATCTCCAACCAGGAGCTCCTGGAGCTGGACGTGGTGGTGCTTTTCCCCGCCGCCCTGGAGAACCAGATCACCGAGGAGAACGCCGACAAGATCAAGGCCAAGATCGTGGCCGAGCTCGCCAACGGCCCCACCACCCCAGAGGCCGACCTGATCCTGCACCAGCGCGGGGTGTACGTCATCCCCGACTTTTTGTGCAACGCCGGCGGGGTGACGGTTTCCTACTTCGAGCAGGTGCAAAACGCCTACAATTACTACTGGGACGAGGACACCGTTCACGAACGGCTCGACCGGAAGATGACCACCGCCTTCCATGCCGTCCATGAGGCGGCCAAGAAGTACGGGGTTCACAACCGGCTGGGGGCCTATGTGGTAGCGGTGTCGCGGGTAGCGGAGGCCATGCGCCTGCGGGGCTGGGTGTAGGGCCGGGGGGGCGCCGGCGGCGCCCCCCTTCAGTTCACCAGCCCGGGAACCCTAAGCCTCCTTTCCAGCAGGCCCAAGACTGAGGAGAAGAGCAAAACCAGCCCCAGGTAGACGGCGGCCGCCACCAGATAAACCTCCAGGTACCTAAAGTTCCGGGAGGCGATGAGGTTGGCCCTCCCCATGATCTCCGGGACCCCCAGGGCGAAGGCAAGGGAGGAGTACTTGAGCATGTAGATGAGCTCGTTGGACCAGGCGGGGATCACCATCCTCATGGCCTGGGGGAACACGATGTGGCGGACGGTCTTAAGGTGGGTCAGGCCCAGGGCCCGGGCAGCGGCCACTTGGCCGGCGGGGATGGACTGGATCGCCCCCCGGAAGTACTCGGCTTGGTAGGCGGCGGTATTAAGCCCGAAAGCGATCCCGGTGGCCAGGACCGGGGGGAGCACGATCCCCACGTCCGGCAGCCCGAAGTAGATGAGGAAAAGCTGTACCAGGAGAGGCGTTCCCCTGACCAGCTCCACGTAAGCCGTGCAAGCCAGGTAAAGCAGCCTGCCCCCGTAGATCCTGCCCAGGGCCAGCCCCCAGCCCAAGAGGAAACCGGCGCAGATGCAGACCAGGGTGATCTCGATCGTCACGGTCGCCCCCCGGAGGAGGTCCGGGAGGATGCGGCCTGCAAGCTCGAGGAACCCGGGCACCTACATCACCTCCTTGTGGGGAAGTGTCCGCGCCGGTCCACAAAACCGGGGACCCAAAGCCGGGCCTCCAGCCGGAAAAGGAGGGAGTTGCCAAGCCTGGTTAGGAGGAAGTAGAGCAGGGCGCAGAAGCAAAAGACGAGGAGGGAGTTGCCGTAGGTATAGGAGATGATGTAGCGGGCCTGGCGCAGGATCTCCACCACCCCCACGATGTAGGCCAGGGAGGTGTCCTTTATCTGGGAGGAAAGCTCGTTGGACCAGGGGCCGAGGGCGCGGCGCACCGCTTGGGGCAGCACCACGTGGATGATGGCCTGGGTCTTTGACAGCCCCAGGGCCCGGGCTGCCTGGAGTTCCCCCATGGAAACTGAGCGGAAGGCGGTGCGGAAGATCTGTGACTGGTAAGCAGCCGAGCACAGCCCCAACCCCAGGATGGCCACAAGAAGGGGTGGCAGGTCCCAGGGAAGGTAAAAGACGAGGAGGAGCAGCACTATCGGGGGGATCCCGCGCAGGAGGCGTTCCCCCGCGGTCACCAGGAGGCCCAGGGGGCGGGGGCCATAGGCCTGGAGGACCGCTGCACCCAGCCCTCCAAGGAGCCCGAACCCCATGACCCCCGCCAGGACCTCCACCGCCACCCCCACCCCTCGCAGGAGCCAGGGCAGCTCTCGCAGCAGGGCTTCCATGTCTGGGAGGGGGCCGCCATGGGCGGCCCCCTCACTGCCTACTCACAGAGCTCGGTCCGCTTGAGCGGCACCGGGGACACCGGCCGGCCCGGGAAGTACCGGTTGACCAGCTCCGCCCACCGCCCGGACTGGTAAAGCTGGCGCAACCCCTCGTTGATCCTGGGAAGCAGCCCATAGGGGTCGCCCCCGGTAACGGCGTAGGCATACTGCTCCCCGGTCTTCACAATGCCCACGATCTTCACCCGGCGGCCGGCGTCCACAAACCCTTGAGCGGTGTCGGTGTCACAAAGCACGGCGGCTATCCGACCGGCCTCAAGGTCGCTTACCGCCAGGTCATAGGTTTCATAGGGCCGCAAGGAAAGCCCAGGTGCCTTCCCAAGCAGGTTGTCCTCGATCCACTGGTAGCCGGTCGTCCCCGCCTGGGCCCCCACGCTGGTGCCGAAGAAAGCCGTGATCGCGTTGAGCTGGGAGTCTTCGCGCACCAGCACCGCCTGATCCACCTCCCAGTACGGCAGGGAGAAGTCCACCACCTGGTCGCGCTCGCAGGTGAGGGTGAGCCCGCTTGCGATGACGTCGATTTTCCCCTGGGCCAGGGCGGTGATGATCGTCGCCCAGGGGAGATCCCGGAACTCCACCCGGAAGCCCTGAAGCTCGGCGATGGCCTCCATGACCTCCACGTCAAACCCGCGGAATTGTCCTTCCTCCACCCAGGTGAACGGGGGGAAGGCAGCGTCCAGGCCTACAACGTAGACCTCCTTCTCCGCCCCTAAGAGGGACAAAGTGAAAGCCAAACATACGATCCCAACAAGAAAACCACGCTTCACCTCTTACCTCCTTGTATGCCTAAAAAGCTGTTTCCTGAGCAGACACCTTTGATGAAGGGACTGCTCCAGGCCTCTCACCGCCTCGCGGCGGGTTATGTAATGGACTTAAAGCGGATTAATGGGCCGGATGGCCCTTGGTATGGTGATGCGGATGGAGGGAAATACTCCGGTAGGTGGGGGACTTCAGGATTCGCCAAGCAAAACACCTGCGCACCTTGCACCACCTCCTTAAGGATGAAGTTAAAGGAGTTTACCACGCCCGGGAGGTGG
Source organism: Acetothermia bacterium 64_32 (assembly GCA_001508155.1). Classification (GTDB taxonomy): domain Bacteria; phylum Bipolaricaulota; class Bipolaricaulia; order Bipolaricaulales; family Bipolaricaulaceae; genus 64-32. The sequence continues at coordinate 20,017 of LGFI01000004.1, read as the reverse complement.
CGTCAAGGGCGGCGCCACATGCAGATGGGGGCGGTCCACGGGGAGCGGATCACCGCCCCATAGCCCCGCCCGAGCTCCACCTCCTCGTCGTCCACCAGCTGCACGTCCAAAAGGTGCCTGGGCTCGTCCCGGCCCATGAGGCCCCGGTAGGCCTTGGCCAAGGAAAGGTCGACCAGGGCCAAAAGCCTCCCCACGGCGTCCAGCTTGCGGCCCGTCCACGCTATGAGGTCCACATCCGAGCTGGGCCGTGCCCGGTCCTCCACGGTGCTCCCGTGTACGTAGACCGCCCGGAACACGGAGCCCAGTTGGGACAGCCAGCAAGCGACCTCCTGGGCTACGGCGTAGCGGAAAGCGGAGTGGGCCACCTGATCGCCGGCCCGCAGGGCCTCAAGGAGTTGATCCGCCCCCCCCAGCCCCCGAGCCGCACAGCGGGACAAGGCCCGCTTCAACACCGCCTCCCCGTCGAACCCGGGCCGAACCAGCAGGCTAGGGGTATAAGGGGTCACGGGAATATCCCCCGCAAGCGGATCGCCTGTACCACCCGCTCCACCCCGAGCATCAGCGCCGCCGCCCGCAGCGAGGCCTTTTCCCCTTGGGCGTAATCCCAGACCTCCTGGAACGCCCGCCGCATGACCCGGGCCAAACGGGCGTTCGTCTCCCCCTCCTCCCAGTAGAAGGACTGGAGGTTCTGTACCCACTCGAAGTAGGAGACCACCACCCCCCCGGCGTTGGCCAGGATGTCGGGGACCACCGTCACCCCCCGCTCCTCCAAGATCACGTCGGCCTCGGGGGTGGTGGGGCCGTTCGCCCCCTCCACGACGACCCGGGCCCGGATCTGATCTGCGTTTTTCCCGGTGATCTGCCCTTCCAAGGCGGCCGGGATGAGGACGTCCACGTCCAGGGTCAGGAGCTCCTCCTGGGGGATCCCCTCCACCCCGGGTGCGGAGTAGCCGCGCAGCAGGCGGTGAGGTGAGCGTTCCACGTACCGCACCAGCTCGGGGATGTCCAGCCCTTCCCTGCGGTAGAAGGCGCCGGACACGTCGGATACGCCCACCACCCTGGCCCCGGCCTGATGCAAGAGCAAGGCCGCCACCGACCCTACGTTTCCGAACCCTTGGACGGCCACGGTGGCCCCTTTCACCTCGCCGCCCAGGCGTTCCAGGACCAGCTGGGTGATGATGGCCACCCCCCGTCCGGTGGCCTCGCGGCGGCCCTGGGCCCCACCCAGGGCGACGTCCTTCCCCGTCACCACCGCGTACATGGGCTCACCTCGCAGGGCGGAGGCCGTGTCCATCAGCCAGTTCATCTCCCGGGCGCCGGTGTTCACGTCCGGGGCTGGGATGTCACGCTGGGGCCCGATCAGGGGGAGGATCATGGCCGTATACCGCCGGGTCAACCTCTCCAGCTCCCCTGGGGAAAGGGAGCTGGGATCGCATACGATCCCCCCCTTCCCGCCCCCAAACGGGATGCCCACCACCGCACACTTCCAGGTCATCCAGCCGGCCAGGGCCTTGACCTCGTCCACCGTGACCTGGGGGTGGTAACGGATCCCCCCCTTGCACGGCCCCCGGGCGGAGGAGTGCTGGACCCGATACCCCTCAAAGACCCGGATCCCCCCGTCGTCCATCCGGACGGGGATGGAGACAACGAGCACCCGCTCGGGCCGCTTGAGGAGCTCCACCAGATCGCTGGGAAGCCCCAGCCTTCCCCCCACCAGGTCCACCTGGGCCTGGAACATCTCGTAAGCGTTGACCTGGGAAGGGGCCGGCGCCCGCTCCCTAACCTGCCCCTGAACCTGTCGCGACATCCTCTCCCACCTCCTGGGGCTAGGCTAGGGGGGCAGGGAGAAACCAACATTGCCATCCGCACAAACGGGGGTTTCTTTTTTGGAATAAATACTAGGGCCTACTCTGAAAACAGGGTTTCCACCTGACAGGGTTCTCCCGCGCTTTGGGCCAGGGATATCTGCAATTTGACAGCCGTTTCGCTGTAGCAAGCAAACCTTTTGCCGGTCCAAACGGTGGAAAGGATACGGAAATTTCCTGGTCTCCAGCCGTCAGGTGCGATTTAAAAGGGGGCTAGCCCGCGCAAGGATCTTTAACCAGGATGGGACAGGAGGGGATGCGAAAGGGTGGGTTGGTGGAGCCCGCCAAGCGGATCCCGGGGGCGCTTAGGATAAGCTTCAGCGCCGGGGAGCTCCTTTTTCAGGCCGGCGCCTTCGCCGCAGGGGTCTACGTGGTGGAGGCAGGGCTGGTGGTCCAGGGGTTCTATCGGGATGGCCGACCCAGGGCGAGCCTCCTTGCCTCCCCCGGGGACCTGGTGGGGGTGGAGGCGTGGCTGGCCGAACCGACCCCCAGGTACCGGGCCTTCGCCCGGGCCCTCACCTCCACCCGGGTGTGGTTCATAAGCTCCCAGGACTGGGGCAAGGCCCTGGCCGACCCCGAGCTTCAAAGGCTCCTCCTCGACCAGCTGGCCAAGGGCTGGCTTGACCGGGCGGTTTTGCACAGCCTGGCAGGGGATCCGAAAAGGGCACTGGCCTGGCTCCTGTGGCGTTGGGGCGAGCCGAAGGACAGCCGGCTTAGACTCCCCGCCAACGCCTCCCTCCTCGCCTCCCTGGCCGGCTGCTCCCGCAGCGCCATGGGGAAGGCACTGGAAAGCCTCCGGGAAGAGGGGGCAGCGGAACTCCAAGCCGGCTGGCTCCTGGGCCTTCCTGCCGCCCTGAGGACCTACTTCTTCGGGGAAGTCGCTATAGCGTCTCTTCGATGATGGTAAGGTAAAACTCGGAGGCCCTCGCTACCTCCTTCAGCCGTTCCCTTGAGGTGATCTCAACGTGATGCCTATGGGTGTGGATGAGCCCCCTCTCCCGGAACCTGCGCAAAAGCCTCATCAGGGTCTCCAAGGAGACCCCAAGCAGCTCCGCCATCGTCTGCCGGGTGAAGGGAAGCTCAAGTCGCACCGCGTCGCCCGACAAAGGCTCCCCGTACTTGTTCGCCAGCGCCAAAAGGAAGAGCGCGAAGTTCCGGTCGCTGGACTCGGTGGCCTCCCGGGTGAGCTTGAACTCCAGCATCGCCACCTCCCGGCTCAACCAGCGACACAGGTCCCAAAGGGCCTGAGGATGGTGAGAGAGGAAGCTGTGAAACTGGGAGGTCTGGAAGAAGAGCAGGCTCGATTCCACGATGGTCCTGATGAACTGTATGTTGACCGGCTCCCGTTCCAGAAAAAAGGGTTCAAGCCCATACCACTCCCCAGGGGCCAGGAACCGGAGGACGCGCTTGTCGTGGGTGGTGGGGGCGTACTTTCCGATGGCCACAAGGCCCTGGCACACAAGGTAAACGCCCGAGCAAAAGGAGCCCTCTTGGGCGACGAGCTCATCGGGCCCAAAGTGGAGGATGAGCCCTAGCTCCTGAAGCTGCTCTCTTTCCGTTTGGCTTAGCCCCGGAAAGCCCTTGGCCAGGCAGTCGGCCACGGCCTGTTTAAGCTTGATCTTGGGCATCCTGATAGATTGTACCCGGATTGGCTTAAGCCGTCATTGACTTGGGTTCAGCCGTGGTGGACGAGCTTGGCGAGCAGTGCCTTGGCTGCGTAGAGGTTGGGCACCTCGTGAAAGCGGGTCCCTTCCGGGAACAGGGGGCGCATCCAATCCCGGGGGGCCACCAGGATGACCTCGGCCACGTTCGCCCTGCTTGCCGCGATCAGGTCCAGGTGGGAATCCCCCACCACGCAGGCCTCTTGAGGAGGGATCCCCAGCTGGGAGAGGGGGATCAGGAAGGCCCGGGGATCGGGCTTCATGGGGACGTCCTCCCGGGCGAACACCTGATCAAAGGGGAGGGGGTGGCGGCGGAGCACCCCCAAGGCGCTCTCCCGGGAGTTGTTGGTCACCAGGGCGCACACAAGGCCGCTTTGCCGGAGGAACTCTATGAGCTCCCCAGCGCCGGGGGCGGGCCGGCCGGCCTCCACCCCTCGGGCCTCGTAGGCCCGCAGGAGGTCCTCCCCTCGCCTCCTCTCCTCCGGGGTCAGCCGCCTCAAATGCTGGAAGATGGGCAAGCCGTCGAGCCCCAGCCCCAGCTCCGCCCGCACCTCGGCCCAGTCCACCGGGTTTTCCCAGATGGTGCCATCCATGTCGAACAAAACAGCCTTAAGGCCCATATCAACTTGCAAAAAACACCCCGGGCCGAGTGCTCGCCCCTCGGCGAAAAACCACACAGGAGTGCCGCCCCCAGGGGCGGCACTCCCTACAGCAACAAGACCAGCCTAGGTCTTCTTCTCCTCCCGGTCCAGGTATTGGATGATCGCTTGCACCACCAGATAGTTGATGGAGCGATCCTTCTTCTCGGCAAGCTTCCGCAATCGTGCCATCACGTCGTACTTGGCCGCCTTGTCCTGCGGGATGTAGATGGAGATCTTGTCCAGCGTCTTCCGCGCTCCGGTTGCCGGTCTAGGCATCGCTTACTCCCCCCCTTTTCAAGTTTCACTAGCATCCTCGCTAGCACAGATGCTATATTACACTGTCCGGATGCTAGAGTCAATAGAGGGGCGGCAAGGGAGTGTAAGTAGTTGGTTGCATAAAGTCCGTACCAGACTGGATTTAAGCCAACACGACCTGGCCAGGATCCTGGGCGTCCATTGGGTCACCGTCTCCCGCTGGGAGAACGGACACAACGAGCCCAAGATGTCCCAACTCAGCAGGTTGGCCCTTTTCTTCCTCAAGGAGGCCCTGGACCCCTGGAGGTTGATGGGGTTGGGGGCTTCCTTTCAGTCGGGGGTGGTTTCGCATGCCGTTGCTTACGAGCTTCCTGGGGTGGGGCCGGCGGTGGGGAGGTATGTGGCAGCGGGGCTGCGGCGGGGTTTCCGGGTGTTCTTCGTCTTCCCCGGTGACGGGGATCGGGATGGGCTTCTCCGCTGGCTTGGGCTGCCTGCTGGGGTGGTGGGGCGTCGGGGGGTTGATTTCCTCCCGACCCGGGAGGTCTTCTTCCGCCACGGGATGTTCGACATCACGCACATGTCCTGGCATTTGCGGGGGATTGCTGAGGAGGCCTCAAGGGCAGGCTACTTGCGTATCCTCTGGGTTTGCGACATGCGGCCGCTTCTTTCCTGGGGCGTGGGGCGTCGGGAACTAGTCAGCCTGGAGTACGTAACGGATGCGGTCTTCCGGTGCCAGGACCGGAGCCGTGGCCTCAGCGTCCACGTTGCTCCCGGGGAGGAGCTTTTGCTTGACGCCTGCATCCTGTGTCGGCACCCCTGGATCCTTGCCCCCGGGGGGCTGATCAGGAACCCCTATTACAACGACCCCCTGCTCTGCCGGGCCAGGGGCTACCTGGGTGGGGAGCTGAACGCGGGCTTTTCCCCTCCTGGTCGTGGGCTGGCGGAGGGGGTGGGATTCGAACCCACGGAGCACTAGGCTCACCGGTTTTCAAGACCGGCGGTTTCGTCCGCTCACCCACCCCTCCGGTTCCGATTATAGGTGGGAAGCCGCTCCCCTTCAAAGAACCACCTGATGGAAATCAGGGTTTGGGCTGTCTTGCGAGCTTGAAAAAAACGGACCTGTGTGGTGCCATTTCCAGCCGGAAAGGAGGCGGACGTGGGGCTTAATATGGTGCAAAAGATCGTAAAGGCCCATCTGGCAGAGGGCAGGATGACCCCGGGGGAGACCATCGGGATCAGGATCGACCAGACCCTGACCCAGGACGCCACCGGCACCATGGCCTGGCTGCATTTCTCCGCCATCGGGCTTCCCCGGGTGCGGACGGAGCTTTCCGTTTCCTACGTGGATCACAACACCCTGCAGGCCGGGGGGCCGGAGAACGCCGGGGACCATCTTTTCCTCCAGTCGGCGGCGGCCAAATACGGGGCCTTCTTCTCCAAGGCGGGGGGCGGCATCTGCCATCAGCTGCACATCGAGCGGTTCGCCGTGCCGGGGAAGACGCTGCTCGGCTCGGACTCCCACACCCCCACCGCCGGGGGGATCGGGATGCTCGCCATCGGGGCCGGGGGGATGGACGTGGCCCTGGCCATGGCTGGGGAACCCTTTTACCTCAGGATGCCAAAGGTGGTGCGGGTGGAGCTCAAGGGGCGCCTTAAGCCCTTTGTTTCGGCCAAGGACGTGATCCTGGAGCTCCTTTCGCGCCTGTCGGTGAAGGGCGGGGTGGGCAAGGCCTTCGAGTACGGCGGCCCGGGAGTGAAAACGCTTACCGTGCCGGAGCGGGCCACCATCTGCAACATGGGGGCCGAGCTTGGCGCCACGACGTCCATCTTCCCGGCCGACGGGGAGACCTATCGCTTTCTCAAGGCCCAAGGGAGGGAGCGGGATTTCCGGCCCCTTTCCGCCGATCCCGACGCCGACTACGACGAGGTGATCGAGCTCGATCTCTCGGGGATCGAGCCCCTGGTCGCCCGCCCCCACTCCCCGGATAACGTAAAGACTGTCCGGGAGCTCTCCGGCTTGAAGGTACATCAGGTGGCCATCGGCTCCTGCACCAACTCCTCCTTCCGGGACCTGATCACCGTGGCCAGGATCTTTCAAGAGACGGGGGCGAGGGTGCACCCGGATATCTCTGCTGCCATCTCCCCCGGTTCCCGTCAAGTGCTCATGCTCCTTGCCGACATGGGCCTTTATCAGGTACTTGTATCCGCTGGCTTCAGGTTCCTTGAGTGTGCTTGCGGCCCCTGCATCGGGATGGGCTTCTCCCCTCCTGCAGGTGGGATTTCGGTGCGCACCTTTAACCGCAATTTCCTGGGCCGTTCGGGCACAAAGGACGCCGAGGTATACCTCGTCTCCCCGGAGACGGCGGCCGCCACCGCCATCCGGGGAGAGCTCACCGACCCCCGGGAGCTGGGCGTTGCACCCATCGAGGTTTCGATGCCTGAAAGGTTCCCCATCGATGACTCCATGATCCTGGCCCCGGCGGTGGACCCGGACGAGGTGGAGCTTCACATGGCTCCGCACATCAACTACGTGGGCCACAAAGACCCCCTTCCGAAGGAGCTCTCCGGGGAGGTGCTCATAAAGGTAGGGGACAACATCACCACCGACCACATCCTCCCGGGCGGTGCCAGGATCCTCCCCCTACGCTCCAACATCCCGGCCATCGCCGAGTACACCTTCTCGGTGATCGATCCCGCGTTCGCAAAGAGGGCCAAGGAAAAGGGCGGTGGGTTCATCGTGGGTGGGGAGAACTACGGGCAGGGGTCCTCCCGGGAGCATGCGGCCATCGCCCCCATGTACCTGGGGGTGAAGGCGGTGATCGTAAAATCATTCGCCAGGATCCACCACGCGAACCTGGTCAACTTCGGCATCCTCCCCCTAACCTTCGTGAACCCTGAGGACTACGAAAGGATCGAGCAAGGGGATGCCTTGCGCCTTTTGGTGCGGGAGCTCTCCCCAGGGGGGATCTTGACCCTGGTGAACGAGACGAAAGGGGAAGAGGTCCCGGTGCGGGTCGAGCTCGACGCCCGGGGGGTGGAGCTCGTCCGGGCCGGGGGGATCCTCCCTTATGTGCGGGAAAAGCAAGGAGGCAGGTGATGGCTGAGAGGATCAGGATCGAGGAAGGGGGAAAACTCTCCGTCCCCGATCGGGTGGTGATCCCCTACATCCAAGGGGATGGGGTGGGGGTGGACATCACCCCGGCCATGCAGCTCGTGGTGGATGCGGCCGTTTCCAAGGCCTATGGGGGAGGGCGCTCCATCGAGTGGCTGGAGCTCCTGGCCGGGGAGAAGGCGAAGGAAAGGACCGGGGAGTACCTCCCCGAGGACACTGTAGAGGCGATCCGGGAGCACGTGGTGGCCATAAAAGGGCCCCTCACCACCCCGGTGGGCGGCGGGATCAGGTCCCTGAACGTGGCCCTGCGCCAGCTCCTTGACCTTTACTCCTGCGTGCGGCCGGTGAAGTGGTACGGACAAGGCTCCCCCATAAAGCGGCCAGAGCTTGTAGATTACGTGATCTGGCGGGAGAACACCGACGACGTCTACATCGGGATCGAATGGCCCGCCGGGTCCGCGGAGGCCAAGCGCCTGCTTGACTTCCTGCGGGGCGAGCTGGGGGTCCCGAAGGAAAAGCTCCCCGACGACGCCTCCATCGGGATAAAGCCGGCCTCGGAGGAAAAAAGCAAACGCCACATCAGGAAGGCCCTAAGGTGGGCCCTGGAAAACGGCCGGCGGGTGGCCACCCTGATGCACAAGGGCAACATCCAGAAGTTCACCGAGGGGTACTTTTCCCGCTGGGGGTACGAGGTGGCCGCCGAGCCCGAGTTTCAGGGCCGAGTGATAACCGAAGAGGAGCTCTCCCAGCGCTACGAAGGCGACATGGAAAGGGCCAAGGCCGAGGGCTATAAGCTCCTCTTGAACGACCGCATCGCGGACAACATGTTCCAGCAGCTCCTCACCCGCACCGGCGACTACGACGTGATCATCGCCATGAACCTGAACGGCGATTACATCTCCGATGCGGCGGCGGGCCTGGTGGGGGGGCTGGGCCTGGCCCCGGGGGCGAATATCGGGGATGGCTATGCGGTGTTTGAGGCCACCCACGGCACCGCCCCCAAGTACGCGGGGAAGGACAAGGTGAACCCCGGCTCTTTGATCCTGTCGGCCGCCTTCATGTTGGATTACCTGGGGTGGAAGGAGGCGGCCCGGCTCATCGAGGAGGGCCTCAGAAGAACCCTGGCCGAGAGGATCGGCACCTATGACCTCGTTCGGGAGTGGAAGAAAGAGGGGATAGAGGGCCACGAGGTCCCCTGCTCTGCCTTCGCCCGGGCGATCGTGGACCACATGTAAGGGGGAAGGATGGCACAGCGAGGGATCCGTGAGTATCACGGGAAGGCGATCCTCCACCGGAATTGGGCCGATTACTTCGGAGCCGAGTTCCGCTACCCGTTCCGGGCAGCCCTGGTGGGCCCGGATACCGATCTTGCGGGGCTTCAAGCTAAGCATCCCTGGCTCAGAAAGGAGCGCCTCGTCGTAAAGCCCGACCAGCTTTTCGGGAAAAGGGGAAAGCACGGGCTCGTGCAGGTGGACAAGACCTGGGAGGAGGTACGGGCCTGGATCGAGACCCACCAAGAAAAAAGGATGAAGATCGGAAATGTGGAGGGAAAGCTCACCCATTTTCTAGTGGAACCGTATATCCCCCACGCCCCCGAAGAAGAGCGGTACCTCGCTTTCACCACCGGGGACGATGGGGATACGGCCTACATGTCTCCGCTGGGCGGAGTAGACATCGAGGAGCTTTGGGACAAGGTGGTAGAAGTTCATATCCCATCCACCATCTCCATCGAGGAAGTGGAGGAGCTCATCCGGTCCTCCGTTCCCGAGGGGGTGCCGGACCGCGAGGCGTTCGGGAAATTCGCAAGCGGCCTCTATCGCCTGTTTTGTGACCTCCACTTCACCTACCTTGAGCTCAACCCGGTGGTAATAAAGGACGACGAGGTTTTTCCTCTGGATCTTGTGGCGCGACTCGACGACACCGCTCAGTTCCTGGTGGGAAAAAAGTGGGGGCAGATTGAATTTCCTGCCCCGTTCGGGAGGGAGCTCACCCCGGAGGAAGGTCTTATAAAAGAGCTCGATGAAAAATCCGGGGCATCTCTGAAGCTAACGATCCTCAACCCCGAGGGGAGAATCTGGACCCTGGTGGCCGGGGGCGGGGCGTCGGTGGTGTACACCGATACCATCGCGGATCTAGGGGCCGCCGGGGAGCTCGCCAACTACGGCGAGTACTCGGGCAACCCCACCACCTCCGAGACCTACGCCTACGCCAAGACGGTCCTGGACCTCATGACGAGGAAGCCCGATCCGAAAGGGCGGCCGAAGGTGCTCATCATCGGCGGCGGGATCGCCAACTTCACCGACGTCTCAAGGACGTTCGACGGCATCATCCAGGCCCTGAGGGAGTACGCGGATCGGCTGAAGAAGGTGGGGGTGCGGATCTACGTGCGCCGGGGCGGCCCCGGTTACCAGGAGGGGCTGCGGAGGATAAAGGAAGCGTGCGAGGAGCTGGGGCTCCCCTGCGAGGTGTACGGGCCGGAGCTCCACATGACGGCCATCGTCCCCATGGCCCTGAAGGAGGCGTGACATGAAGCCGGATTACACCTTGTTCGATCGGGATACTGTGGCCATCTTCTGGGGGCTCCACGCCGCCCCCATCCAAAGGATGCTCGATTACGACTACATCGTAGGGAGAAAGCCCAGCATCTCGGCCATCGTCGCCCCCACCCGAAGCCAGAGGTTCCACAAGTGCTTCTACGGCACCGACGAGGTCCTGATCCCGGTTTACCGGTCGGTGGAGGCCGCGGCCGCTGCCCATCCCGAGGCGGATGTGATGGTGAACTTCGCGTCGTTCCGCACCGCCTACGGGGAGACCATGGCCGCCCTGGAAGAGGAGACCATCCGCACCGTGGCGGTGATCGCCGAGGGGATTCCGGAGCGCCTTGCCCGCGGGATGCGCGACCGGGCCCGGGAGCTGGGAAAGGTCGTCATCGGCCCGGCCACCGTAGGGGGGATAGCCGCCGGAGCCTTCCGCATCGGGAACTCCGGCGGCACCATCGAGGCCATCGTGGCGGCGAAGCTCCACCGCCCAGGCTCGGTGGGCCTGGTCACCCGCTCCGGGGGCCTGTTCAACGAGCTGGCAAGCGTGATCGCCAGGAACGCCGACGGGGTCGTGGAGGGGATCGCCATCGGCGGGGACAGGTTCCCAGGATCCGACTTCCTGGACCACCTCCGCCGCTACGAGAAGGACCCCCGGGTGAAGTTCCACGTCATGCTGGGGGAGATCGGAGGAACCCTCGAATACCGGGTAATGGAAGCTTTGGAGAAAAGAGAGATCAGAAAACCTCTCATCGCCTGGTGCATCGGCACCTGCGCGGGGCTTTTCCCGGGCGAGGTCCAGTTCGGCCACGCCGGGGCCCGGGCAGGAAGGGAGCGGGAAACCGCGGTCGCCAAAAACCGGGCCCTCAAGGAGGCAGGGGCGCTCGTCCCGGACTCCTTCGACGGGCTCCCGGAGCTCATCCGAGCCACCTACGAGGAACTCAAAGAAAAGGGAGAGATCGAGGAGACAGTAGAGCCCGAGGTTCCCGAGCTCCCGCTCGACTTCGCCGTGGCCCTGAAGCAAGGAAAGGTGCGGCGCCCCCGCAACTTCATCTGCACCATCTCCGACGACCGGGGGGAGGAGCCCACCTATTGCGGGGTGCCCATGTCCGAGGTGATCGAGGGCGGGTATTCCCTGGGGGATGTGATCTCCCTCCTCTGGTTCAAACGGCGCTTCCCAAAGTGGGCGAGCGAGTTCATCGAGATGGTCCTGAAGGTCGTGGCCGACCATGGACCGGCCGTCTCCGGGGCCCACAACGCCCGGGTGGCGGCCCGGGCCGGGAAGGACCTGGTGTCGGCCCTGGCCTCGGGGATCCTCACGGTCGGACCCCGCTTTGGCGGGGCCATCGACGGGGCGGCCCACTGGTTCAAGTGGGCTAAAGAACAGGGCCTTGCACCGGACGAGTTCGTGGAGCGGATGAAGCAGGAAGGAAAGCTCATCCCGGGGATCGGCCACCGGATAAAGTCGGTGCGGAACCCGGACAAGCGCGTGGAACTTCTTAAAGCCTATGCTGGAGAGAAATTCCCGAAGACGGAGCTCCTCGATTATGCCCTGGAGGTGGAGCGGGTGACCACCGCCAAGCGGGAGAACCTTATCCTGAACGTGGACGGCACCATCGGGGTCCTGTTCGTGGATCTCCTGGCGTCCCTGGGCTACTCTTCCCGGGAGATTGACGAGGTTATCGAGGCCGGGGCGCTGAACGGGCTGTTCGTCCTCGGCCGCTCCATCGGGTTTATCGGCCACATCCTGGACGAAAAGCGCCTGGGGATGCCGCTTTACCGCCACCCTTGGGATGATATCCTGTACGCCGTCGAGCGCCCCTCCAATTAGGGAACCTGGGCTGGCCGGGGCGTGTAGGTTAGAATGCACGCAAAGGAGGGGTTGGGATGATCAAATGGTTGGCTTGCCCTTTGGCTGTGGTTTTCCTTTTTGGCGTGGGCTGGGCTGGGCCCAGGCTGGTGGTGGACCCCGAGACCTATGACTTCGGCACCGTGGCCGAGGGGCTCTTGGTGGAGGCCACCTTCACCCTGACCAACGCCGGGGACGCGCCCCTGATATTCGACCGCCAGCCCTCCACCTCCTGCGGCTGCACCTCCGCCCCCCTCCCCAAGATGGAGCTGGCGCCGGGGGAGTCCATGGAACTCGTGGCCCTGTTTGATTCCACCGGCTACGGGGGCCGACAGGTTCACAAGTACGTGTACGTATACTCCAACGACCCCCGGGCCGAGCGCAAAACCCTCACCATAACCGGCACCGTGCGCGATGCCGCCCCATATGAGGGCTCCGCCTCCACGCTCTACTACGGCTTTTACCTCTTGATCGACCTCCGCCCGCCGGAGGAGTACGCCCGGGGACACCTCCTGGGGGCGATCAACATCCCGTTCTCCGAGCTCGAGGGCTGGCTTGTCCGGCTGCCCAGGGAGTTCACGATCTACCTTTACGACGCCACAGGCGGGCAGGCGGCCCAGGCGGCCAAATTGCTTCAGGAAAGGGGATTCGTCGCCGCCCGCGCCATCTCCGGGGGCCTTTTGGGCTGGTGGAACGCCGTGGGCGACGCCTTCATCGTGTGGGGAGAGGGGGTCGAGCATGCCCCGCCCCAAGGACAGCCATACTACGGCGGCTACGCCGTCCAGCCTCAGTTCCTGGCCCGGAGCTATCAGGTGATCGTCGACCTCAGGGCCCCCGAGGAGTTCTCCTCCGGCCACTTCCCCGGGGCGGTGAACCTCTCCCTCCAGGAGGTGCCCGGCTGGGCCCAGGGCCTTCCCCCGGTGGGCGAGGGGAAGCTTCAGATCTGGTGCGTGGATGATGCGGGCACCTTCGCCTGCCAGGCCGCCCTGTGGCTCAGGGGGAACGGGTTCCCCGATGCCCGCTGCCTGATCGGCGGCCTCCCCCAGTGGAGGGCCCGCTACGGGGACCTCGCCCTGTGGGAGGGCTGATCGCTTGCCGGACTCCCTCCAGGGAGGGGTTTTGACCGGGTTCCGGAGGGTGCTCTTCCTCTCCCTCTTCGTCTTGGGCCTGCCGGCCCTGGCCACCACCATGGTGTTCTTCTACGACGAGGGGTGCCCCCACTGCGCCCGGGTGGAGGAGTTCTTGGAAGGGATCCTACCCAACTACCCGGAGCTTGAGGTCGTCTACCACAGCGTACGGGAGGAGGAGGCCCTGGAGCTCTTGGAAAAGCTACTTTCCGCCTACGGGATCGAGGGGCTTTCCTGGTCCACCCCGGTGATCTTCATCGGGGAGGTGGCCGATGTCGGCGGCACCTTCTACCGCCCCGGCCAGGACCCCCAGCCCCTCACCGGCAGGGCCGAGGAGTTCGCCCTGGAGGACGCCATCCGGGAGGCGATCGCCCAGAACGCCCCCTCACCCCTCGCCAAGGTCAAGGGGGCGAGCGCCGGCCTGGCGGAGAAGCTCACCATCCCGGCGGTGGTCCTGGCCGCGGCGGCGGACTCCGTGAACCCCTGTACGTTTGCCGTTTTGGTGCTGCTCCTGGGGACCCTGCTTGTGGCCGGGAAAAGGGGGAAGGTGCTGCAGGCGGGCCTGGCGTTCGTGGCGGCGATCTACATCTCCTATTTCCTCATGGGGATCGGGATCTTCACCGCCATCCAGGCCGCCGGGGTGCAGCGGCCGTTCATCCTGGCCGTATCCATCCTCGCCATCCTGCTCGGCCTGTGGAACATGAAGGACTACTTCGCCTACGGGAAGTGGTTCACCATCGAGGTACCCCAGAGGTGGCGGCCGCTGGTAAAGCGGGTCACCTCCTCGGTGGTATCGGTCCCGGGGGCGTTCGTGGTGGGGGTGTTGGATTCGCTTTTCCTCCTCCCTTGCTCCTCCGGCCCCTACATCGCCATCCTGGCCCTGCTCTCCAAGACCACCACCCGCACCACCGGGATCCTGTACCTGCTTTTCTACAACTTCATCTTCGTGATCCCGCTCCTTCTGATCACGCTGGGGGTGCATCTTGGGTTCACCACCACCGCCCGGGCGGAGAGGTGGCGGTCGCAGCGCCTCGGGAAGCTGCACCTGGTTTCTGGGGCGGTCATGTTCCTCCTGGGGGCGGGGATGATCGTGGCCCTCCAGCTCGGCTACATCTAGGGGCGGTAAAATCACCCCGGAGGTGATCGAGGATGCGGCTTTCCGGATACAGGTTCGGCCGGATCCAGGTGGAGGGGCAGGTATGGACCCAGGACATCATGATCCTTACAGGGCAGGTACGCCCCTGGCAGCGGAGGGAGGGACACCGGGTTCACCCCGAGGACCTGGAGGCCGCCCTGGCCGAGGGCCCCGAGCTCATCATAGTGGGCACCGGGTTCTCCGGCCTGCTCAAGCTCACCCCGGAGGCGGAGGAGAGCACCCGCCGCCGGGGGATCGAGCTCCTGGCCACCAAGACCGCCGAGGCCGTGGAAGCCTACAACGAGCTTTCCCCCACCAAAAGGACTTGCGCCCTTTTGCACCTCACCTGCTGAGCATATGCACCTAAGGCCCCAAGCAGTTACAATCCGTAAACGAAGATCGGGAGGCTGAAGGGGATGAATGACAGAAGACTCCAGTTCCTCAAGGAATTCCTCTCCACCATGAGCCCGTCGGGGTTTGAAGAGGAGGCCGCCGGTGTATGGTTGAAGGAGGCGGGGTCCTTTGCCGATCGCACCTGGAAGGACCTACATGGGAATGCCTTCGCGGCCGTGAACGAATCGGCGAGCCCCAGGGTGATGCTCGCCGGGCACCTGGATGAGATCGGGCTCATGGTCTCCTACATCGATGAGAAGGGCTTTATCTACCTTCAGGGGATCGGGGGTTGGGACCCCCAAGTGCTCCCCGGGCAGCGGGTCTGGATAAAGGGGAGGTCGGGGAGGGTACTGGGGGTGATCGGGCGAAAGCCGGTTCATCTCCTGGAGGAGGAGGAGCGGAAGAAGGTGGTGAAGCTTGAGGATCTGTGGGTGGACATCGGGGCCAAGTCCAAAAAGGAGGCAGAGGAGCGGGTTTCGGTGGGGGATCCCGCTGTCCTGGCCTACGGGCCCCAGCTTTTGGCGGACGACCTCCTGGTGGCCCGGGGGATAGACGACCGGATCGGTGCCTACGTGGTGCTGGAGGCCCTGAGACTTCTCAGGGACCTCAAGCCCCGCTGTGCCGTGTTTGCGGTGGCCACCGTGCAGGAGGAGATCGGGTTGCGGGGGGCCAGGACCAGTGCCTTCGGGCTGGAGCCCAAGGTGGGGATCGCCGTGGACGTGACCTTCACCACCGATACCCCGGGGATGGAGGGGGAGAAGAAGCGGGTGGGGGAGGCGAAGCTGGGGGAGGGGCCGGTGCTGGCCCGGGGGGCGAACGTGAACCCCAGGCTGTTTGAGCTCCTGGTGGAGACCGCCCAAAAGGAGAAGATCCCCTTCCAAGTGGAACCCGCCCCCAGGGGCACCGGAACGGACGCCAACGCCATCCAGCTAACCCGGGCCGGGGTGGCTACCGCCCTGGTTTCCATCCCTAACCGCTACATGCATTCCCCCTGCGAGATCGTCTCCTTCCCCGACCTGGAGAACGCGGCCAAGCTCATCGCCCACGCCTGCGCCCGCCTCGATCAAAACACCGAGCTCATCCCTTGAGACCAACCCCCCAATCGCCTTTCCAAAAACCTCCCTCCCCCTTATAATCGGCTCCGATATATCGGTTCCAAAGGAGCTGGGATGGCGGCAAGAGGGATGCTTAAGTTCTGGGTGCTGAAGCTCCTCTCCCAGGGGAGCAAGACCGGCTACGAGCTCATAAAGGAGATCGAGCGGGAGGTGGGCTGGCAGCCCTCCCCGGGCTCCGTCTACCCCCTCCTCCAGATGTTGGGCGATGGGGGGCTGCTTGCCGCCCGGCCGGTGGGGAACAAGGTGTACTGGGAGCTCACCCTCGAAGGTCAAAGGTACCTGAACGAGCTCTGGGACAGGCGTAAGGAATGGCTCAAGGAGCTGGGAATAAAGGAGCAGGCGGTATGGAAAGCATTCGACGACCCCAACCACCCCATGCGGCTCCTGCCCAGGATGGCCCAGCTCGTCCGGCAGGCCTTCTCCCAAGGGAAGGCCAAGGAGGCCTTCCGCATCTTGGAGGAGGCACGGGACAGGCTCGCAAAACTGGTGGAGGAAGGATGATGAGTGCAATCGACGTTCACGACCTCGTCAAGGTCTATAAAGGCGGCGTAAGGGCAGTGGACGGGATCTCCTTTTCCATAAGCGAGCAGGAGATCTTCGGTTTTTTGGGCCCGAACGGGGCCGGGAAGTCCACCACCATAAAGTGCGTGATCGGGCTCCTCAGGCCCACCTCGGGGACGATCAAGGTCCTGGGGGTGGACATCCGCCACGACCCCGGGGTGGTGAAGAGGAACATCGGCTATGCCGCCCAGGAGACCGCGGTGGACGATCGCTTGACCGGCTGGGAGAACCTCTACCTTCAGGGGAGGTTTTATCACCTTTCCCGGGCGGAGGTCCGCCGCCGGGGAGAAGAGGTGTTGAAACTCTTCGGCCTATGGGAAAGGAGGAACGACACCGCCGATACCTACTCCGGCGGGATGCTCAAGCGCCTGGATATCGCCTGCGCCTTGATCCACCGCCCCAAGATCCTGTTTTTGGACGAGCCCACGTTGGGCCTGGACGTGCAGACGAGGAAGACCATCTGGGAGTACATCGAGAGGCTGCGGAGCGAGCATGAGATGACCATCTTCCTCACCACCCACTACATGGAGGAGGCGGATGTGCTCTCAGACCGGGTGGCCATCATCGATCGGGGGAAGATCATGGCCCTGGATCGACCTGGGGCCTTGAAGGCCGGGATCGGCGGCGATCTCATCACGGTGCGCTTCCTTGGGGACGAGGGTAGGCTCGAGCCGCTCCTCTCCGCCCTGCGGGCCCTTCCCGGGGTGCGGGAGGTCCGGTCTGCGGCTGACGGGATCCACCGCATCGTGGTGGAGAAGGACGGGGACCAACTTATCCCCGAGATCGTGCGCCTGGCCCAGGAGAGCAGCGCGGGGATCCATTCCATCCGGCTCAAGCGCCCCACCCTGGACGACGTCTACCTCCACTACACCGGGAGGGAGATCCGGGAGGCGGAGGGCTCCCGGGAGGAGCTCATAAGAGCCCGCGTTATGTCAAGGAGGATCCGGAGATGACGATGCTATCGGACATTTGGTACGTGGCCTGGCGGGAGCTCATCAAGTTCTTCCGGGCCAAGGTGCGGGTGGTGGTTACCTTGATCCAGCCGCTTCTTTGGCTTGGGCTCATGGGGAACGTGATGCAGGGGTTTGCCAAAAACCAATACGTCCAGCAGATGCTGGGAACGCAAAGCTATCTTGCCTTTATGACCCCGGGGATCATCCTGATGACGGTCCTGTTCGGCGGGGTGTTTTCGGGGATCTCCATCATCTGGGACCGGAGGTTTGGGTACCTTGAAAAGCTCATGGCAGCGCCTATCTCCCGCGGGGCGATCCCCTTGGGGAAGATGCTGGCCGCCGCCCTCCAGGGAGGGATTCAGGTCCTGGTGATCATCCTCATCGCCATGGGCTTTGGGGTGCGTTTTGCCTCAGGGCCCGTGGGAATCCTTGCAATCCTCCTCATCGCCATGATCTTCAGCACCATCCTGAGCGGCTTTTCGCTTTCCATGGCCGTGACGATAAAGACCCAGGAAACCCTCATGGCCATTGTCAACTTCTTCACCATGCCCCTTATGTTTGCCAGCAATGCCCTTTTCCCCCGGGAGGCGATGCCGGGCTGGCTTTCGGCCATCGCCCGGGTCAACCCGGTGACCCACGCCGTGGCCCCCATCCGGGAGCTCACCCTGCACGGCTGGGACTGGGGCGCGATGTACACCGGGATCGCCGTGATCGTGGGGCTGGCCCTGGCCATGGGGCTTTTGGCCCAGTGGATGTTCCGCCGGGCCACGGTGGAGTGAGGGAACAGGTGGAGAGGGTAACTCCCGGCGTGAAAACCCTGCTTGGGGACCCCCGTCGGGCTATTCTAAAACTCTCCCTCCCCATGATGGCGGCGATGCTTGTCCAGTCGGCCTACAACGTGGTGGACGCCGTCTGGGTGGCGGGGCTGGGACAGGGGGCCCTCGCGGCGGTGGGGCTTTTCTTCCCGTTCTTCATGGGGCTCATGGCCCTGGCCACCGGGATCGGGGTCGGGGGCTCGGCCGCCATCTCCCGCAGGATCGGGGCAAAAGACCGCGCTGGGGCGAGCAACGCCGCCCTGCATGCGTTCACAACAGGGCTAGGATTGGCTGTCCTCCTTTCGGTCGTCCTGGCCCCGCTTTCGGGCCACATCTTCCGGGGGATGGCGGCCGAGGAGGCCACCGGGGCCTTCGCCAGCGGCTACGCACGGGTGCTTTTCTCCGGCGCCGTGTTCGTGTTCCTAGCCAACATCGGCCTTGCGGTGCTGCGGGGGGAGGGGGATGCCCGTCGGGCCATGTACGCCATGCTCGCCGGCTCCCTCCTAAACATCGTCCTCGATCCCCTGTTCATCTACGGGCTGGGCCTTGGGGTGGTGGGGGCAGCCTGGGCCACCCTTTTCGGACAGTTCGTCTCCGCACTCCTTGTCTTCTATTGGCTCTTCCTAAAGCGGGACACCTACGTGGAGCTCCTCCCAAGGCTCTTCCGGTGGGATGGGGGGCTTTTTTTCGAGATCATGCGGGTGGGGGTTCCCGCCTCCCTTTCCCAAATTTCCATGTCCCTTTCCGCATTCCTCCTCAACTGGATCCTGCTTCGGGTGGCCGGGGAGGCCGGGGTGGCGGTTTTCACCTCCGGCTGGCGGATCGTTACCATCGGCACCATCCCCCTCATGGGGATGGCCACCGGGGTAACCGCCGTCTGCGGGGCTGCCTATGGGGCGCGGGAGGTGGAAAAGCTCCGGGTGGCGTATCTTTATGCGGTGAGGTTCGGGTTGGTCTTGGAGCTCATCGTGGCGGGGATGGTGGCCATCCTGGCACCCTACCTCGCTCTTCTTTTCACCTACTCCGCAGGGAGCGCCGCCTTGAGGCCTGAGCTCGTGAGGTTCCTGCGATGGATGACCGTCTTCCTCCCCACCGTCCCCTTCGGTATGCTCACCAGCGCCATGTTCAACGGTATTGGAAAGGGGGAGCGGGCTCTTCTTGTAACGATCCTCAGGACGCTTGTCCTCCAGGTCCTTGGAGCATACGGGCTTTCCCTCCTCGGGGGGCTTGGGGTCTTGGGCGTGTGGTGGGGGATCATCACTGGGAACGTGTGTGCGGGCCTTGTTGCCTTCGCCTGGGGCCACCATACCGTCGGCTGGCTCAAAGGGGAGCTCCTTTCGGTGAAGGCCCCCCTATCAGGCGTTCGACAGTGAGTGCCCACCCGGATCGTGAAAAGCTTTAATTCATGCGAGGATTCTCGCAGCAGCTATCGGCACGGGTACAAAGGTCCCGGATGAGATCCCGGCTGACGAGCGCTTCTTTGAAGGGCTGCTAAGAGTAGCCCAAAAAGGCCTCTCACGTGGGTGGTGCTGGGCCGGGGATCAGGGATCTTCTTTTGACACCGTAATGTAGGCCCTGGGCGGCACCAAGGCCGCAGCGGGACAGGACCCGAGGGCTGGATCCTGCCCCGCCGCCTCCAAGCTAGTCCTCCTCCAGCTGCTCGGTGAGGTAGTTCTCAAGGCCCATCTGCTTTATCTGCTCAAGTTGGGCCTCGATCCAGTCGACGTGCTCCTCCTCGTCCTTCAGGATCCCTTCCAAGAGGACCTTGGTGGCGTTGTCGCCCACCTCTTGGGCCAGCTTGATCGTCTCGTTGTAGGCCCGGTCGGCGGCGTACTCGCTTTTTAGGTCGTTTTCATGGATCGCTTTCACGTCCTCGCCGATGTTTACGGGGTCGAGTTCGGATACGATGGGCTTCCCCTCCAGGAAAAGGATCCGCTCGATCAGGGCCTCGGCATGGCGCATCTCGGTGATGGCCCGGGCCTTTATGGCCTTGGCCAG
>LGFI01000030.1 GCA_001508155.1 Acetothermia bacterium 64_32 | reverse complement strand
TGTTTGTCACTACCCCTACATAAGATTGGATGACACGATACATCACTGAGATCGGCACCGTCGGGCGGAAGCTCGAACAGCCCCGGATCGTCCACCACTGCCACCACCCGGTATTCCCCGGGGAGCTCCAGGTGGTAGCGCACTCGAAACGGGATCGCCTCCCAGGACTTTTCCCGCTCCACCATGACCGGGATCGTCTCGCCGTCGGAGGCTGCGAACTCGACTTGGTACTCCTCCCGGCGGAGGTGCTCCTCCTAGGCCTCAGGGGGGACCTCGGTCTCGACTTCCATCGCGGAGCTCAGGGGCCTTTCCGCCAGCAACTTGTACCCGGTCACCCTGACGTCCCCGGGGCGCCAGGAGAGCCAAAAGCTCCCGCCGGGCGGCACCTCCCCGCCGGAGAAGGTTAAGGCCGTCGCCTCCCCCTCCGGGGATTGCACCGGCAGCGCCGCCGAGTGGGAGGTGATCACCACCGGTCCTGCGAACTCCACCCGAAAACCGTAAGTAACCCCACCCGTATCGTTGGTGTACACCGCCCCGGACGTCACCGCCACCGTCAGCAGTCCCCAACAGAAAAGCTTCGTCATGACCACCCACCATAGCAGGGCCCCGGCTCCCGGACAAACGATGGATCGCGGTGGGGTAGGGAGATCCCGGGGCCGGAGCTTTGCCTCCCTTTCGGGCTGGGCTAGAATGGTGCCTGAAAGGAGGAACCGGTGCATGGAACCTGGGGCCGGTATCTGGAGGTCGATCTTACAAGCGGGGAGCTGAGGGAGCGGGAGATCCCGGAGGAATGGTACGGGCTTCACCTGGGGGGGCGGGGAATAGCGGCGAGATTGCTTTTGGAGCTGGTGCCGCCCCAGGCGGACCCGTTGGGGCCGGAGAACGCCCTCATCTTCGCCACCGGCCCCTTCCAGGGGACGGGCCTGGCCGGCGCGGGCCGGCATGTTGTGGCGGGGAAGTCCCCGAAGACGGGTTCCATCTCCGACTCCTACGCCGGCGGCTTCTTCGGCCACGAGCTGGGCCGGTCCGGCTACGACGGGGTTATCGTCCGAGGGGCGGCCGACCGGCCGGTATACCTCCTCCTTTACGAGGGCAAGGCGGAGTTGCGGGACGCGGCCGACCTGTGGGGGAAGACCACGGGGGAGACAGAGGATGCCCTGCGGATCCGCCATCCCGGGGCCAGGGTGGCGGTGATCGGCCCCGCCGGGGAGAACCGGGCGCTGCAGGCATGCATCATCCACGACAAGACCCGGGCCGCCGGCCGGCCGGGGTTCGGGGCGGTGATGGGGGCAAAGCGGCTCAAGGCGGTGGTGGTCAAGGGCCACCGGGAAAAGCCCCTGGCCGACCCGGAGGGGTTCGCCCGCGCCCGGGCCGCGTTCGCCAGAGCCCTCCTTGAGGACGAGGGCTCCCGCCGGTTGGGGGAGCTCGGCACCGCCCGCGGCCTCACCTGGCTCTCGGAGATGGGGATCCTGCCCACGGAAAATTTTCGCGAGGGCACCTTCGAGGATGCCGAAGAGATCGGTGGGGAGCGGATGGCGGAGGCCATCCTGGTGGACCGGGATACCTGTGCCGGCTGCCCCATCCGCTGCAAGCGGGTGGTGAAGACGCGCTTCGGGGAGCATGAGGTGATCCCTGAGTACGGGGGTCCGGAGTACGAGACCCTGGCCGCCCTCGGTTCCCTATGCAGGTGCTCTGACCTCTCGGCCATCGCCTACGCCAACCAGCTCTGCAACGCGTACGGCCTTGATACCATCTCCGCCGGGGTTGTGATCGCGGCCCTGATGGAGGCCTCCGAACGGGGCCTGATCGAGGAGCGGGTGCCGTGGGGGGACCCGGAGACTATCGTGACCTGGGTGGAGCGATTGGCAAGGAAGGAAGGGCTGGCCGGGGAGATCGCCGAAAGAGGGCTTGAGCCTTGGGCCAGGGAGCGGGGGTTTGACTTCGTGATGACCATAAAGGGGGTGGAGGTGCCCATGCACGAGCCCCGGGGGAAGGTGGGGCTGGGGCTTTCTTATGCCATCACCCCTCGAGGAGCCAATCACATGGAAGGGATGCACGATACCATGCTGGAGGGGGACGCCCCCACCCCAGAGCTCGGGGTCACAGAAGGGGTAGATCGCTTCCAACTGCGGGGGAAGGCAAGGCTGGCCGTGCTGTACGAGAACCTCCGTTCCTTTACGAACTCCACTGTGCTGTGCGCATTCGTCACCAAAGAAACCGGCCCCCACTACAACTTCCCCCAGATCCGGGAGCTGCTCCACCTCGCCACCGGCTTGGAGGTCTCCGCCAAGGGGATGCTCAAGATCGGGGAGCGCAACTTCGCCCTCCTCAGGCTTTACTCCGGGCTTGTAGGCTACCGAAAAGAGCACGATGGCCTGCCAAAGAGGTTCCACGAGCCGCTGCCGCGGGGGGCGTCGGCCGGCCGGCCCATCGACCCGGAGGAGTTCCGCGCCGAGATCGAAGAGTACTATCGCCTCCGGGGCTGGGACGAGCTCGGCCCCACCGACGAACGCCTACGCCAGCTTGGCCTCCCTAAACTCTGCGGAGTGTTGCGACGGACTTCGGAACAGCCATAATTAGATTGGGAGGTGAAGATATGGACAGTTTGGCAGAGTTCTTAAAGGAGAAAAAGCGCTCGTCTAGTCAGATAAAGGAGCGTCAGAGGGATTTGCGCGAAGAGTGGCAAAAAGCTGTTTCGAACTTGTTTGAAAAGATCGAAAACTGGTTAGCCCCAGCGTCGTCGGAGGGCCTTAACCTTAAGTGGTATGAAACCGAACTCGATGAAGGGGATCTTGGTAAGTATGTAGCCCCGGCCCTTGAGCTTGAGTTTGAAGGGATCCGGGTCAAGATTGAGCCCGTTGGGCGGTTGGTGATCGGGGCCCGCGGTAGAGTGGATATCAGTTCACCGCTGGGTGTACATCATTTAGTGCGTCTTGGTCCAGAGGAAGACGACTGGTATCTGGTGCGCGACGGGGTGGACGAGAGAAAACGGCTGACGAAACAAACCTTGGAGGAACTCCTGAAAGAGATCTTTGCCCTAGCGTAATGTTGGATGAGGTCCGGACGTGGTACGAAGTTGCACGGGCGGCTCTGGTGGCCCTTTATCGGGACATCAGGCTTGAGCCGGAGAACCTGCCCTCCCAATTGACCTCCTTAGCCCCGTTTGCGACAAAGGAAGCCGGACTCAAGTTAATTGAAAGGGTACAACGCGAGCTTACGGATTTAGCTGTACTGTCATACTTTGCCACGTTTGAACAACTGCTTTTAGACCACTTTGAAAGCTCTATCAGCGCCCTCCTTGAAAGGGAAAAAGAGCCACTGAGGCGACGGATACTTGAAGGACAAATTCAGCTTAGAAAACCACGAGAGACCCCTATAACAAACGTCTTGGACTACTATAAGGCTATTGTGGATTCTGATCTCGTGGGACAAGTGAAGCAGGTCTATCAGTACCGCAACTGGGTCGCTCATGGGAAGAGAGGTCCTGACATGCTCCCCGAAAACTGGGCCACCTTGGATGAGAGGATCCGGTACCATGGCTCAACCAAGGAGGTAAGGACGTGAAAGGAACGAGATACACAGACGAGCAGATCGTCCGGATCCTGGGCGAGGTAGAGAAGGGAAGGCCCATCGCCGAGGTGTGCCGCCAGTACGGGGTAGCGGAGGCCACGGTGTACCGGTGGCGAGCCAAGTACCGTGGCATGGATAGGGCTCAGCTGAAGAGGCTGAAACAGCTTGAGGTTGAAAACCGAAGGCTGAAGAGGATCGTGGCTCAGCAAGCCATGGACATCGATGCCCTGAAGGATCTATTGGGAAAAGAATGGTGAGCCCTTCTGCCAAGAGGTGCGGGGTGAAGTATTTGGCCGAGGAGCGGGGGTACTCCCAGCGCCGGGGCTGCTCCTTGGTGAAGCTTTCCCGGTCCAGCTTTGGGTACCTCCCCCGACCTCGGGA
>LGFI01000029.1 GCA_001508155.1 Acetothermia bacterium 64_32 | reverse complement strand
GCTGACGGCTGGGGGCAAGCCTTCACCCTTGAGCCTTGAGCGACCGCCCCCGCTACCTCAGCTCGCTTAGCCAACGCTAAACAAGTACGGGAGGGTGCATGGGTACAGCCCGCATCCTACTGGTGGATTCAAACTGGTCACCCCATGGACCAACGTGTGGGTTGAGGGCTGATTAGAAAAGGGGGCGGCCCCAGTCCTTGGGGTCGCCCTTCCCCTTCCATGACAGCCTATATCCTAAGGCGGCTTCTTGTGTTAATCCCCATCTTATGGGGAGTGGCAACGTTGGTGTTCCTGATCCTATACGTGACCCCGGGGGACCCGGCCATGCTGATGCTGGGACCGGAAGCACGTCCGGAGGACCTGGCGGCCCTCCGAAAAAGCCTGGGGCTGGACCGCCCTTTGCATGTACAGTACGGTATCTTCCTCTCAAACCTGCTGCGCGGTGACCTGGGCAATTCCATCGTTCAGCGGGTTCCCGTATCCACCCTGCTTTTGGAGAGGCTTCCGGCCACCCTGCTCTTGGCAGCCGCAGCGGTGATCTTCTCCCTGGTGGTGGGGGTCCCCACGGGGGTGATCTCTGCGGTCAAGCATCAAACTTTGCTGGACGACGGGGTGCGGTTGCTTGCCCTCCTTGGGATCTCCATGCCGGTTTTTGTGCGGGGCATTATCCTTATAATGCTTTTTGCATTATTTATCCCTATATTCCCCCCTTCGGGTTACGGGAAGGGTTTCCTGGAGAGGCTACACCATCTGATCCTCCCGGCTGTGGCCTTGGGCAGTGGGCAGGCAGCGCTGATCGCCAGGCTGGCGCGTTCCAGCCTCCTTGAGATACTGAACCTGGACTATGTACGCACTGCGAGGGCCAAGGGGCTCCCCGAATCCCGGGTCATCCTCCGCCATGCGTTTCGGAACGCCCTCAATCCACTGATAACCGTGGTGGGGCTCAACGTGGCTGCACTGATGGGGGGTGCAGTTATCACGGAGACGGTGTTCGCGTGGCCGGGGCTGGGGAGATTGATCATCGATGCCCTTTACAGCAAGGACTTCCCGGTGGTGTCCGGGGGGTTGATGTTGGTGGCCCTCGTGTTCGTGGTGGTAAACCTACTGGTGGACCTCTCCTATGGATTGGTGGACCCACGGGTTCGGTATGAGTGAGGGAGGCTGAGTGACCAAGAGGACGCTGAGAAGGTTCCTACGCAACAGGAGCGCGGTGGTCGGCCTTCTCATCACCGCGGTTGTGGTGGTGTGTGCGGTGTTCGCCCCTTGGATTGCCCCTTACTCCCCCACAGCGATAGATCCGGCCCATCGACTGGAAGGCCCCTCTAGAGAGCATCCCTTTGGCCTGGATCGATACGGGCGCGACATCCTGAGCCGGGTCATCTACGGCTCCCGGGTAAGCTTGCAGGTAAGCTTGATCTCTGCCATCATAGCAGGGGTATCAGGGACGCTTCTAGGGATTATATCGGGGTATCTTGGGGGGGCTTTTGACTTCGTGGTTATGAGGTTCATAGATGTGTTGCTTTGTTTCCCCTCCATCCTCCTTGCCCTTGCCATAGTGGCTGTTTTAGGTTCTTCCCTGTTCAACGTATCCCTGGTGATCGCCATAGTGAGCATGCCTGCCTTTGCCCGCTTGGCCCGAGGAACCACGCTTTCCTTGCGGGAGGAGGCCTATGTGGAGGCCTCCCGGGCTTGCGGGGCCCACGCCCTGCATATCATGCGCCAACACATCCTGCCGAATTGCATCGCCCCCATATTCGTATACGGCACCTTGCGCCTTGCCACCATGATCCTGTCGGTAGCAGGCCTGTCCTTCCTGGGGATGGGCGTGCAGCCACCCACCCCGGAATGGGGGGCAATGGTAGCCGAGGGACGTGCCTTCATGCTTACAGCACCCCATGTAGCCCTTTTCCCCAGCTTGGCCATCACCCTGACGGTGATGGGGTTCAACCTGCTAGGCGATGGGCTACGCGATGCACTGGATCCCAGGCTTTGGGTGTGAAAGGATGGAGATGGATAGGGAAATCTGCAGAACGCTGTTAGGTGAGCTTTGGGGCTCCGATGCTCCTGGAAAGGTCATCCGTGCCCTCACCGGGTTTGGGGGGCGTTTCGGGGGGACCCAGGAAGAGGCCCAGGCGGCCCAGTTCATCGCGCAGAAGATGCTGGAGTACGGGCTGGAAGAGGTTCACCTCGAAAGCTTCCCCATCCAAGGCTGGAAAAGGGGACCGGCCACCCTGAAAACCATCTCCCCTCGAAGAAGGGAGTTCCCCGCCATCGCACTGCCCTATAGCCCCGCCTCCCAGGTGGAAGGGGAGCTCGTGTCCGTAAACCAGGGGCTGCCCGAGCAGTTCCAAGAGGTGGACGTCAAGGGGAAGATCGTCATGGCCTCCAGCGATACCCCAGACCACTACCCCCGCTGGGTGCACCGGGAGGAAAAATACAGCTTGGCGGTGGAACAGGGGGCGATCGGGTTCGTATTTGTCAACCACTACCCCGGGTGCCTGCCGGTCACCGGCTCCCTCCGTTCCGGAAAGACAGCAGAACTCCCCGGGGTCGGCGTCTCCAGGGAGACGGGCTGGGCCTTGGAAAGGATGCTCGTGCAGGGGCCGGTTTCCCTGGAGCTGGAGGTCCAAGCCGAGGCCGTCCCCGCCAGCTCCCAGAACGTGGTCGGCTACCTCAACGCCGACTCCCAGCTTGGGGAGATCGTGGTATGCGCCCACTACGACGGACACGACATCGCGCAGGGGGCACTGGACAACGGGGCTGGGGTGACGGTGCTCCTGGAGCTGGCCAGGGTGCTTGCTCCCCTGCGGGACCGGTTCCCCCGCCGCATCACGTTCATCGCCTTCGGGGCCGAGGAAATAGGCCTCATAGGCAGCCAAGTCTACGTGCGGGAACATAAGCTCTCCGGTGTGGTAGCGGTGCTCAACCTGGATGGTGCGGGCCGGGCCCGGAACATGCGGGCAGTGGTTAACGGCTTCTCCCAGCTCGGCCGGCTGATAGCCGACACCGCCTCCGCCCTAGGGGCCCGGGTTACCGTGGACCATAGGCTCTCCATCGCTTCAGACCACTGGCCGTTCGTGGAGCAGGGCATCCCCGGCTGCCAGTTCTCCCCCGACACCGGGAGGGGACGGGGTTGGGGCCACACCCCTGCTGACACCTTGGATAAGGTGGACGTGAGGGATATCAGGGAGAACGCCAGCCTCCTTGCACTCCTCATCCTTCGCCTGGCCGAGGGCAAGACCATCATCCCCAGAACGGACCCCCGCCAAATAGCCCAACGGGTACGGGCCCAGGGGCTGGAGAGGCTGGTGAATTGGATTCGACTTTAACGAATGGAATACGAGATCCTATTGCGGGGCGGCACGGTGGTGGACCCGACCCAGGGCCTACACGGCCCCATGGACATCGGGATCGACCACGGGCAGGTGGCAAGGCTGGCCCCTCGGATCCCAAAGGGCAAGGCGGAGATGGTCATCGACCTCGCCGGGAAGGTGGCGATCCCGGGCATCTTGGACAGCCATGCCCACTTCAGCGGGGGGGTAGAAAAGGTGGGACACAGGATGCTGGCCCGGGCCGGGGTGACTTGTGCTATCGACTTCTCTGCCACCTCGGATGAGCTCCTCCAGGGCCTGGCGCTGGGGGGAGCCGGGCTTGGGGTGGGATGCCTGTCCCCCTTGATCCCGGGGGAGACGGTGGAAGGCCAGGACCCGCCCCCAAACCGGCTGCGGCAAGCCATCGCCCATGCCCTAGAGGCTGGGGCGCTGGGGGTAAAGCTCCTGGGAGGGCATCGTCCCCTAACCCCTCAGGCCACAAGGATGGCGATCGAGATAGCAAATGACATCAAGGCTTACGTGGCCTCCCACTTGGGAACGACCGCCACCGGCAGTCACCTGGAGGGGATGCGAGAACTGCCTCAACTGCTCGATGGGGGCTTGCACCTACATGTGGCCCACGTAAACAGCTACTGCCGGGGGCTGATCGCCCCTCCCTTTGAGGAGGCCAGAGAGGCCTTGGACATCCTCAAAGGCCTGAGGGGTCAGGTGGTCTCGGAGTCCTACCTGGGGACCATCAACGGTACCAGCGGGCGCTGCCAGGACGACACGCCGGTGAGCAAGGTGACCTGCAATTGCCTGAGCTTGCTTGGCTACCCCGCCACCAGGGAGGGGCTTGAGGAAGCCTTGCGGGAAGGGAGGGCAGCGGTGGTGGTCCCGGAGGGCGACGACATGACCCTGGTTTGGGGGGAGGAGGCGGCGGCCATGTGGCGCCGGGCTGGAACCGATGTTCCCCTGAGCTTCAACGTTAACCATCCCCTGGTCAACGCCCTGCTTGCCACGGCCAAAGACGAGGACGGAAGGTTCATAGTGGACGCCATCTCCTCCGACGGGGGAGCCTACCCCCGCAACCTGATCGTGGAACGGGGGTACTTGTTTAGCGTGAGTAGCCCTCGGGGCTGAAGTTTTCCTGCCTAGCGGCAAAGTTCCCTTGGAAAGGTGCTTTATGTAATA
>LGFI01000028.1 GCA_001508155.1 Acetothermia bacterium 64_32 | reverse complement strand
GCTACCACTGTGCCGACAGCCGCCCCGGAGCCGGTCAGCTCAAGGACGAGCCAGATAAGCGCCACCTGGGATATGCCGTCCCCGATACGCGAGAAGATCTCCCCGCACCAGATAAGGAGGAAATCCCTGTTGGACAGGACCGCCCTGTAGCCGCGAGTCTTCCTCCCCTCACCCATGGAGCTTTGTCCTCAATGGCGAAACCGCATTAGGCCAAATCGTGCCCCCTTGGAGGCCCAGATCACCGCCACGTCATCGAGGAGGATGAGGCGAACTCGCGTGGCAAATTCCAGCCTACCTCCTGCAGCTTCTTAAGCGGGCTTTTCCCGCTCATCCCTGCCCCGTGCGGTTGCTCCACGTCGTGATAATACTGCCACCTCAGCGCCCTTCAAAGAAAATTCCTCCACCGCTCTCACCTTCCCTTGGCACCCCTTCCTCCCCTTGGGAGCCCGCCTGACCCTGACTCCGAAAGGAGGTAGTACTTCTCATCCAGCAATGTCAAAAACACAGCCCGTTCGCCCATCGAAAGCTCCTTGTGGCCAAGAACCTGAACCTTGGCCTCCTCTGAAAACCCGTAAGGCGTGACGGGTTTTTCTGTGTCCACCTGAGCCAGCCGGAAAGGCATGCCCGGTGCGCAGCGTGAACGCCAGCAAGGTGGCATCCCTCCTTACGGATAGAAGGGAAGACACACTTTTTTCAAGAACTCCTCGAACGCCGAAAGGTCCGGCCTCGGGGGCGGATCACCATGTGTAGGCGCATTCACCAAGCTCGCTTGACACGGCGAGGTCAGCCTTAGTAGACTACTTTTGCTTTACTATAAGTAGCAGTGTGCGGATAGGATTGGATATCATGTATCATAAGCAATTAGGGCATAAGGGGGATCAATAATGAAGAGAAGTTTTCTGTTTGTAGTTGTAGTGGTGGCGTTTTGCGGGGCCGGCTGGGGGCAGACGCTGGATCTATCGGGGCCCCCTCAGGTGGGCTGCTGCGAGCAGGGAACCTTCACCATCACCCTCACAAACGATACGACACAGACCCTGTCCTCGATTGTGATCACGGAAACGAGGCCCAACCCCGATTTCCTTTATGTTTCGGGATCGGCGGAGATCACCCTGCACGATGGGAGCCTAGTCTTGCCCGCTGAGCCCACGGAATCCGGCCTCGAGCTCATCTGGGATATCGATTCGATCCTGGGCTACGCATACGAGCTTCCTCCAGGCGGGGCCTTGACGGTCCAGTTCGATTTAGCGAGCAACTGTAACACCGTCTCCGGCACCCACCAGGCACAGGCTAGCGGGAATGGATTCACTACATCGCCTTCGGATTCTCTTTCGGTGGAGATCCTCCCCGGGGCGGTCGAGATCGACAAAACCCCCTCGGTGATCGAGGCCCGGGTGGGGGACACCGTGACCTGGACGATCACCGTGGAAAACACCGGCTTGGCCCAGGCAGATTGGGTGCGGGTGGAGGACACCCTCGGGGATAGCCTCGTCTACGTCTCTTCAAGCCCAGCAGCCACAAACATCGGCGGGAACACCTACGCCTGGGAGTTCGGGCCGCTGGCGCCGGGCGGGGCTTACACCCTGGAGATCACCGCCTATCTTTCCCGACCTCCAGATAGCTGCGCCGATGCCTTAAGAACTGACACCGCTCGGGCCACCTGGGGCTGCGGGACCCCGGACGGCGACCCCACCACCCCCGAAGGATGCGAATCAGGCCTCTGGGTCGAGGACTCGGCCATCGTCACCATCCCCGACCTCACCCTCTCCCCGAGTGACATCACCCCCATCCTCACCTGTAGCGCCGACGGAAGCTACTCCGGCAAAGTGCGGATCCGCATCAGAAACACCGGCGACGCCCCGGTAAACGAGGACTTCCAGATCACCGTGGAGGAAACGACCACCGGCTGGACAACCACGGGGTACTTCTCCCGCGACTTCGGCGGGACCCTCCCCATAAACCCAGGCTCGAGCCGCACCATTTACGTCCCGGATTGGCCGGTGAGCTGCACCTATTGTGACTACCAGTTCACCGTCACCGTGGATTCCGCCGATGAGGTCTGCGAGTGCAACGAGGCCAACAACGTTGAGTACCTCTCCTACACCATCACCCTCCCCGACCTCAGGGTCGACACCTCGGACATTTCCATCTCATGCGCCGGAGACGGGGCGATCGAGGTCTCTGGGACGATCGCCGTGGCGAACGACGGCTGCGGCGACGACTTCACCGGGGATATCCCGGTCCGGTTCACCCTTTACGACTCTTCCGGCTGCTCTGGGGGCATAGTGGACCAGTGGACCGAGACCTTAACCGGCGTCTCCATCCCCGCGGGAGGGACACAAACCTTCCAGATAACCCACACCGTGTCCACAAATATCTGTTCCGCCTCGGGCTGCACCGCCTCGCTTTACGTGGAACTCGATCCCGAGGATGTGATCTGCGAGTGCGACGGGACGAACAACACCTACTGTGCTGACCTTCCCGTGGACATCCCGGACCTCGCAGTGGAGTCCACGGATCTTTCCCTTAGCTGCGCCGGGGATGGGGAAATCGAGATATCGGGAACGATCACCGTAGCCAACCAGGGCTGTGGAAGCGACTTCACCGGGGACATCCCCGTTCGGTTCACCCTCTATGGTCAGGAGGATTGCACCGGGGTCGTCTTCCACCAATGGACGGAAATCTTCACCGCATCGATTCCCACCGGAGCTTCCCAAACCTTCACAATAACGCCCGAGAGGGTCGTTTTGAACGCGTGCACGGCATCTCTGGACTGTAAGGCTTCTATCCAAATCGAGGTGGATTACAATGATCGTATCTGCGAGTGCAACGACACGAACAACATATACTGCGCGGAAAAGACGTTAGAAATTCCTGATCTGGAAGTAACTCTCGTAGTCCACAATGTCACCAATTCTTGTGAGCCCGGCAGCGTTGATGTGACCGTAAAGAACTCAGGCTGTGCTTCAAGTCCCGAGGGGGTAACCGTAGGGATATACGGAGACGCCACCGGGGAAACCACCCTTCCTTCCTTGGCGCCGGGCGAGTCCATCACCGCAACCGTGCCCCTGAACTACGCGGTCCCTTGCGGGACTCACATTATTACCGCTTCAGTGGATCACAACGATGCGCTGTGCGAGTGTTCCGGCACAAACAACGACCTCGAGACCATCTTGGAGGTACGAGATCCAGATCTTACGTTTGCCGACTTCGGGGTCTATTGTAACGACGACGGGACCTTTACTGTGAAGGCCGCGATCATAAACTCGGGGAGCGAATACTCACCCCAAGCCCAGGTTTCCCTGTACATCGACGGTCTCCTCATCCATACCTGGGAGATACCCGGTCTCGTTGTTGGAACAACTACCGAGGTATCCCTGATCACGCCTCCCCTCAAATGTGGGGAAGTGCACACCTTCCGGGCGGTGATCGACGAGGGCGACTCGATCTGCGAGTGCGACGAGGCGAACAACGAAAGCGAGGCCGTAGCGAGCTGCGGCTGCCCGGCGCTGGTCACGGATAAGGAGATCCTCCGGGTCTCCCGGGGCGGGGTCCCCATAGACCCGAGCCTCCCCATCCAGCCGGGAGACGTGATCACCTACCGGCTCTCGGTCACCAACGTGGGCGCGGGGGCGGCGTTTGATGTGGACGTCTCCGACGAGCTCCCGGCTGAATTCCTCTACGTTTCCGGGAGCACAAACGCCACCTGGCCGGGCGGCTCTTACGCGGACGATCCGGCCGGGGCACCGGGGCCGGATCTTGCCTGGGACACCTCGGCGGAGCTCTGGCCGGACGAGACCCTGACCCTGGAGTTCCAGGCGGTGGTGACGAGCGCCGTCGTTCAGGGCCAGGTCTACACGGACTCCATGTGCGCCACGGGAACCGAGGGCGACGGGACCCCGATCCCGCCCGACATGGGCGCCACCTACCCTGACGACACCGACCCCGACGACTGTAGCTCCGTGTCCCACGTGGCCGCCGCGGTGCCGGCCCTTTCGGTGAACAAAGAGATTGTGGACGTCCTTCGGGGCGGGGCCTCCATCTGGCCCACGGAGACCGTGCTTCCCGAGGACGTGATCGTCTATCGCGTGGTGGCGAGGAACGTGGGCCTTGGGACGGCCTACGACGTGGACTTCTCCGATAGGCTCCCCGAGGGGCTCGAGTACGATACGGCCTACGGCGAGGGGACGTATCAGGTGGACTCCCCACCCCAGGCCGGTACCCTGGGGATCCCCGACGGGGCCACGGGGGAGCTCTACGCCGACATCTCGGTGCAGCTAGATCCCGGGGCCACGTTGACCGTTGAGTACCGCGTCCGGGTGCGGCCCGACGCCCGGCCCGGGGCGATCCTGGAGAACTTCGCCGAGGTGACCGGTGACGACGGCGCCGGCACTGACGTTCCCATTTACAACCCGGACATCCCCGACGACTACCCCGACAGCGACTCCACCGGGATCCGGGTGGGGATCCCGGCGCTGGTCACGGAAAAGAGGGTTTATGTCGATCCGTGTGCCTGCGATATCCCCTCCCTGATGCCGGGAACTGACTTCACGTTTGAGCTTTCCGTGCACAACGTGGGCTATTCCGCCGTCTACGAGATCGTGGTCCAGGACCTCCTCCCCGCCGGGCTCACCTATGTCGCCGGGACGTCCCGCATCCTCCTCGGGGACGAGGAGATGGAGCTCGAACCCCAGGTCTCAGAGGACAAGCGCCTCCTCGTCTGGACCACCGGCCTCGCTCTCGAGCCGGGGGAGGAACTTACCCTGCTTTTCTCCGTGCTCATCGGGATGGAAGTCCAGGTAGGGGAGATCCTGGAAAACGTGATGTACGCCGACGGGGTGGACGACCTCTTCCGTCCCGTCCCCGCCGACGCCTCCGCCTACGTCCCCGAGGACACCGATCCCGACGACTCCTCGGAGCTGCGGTTCAAGGTGGGCGACCCGGGGTGGATCGAGCCCCCGCCCACCTGCCCGGCCCAACCGGGGGAGGGTGAAGGCTGATGGCGCGGCGGCTCGTCCTTTTGGTCGGCCTTTGGGTTTCCATCGCGGCCTTTTTGGGGCTTGCCGAAGGAGAGGAAGGGAAGGTCTTCATCGCCGTTTCGGCGCAGCCCCCGTACGGCGGGGTGGTGAGCGGGGGAGGCCTTTACCAGGTCGGGGCCACCGTGCGGCTCGAGGCCGAGCCCAATCCCGGGTTCGAGTTCGTGGCGTGGGAAGAGGAGGGCGAGGTGATCTCCGAATCCCCGGTCCTGGAGTTCGTGGCCCAAGGCGACCGCGACCTCACCGCCCGCTTCGCCCCGCTTCCCCCGGAGCTAAAGGGCCGCTTCGAAGGGGAGATATCGCTCCTTCCGGCGCCCTCCTTCAAGCGGGCCTTCCTTGAGCTCACGGCGAAGCGCTACCTGCACGCGGTGCCGTTCACCTTTACCTCCCGGCTGGACTTTTCCGCCTCGGGGTGGCGCTCCCTTTCGTTGCGCACCATGGGCAAGCTAGGGAGCATCTCCGCTAACGCGGGGATCTCCTTCGACCCGCTCGCCCCGGCCTACAGGTCCGCATACGTGGGCCTCGTGGGGAACCTCTCGGGATTCCGATGGAACCTGAGGGCACAGCATTCCGCCTTCGGCGGCGTGCCCCCAGGGCCATACCTCCTTTACACCCTTACCGTTTACGCGAGCCCCCTTTCCCTCACCCTGCGGGCGGAGGATGGGGCAGATGGCCTTGCGTTCAAGGACCTCGTGGTTAGGGCAAGCTCCCTTCCTTTCTGTGAACCGCTGGGGCTCAAGGGGCGCATGGGCCTCGCGTTCACCAAGGAAGAGGGTTTCTCCTATCTGAACCTGGATGTTCGTGATCTCGTGTCTTTGTGCTGCGATATCTCCCTTGACCTTGGCATCAAGTTCACCGCCGATGAGAAGGAGGTGACGCTCAGGCCCAGGTGGAAGGGGCTCCGAGGATGCCTCACCTTCTACGGGAACCCCGTATGGGACGAGGAGAACCATGCCCTCACCGGGTTCGAACTCTACGGCTACAAGATCCGCTGCTGTTTCAACTGCAACCTCTGCCCTGGAGCCAGGGTCCGGGGCCCGTACATAGAGATCTGGACCGACACCCGACGCGAAGAGTTCGAGTACTGGAAGTTCGGCTTCTGCGGCCCGGCCTGCTGCGGCGGTTACTATACGTTGGAGGCAGCCGTCTACTTCAGTAAAGACGGAGGCCTCTTCGGGATTTCCCGGATAAAGACCTGGGGGGCGGTTCCGATCCAGGATTCAGTGGAAGCCACCTTTTCCCTGGAGCTAAAGCAGTCGGGGGATGGTCCCGAGCTCGATCTCGGCTGGCGCCGGCGCTTTTGACCCTGAAACCGGTCGTTGAGAAGTTTGCGTTGAAGTTCTACTAAGTTGTCAATCTAGTGGAGTTAGTCAGGTTTGTGCAACAGGCTCAAAAGGCCCTGGAGAGGATTCCCATTAGATCCCAGCGGTCAGCCAGCGCTCCCCCGGGAAGCCCGAAGATGAGGGCCGCGGCGGTGTAGACCGCTACCACTGTGCCGACAGCCGCCCCGGAGCCGGTCAGCTCAAGGACGAGCCAGAT
>LGFI01000026.1 GCA_001508155.1 Acetothermia bacterium 64_32 | reverse complement strand
GGGGCAAGCCTTCACCCTTGAGCCTTGAGCGACCGCCCCCGCTACCTCAGCTCGCTTAGCCAACGCTAAACAAGTACGTAGGAGACCTCCTTCCCGGGGTCGGCCTGTACGTGAATTTTTAGGGCACCGAAACCAGCCAAGCTTGCAGCACCGGGGCGAGTCCGTCGCCCCGTTTACTTTTGTCCTCCTTTTTGGACTTCCCTCCGGATACCATGGGACTTATGAAGCTTTCTAAGCTTTTTCCTGGGGTCCCAGAAGCCTATAGGGGGGTGGAGGTGCGGGGCCTGGCTTGGGATTCCCGCAGGGTGCGGCCCGGGGACCTGTTCTTCGCCCTCCCCGGAGGGAGATACGACGGCCATGATTTCATCCCCCAGGCCGTCCGCCGGGGGGCAGCAGCAGTGGTGGGGGAACGCCCCCTGGCCGGGCTTCCCATCCCGTACGTCCGGGTGGAAAACGCCCGCCGGGCCCTGGCTCAGGCGGCCGCCGCCTTCTACGGCCACCCCACCCGAAGGCTCACGACCATCGGGGTCACGGGAACAAACGGCAAGACCACCGTGGTGCACCTCCTGGGCCAACTCCTCCCAGGTTGCGAAACCCTCACCACCGTCCGGGTGGAGGAGGAGGGGCTTTCCTGCGTCACCACCCCCGAGGCCCCCGACCTCCACCGGATCGCCGCTTGCGCTTTGGAGCAAGGGAAACGCTACTTCGCCTTTGAGGCCTCGTCCATCGGGCTTGCCCAATATCGGGTGGATGGGGTGCGACTTTCCTGTGCGGTGTTCACCGGGCTTTCCCGGGACCATCTTGATTTTCACGGCACAATGGAAAACTACCTTTCCGCCAAGCTGCGGCTTTTTGAGATGCTCCCCCCCGCCGGCTGGGCGGTGGCAAACGTGGAGGACCCACAAGCCGACCGGGCCCTCGCCGCCTCCCAGGGACGGCCCCTCACCTACGGGATCGGCCATGGGGATGTGCGGGCCGAGGAGGTGCAGGCGGAGGGATTTGGGACTCGCTTTCTGCTTGTTACCCCAGGCGGCAAAGCTGAGATCTCCCTCCCCTTCCCCGGCCGCCATAACCTACTCAACGCCCTGGCTGCAGCGGCCGTGGCCTGGGCGCTTGGCATCTCGCCGCAGAAGATCGCACACCGCTTGAGCAAGGCCTCGCTCCCCCCTGGAAGGTGCGAGCGTTTCAAAGCCGAAAAAGGGCCGGAGGTAATCGTCGACTATGCCCACTCGCCGGATGCCCTTAAGGCGATGCTGGAAGCCCTGCGCCCCCTTGCCCGGCGGCTGGTGGTGGTGTTCGGGGCAGCCGGGGAATCCGACCGGGGGAAACGGCCCCTCATGGGCGAGGTGGTGGGGAAGCTCGCCGACTTTGCCGTGATCACCTCGGACAACCCCAAGTCGGAGGATCCACAAGCGATCGCCGGGGAGATCGCTCAGGGCCTGGGGGAGGGGGGCTACGAGATAGAGCTTGACAGGAAGAGAGCCATAAGGCTTGCCCTGGCGGCCGCCGGGCCCGGGGACATCGTCCTGATAGCCGGCAAGGGCCACGAGCGTTTCCAGCTAACCCAGAATGGGCGAAAGCCCCACTCCGACAGGACGTTCCTCCTCTCCCAAGGGCTAACCCCCCTCGCCTAGCCGGGCCCCATTCCACCCTAACAGGGGGTTATGTAAAATTGGGCCAAAAGGAGGTGGTCCATGGCGTACGTCACGAAGAAGGAGCTCTTGGACAAGGTAAAGCCGCTTGTCACCGACCTTACGCGGCTTCGGGAAGAGCTGGAGTCGATCGTGGACGAAATCTCCTCCACGCTGGACAAGATAGAGGAGGCCATAGAGGAGGCGGAAGAGGACTGACGAGGTTTTCCCATCCCTTCGCTGGGTTCCGGCGCCGAGCGGTGCTCGGCGCCCATCTTTTAGCCCACAAACAAGCGCCAAAGCCGCCCACAAGGCCCAAGCAAACCTGCAATGAGCGAGGTCGCAAAGTAAAGCGCCGCAGAAAGGAACCCATCGCCCTGTCGGACACGCCGAAGCTTTCGAGCCCCCCAACGCAGGAGCCGCCCCAACCCCTTCCTGAACAGGCGATGAAGCACGATTCTCCAGGTGGGCACGTAGGCGGTGGCATCCAGGTTCCCCTGCTTCAGGGCCGGCTGGGGAAGGGCCTCAAACCGGGGGACCAGCTCCTCGGCCGTAGCCCCAAACGCCCCACAAACAGGCAGGAGGGAAAGCAGTGCCAACCCAATCAGCGGGCGCCACACGTCCCATCACCTCCTGAAGGCGCCCTGGACCGTGGGTGTGAGTTGGCGGAAGGGAAGCTACGGTACTGACTGCCTCAAGAGGAACCGAACATCATGGGTACCACAAAAGCCTTCGTGCTATTATATGCTTATCCCGAGGTGCGTTAAAGGGGGACCGATGCGCTGGATGATGGCGCCTTTTGTGGTGTTCCTGGGGGGGACAGCCCTCGCCCAAACGGGGGACCAGGCAGCCGGTGAGGACCTGGGGAACAAGCTCCTTTCCTTCATCCAATCGGCCGCCGAACTTTTGGGGCGGGGGCTGATAAACCTGGTGAACCTCATCCTGCCCGCGGGCCGTGAGGTGTCCACCGACCTCACCATCCCTTTAGGTTACCTGGGGCTGTTGACGCTCGTTCTTTTCCTGTTCGGGGTCATTGAGGCAGCCCGCAAGGTGATCTGGATCATTGTGGGAGTGGGCTGGGTGCTGATGCTGGTGCGGATCGTACTGGATGCCCTGGCGAGCTAGCGGAGCCCCAACCCTTTCAGGACCATGTTTACCGCCGCATAAAGGAGTACCAAAGCGAAAAGCTGCCGCAACCTTTCCCTTGGGAGCCTGCCCCCCAGGGCCGGACCCAGCTGGGCCCCGATCACTATCCCCCCGATGAGGGGGAGGGCAAGCTCCCAGTGGGTGTTGCCGGCCAGGGCATGTTGGCTTGTGGCCAGCGCTGCCGAGGGGATCATAACGAAAAGGCTGGTGGCCGCCGCCTGGCGGATGTCCAGGCCCAAGGTGAGGATCAGCGCTGGCACCATCACCGTGCCCCCGCCCAGGCCGAAGAGCCCGCTGACAAACCCGGCCACAAAGCCCACCAAGGTGGCCAGGATCGGGTGGCCTCCGTCCCTTTCCCGCCTGAAAAGCTCCTTGGGCTGCTTCCCCATGAGCATGACCACTGCCGGATAGAGCAAAAAACCCCCGAAGGCCACGGCCAGCCAGCCCGAGGTGATCCGCCCACTGGCCCACGCCCCGAGGAGCGCCCCCCCCAGCGCCCCGGGCATGATGGCCAGGCCCAGCCCCACATTGATCCCCCGCCGACGGAAGTAGGCGATGGAGCTCGATAGGCTGGTGAAGATCACCCCGGCGATGCTGGTCCCCACCGCCTCCTGCGTGGTGGCCACAAGCCCCGAAAGGGCAAGGAGCGGCACCATGAACACCCCGCCCCCCACCCCGATCATGGAGGCCACCGTCCCGATCCCCAGGCCAGCTCCAAAGAGCAAGAAATAAGTTCCCATGCCCGAAGGCTAACCCAAGAAACAGCACTTCACAACCGCGTTCCGGGCATCCACTCCACCGGACAAATGTCTCCATAAACCCTATTGACTTTCCACATGCGGCGGGATTACACTGCGCGCCGCCGCAGAAGGTGAGGCGGCAAAGGAGGGGGATCCGGCGTGCTTATGCAGGAGCAGGGCGGAAAGAAGCCCCGGAAGCCCAAGGGCGAAAAGCCCAAAGGCGGAAAGTGACCCACGTTCAGTCAAGGAGGGAGTTGTGCCTAGGGCTGAATGTCCCGTTTGTGAAGCCTCGATCCGGCTTACCAAGGACGAGGCAACGTACGGCAGCCGGGTGACCTGCCCGGAGTGTGGAGCGAGCCTCGAGGTGGTGGAGGAAGAGCCCCTCACCTTGGAGGAGGTCGCAGAGGACTGGGGGTCCGCTAAGGACTATTAGCCACGGCGAGGGGGGCAAGGCCCCTTGCCCCCTCGCCTTGATCTCAGGATGGTGTCATGGCCAAGGGGATTTGCCCGGTGTGTGGAAACGAGATAGAGCTTTCCCCCAGGGAAAGGCTCCCTTACACTCGGGTGACCTGCCCCAGGTGTCTGGCTGAGCTCGAGGTGGTGGAGATAGACTTGGTGCGCCTTCGTCGGGTAGCCCCCGAGGAAGGGGCGGAAAAGCCATGATCAAGACGGTATGCCCGGTGTGTCATCGGCCGATCGCCGTTTCCCTATATCGGACAAGGGAAGGGGAGCGCTTCTCCTGCCCTAGGTGCTTTTCTCCCCTCATCGTTCAGCGCGGGGAGCCTTTTGTCCTGGCCCCGCTGGCCGAGCGGGGGGAAGGGGGACACCTGGCCGCTGAAGAGCTGGAAAGGAGGTCAGCATGAACGGAAAAGGGGCGAAGCTGTCGGTTTACCTCCCCCCCGGCAAGGGGGGGCACGAGCTGCTCGCCCGGCTGCGGAAGGTGGCCGAGGAAAAGGACCGCTCGCTCAACTACATCGTTGTGGAGGCCGTCCTGGAGTACCTCCAGCGGGAGGAGCCAAGCCCAGCCGAGTAGCCTCTTCCCGTCTTTTCTGCTAGCCTCCCCGATGAGGGGGTTTTTTGAAAATGGCCTTTTGGGAAAAAGCAGCTTCCTACCTTGGCATTTCGCCGTCTACCCTCAGCCGCTTGGTGATCACCCTGGCCATCGTCCTTTCGCTTTGGCTCATAAGGTGGGCCTCCGGCTGGGCGATCTCCCGTCGCATCCAGGACCCCAAGCTCCGCTACCGCTGGCGCAAGGCCATGGGGTATGCCATCGGGATCCTGGGGATCTTCCTGGTGGGGAGGGTGTGGCTGGAGGGGATGCAGGCCGTGGTCACCTATCTCGGGCTCCTTTCGGCCGGGATCGCCGTGGCCTTGAGGGACCCCATCGTGAACCTTTTCGGCTGGGTCTACATAAGCTGGAGGCGGCCGTTCTCGGTGGGGGACAGGATCACCGTGGACGGCCTCACCGGGGATGTGGTGGACATCGGGGCCTTTTCCTTCGCGCTCCTTGAGGTGGGAGGCTGGGTGGGGGCGGATCAGTCAACCGGCAGGATCGCCCACCTCCCAAACGGCAAGGTGTTCAGCTCCCCGGTCATAAACTACACCCAGGGCTTCGATTACATCTGGCACGAGATCCCCATCACCGTCACCTTCGAGTCCAACTGGCGCAAGGCCAAGGAGGTTCTCCTCTCCATCGCCCATAGGCACGCGGATCGAGTTTCCGAGGAGGCGGCCAGCTGGATCCGCCGTGCCTCCCGCCGCTTCCTGATCACCTACACCGCCCTCACCCCGATTGTGTACACTAAGATCGTGGAAAACGGGGTGCAGCTTACCATCCGCTACCTCACCTCGCCCAGAAAAAGAAGGGACACCGAGCAAGCGATCGCCGAGGACATCCTGGAGAGCTTTGCGAAGCTCCCCGACGTGGACTTCGCCTACCCCACCTGGCGGGTCTTCGATCAGAAGGCGGAGGGGAAGCCTGCCCTCCGCCCGGAGGTGAGCCCTGATGGCCCTGAGGTTCCTTAAGCCGGTACGGGGAAGGGCGCGTAAGGCGGGGACGCCCCCCGGCACCCTGCCCGAAGGCCTTCCCGAGGCCGGGGAGGTCTCCATCAGGCTTATCGCCTATTCGCACGAGAAACTGGCAGAAAGGGAGCTCCCCCCGGAGGGGATAAGGGGAACTCGTCCCCAGGAGGGGGTCCTGTGGCTCGACATCATAGGACACGATCGCAGGACCCTTGCCGCCTGTGGGGAGGCCTTCGGGCTCCATCCTTTGCTCCTCGAGGACATCGCCACCCCGGGCCAGCGGCCCAAGCTCGAGGACTACGGCGATTTCCTGTTCCTGGTTCTGAGCATGCTCAAGGTTGGCCAAGAGGATGAGGTGGAGGAGGAGCAGGTGTCCTTCGTCCTTGGGCCCTCATGGCTCATCTCCGTGCAGGAGCGGGAAGGGGACGTGTTCGAGCCGGTGAGGGAGAGGATCCGGGCGGGAAAGGGGCGGATCCGCGGGGAAGGGGCCGATTACCTCCTGTATTCCCTGGTGGACGCGGTGGTGGACGGCTATTTCCTGGTCTTGGAGTCGTTGGGGGAGGGATTGGAGGGGCTGGAGGAGGAGGTCTTGGGGGCGCCGGTCCCGGAGACCGCGGCGGGGATCCACCGCCTGAAGCGGGAGCTCCTGTTCGTAAGGAAGGGCGTGTGGCCCTTGAGGGAGACCATCGGGGGGTTACTGCGCCTGGAGTCACCCCTCATCTCGAATGACACAAGGCCCTTCCTCAGGGACGTCTACGACCACACCATTCAAGTAATCGACACCGTGGAGACCCTGCGGGACATGGTAACGGGCCTCCTCGATATCTACCTCACCAGCGTGAGCAACCGGATGAACGAGGTGATGAAGGTGCTCACGGTGATCGCCACGCTTTTCATGCCCCTCACCTTCATCGCCGGGATCTACGGCATGAACTTCCAATACATGCCGGAGCTCTCCTGGCGGTGGGGCTACTTCGGGGTTCTGGGGCTCATGGCCCTCCTGGCCCTGGGGATGCTGGTTTACTTCCGCCGCAAGCGCTGGCTGTGAACCCTTAGAAGGCTGGGACGAATGTCCCGCCTGGGGCTATTGACCGGGCGGGGGCGAGGGATTATCCTCCGCCGCGCCGAAAGAGGGTGCCCTTCGGCGAAAAACCGTGTTTCAAGGAGGAAGAAGATGCCCAGGGCCGTCTGCCCTGTTTGCCGGAAGAAGACCGATGTCTCCCTTTCCGAGGCCGTGATCGGAAACCGCCTTCACTGCCCCCACTGCCACGCCTTGCTCGAGGTGGTGGAGGAGGACCCCATCGAGCTCATGGAGGTGTTCGACGACGACTTCTCCTGGGAAGACGAACTGGAGGAAGAGCGCTAGCGGTGGGAGATAAAGTGACTTGGCCGGGGATCCCAAGGCGGGTGTTCCTCACCCGGGGGGTGGGCCGTCACCGGGACGAGCTCCGTTCCTTCGAGCTGGCGCTGCGGGACGCGGGGATCGCCCACCTGAACCTGGTGAGCGTATCCAGCATCCTCCCCCCGGGGTGCAGGATCGTCTCCCGGGCCGAGGGCCTGAAGTCCTTGAGCCCGGGACAGATAACCTACTGTGTTCTCGCCCGCTGCTCGAGCAACGAACCCCATCGCCTGGTGGCCGCCTCCATCGGCTGTGCCATCCCCGCCGACCGCAACGCCTACGGGTACCTTTCCGAATACCACGCCTACGGCGAAAACGAAAAACAGGCCGGGGACAAGGCCGAGGACATGGCCGCCTCCATGCTCGCCTCGACCTTAGGAATCGAGTTCGACGACGACCTCGTGTGGGACGAGAAGAAGCAGCTTTGGCGGATCAGCGGGAAGATCGTCCGCACCCGCAACATCACCCAGTCGGCCGTGGTGAACGGGAAGGGCTACACCACCGTGATCGCGGCCGCCGTGTTCCTCTTCCCGCAAGGGGAGGCAAGATGAGGAAGGAGGATTACCTCCGGGAGCCGGTGGAACACATCGACCCCAGGGCCTTCAACGCCGTGCCCCTCATCGAGGGCATGAGGAAGACCGCCTTCCAGGCGCGGAACCTGGCCCGGGCGGCGGAGATCTACGAGGCGATGCTTTCCGATCTCGACTGCACCGTGATCCTGTGCCTGGCAGGGTCCCTTATAAGCGCCGGGCTCAAAAAGGTTATCTACGAGCTCCTCGCCTGCAACATGGCCGACGTGGTGGTGGCCACCGGGGCCAACATCGTGGACCAGGACTTCTTCGAAGCCCTGGGCTTCCGACACTACATCGGGAGTCCCGACGTGGACGATGACGAGCTGCGGGAGCTCCACATCGACCGGATCTACGACACCTTCATCGACGAGGACGAGCTCAGGGTCTGTGACCACACCGTGGCGGAGATCGCCGATTCTTTGGAGGCGCGGCCCTACTCCTCCCGGGAGTTCATCCGGGAGATGGGGAGGTGGCTTTCCGAGCGGGGCCTGGGTGAGGACTCCATCACTCGCCTTGCCTACGAGAAGGGGATTCCCATCTTCGTCCCCGCCTTCTCGGACTCCAGCGCCGGCTTCGGCCTCGTGCTCCACCAGTGGGAAAACCCGGAGCGCCACCTCGCCATCGACTCGGCCAAGGATTTTCTGGAGCTCACGAAGATCAAGATCGCCTCCCGGGAGACGGGCCT
Source organism: Acetothermia bacterium 64_32 (assembly GCA_001508155.1). Lineage (GTDB taxonomy): Bacteria > Bipolaricaulota > Bipolaricaulia > Bipolaricaulales > Bipolaricaulaceae > 64-32. Next base: position 2,008 of record LGFI01000026.1, on the reverse strand, counting down.
GGTGATGGTGGGGGGTGGTGTCCCTAAGAACTTCGCCCAGGACGTGGTGGTGGCCGCCGAGGTCCTGGGGATCCATGTCCCCATGCACAAGTACGCGGTCCAGATCACGGTGGCCGATGTGCGGGACGGGGGGCTTTCCGGCTCCACCTTAAAGGAGGCGTCTTCTTGGGGGAAGGTGGCCCAGGGCCTTTCCCAGATGGTGTTCGCCGAAGCCACGCTCGCCCTCCCCATCCTCGTGAGTTACCTCTACCATCGGGGAGCCTGGAAAAGTCGCGTCGAGCGGCGGCTTTCGGAGCTCCTTGCTTCAGAAGCCCCGGTGGGCGCCCTCGGTTACCATTCTTTCCATGGTGACCGAGGAGCGGAGGGAGAAGATCGAGCGGGTGATCGCCGGGCGCCTTAAGGGCCTAGCCTGCGTCTGCGAAAATTTCGAAAAACCCCACAACGCTGCGGCCATCCTCAGGACCTGCGAGGCCCTGGGGATCTTAAACGTCTATATCATCGAGGAGGATTTCCCGTTTGAGCCGGCCAAGGGGGTGACCCAGGGGGCGGAAAAATGGCTCTTTTTACACCGCTTCCGCCGGGCAGAGCGGGCGATCGCCGCCCTTAAGGAGGCCGGTTACGCCATCTACGCCGCCGTCCCCGGCGAGGGGAGCCTCGCTCTGGAGCAGCTCCCCTGTGAGCGCCCCCTGGCCCTGGCGTTCGGGGCGGAGGCCACCGGGCTCTCGGAAAAGCTGCTGTCGGCCTGCGAGGGCACGTTCAAGATCCCCATGTGGGGTTTTTCTCAATCTCTGAATGTTTCGGTGGCGGCAGGGGTAGCTCTCTATCACTGCGCCCAGGCCCGGAGGCGGCGCCTGGGGAGGGAGGGGGACCTGTCTCAGGAGGAGCTCTCCGCCCTGCGGGCCCGGTATCTGGAGCTATCCCTCCCCCCGAGCCGAAGGCCAAAAGCATGAGGCGCCTTAAGTACTGGCTTTTTCTAGCTCGCTGGGTCCCGGCGCTGGCGATCGCCCTCCTTTTCACCGGGATCCTGTGGCTTGTGTACCTGCCCAGAAAGCTCTATCTTAAAAGGAGATGGAAAAGAGGGTAGGGATCGCGCTGGCGGGCGGCGGGGCGCGGGGGCTGGCCCATGCCGGTGTTCTCCTGGAGCTTTCGGAGGCCGGCCTCCGGCCAAAGATCGTGGCCGGGACCAGCATGGGGGCCATCGTGGGGGGGCTTTACGCCGCAGGACAAGACTTGGAAAGACTCCTTCAGGTAATGGGATCCCTAGACCTTCACCAGATATTCGGGATGCCGGAGTCGTACCGGCAGGCCCTGGAGCGGGGGGTGGGGGAGGCCCTGGTGGAGAGGTTCCGCGGCCCAAGCTGGCGGGAGGAACCCTCCCCCCGCACCGTCCGGCTCCTGGAGTTTTTGCGCCTCTTTTCGAAAGGGCTGACATTTGAAGAACTCCCCGTGAGCTTCACCTGTGTGGCGGCGGACCTCCACACCGGGGAGGAGGTGGACATCGACTCCGGGCCCCTTTATCTGGGGATGGCGGCCTCGGCGGCCCTGCCCGGGATCTTCCATCCCTTAAGCTGGAACGGCCGCTGGCTGATAGACGGCGGGGTGGTGAACAACCTCCCGGTGGACGTGGTGGCAAAAAAAGGCGCCGAGATCGTGATCGCTGTGGACCTCTCCTCCCGCCTTGACTCCGACCCCAGGACCACGGTGGAGGTGCTGCTCCAGTCCTATGCCATCACCTCCCAGGAGCTGGGGCGGGTGAAGCTTGAGTGGAACAGGGAAAAGCTAGGGGAGCGACTTGTCCTTGTGCGGCCTGAGCTTCCGGGGATCGGGGTGCTCGACTTTGAAAGGCTCCCCGAGGCGGTGGCCGCCGGCCGGGCCGCCGCCCGGAGGTGCCTGCCCAAGATCGAGGAGCTACTCCAAAAGTGAGGCCGCCGCCCGGTCGCAGATCACCGTGAGGGCGGGGTGGAGCTGCAAGGCCGAGCCCGGGACCTCCGGCGTGATGGGCCCGGTG
>LGFI01000025.1 GCA_001508155.1 Acetothermia bacterium 64_32 | reverse complement strand
GGCTTCCCCTCCAGGAAAAGGATCCGCTCGATCAGGGCCTCGGCATGGCGCATCTCGGTGATGGCCCGGGCCTTTATGGCCTTGGCCAGGCGCCCATAGCCCCAGTCCTCGCACTCTTCGGCGTGCACGAAGTACTGGTTGATGGCGGTGAGCTCCTCCTTGAGCCGGTTGTTAAGCTCCTGGACCAATCGCTCGCTTCCCTTCATCTACCCCTCCTTTCGGAGACATGGTAACACGCTTGAGTTTCCTGGGCTAGATCTCGGCCAGACTTCGCTCTATCTCCCCATACGATACGGAGGTTCCACGCCGGGGTCGCCTGACACCCAGGCGCACCGCCCAATGCCCACTGGGTACTCGCCCTCGGTCACCGTGCCATCAACTTGTGGCGGCTGCGACACATCGGAAAGCCCGTATAAGACGAAGTCATCCTGGCTAACCTTGCTCGAAGCATCGAAGGCCATAGCCCAGATGGCTTTCCTCCCGTTCTGGATGGAGAGCCAAACGACCGCAGTGCCTGCCTCCGACAGGATCTTCATCTCCTCGGCGCTCACAGAACTTCCTGAGAGGGCTGCAGGATATCCCCCAGGCACCCTCAAGCCCCTTCCCGGAGAGGAAGCCCGCCCTTGGCGTCCCGAGGAAAAAGGCCGCCTCGTCCGGCGCATACCCCATAGCCAAAGTCCCCGACCTCGCAGGCAACGCGAATGCGTGCCTCCGCCAATTCCGAAAGATCGGCCGGAAACGTCGTCAAACCGATCTGGTCTACTCGGATGGTGGGAGAGCCGAAAAATCTCCTGGGCTGCGCCTCTTCTTCGCTTGTCATCTCGCTGAGTTTCGGATCAGCTCTGCCAGCTCTTCTAAGGATCACCCTGCTCACCCCTTAAGCAGTCGGGCGTTGATGGCCACGATCACGGTGGACAGGGCCATCAGGGCCGCGCCCAACGCGGGGGAAAGCAATACCCCCACCGGATACAGGGCCCCGGCAGCCATGGGGATGGCAAAGGCATTGTAGCCAGTGGCCCAGCCCAGGTTCTGGGCCATCTTCCCGTAGGTGGCGCGGGCAAGCCCGATCACCGTCGCCACGTCCCGGGGGTCGCTTTTCACCAGGATGATGTCCGCCGACTCGACTGCCACATCGGTCCCGGCTCCGATGGCGATCCCCACATCCGCCTCCACCAGGGCCGGGGCATCGTTTACCCCGTCCCCCACCATGGCCACGGTGAAACCCTTCCCCTTGACTTTCTTGATCACCTCTGCCTTTTCGTGGGGCAGGACCTCGGCGAAGTAGTCATCCAGGGCGAGCTCCTCGGCCACCCATTTGGCCACCTCTTTCGCATCGCCGGTGAGCATGAGGACCTGGATCCCCATCTCCCTCAGCCTTTCCACCGCCTCTTGAGACTCGGGCCGGATCATGTCCGCCAGACCGATGGCCCCCACGGGCTTTCCCTCCACCAGGAGGAAGACCACCGTCTTCCCCTGGGCCGCAAGCTTTTCGATCTGCTCATTGTCCACGTTGTGGCCTCGCTCGGCGAGGTAGCTCGGGCTGACCACCTGGATCGCTTTGCCCTCGAGCACCCCCTGCACCCCTCGGCCAGGGACGGCCCGCACGTCTTGAGCTTCCGGAATGTCGAGCCCCTTTTCTTTGGCGGCGGCCACGATCCCCGAGGCGATCGGGTGTTCAGAACGGACCTCCACCGCCGCGGCGAGCCGCAGCACCTCCTCCTCGAAAAGATCGGACAGGGAAATCACATCGGTGACCCCGAACTGGCCCAGGGTAAGGGTGCCGGTTTTATCGAACACCACCGCCTGGAGTCCTCGGGCCCTTTCAAAGGCTGTTCTGTCCCGAATTAGAAAACCCCGTCGGGCGGCGATGGCGGTGGAGACCGAGACCACGAGCGGAATCGCGAGCCCCAACGCGTGGGGGCAGGTGATGACCATCACCGTGACCATCCGGGCCAAGGCGAAGTTGAAACCTTTCCCGGCGGAAAGCCACCCAAGGAGCGTGGCCGTTCCCCCCCCGATGGCGATGAGCGTGAGCCACAATGCGGCTCGGTTGGCCAGGTCTTGAGTCTTGGACCGGGCCGCTTGGGCCTTCCTCACGAGGTCGATCACCTGCGCGAGGTACGTCTCGTCCCCGGTGCGGCGCACCTCCACGGTGATGGCCGACTCCCCGTTGATCGCCCCCCCGATCACCTCATCGCCCTCTTTCTTCTCCACAGGGCGGGACTCCCCTGTGAGCACGGACTCGTTCACCGTGGTGCGCCCCTCGATCACCGCCCCGTCCACCGGGATTTTTTCTCCTGGCTTCACCAGGACCCGATCCCCAGGCTTTAACGTCTCTATGGGCACGTCCTCCACGTTGCCGTCCACGATCCTGTGGGCGGTGGCGGGCATGAGGCGGGCGAGCTCCGCCAGGGCCCTCGAGGCCCCGAGTACCGACCGCATCTCGACCCAGTGGCCGAGGAGCATCACATCGATCAAAGTTGCCAGCTCCCAGAAGACGATCTGACCGGAAAGGCCCAGTACCACGGCTGCGGAATAAGCGTATGCCACCGAGATCGCCAGGCCAATCAGGGTCATCATCCCCGGCTGCCTTTTTCTGAGCTCGTCCCACATCCCCTTAAGGAACGGCCAACCGCCGTAGAAGTAGGCCGCCGAGGCGAGCACCAGCTGGAGGTATTCGGCCCCCGGGAAGGCCAGGGCTTTAGGGAGGCCGAGGAGTCTTTGGATCAGGGGGGAGAGGAGGAGGATGGGGAGGGTGAGAACCAAAGAGACCCAGAACCGGCGGCGGAAGTCGGCCACCATGTGGGCGTGGTGCGCGTGGTGGTCGTGGCCAGCATGACCTTTGTGTTCTGCATGTCCCTTGTGGGCGGCGTGTTTTTCATGTTCTTGTGTGGGAGCGTGTTCGGTGTGGGGATTGTGTCCCCCGACGTATTTGTCCGGCTGCTCATCGAACACCCTCGCACAGGAGGCGGAGCAGAAATAGAACGTTTTGCCCTTAAACTTACGGGCTTCGGCGGCCCCTTGGGGCTCGAGTTCCATCCCGCATACCGGATCCCTTACCTTCATCCGTCCTCACCTCCCCGCGGCGCCATGCGATGGCCAGCGCCCCCGGCAACACCCAGAGGCTGGCAAGGATACCCCACAACCCGAAAAGCGCGTTCACCGCCAAGGCAACGAGGACCGCGATCCACACGGCCGTACGCCTGCGAGCGAACACACCCACAGGACCACTTCCCTTATCCAACCCACCTGGGGTGGGTTAACAGTATAGTGTGGGAGGTCGTTCGGTGCAAGGCGGGGGGCTAGGGTTCCCGGGGGTGGGGAGGGCCCTCCAGGGCTGGTGGTGGGCCCAGGATCTCCGCCAGCACGATCCCCACCCGGGGGTCCTCCTCCAGGATCTTTCGTACTAGCTCACGGAGGTTCATGTCAAATGCCCCCCGGGGCCGGCCCCTCCCCCGGCCCTTGGGTGGGCGGTGTCTCCTCCTTGGCCAGTCCCTCCCGCATCTTGGTGTCGGCCTGGATGTTCCGCAGGCGGTAGTAGTCCATGATGCCCAGGTTCCCCTTCCTGAAGGCCTCGGCGATGGCCTTGGGGATCTCGGCCTCGGCCTCGATCACCGCCGCCCGCCGTTCCCAAACCAGGGCCTTCATCTCCTGCTCCCGGGCGATGGCCATGGCCCGCCGCTCCTCGGCCTTGGCCCGGGCCACCTTGAGGTCGGCCTCGGCCTGGTCCGCCTGGAGCTGGGCCCCGATGTTCTTCCCAACATCCACGTCGGCGATGTCGATGGACAGGATCTCGAAAGCCGTGCCGGCGTCCAACCCCTTGTCCAGCACCAGCTTGGAGATCGAGTCCGGGTTCTCCAGCACCGCCTTGTGATTGGCCGCCGAGCCGATGGCGGACACGATCCCCTCCCCCACCCGGGCGATCACCGTCTCCTCGGTGGCCCCGCCCACCAGGCGATCCAGGTTGGCCCGCACCGTGACCCTGGCGGTGGCAAAGAGCTGGATCCCGTCCTTCGCCACTGCCCCGATCTTGGGGGTCTCGATGACGCGTGGGTTCACGGACATGGCCACCGCGTCGTACACGTCACGGCCCGCCAGGTCGATGGCCGCCGCGCGTTTGAAGTCCAGGGGGATGCCGGCCTTATCCGCCGAGATCAGGGCCCTGACCACCCGGCCCACGTTTCCCCCCGCAAGGTAATGCGCCTCAAGCTCCGGGATGGCCAGTTCAAGCCCTGCCTTCCAGGCGGCCACCATGGGCCCGATCACCTGGTGCGGGTTAACCTTCCTTAGGCGCATGCCGATGAAGGTCATGGGCCCCACCGGGACGCCGGCCGCCAGGGCCGAGATCCACAGCCCCACCGGCACAAAATAGAAGAACACCCACACCACAAGCAGCGCCAGCACCCCGATCACAATCCCTAAGATCATCCCTCCACCTCCTTGACCCTGCGGACCACCTTGCGGTAGCCCTGATCCTCCACCACCACGATGGTGGTCCCTTTGGGGAGGAACCCCTCCTCGCACACCACGTCCACCCGCTGGCCGGAGAAGTCCCCCGCCCCCACGGGGTGGAGGTCGGTGGCCGCCACCCCCACGCGGCCGATCCAGGGGCTTTGCACCTTCGCCCCCCTCCCCTCAAAGGCCCGGGAGGTGATGGCCTGCTTGAGCACCACCCCACCCAGCCTGAGGCGGGTCTTGGGGATCCTGGCCAGGATGAAGAAGGTCCCCAGCACGGCCACCAAAATGCCCAGGGAAACCGAAACGATCGCCCACACGGCCTGGTCCGACCCGGTAAACGGGCCCACCATGGAGGTGTAGAATCCCAGGCCGATCAATACCAGCCCGGCCAGGCCCGCCAGGCCGAAGTCGGTGGCGGTGAACACAAACGCCTCAAGCAGGATGGCGAGCATGCCTCCGAGGAAGAACAGGATGGACTCCCAGCCGGCCAGGCCCACGATGAAGTGGGCCCAGAAGAAGGCGGCCAGGGCAGCCAGTCCCACCGTGCCGGCAAGGCCGAACCCCGGGATCAGGAGCTCCCAGATGAGCCCCACCAAGGCCACCGCGATGAGGAGGCCGGCCACCTCCGGGCGGGTGAGCAGGTCCACCGCCTGGTCCACCCACCGGTACTCGAACCGCACGATGTTGGCGTCCGCCAGGCCCGCCAGGGCAAGGGCCCCCTCAAGGCCCTCCGCCTCCCCATCGGAATACCCACACCCCTCGGCGGCCACAGCGGTCAGGGTGAGGAGCTTCCCCCGCTCCACCAGCCCGGGGACCTCCACGTCGGGATCCACCATGGCCTCGGCCACCTCGGGGGGGCGTCCCCGCAGCTCGGCGGTGGCCCGGAACAAGGCCCGCACCGCGGAGATCTCCTTCTCCGAGGCCTCAACCAGCTGGCCTGCGGCATCGAAGTAGACAGGGGTGGCCGCCCCCAACACCCCTCCGGGGGCAAAGTAAACCCGGTCGCAGGAGATGGCAAGGAGCGCCCCGGCAGAATAGGCCTCCCGGTCTATATAGGCGATGGTGGGAAGCTCGGCCTCCAGGATCACATCCCGGGCGGCCATAGCCGCATCCAGGTACCCTCCCGGGGTGGAGAAGCGGATCAGACAGGCCTCTGCCCCGGCTAGGGCCGCCTCAGCTAGGCCCTTCTTGAGATAGGAGACCGTGCCCGAGCCGATCTCCCCCTCAATGGAAAGCACCCAAACCACCGGCTGGGAGAACGCCACCGCCCCCACGGCGATGGTCAACACCGCCCCGAGAAACCCCTTTGCGAAGTTCACGGCAAAACATTGTAGGCCTCTTGAAGTCGCTGGGACAACCCCGGGCGCTAGCGGGGCATCCACCGGGCCGGGTCCTCAAGGAAGTAGCGGGAAAGCTGGCGGTAAAGCACAGGATGGCGGGCCTTGAATGCCCGGGGGCACATGAAGAACGCCTCCACCGCGGTGGCGAAGAACTCGGCGGGGCTTTTGGCCCCGTAGGGGTCCAGGAAGGTGGGGAGCCCCAGCGCCACCTGTTTTTCGTGCCGGCGGAACGCCTGCCCGAAGGCCTCCGGCCAGGAGGACCTGAGCTCCCCGGGCAGGGGTGGCGCCCCGTCCACCTTCCCATCTAGGTAGTCAAGCTGGTGGGCGAACTCGTGCAGCACCACGTTGCGGCAACCCTCCAATCCTTTTGCCCCTTTTAACACAGCATCCCAGGCCAAAACCAGCGTCCCCCGGGGCCACGTCTCCCCCACCCGTGCCTCCACCCCCTCCACCACCACCCCCGCCTCCCACTCCCGCCTGGGGGCAAGATAAGTAGTGGGATAGATTATTATTGAATAGAGTCCTGGGAAGTAGCTGTCGGTGTGGTTAAGCACGAGGAGGCAGGCCTGGGCTGCGATCACGAGCTTGGTTTCCTCTGTGACCTTGAAGCCGCCCGCGCCCTCGAACCCCTTTTCGTTCAAGAAGACGTGTATATGCCCATGCAACCTTTCCCGCTCTTGGGGTGGGAGGTGCCGGTAAAGGAGGACGCGTTTGAAGAGGAGGTCCCCCCACCCTTCGGGGAAGGGTCTTCTCCTGAGCCTGTCCCGTCTCCATTTCCTGAACCACACCTCGGCTGCACCCTATCCGACGGAGGGCCGGCCTGCTAGCCTTGTGCGGGCCAGCCGACTAGAATCCTGGGATTATAAGATGGAAGGGTTCATGGCCTGGCTGGGGGCACACAGCCCGGTTTTTCAGGGGTTGATCGGTGGTTTGGTTATCACCGCCTTCAACACGGTGGGGGCGCTCCTGATCCTCGTCTGGCGGCGGCCGTCTCAGCGGTTTCTGGACACTTCCCTGGGCTTCGCCGCCGGGGTGATGCTCACTGCCAGTTTCACCAGCCTCATCCTTCCCGGGATCGGGATAGGGGGCATCTGGCCGGTGTTGGCCGGCATCGCCTTGGGGATAGTAGCCCTGGACCTGGTGGACCACCTGGTGCCACACCTCCACGTGACAAGCGGCCGCGAGGGGCATGCTACTCAGCGCCTCAGGGCCGTGTGGCTGTTCATCCTGGCCATCACCCTGCACAACATGCCGGAGGGGCTGGCGGTGGGGGTGGGCTTCGGCTCCGGCTACCCGAAAGAGGCGGCGGAGATCATGCTCGCCATAGGGATCCAGAACCTGCCCGAAGGGCTGGCGGTGGCCGTTTCGGCCCTGAGCGTGGGCATGGGGACTTATTTCTACGCGGGGGTGGTGGGGATCCGAGCAGGCCTGGTGGAGATCCCGCTGGCCGTGTTCGGGGCGTGGGCGGTGGGGCTGGCCCGGCCGCTCCTGCCATACGCCATGGGGTTCGCCGCCGGGGCCATGCTGTATGTGATCTCAGACGAGATCGTCCCCGAGACCCATCGCCGCGGCCATGAAAGATGGGCCACCTGGGGCCTGATGCTGGGGGCCATGGTTATGTTGTACCTCGACGTGGCCCTGGGTTAGCGCCTTCCCCATCTTCCCAGCTGACGAGGGATAATCACCCCGATGGCAAAACTCAAGGAAAAGCTGGCTTCGTTGCCCAAGGCCCCGGGGGTGTACATCTTCCGCGGGGTCGGGGGGGAGGTGCTCTATGTGGGCAAGGCCGCCTCCCTCCGGGACCGGGTGAGGAGCTACTTCCAGTCCGGTAGCGCAGTCCCCTACAAGGTCCGGCGCCTCAGACAGAAGATCGCCGATCTGGAGATAATCGTCACCTCCTCGGTGGCCGAGGCCCTGATCCTGGAGGATGCCCTGGTGAAGAAACATCGTCCTCCCTTCAACGTGAAGCTTAGGGACGACAAGCGCTACCCTTACCTTAAGATCACCCGCGAGCCCTTCCCGCGGCTGCAGGTGGTCCGGCGACCACAGGACGACGGCGCCCGCTACTTCGGGCCTTACACCTCCGCCAAGTCCATGCGCCGGGCCCTGAAGCTGGCCCATAAGCTTTTCCCCATCCGCACCTGCAGTTTGGACCTGGACAGGAGGGGCTTGGATCGGCCGTGCTTGCTTTATCACATCGGCCGCTGCTCCGGCCCCTGTGCCGGCCTGGTTTCCCCTGATGAATATGCCCGCTACGTGGAAGGGGCAGCCCAGCTTTTCGAGGGCAGGGTGGACAGGGTGATCGAGTCCCTGCGCCGGCAGATGCTCCAGGCAGCGGCCGAGGAGCGGTTTGAGCACGCCGCCCAGCTGCGGGACCAGATCCATGCCCTGGAGCGGCTCCGAGAAAGGCAAGCGGTTGCCCTGCCCGAACCGGTGGACCTGGACGCGATAGGGATTGCCGTCGAGGGGGAGCGGGGCTGCGGCACCGTCCTTCTAGTACGGGGAGGGCGTCTGATCGCCCGGGAGGGCTTCTTCTTGAAGCTGCCCCCGGACATTCCCCCGGAGGAGGCGCTAGCGGAATTCCTGAGCCGCTACTACACCCGGGCCACCGCCATACCGGGGGAGGTGCTCCTTCCGGTGGAGGTGGCCGATGCGGAGGACCTCTGTGATTACCTGGCTGCCCGTCGGGGGGGGAGGGTGGTGGTAGGCGTGCCGAGGAGGGGGGAGCGGAGGAGGCTGGTGGAGATGGCGGAAAGGAACGCCCTGCTTGCCCTGCGGCGGGCGGAGGCCGAGCAGCCGGCGGAGGATGCCTTGGAGGCGCTGGCCGAGGAGCTGAACCTCTCAGTTCGCCCCTGGCGGATCGAGGCCTACGACATCTCCAACCTGAAGGGCCAGGAGGCCACCGGCTCCATGGTGGTGTTCGTGGGGGGGAGGCCCCGGCCGGATGCCTACCGCCGCTTCCGGGTACGCATAGCCGGCCGGCCCGACGACTACGCCATGATGCGCGAGGTCATCACCCGCCGGCTGGCCCATGGGCTGGCCGAGCTTGCCGACCCGGCTGTCACCAAGGGGAGGTTCTCAGAACTCCCGGACCTCATCCTGGTGGACGGGGGAAAGGGGCAGCTTTCGATGGCCTTACAGGCCCTGGAGGAACAAGGGCTTTCCGGCATCGAGGTGGTGGCCTTGGCCAAAAGGGAGGAACTCGTCTACCTTCCCGGCCAATCCGAGCCCGTACGCCTTCCCGAGGGCTCCCCCGCCCTCAAACTGCTCCAGAAGATCCGGGACGAAGCTCACCGGTTCGCGGTCGACTATCACCGTCGGCTGCGGGGCAAGCGGGCCCTGGCGAGCCTGCTCGACTCCGTCCCCGGGATCGGGCCCAAGCGCCGGGAGCTTTTGCTCTCCCGCTTCGGGTCCCTGCAGGGGCTCAAGGAGGCAAGCTTGGAGGAACTCCTGTCGGTGCCCGGCCTGCCGCGTCAGGTGGCTGAGCGCCTGTATAAGGCGCTGCACCCTTGAGAAAATCATGGCCGACGAAAGGAGAACCATGGAGCTAGTGGAGAAGTTGCAGAGGCTTTCGGACGCCTTTGGGGTGGCGGGCTTCGAGGACGAGGTCCGGGAGGTCATCCGGGACATGGTGTCCCCGTATGTGGACCTTTGCGAGCTGGACCCGTTGGGGAACCTGACCTGCTCCCTGGGGGAAGGGGAGCCGGTGATGCTGGACGCCCACATGGACGAGGTGGGGTTCATGGTACGTTGGATAGAGGATGATGGCTTCCTGAGGCTGACCCCCCTGGGGGGCTGGGACGAGCGCATCCTCCCCGGGCATCAGCTCGTGATCCTCACCCGCGAGGGGAAAAAGCGCCTGGGGGTCATCGGGGTCGCCCCACCCCACATCCTGAAGGAAGAGGAGCGGAAGAGGGTTATCCCCTTGGAAGACCTGTTTGTGGACGTGGGGGCGAGAAGCCGGGCCGAGGCGGAGGAGCTGGGCATTCGGGTTGGGGATCCCGCCACCATCCACTATCCGTTCCGGGAGATCCGGCCGGGGTACGTAACGGGGAAGGCTTTTGACGACCGGGCCGGGTGTTTGGTAGCCATCGAGGCTGTTAGGGCCCTGGCTGGGGAAAGGCTTCCCTACCGGCTGGTGGTGAACTTCGCGGTGTGTGAGGAGGGGGGGCTGCGGGGGGCCAAGGTGGCCGCCTACAGGATCGCCCCCAGGCTCGCCCTGGCCCTGGAGGGGACCATCGGGGCTGACTTCCCCGGGGTGCCACCGGCCAAGCAGCCGGTGCGCCTGGGGCAAGGGCCAGCCATCACCCTGGCCGACCGGTCCATCATCGTCTCCCCCCGCCTGGTCCGGTTCCTCGAGGAGGCCGCCAGAGAGGAGAAGATCCCCTATCAATACAAGCTGCCGGCCTTTGGGGGTACCGACGCCGGCGCCATCCACTTGGAGCGGGGGGGGAGCCTAGCCGGGGTCATCTCGGTTCCCTGCCGCTACATCCACTCCCCGGTCTCAACCCTGCTGGTTTCCGACCTGGAGCAAACCATCCGGCTCACCGTGGCCTTCTTGCGCCGGGCAGAACGACTCCTGTAGGGCAAGGGGGTGGCCATGCGGAGGCGAGTGCACCTTTTCGTGTCCGGGCGAGTACAAGGGGTGTTCTTCCGAGCCCACACCCGAGACCTGGCCCGAAGCCTGGGCCTGACCGGCTTTGTGCGCAACCTCCCGGACGGGAGGGTGGAGATCGTGGCCGAGGGGGAGGAGGACGCCTTGCGGAGGCTGATCTCCTTCGCCCACCAGGGCCCGCCGCTGGCACAGGTGACCTCGGTGGAGGAGGGTTGGGAGGAACCCACTGGCCAGTTCAGCGATTTTTCGATCCGCTACTGATCCCCCTCCGAGGCGAACAGGGGCACGTGGCAGAACCGAGACACGTCCACCAGGCCCCGGTCGGTGAGCTTGAGCTTGGGGATCACCGGCAAAGCCAGGAAGGAAAGCTGCATGAACGGGTCGGAGAGCCCACAGCCCAGTTCCCTTGCGGCCCTAATGAGCTCCCGGCCGGCCCGGGCCACATCCTCCCAGGGACGGTCCGACATCAGCCCGGCGATGGGGAGGGGGAGCTCGGCCAGCACCTCCCCGCCGGCCACCACCACCTGCCCGCCCCCCAGCTTCACGAGCGCCTCCACCGCCACCCGCATGTCCTCGTCGTCGCCCCCCACCACCACTATGTTGTGGGAGTCGTGGGCCACCGTGGAGGCAAGCGCCCCTCTCTTGAGGCCAAACCCCCGGACCAGGCCCAGCCCCACGTTCCCGGTCCCCCGATGCCTCTCCACCACCGCCAGCTTGAGCAAGTCCCGCTCCGGGTCGGACACCACCTCACCCCCTACCGCCCGAGCCTCCACCAGGATCTCCTCCGTCACCGCCTGGCCGGGCACTACCCCGATGGCCCTGGCCTTCCCAGCCCCAGCCGGGATACGAAAGGAGAGCCGCTTTAGGTCCACCCGCACCGTCCCCCGCACTGGGGAGGCATCCTGGGGTGGAAGGGGCGCCGCAAGCCGCCCCCCTTGGGCGACGAGCTCCCCCCCCACGTACACCCGCTCCACAGCCACCCGCTCCGGATCCGAGAGCACCACAAGGTCCGCCCGATAGCCCGGGGCGATGGCCCCAAGATCCAGCAGGCCGTAGGCCCGAGCGGCATGGATGGTGGCGGCACCGAACGCCAGCTCCGGGGAGATTCCGCCGGCGATCGCCTTGCGCAAGACGTCGTCCATGTGCCCCTCGGAAAGCAAGGTCTCCGGATGTCGGTCGTCGGTGCAGAAGTGCAAAAACGGCACGGTTCGCCAGGAAAGCAGGGGTAGCAAGGCGGTTAGGTTCCTGGCCGTGGTCCCTTCCCGGATGAGGATGTGCATCCCGGTCGAGAGCTTCTCCTGGGCCTCGGAAAGGGAGGTGCACTCGTGCTCCGTCCTGGGGCCGGCCAGGACATAGGCCCAGAGTTTGGGGCCGGAGAGCCCGGGGGCGTGGCCGTCGACGGGCCTTCGGGCGGCGGCCTGTACCTTCCCCCGCACCTCGGGATCGTCCGAGATGGCCCCGGGGAAGTTCATCAACTCCCCCAGGCCCAAAACCCGCTTCCAGGAGAGCACCTCCCGGAGCTCCTCAGCGGAAAGCTCTGCCCCGGCCGTCTCAAAGGGGCTGGCCGGAACGCAGGAAGGGGCCATAAAAAAGACCCTAAAAGGCAGTCCTTCGGTGGCCGAGAGCATGTATCGGATCCCCACAAGGCCCAGCACGTTGGCGATCTCGTGGGGATCGGCGATGAGGCAGGTGGTGCCGTGGGGCACCACCGCCCGGGCGAACTCGGCCGGGGAAAGCTGAGAGGATTCGATGTGGACGTGGGTGTCGATGAAGCCGGGGACCAGGTACTTCCCGGAGAGGTCCACTACCTCCCGGGCTTCCCTGGCCCCATAGCCGATCACCCACCCATCGGCCACGGCCACGTCCCGCCGGGAAAACCCCCCGGAGAAGACATCGAGCACCCAAGCGTCCTTGAGGAGGAGGTCCGCCGGGGCCTTCCCCCTTGCCACCTGGATCAACCGCGCTTTCTTTTGCACCGTCGGATCACCGGGGGAAAGCTTACCGTGCAAGCCGGCTTGCCCCCAGGCCCGCCGGGGAAAAAGGGCCAAGGAGGTGTTTTCCTTGGTACGGGGTAGCGATTGAGGTATGATGGCTTGAGAAAGGAGGGTTAGATGAAGGGAAATGAGCGGCTGCTTGAGGAGCTCAACCGGAGGCTCAGGGAGGAGCTCTCGGCCATCAACCAGTACTTCGTGCACGCCGAGGAGTGCGAGGACTGGGGGTACGTGCGGCTGGCCAAGGCCATAAAGGCCCGGGCCATCACCGAGATGCGCCATGCCGAGGCCCTGATCGAGCGGATCCTTTTCCTGGAGGGGAAGCC
>LGFI01000027.1 GCA_001508155.1 Acetothermia bacterium 64_32 | reverse complement strand
TTGGGGAAAACAGGGTGGCAAGGGCCAGACCCAGGGCGGCCACCAGGGCGATGGCCGCCCCCACCGGGAGGTCCAGCCACCAGGAGGCGGCGAACCCGCCCAGGGCGGCCGTCGCTCCGAAAAAAGGGGAGAGGAAAAGCAACTTCTTCATGTCGTAGACGAGCTGGCTGGCCGCCGAGGCCGGGAGCATGAGAAGGGAATAGATGAGGATCCCCCCCACAAGCCGCAGGGAAACCGCCACCGTGGCGGCGATCAAAAAGAGGATCAGCCACAGGTAGGGCCTGCTTGGGATCCCCGCCTCCTCGGCCAGCCGCCGGTCGAAGAGCACCGAGACCACCTCCCGGCGGAAGAGGATGAGGAGGCCGCCGCTTGCCCCCAGCACCCCGCAGAGCAGCCCCACCTCCTGCCAGCCCACCCCGAGCACGCTCCCCCACAGGAGGGAGAGGGCCGGGGAGGCCATGGCCTGCCCGGGGGCAAGGGCCAGGAAGACGAACCCCAGGGCCATGGTCAGGGGGAAGGTCACCCCCAGGACCGTCTCGGCCGGCAGGCGGGTGAGCTCGGACACCGGGCCGAGCAGGGCCGCCACCCCCAGGGCGAAAAGGAGGGAGAGCAAAAGGGGCGGCACCGGCACAAGTAGCCCCAGGGCCGCCCCGGCAAAGGCCGCATGGGCCATGGCAAACCCCACCGACGAGAGCTGCAGCCTTAGGGAGCACACCCCCAGGAGCCCCGAGGCCGCCCCGGCCAGGGCAGCCGCCACCATCCCCGGCAGGATCAGGCCCCACAAGGCAGGGCTTCCCCCCACAGGTCGTGGATCCGGCAGGGCACCTCCCCAAGCTCCTCCAGCCTCCCATCCCGCATGAGGAACGCCCTGTCCGCCTGGGAGAGGAGGACGTCCTCGTGCAGCACGGCGAGCACCGTCATCCCCTGGTGGCGGAGCTTGAGGATCGCCTGGGCCAGGTCCTCCCGCGACCGGGGATCCAAGGAGGAGAACGGCTCGTCAAGGAGCAAGACCTTGGCCCCCTTTGCGAACGCCCGGGCCAAAAGCACCTTGCGCTGTTGCCCCCCCGAAAGGTGGCCGATGGGCCAACCTCCCCTCCCCTCCAGGCCCAGGGCCCGCAGGGCCGAGTCGGCCAACTCCCGCTCCCCCTTCGGCAGCCGCCTCCAGGGGCGGTACATGCCGAACCTGCCCATCATGACCACGTCCCGGGCCAGGTAGGGGGTGTCGGGGGGGAAGAACAGGTCCTGGGGGAGGTAGGCGAGCCGGCGCCGTAGGCGCGACCCGGCTTCCCTCACCTCCTCCCCCAGCACCCTCACCGAGCCCGCCTGGTAGGGAAGGAGGCCCAGGATTACCTCCAACACCGTGGTCTTGCCGGCGCCGTTCGGCCCCACCAGCACCCCAAGCTCCCCCTCCCCCAGGGAAAGGGTGACCCCGAAGATGGCCGGCCGGTCCGCCCCGGCGTAGCCGGCAGTGACCCCGGTCAGCTGGATGGCAACTCCTCCCATCGGAAAAGCTCCTCCTCAGGGGCGGCAAGGGCCCAGTCCACCAACCCCTCCCCGGCCCCACCCTCCAGGATGGCCTTCGCCACCTCCGCCCGCAAGGCGATCCTCACCGACCTTGTGTCCGTGGAAAACCGGGCGGCCGGACGCCCTCCCTCCACGATCCTCAGGTTCCCCTTCCCGGCTGTGCAACCAGTGGACACCTGAAGGCCATCCACCAGACACGAAACCGGGGGGACGTCCCCGGTCTCCGCCACCGCCTCTATCCCGTCAAACCCGGTGGACTCAAGGAGGCGCAGGGCCAACAGCCCCATCCTGATCCCACAGGCGAGGAACGGCCCCCGATGGCCGTGGAGCCGCACCCCAAGCTCGAGGAGCTTTCTGGGGTCCGTCCCGGGATCGATCTTGAGCCACTCCATGCTAGCCTTTCAACGACTCCACCGCGGAGAAGACGGCCTCGGCGTTGACCCTGAGCATGGTGGGCAGGTCCACCGCCCCGGGCAAGGCCCCGGGGAAGTTGGTGAGCACCACGTGCACGGCGGCCAGTTCATGGGCCAGCCGTCCGCCGAATGACACCCCGGACTGGAGGTTGTCGATCACCAAGGCCGCTTGGGCCTGGCGGCCCAGCTCCACCAGTTCAGCCAGGTCCTTTAGGGAAAGCCGCTCCTCGGGCGGGTAGGTGGCCACCACGTTGAGCCCAAGCCACCTGGCGAAGTCGGCCTGCCAGGCCATCACGATGGCCGGGACCTCCCCAAGGCCGAGCTCGGCTGCCCGCGCAAGGAGCTCCTCTTCCAGGGCCTTTACCTCGTTTGTGAGGGCCTGGGCCCGGGCGGAGAAGTCCTCGGCCTGATCTGGCAGGAGCTCGGCCAGGAGGCCGGCGATGGCCTGGGCCTTCTCCAGCATGGGCTGGGGGGTATTCCAAGCCCCGGAAAGCTGCTCCACCCTGGCATCGGGGTTGACGTTGGCCAGCATGGTCTCAAGCCAGGGCTCGATCCCATGGTAAAGGACGAGCTCGGCCCGGGCGATGGCCAGAAGGTCGCTGGGGCGGAGGTCGTAGTGGGCCGGGCAGAAGCCTGCCGGGATGATGGAGGCCACCACCACCTCCTCCCCCCCCACCTTCTCCACCAGATCCGCCAGCACCGCACTGGTGGCCACCACCGGAAGCTGTGCCAAGGCGGAAAGGGAGAGCACCAAAAGACCACAAAGAACCCCTAAAACCCTGCGCATCTTCCCTCCTTTGATAACACAATTTTTAAATCAGTGCCACCAAAGGATAGCGGCAAGGGTTGGGGGCGTCAAGCCCCGGTTGGTGGGGGCGAGCCTTAACGCTACCCCGTCATCCCGTGTTCTTGACCCGAAGTGTGCATATGCTTAAAATCCTGGCGGAGGTGGTGGTTATGAGGTGGCGCAACATGTTCTACCTTACGGGGCTTCCGGGGTGGATGAGGTTCGGCTATTCCCCGGGCTGGGGGGGCATGCCCCCAGGGGCCTTCTACCTCGCCCAGACCGGCCAGTTCCCCCCCTTCTGGGGCTGGCAGCCAAGCCGCGAGCAGGAGATGGCCTGGCTTGAAGGCCAGGTGCAGGCCCTCGAGGCCCAGCTTGGGGAGCTGAAGCGCCGGCTCGAGGAGCTCTCCCGGGAGGAAAAATGAGGCTCGTCCTCGTGGCGGCCACAACCCGAGGGGGCCTTTCGGATGAGGTGTCCCCGGTCTTCGGCCGGGCCCCCACCTTCACGGTGGTGACCGTGGAGGATGGAGAGGTAAAGGACGTAGAGGTCATCCCCAATCCCTACCAAGGCGCCCCCTCCGGGGCCGGGGTCCAGGCCGCCCAGCTTGTGGCCTCCCGGGCCCCCAAGGCCGCCTTCGCCGGGAATTTCGGCCCCAACGTGGCCGGGGTCCTCTCCCAGGCCGGGGTGGAGCTTGTGCCCGCAAGCGGGCTGACCGTGAAGGAGGCGGTCAAGGCCTACCTCGACGGGGCCCTCACCCCGCAGTCAGGCGCGGCTTTCGGCCCCGGGCCGGGCCCAGGCTGGGGCATGCGGGGAGGCGGGATGGGCCGGGGCATGGGCGGCTTCGGCGCCTGGGGCGCTCCTCCCCCGTCCACCCCTGAAGACACGCAGACCCTCAAAGAGAGGATCTTGCGCCTCGAACAGGAGCTCTCCGAGGTGAAGCGAAAGCTTAAGGAACTGGGAGGTGAGTAGGATGCCTTGGGGATGGTATGGACGAGGCTATTGGGGTTGGGGACGTGGTTGGGGTAACCCTTACCCCTTCTGCCGCTTTTACCCTTGGCTTCCCAGGGGCTGGTGGAGGTGGGGGTACGTCCCCTATGGGTGGGGGGCCTGGTACCGCCCGCCGTACCCGTACGGGACTTATGTCCCTGGGTACTACCCCCTGCCCTGGGCCTGGTGAGGGCGCGATGAGGGTGTGTGTTCCCAGCGCGGGGCCCGGCGGCCTGGATGACCGGGTGGGGGAGCACTTCGGCCGGGCCCCCACCTACACCGTCTACGACACCGAGACCGGGGAGGTGGAGATCCTGGAAAACGTTTCGGAACACATGGGCGGGACGGGGCTTCCCGGCGAGCTTTTGGCCCAGGCCGGGGTGGACCTCGTGATCTGCTCCGGCCTCGGCCGCCGGGCGATTGATCTCCTCACCCAGCATGGGATCGAGGTCCACACCGGGGCCACGGGCACGGTAAGGGAGGCGATCGAGGCCTGGCAATCCGGAAGGCTTTCCGGTGCAGAGGCCTGCGATCGGCACATGTTCCACGGCCGCTGAGCCGGGCGCGAGCCCGCCCAGATGAAGGAGCTCGTCGTCATCTCGGGGAAAGGGGGTACCGGGAAGACCACGGTGGTGGGGGCCTTCGCCGTCCTGGCCCAGGGCAAGGTGATCGCCGACTGTGACGTGGATGCGGCCGATCTTCACCTCATCCTGAGGCCACAGGTGCAAAAGACGATCGCCTATGAGGGATCGGAATTGGCCGCGATCGACGAGGGCCTGTGCACCGGCTGCGGGGAGTGCCGCAGGGCCTGCCGGTTCGACGCCGTCTTGGAGGAGGGCGAGAGATTCCTCATCGATCCCCTGTCATGCGAGGGTTGTGGGGCGTGTGCCCATGCCTGCCCGGTAGGGGCCATTGAGCTCAAGCCCCGTCTTTCAGGCTGGATCCACGTCTCCCGGACCCCCTATGGGACCTTGGTACACGGCGAGCTGCGCCCAGGGGAGGAGACGTCGGGGAAGCTCGTTGCCCAGGTGAAGATGAGGGCCAGGGAGCTCGCCAGGCTGGAAGGGGCGAAGCTCCTCCTCATCGACGGCTCGCCTGGGATCGGCTGCCCGGTGATCGCCTCCCTCTCCGGGGCCCATGCGGCCCTGGTGGTGACCGAGCCCAGCGTGTCCGCCCTGCACGACCTCGCCCGGGTGGTGGAGGTGGCCCGGCACTTCCGGGCAAGGGTTTTCCTCGTCATCAACAAGGCCGACCTCAGCCCCGACTTCACCGACAGGATAGAGTCCTATGCGAAAGAAGAGGGGCTCGCCCTGCTTGGTAGGATCCCCTATGATGAAGGGGTGGTTCGGGCTCAAGTGGCGGGGCGGCCAGTGGTGGAGGACGGGGCCGGCCCTGCCGCCGTGGCCCTGCGTGCTTTGTGGGAGGGGGTGGCAAGCCGTCTCGACCTATGATCGCTTCCAGGCTGCTTTCCGCATTGAGAGGGCGCCTGCTCGGCCTGGAGGTGGAGCGGGTGGTGATCGGGCTTGCCTACACCGGCGTTGTTCTTTCGGACGGGCGGTGTGGCCTTGCCGCCACCCCCCATGAGGGGAGGGGTTGCGCTGCCTACCCCCGGGCGGGGAGGCTAAAGGGGATGCCGGCCTGGGAGCTCGCCCAGGGGCTTGTCTCCTCCGATCCGATGGCTGCTTCCCTCGGCCTGGCCACGGTGAACGCAGCCCTAGGCGGGGATGCTGGGCCCTCGCCCGATCCCCTGGAGGCATTGGGGGTGAGCGAGGACGACGTGGTGGGGATGGTGGGCTACATCGGCCCCCTGGCCGGGCCGCTTGAGGGAAAAGCACGAAAGCTCCTAATCTTTGAGCGGGATCTTTTCCGGGCGCCCGGGCTCCTTCCGGACTGGGCGGCCGAGCTTGAGCTCCCTCGCTGCGACGTGGTGTTCCTCTCCGGCACCACCTTCATCAACAAGACGGTGGACCGGCTGCTTTCCCTGTGTCGGGGGAGGGTGGGGATCATCGGTCCCTCCACCCCCATGTGGCCGGGGCTTTTTGAGTGGGGGGTGGACTGGCTGTTTGGGGCCAAGGCCCCAGATCCGGGCAGGGTCCTGCGGGTGATAGCGGAGGGGGGTGGCACCCGGGCCCTTTACAGGAACGGCCTGGTGAAGGTCGCCCTGGGAAGGAGGAGCTGGCTACGGATCAAGGGGCTTGGGGAGGCTCCAAGCAAACATGAACCTTAAGGGGATCTTGAGTAAGATCTTCCCCACCAGGTGATACCGGAGGTGGTTCGTGGCCTTCTTGGATGGGGTCTACTACGGGAACCCGTTGTGGCTTTGGCTCTTGGCCCTGGCCATCGTGGTGGTCCAGACCCTGGCCAGCCGTACCAAGACGGACCTGGACGATTTCCTGGTCGACCTGGTTCGCCAAACCCGCCTGTTTTTCCTGGCCATCGTCGCCCTGTACGCCGGCACGTTGGCCCTTCAGCTCCCCCCCACCGCCACCACAGTGGTGGGCCGCCTGACCCTGCTTGCCCTCTTCCTCCAGCTTGGGTTCTGGGGTAACGCCGGGGTCACCTACTGGGTGACCCGCACCGCCAAACGCAAGCTGGAGCTGGAAAAAGACGCCTCCACCGCCACCACCATCCGCGCCCTGGGCCTACTGGGCCGCATCGTCCTGTGGACCATCCTCCTGCTCCTGGCCTTGGACAACTTGGGGATCGAGGTCACCTCCCTCATAGCCGGCCTGGGCATCGGGGGGATCGCCATCGCCTTGGCAGTCCAGAACATCCTGGGGGACCTGTTCGCCTCCCTCTCCATCGTCCTGGATAAACCCTTCGTAATCGGCGACTTTATTATTGTAGATGATTTTTTGGGTACTGTAGAGAAGATAGGGCTCAAGACCACCCGGATTCGGAGCCTTTACGGCGAGCAGCTGATATTCTCCAACAAGGACCTCTTGCAGTCGCGCATCCGCAACTACAAGCGGATGAACGAGCGGCGGATCGTGTTCACCTTCGGGGTGGTCTATGAGACCCCGTATGAGAAGCTCCAGGCCATCCCCCAGATGGTGCGGCAGATCGTGGAGGCCCAGCCTCAGGTGAGGTTCGACCGGGCCCACTTCAAGGCCTACGGCGATTTCTCCCTGATATTCGAGGTGGTCTACTACATGCTGGTCCCCGACTACACCGTTTACATGGACACCCAGCAGGCGATAAACCTGGCCCTATATAAGAAATTCGCTGAAGAGGGCATTCAGTTTGCCTACCCCACCCAGACCCTCTACCTCAAGCCCCAGCCGCTGGGGATCAAAGGGGAAGGGCCGGCGTCCTAGACTACTCATATCTCAGGGCCTCCACCGGGTCGAGCCGGGCCGCCCGCACCGCCGGGTAAAGCCCGAAGGTCACCCCCACCAGGACCGCGAACCCCAGGGCAATAAGGACTGGATACCCTGAGAACACGAGTGGCCAGCCCCCCATAAGCGATCCCAAGAAGGAGGCGAGCCACCCGAGGCCCAAGCCCAAAAGCCCCCCGAAGAGGCTTATCAGGACCGCCTCGGCCAGGAACTGGGTGCGGATATCCCTGGGGCGGGCCCCGATTGCCATGCGGATCCCGATCTCCCTCGTCCTTTCCACCACCGAGACGAGCATGATGTTCATGATTCCGATCCCCCCCACAAGGAGGGAGATGGCAGCGACGCTGCTCAAGATCAGGGTCATGGTGCTCACGCTCTCCTCGTAGGTGGAGATCATCTCCTTCTGGATCGACACCGAATAGGGAGTAAGCCGGAAGCCCCTTCCTCCGAAGGCGACGATGCCACGTTGACTGGTCTCCTCGGGGAAGGTGGCTGCGAGGATCGCCTCGATCTCGCCCGCCGCCTCCTCCACCAGGTTCTCGTCGGCCGCCTGGGCGATGTAGGAGGTGAACTGCCTGCTTCCGGTTAGGGTCTGTAGGGTGGAGATGGGGACGTACACGTAATCGTCCAGGTTCTGCATCCCCACCGTCCCCCGGGGGCTCATCACCCCGATCACCCGGAAGGCCACCCTTTGGCCGGCCACCTCCAGGGTGAGCTTCTGCCCCACCGGGTCCTCCTCCCCGAAGAAATCGGCCGCCACCTCCGCCCCCAGGACGGCCACCTTCCTGTCCTCGTCCAAGGGGTGGATGAACCGGCCGCTTTTTGGGTAGAAGTCGTCGAAGAGCTCCATGTACTCCGGGGTGACCCCAAGCAAGGAAACGCTCCAGCTCTCGCCGTCGATCGTGGTGCTGCCCATGCTGGAAGCGGTGGGGACCACGAGCTCCACCGAGGGGGCGGCGGAGAGCTTCTCGGAGAGCTCCTCGGTGAGGAGGCGGGCGGAGGCGGCCGAGCGCAGCGCCCCGGGGAAGATGTTTATGGTAATGGTGCGGATTCCCAGCCCCGCTATCTGCTCCTTCACCTCCTGGGTGGCCCCGCTAACAAGGGATATGACCGCCACCACCGCCCCCACCCCGATCACGATCCCCAGGACCGAAAGGGCCGTCCTGAGTTTGTGGGTCCTTAGGGCGAGGATGGCCGTGCGCAGGGTTTCAAAGATCCCCATGGGTGTCCTCCTCGATCCTCCCGTCCCGCAATTTCACCACCCTGGGGGCCCGGGCGGCGATCTCCGGCTCGTGGGTGACGACCACCAGGGTCCTCCCTTCCCTGTGGAGCGAGGAGAAAAGCTCCACGATCTCGTCTCCGGTTTTGGTATCGAGGTTCCCGGTGGGTTCGTCGGCGAGGATGAGGGCGGGCTCGTTCACCAGCGCGCGGGCGATGGCCACCCGCTGACACTGGCCGCCGGAGAGCTGATTTGGCCGGTGGTGGGCGAACTCCAAAAGCCCCACCCGGGCCAGGGCGGCCTGGGCGCGTTCCCTGCGGAGCTTGGGCCTCAGCCCGGCGTAGGCCATGGGGAGCTCCACGTTCTCCAGGGCCGTGAGGCGGGGAAGCAGGTGGAACTGCTGGAAAACGAACCCGATCTTGGCGTTGCGCAGCCGGGCGAGCTCTTCAGGGGAAAGCCTTCCCAAGTCGATACCCTCCAAGAGCACCTGACCGGAGGTCGGCTTGTGCAGGGCCCCGATGAGGTGGAGCAAGGTGGACTTGCCGGAGCCTGAGGGGCCGGTGATGGCCACGTATTCCCCTTCGGCGATGGCGAGGTCCACCCCCCGCAGGGCGCGGTACACCCCGCCCCCCATGGGATAATCCTTGGTCACCTTCCTAAGCTCCACCATGGCGCTCACGGCCCCGGCGGGGCCCCACCCGGCCCGAAGAACATACCCCCCAGTGGCCTCTGCTCCGTACCCGCCTGCGTGCTTGGGGTAGCTTCCGTGGGGCTTGCCAGCACCAGGTCCCCCTCGGAAAGCCCGGACTTCACCTCGGCATATAGATCGGAGGTGACCCCGATCGTGACGGGTTGGGGCACCACCTCACCATCCACCACCTTCATGGCTATCCAGCCCCTGGGGGACTCCATAAGGGCGGAGATGGGGACCAAAAGAACGTCCTTGGCCTCGGCCACCACCAACTCCAGCTCCACCGTGTAGCCCACCAGGATCGCCGGGTCCGTCTCAAGGAGCTTTCCCCGCACGGTCACCACGGTGCTGGTGCCCCTCTCCACCGCCATCCCCCCGATCTCCACGATCTCCACCGGGAAGGTGCGGTCCGGGAGCGGCTCGATGGTGGCCTGGCCCTTCAGGCCCACCTTGAGGGAGGGGGCATCCAGCTGGTCCACCTCCACCTCTACATAAAGCTCGCTGGTGTCTATCAAGGTAACCGACCAGTTCTCGGTGGCCGCGGAGGGCCGGTCTATCTCGGTCACCACCCCGGAAAACGGCGCTGAAAGGACCGTCTTCTCGTAGTTTTCCTTTGCGATCTGGTAGGCGAGCTCCTTCTCCTTTATCACTGCCGGGATCCCCTCTGCCTGGGCCTCTTTGAGGGCTCGCTCGGCCTGAAGGAGCGCAAGCTCCGCCTGGGTGCTCTCGAGCCGCACGAGGATATCACCCTCCTTCACCTGGTCCCCCTCGCTCACCAGGATCTCCTCCACCTCGTCCCCGGCGAAGACGAACGTGTACTCCTGCTTGGGGGCCACCACCCCATAGGCCGTGAGGGTCTGGCTGATGTCCCCCCGGACCACCTCCACCGTCCTCCCCAGGGCGGTGGGGTTCCCCTCCCCGGCCGGCCGGGTGAGAAGGAGCCCAGCGGCAAGCCCGCCGGCAAGCACCGCCGCCCCGGAGATCAGCCACCATCTCCTCCTCTTAAGTCGCGCGAGAAACCCCCGTATCCTCTTCATCTCAACCAACCCTCCCAATCCAGGGAAAGGCCCAGTGTGGAGCGGTATGTGAGATAGGCAATCAGTAGATCACCTAGGCGCTGCCCTGCCTCGAGGAGGAACGCCTCCTTCTCCTCGAGGAAGTCCTGCCAGTCCTCGTCGCTTATCGCCCCGGCCTCGTGCTTTGCCCTCATGACCTCCTCCTCCAAGCTCCATCTTTCCTCCTCCATGGGCAGCCGCTCTAGGTCCCGTAGCGCCGCCTGGAGATCCTCCTTTGAGTTCCTGATCTCTTGAAAAGCGGCCATTCGAGCCCGCTCGAGCTTGAGCTGCGCCAGCTCAAGCTCCTTTTGGGCGATCTGGATTTCGGTTCCCCTGGCGGGGGAGAAGAGGTCGAAGGAGATCTCCCAGCCGAGCTCGAGCCCCTCCTCGGTTAAGCCCGCCTGGAGGGTGAGGGTGGGGAGCCCGGCCGCCCGGGCCTTCCTCAGGGCTTCCTCAGCGTCCTCCACTTCCCTTTGGGCCGCCTGCACCGCTTGGGAGAGCTCCACCGCCGCCTGGGCGAGCTCCTCTTGGGCAAGAAGCCCTTCGGCGGCGGAGATGAGCTCATCTTGGGGTATATCCGGCTCCACGAGCTCGATCCCCTCCCCCTCAAGCCCAAGCGACGAGAGGAAGTCGGCCTTCCTGGCGGCGAAGGTCGCGGTTTTCTCCTCAAGGGCGATTCGGGCGTCCAGTACAGCCAAGCGGGCCTCCGCAAGCTCAAGGTCGCCTGCCAGCCCTGCAGCCGCCTTTTCCTCAAGCTTCACGAGGCCTTCTTCCGCCTCCACCAGCTCATCTTGGGCCTGTTTTAGCTGTGCCTTGAGGGAGAGGAGCTCGAGGTAGGTGGTGATCACCTCCAGGGCCTTGGAGTCTTTGACCTCCTCCAGGGACTCCCGGGCCTCCTCCACCGCCTCCTCCAGGGCTTCAAGCTGGGAGACGGCGGCGGTGGGATCGGCTAGGTCCAGGGTGAAGGCCCCGCTTACGTTCCAGGAGGATATGGCCGGTCCGGCATCCGTCCAGCCCAACCCAAGGCCGGCGGCAAGCCGGCTCGAGGTGCCCCAAGGGAGGGAAAGGGAGGCGGAAAGCTCTGCCTCGGCGGTGGAAAGGCCGGCTTGGGTGAGGCCGGGGGGCATGAGGACGAGGGACAAGGAGGGGAGGGCCATCCCGGCCCGGGCAGCTGAGAGCTCAAGCTCCGCCAAGGAGAGCTCAAGCTCTGCCTGGCGCACCTCCGGGGCTTGGGAAAGGGCGATGGCGATCGCCTCCCCTAAGGGGAGCTCCCTCCCCGTCAGGGCCAAGGGGAGCGCCATGCCCACCAGGGCTGCCACAAGCCCCCTCATCAATCCCTGCCTTTCGACCGGCGCTGGGCTTTCACCCTGACCGGCCTGGCCAGGGCGAGGAAGGCGGCCACCTCCAGGGCGAGGCTGAAGACGGTCCCAAAAAGGAGCCCGAGCCATAGTGCCTCCATATCCACCCTCCTTTTCATTATTCTAGCGGAGGGGGTGGGGGGCTAGCCCCCACCCCCGTACCTGGGAGAGAGAGGTTGGTCAGTTCCCACAGCCCCGGGGGCCGTGGCCCATCCTGCCCTGGCCGAAGGCGCGCATCCCCATCCGGCCAAAGCCCATAAGGCCCCGGCCGCCGAGCATGAGCTCGGCCTGGTCCTGGGTGATCTTCCCCTCGGCCAGCGCCTCCTCTATGAGCTTGAGCTCCGCCTGGAAGGCCTCAAGGCGCTCCCGCAAGAGGTTCGCCTGTTCCTCCGTTATCAGGCCCTCTTCCAGGGCCTCGTCGATCTCGGCGAGCCGGGCCTGGGTGATGGCGGAAAGCAGCTCCTCCACGCTCACCCCGAGGTTCTCCGCCACCTTCCCCAGGAACGTAC
Source organism: Acetothermia bacterium 64_32 (assembly GCA_001508155.1). Taxonomy (GTDB): domain Bacteria; phylum Bipolaricaulota; class Bipolaricaulia; order Bipolaricaulales; family Bipolaricaulaceae; genus 64-32. Next base: position 1,006 of record LGFI01000027.1, on the reverse strand, counting down.
CGGAAAGGGGGGTATCCTCGTCCGCTTGGCCGAACACCAGGGCCCCGGCCACCGTCGCGGCTGCCAGGGCCGTCAAAACGACGAACCACCTCTTCTTCTTGAGCATCGTTACCACCTCCGAAGCTAGGTTGTCCCCACTTTACCAGCCGGCTGTGAAGCGGTCGTGGTGGTTTTGTGAAGATTCCGTGGAGCCGTTGGGGGTCAGTCGGGGCCTAGGAGGTTGGCTTCCAGGAAGTCGGCCACCAGTTCCGGATCGCGGGGGAGGATCGGCACCGAGTCCGGAAGCGGGGGGGCCTTATCCGTGACCACCGCCAGCACCGGGATGCGGCCGGCCAGGGGCTCCCCGCCCCGCCAGATCTCGATCTTTGGAAATCCCGAGTCCTTGAAGCCCTCAAGGAGCACCAGGTCGAGATCGGAGAAGTACCGGTCGATGTACTCCTCCACCGGCGCCTTCACATGGTCCCAAAACAGGGCCGCATGCCGTTCGGAGTAGAGCAGTACCCTGTCCGCCCCGGCCTTGCGGTGGAAGTAGGTGTCCTTTCCGGGCAGGTCCGGCTCCACCTCCGGCCCCACGTGCTTGGCCGTGCCCACCCGGTATCCTCGGGTGGTGAGAACGGGGATCAGGGCCCGCAGGAACGCGGTCTTGCCCGCCCCCTTGTGCCCGATGAACGCCACCGCCTTCATCGCAGGTAGTCTAGAAAGGCCCGCAGCCGAGAATAAGCATGGGCAGGAGTGACGTTAATGGGACAGGGACTGGCTTGCCCCCGTTTTCTGGTCCACCCTGAGTGAGAGGGTTGGCTGTTCAACTTGCCACCACCGTTTGTACCATATCCCTTGACCCCATACAACCTCGGCTTGCGTACTCCACCGGGGTCAGATACCCAAGCGAACTGTGCGGCCGATACCGGTTGTACTCCTGCCGCCACGCCTCCACTACCTCCTGTGCCTCCTGCACACTGGCAAACAGATACCGATTCAAACATTCTTCCCGTAGCTTGTCATGAAA
>LGFI01000024.1 GCA_001508155.1 Acetothermia bacterium 64_32 | reverse complement strand
CCACCCTGTTTTCCCCAAAACGCCGCCGCCCCAAGCCCGCCTCAGAGGAACGAGCCCACTAGCCGTAAAAAGAGCCCGATCCCCAAGGCCACCCCGGTGGTAAAAACGAGCACCAGCCCCGTCCTCCTCCAACCGAGCTCCCTCCCCAGGGCCGCCAGGGTGGCGAGGCACGGCAGGTAGAAGACCACAAAACCGGCGAACACCAGCATCTGCCCCCTGCTTAAGGCAAGCGAGAGGTCCGCGGCCCCGAAGGCCTGGGCTAGCATTACCAGGGACAGCTCCTTCCTTAGGACCCCGAATACCAGCGGCACCCCAGCCTCCTTGGGGAGCCCCAAGGGCCAGGTGAGGAAGCGCAAGGCCCGGTTGAGCTCTTCGGTCCAGCCCAGGGCCCCGATCAGGGAGAACAGGGCGCTGGTTCCCACGAGGAGCGGCCAGGCCATGGCCACGAAGTCCCGGAGGCGGAGCCACACCTTCCCCAGCAGGGTGCGCAGGGTGGGGCGGCGGTAGGGGGGGATCTCCAGGATCAACCCCGGGCCGACCCCCGGCAGGACCCTCTTCAGGGCCCACCCGGCCAGGGCGATCACAAAGACGTCAAGTAGGTAAAGGCCGAAGGCGGCCCAGGGGCCCACGAACCGCCCCACCAGGCCGAACACCACGATGGCCCGTCCGGCACAGGGAACCATCACCGCCAGGCAAGCGGTCACCAGCCGATCCCGCTCCTCCTCCAGGATCCTGGTGGCCAGGACCGCGGGGACGGAGCAGCCGTACCCCAAGAGGAACGGGATCACGCTCTTTCCATGCAGGCCCATCCGGTGCATGAGGGCGTCCATGAGGTACCCCACCCGGGGTAGGTACCCCACGTCCTCAAGGAGGGAAAGGAGGAAAAGGAACGGCACGAGGTAAGGGAGGACGATGGCCACCCCGGCCCACAGCCCCTGGAACGCCCCCACCAGCGTCTGGGCGGCCAGGCCCCTGCCCAGCACCTCCCCCAGGGAGCTTGAGAGCCCCTCCAAGGGGGGGAGGAGGAGCCCCTCCAGGATCCCCCCCACCTTGAACACGGTCCAAAAAAGCCCCCACAGGACAAGGAGCAGGATGGGGTAGGAGAGGACGGGGTGCATGAGGATATCGTCGGCCCGCTCCCGCCAGCCCACCCGGGCGTGGACCACCCTGGCCACCTGCTCGAACAGCCCCAGGGCCGCCGCATGTCGCTCCGCGGAAAGGACCAGGGCCGGGTCCTCCCCCCGCGACCGCGCTAACCGCTCCCGCACCCCCTCCACCTCCTCGGGAAGGCCCGGGGCCCCCGGCGGAGGGTCCCCGGAAAGCAGCCGGATGGCCACATATCGGGGGGGCAGCCCGGCCGCCCCGGCGATGGAGGAGGCAATCCCCTCCAAGTGCCGGATGGCCCCCTCCACGTCGGCGGAATACCTGGGGGGGTTGGGGACCTGCGCCTTGGGGAGGGCGGAGAGGAGCTCCTTCAAACCCATCCCCCGGGACGCCACCGCCTCCACCACCGGCACCCCCAAAAGGCGGGAGAGCTCGCCGGCATCGATCTGAACCCCCTTGTGCCGGGCCTCGTCCATCATGTTCAGGCAAACCACCATGGGCAGGCCGAGCTCGCATAGCTCCAGGGTGAGCTCCAGGGACCTGGCAAGGAGGGAGGCGTCCAGGACGTTCACCACGGCGTCCACCTTCCCTGAGGTGAGGAAGTCGCGGGCCAGCTCCTCAGCCCGATCCCCAACAAGCAGCGAGTAGGTGCCAGGGAGGTCGACCACCTCCACCGGCTGGCCCCCAATCAGGGCCTTGCCCCTGAGGAGCTCCACCGTGGTGCCGGGGAAGTTGGAGGCCACGGCCCGGTAGCCCACCAGGGCGTTGAACAGGGTGGACTTTCCGGCGTTTGGCTGGCCCACCAGGGCGATGCACCTCATGGAAGCGGGCGGACCAGGATGCGGCTTGCCACCCCCCGGCCGAGCGCCACCCTCACCCCCTCCACCTCCACCAACAGCGGTCCCCGCCAGGGACCGGCGTTTACAAGACGCACCGCGGCCCCGGGGCGGATGCCGAGGCGCGCCAGCCGCAGGGCCATGCCCCTTCCCCCCAACACCCGCCATACCCGCCCACCCCCCCCAGGGGGGAGCTGGGTCAAGGGCACCGTTCGAAAATCGAAATTCATTTTCGGTTAGATGGTACCCCAAGTGGGGCCTTCTGCAAGGGAACCCGGTCCTCCCCGCCGGGGACACCTCCGGTTGCCCCGGAAGGCCGGCCCGGTTAGCCTCCCCCCCGATGCAGAAGCTCTTGTTCCTGGTGCTTTCGGTGGTCATCCTGGTGCTCGCCCTGACGGTCCCGGCGGGCAACGCCGGGCTCCCACCCCAGGGCTGGTCCCTCACCGTGGTGGTGGACCCGGGCCACGGGGGGAAGGACCCCGGGGCCCAGGTGGCCGGGGTGGACGAAAAGGACCTCAACTTGGCCATCGCCCTCCGCCTACTTTCCCTGGCAGATGGCCACCCCCGCCTCCGGGTCATCCTCACCCGCACCTCGGACCGGTACGTTGAGCTGGTGAACAGGGTCAGGTTCGCCGAGAAGGTGGGGGCGGTCCTTTACCTTTCCATCCACGCCAACGCTTGCTCCGACCCCGCGGTATGTGGGGTGGAGACCTATGTGGATGACTCCCGTCCCCCGGAGGACCCCAGCTGGTCCTTGGCCTGGACGGTGCAGGCGGCGGTGTGCGCCGCCACCGGGGCGGCCGATCGGGGGGTCCGCTCCCAGCGCCTCTACCTGCGCCACACCGATCTCCCCGCCGCCTTGGTGGAGGTGGGCTACCTCACCTGTACTGCCGAGCGCCGGAAGCTCTCCTCCCCAGGCTATCAGGAGAGGATCGCCCAGGGGATCTTCCAGGGGATCCTGGATTTCCTGGGCCTATGAGCCTCGCCCTCAAAAGGCCCCACCCCGGCCCGCCGCCTCCTCAGCTAAGGCCGGGGGCCGAAGAGGAGGGTGCCCAGGCGGACCATGGTGGCCCCCTCGTCCACCGCCACCTCCCAGTCCGCCGACATCCCCATGGACAGGACCTCCATCGCAACGCCGGGGATTTTCTCGGCGGCCAGTTCCTCAAATAGCCTTCTCATCTCGCGGAAATAGGGGCGGGAGTCCTCGGGCCGCCGGGGGATGGGGGGGATGGCCATGAGCCCCCGCACCCGGAGATGGGGTAGGCCGGCCACCTTTCGCACAAACTCAGGGGCATCCTCCGGGAGCAGCCCGGCCTTCTGTGGCTCCCGGCCGATGTTCACCTGGACCAAGACCGGAAGGTCCCTTTCCTGCTGTGACAGAAGCCTTTCCAGGCGCTGGGCCAGGGGAAGGGAATCCAGGGTCTGAAGCCAGTCGAATACCCCAAGGGCCCGGTGGGCCTTGTTCCGCTGCAGGCGCCCGATCATGTGCCAGCTGGCAGGCTCGGGCACAAGGGGGCGTTTCCTTTCTGCCTCCTGCACGTAATTCTCGCCAACGTGGTGGATCCCTGCCCGGATGGCCGCCCGGATCTCCTCTGGGCCCCGCCCCTTGACCGCCGCCAGCACGGTGACGTGCCCCGGGACCCGGCGCAGCACCTCCTCACACCGCCGCGTGATCTCCCCGGGGAGCATTCAGGAGGTGGGGGAGAACAGGGCCCGGGCGGCCTCCAGCCGCCGGTCATCCTCCGCTACCACCACCAAAACGTCCTCCTGCCCAAGGGTGGTCCCCGGCCCCGGCACCACCGCCCTCCCCTCCCTGAGGATGACCGGGACGGCGACCCCATCGGGAAGGGGGACGTCCCCGAACTTCTTCCCCGAAAGGGGGCCGGGGGAGAGCTCGGCCACCCGGGCACCGCTGCCCACCGCCACCGAGAAGTCCAGGGCCCGCTCCCCCAGCACATAAGCCCGGATCTCGCTTGCCGCCGCGAGCATCGGGGAAACCACCTTGTCCACCCCGACGGCCTGGCAGGCCGTCCTCAGCCCCAGGTCGTCGAGCACTACCACCACCTCTTTCGTGCCCGCCTGCTTGGCCAGGAGCCCGATCACCGTGTTCAGGGCGTCCGAACCGGTGGCCGCCACCAGGGCCTGGGCCTCGTGGGCCCCAGCCTTGGAAAGGAGCTCCGGGTCCGTCCCATCCCCCTGAAGCACCAGGGCGTCGTACTTGTCCGCGGCGGCCTTACAGGCCGCCTCGTCCCGGTCAAGGAGCACGAGCTCCACCCCCTTCTTCCCCGAAAGCTCCTCCGCAAGACGCCTCCCCAAAGGGCCAAGCCCCACGATGATCACCTTCACCGCCTGCTCACCGCCTTTCTCAAAAGCAGGATCACCGGCAGGATCTCCAGCCTACCCATCCACATGAGGGCGATCAGGATCAGCTTCACCCCCACCGGGGCCGCCGGCCCGGTCACCCCCAGGGAGAGCCCTACCGTCCCCTGGGCCGAGACGACCTCAAACAGGGCCTGTTCCACCCCGTAACCCCAGTATACAAGTGCGGTGGTGGCGGCGGCCAGGACGACCAGGTACACCCCCACATAGGCCGCGATCTGCATCACCTCCTTTTGATCGAAGCGCTCCCCCAGGAACCGCAGCGGCACCTCCGCCTCTGAGGGGAGGTGGGCCCGGGCGTAAAGCCAGCGGGCGAGGGCAAAGAGTGCCAGAAGCCGGAAGAGCTTAATCCCCCCGGCGGTGGAGCCGCCGCAGCCCCCGATGAGCATCCCGAGGAGGAGGACCCAGCGGGCCGCGGCTGGAAGCCCCCCGGTGGGGAGCGAGGAAAAGCCGGTCGTGGTCAGGGCCGAGATCCCCTGGAAGAGGCCCCCACCGGCCGTCCCCATGGCCACCCCGGCCAGCCCGCCCAAGGAAAGCGACAGGCCCAAAAGCGCCCAAAGCTGCCTTTCCTTGACCAGGACAGGGAACTTCCCTGGGCGCAGAAGCCAAAACAAAGGGAAGCTGGTCGCCCCGCACAGCATGAAAAGCGCCACCGCCCCCTCGATGGCCGGGGAGGCATAGTGCCCGATGGAATCGGAGTAAACCGAAAAACCCCCGGTGGAGACCGTGGAAAGGATATGCACCCCGGCCTCATAGGCCGGCATCCCGCAAGCCCAGTAGATGAAAAAACCCACTGCAGTGAGGGCCAGGTACACGAGGCCCACCCTGCGGGCAGTTAGGCGGACGTTTCCGGCCAGGTTCTTCCCCCCGTACTCGGCGGCGTACAGGGCCAGGGCGGGCCGCCCTGGGGGGAGGAGCAAGGCCAAGGAGATCACGATGATCCCCGCCCCCCCGATCCACTGGTACAGGCTGCGGAAAAGGAGCAACGACCTCGGGAGCCCTTCTGGGCGGAGCACGGAAAGGCCGGTGGTGGTGATCCCGGAGGCGGCCTCAAACCACCCGTCTAAGAACGAGGTGACGGGGAGGAAGGGGATCCCCCCCAAAAGGGAGAACAAAAGGTAAGCCAGGGCGGTCAGGGCCAGGGCTTCCCCCCGCGTAAGCGTCCCAACGGGCTTGAAGTGGACCGCCACCCCCCCCACCAGGGCGGCCGCCCCACCCAGCCCGAAAAACAGGGCCAGCTCACCCCACTCCCGGTGGAGGCCGGCCACCAGGCCGGGGAGGAGCACGGCCCCGGCGAAGACGAAGAGTAAATACCCTACAGGGCCAAGAAACCGTGTCAACCGCTCCATGGGGAGCATGGTAGCTTCCTCGGGTCTAAGGCGCAAAAGCCCTGTTTTGACGCGGCTTTCGCAGGGGAGTACCATCCTGGGCCATGTACATGATAGTGGTGGGCGCGGGCGGCATCGGGACCGCCCTGGTGGAGATCGCCCTGCGCGACCGACACAACGTGGCCGTCATCGAGCGGGACCCACGCAAGGCGGAGGCCATCTCCCGGAGGTTCGATATCCTGATCCTGAACGCGGACGCCGCCTCCGTGGATGTGCTCAGGGAGGCGGGGGCAGAGCGCGCCGACGCCCTGATCGCCACCACCTCCGACGATGCCACCAACCTGATGGTGATCGTTTTGGGGGGGGATTTGGGCATCCCCTCCCTCGTGTCCGTGGTGAACAACCGGGAGCACACCGAACTCTTCAGGCGCCTTGGGGCAAACGTGATGGAGAACCCCGAGGTGATCGTGGCCGAGTACCTATACAACTCCGTCCAACGGCCCAAGATCAAGGACCTGGTGACGCTGTCCGGCGGGGCACAGGTGTTCAAGGCCGCGGTCACGGAGAAGTCCCCCCTGGTGGGGAAGACGCTGCGGGACGCGGGGGGCCGCGGCTTGATCCCAGACGGCGTCCTGATCGCTGCCATCGAGCGTAAGGGGGAGACCATCATCCCCTCGGGGACCACCGCCATCGAGGCCGGGGACCTGATCACCGTGTTCTCCAAGGAACACGCCACCAACGCCCTGATCGAACGGCTCACCGGCTAGATCCATGCTCTCCCAGGATCTGCGCATCGTCCTGCGGGACTTGGGGTTGCTCCTCCCCACGGTGGGGCTGATGGCCGCCCTGTCCCTGCCCGTGGCGGCCGCCTTCGGGGAGTGGTACGCCCTGTGGCCGTTTGGCCTCACCGCCCTGGTGGCCTTCGGCCTGGGGCTTTCCCTTTATCTTCCCTTCAGGCGGGCCGGGGAGGCACGTCTAAAACACGGGCTCCTCATCGCCGCCGTGGGGTGGCTTCTCGTGGCCACGGTGGGGGCACTCCCGTTCCACCTCGTATCGGTACGGCTGGGCGGGGGGACGCTCTACCCCTATGCCGACATGGCAAACGCCTTCTTCGAGTCGGTGTCCGGCTTCACCGACACGGGACTCACCATGTCCTTAAGGCCCGATCTCCTCCCCCACTCCCTCCAGTGGTGGCGGTCTTTTACCGGGTGGGTGGGGGGGATGGGGGTGATAGTGCTCATGCTCACCCTGATCGCCGGCCCCGGGGCGTCGGCCGTGTCCCTTTACTTCGCCGAGGCCCGGGGGGAGAAGATCCACCCCTCGGTGGTCTCCACCGTGCGCACCATGTGGTGGATCTTCGCCCTTTACACGTTCGCTTCTGCGGTGGCCCTGTGGGGGGCGGGGATGCCCCCCTGGGAGGCCATCAACCACGCCATGACCGGGATCTCCACCGGGGGGTTTTCCCTGTGGCCCGATTCCATCGGCCATTACAATTCCATCGCCATCGAGGTGATCCTGCTTTTCGTGATGACCGCTGGGGCGGTGAGCTTTGCGGTGCACTACCAGGCCATGCAGCGGGGCCTTATCGCCCTCTGGCGGGACGTGCAAACCCGGTGGCTTTTGCTTTCGCTCCTTGCCGGGGTGGCCTTCCTGGGCCTGGAGAACCTGCACCTTTACCCCCTGGGCCCGGCCTACAGGCAGGCGGCGTTTCAATACGTTTCGGCCATGACCTGCACCGGCTTTGGCACCGCCGACCTATCCGGCTGGACGGACACGGCCAAGCTCATCCTCTCCCTGGGGATGGTGCTGGGGGGGGCGGCCGGGTCCACCGCCGGGGGGATAAAGGTCATCCGCCTGGTATTGCTCGTGCGGGGGGTGAGCTGGCGGTTCCGCAAGATCGTGTCCCCGGCAAGGGCCCTGGTGCCCATGCGCCTTGGGGAGGCGGTGCTTTCCGAAGGGGACGCCTCCCGCCGCCTCGAGGAGGCGGCCCTACTCGTCTTTTTGTGGCTGGGGTTCCTGCTGGCAGGGGTGTTCGTCCTCCTCCACACCGTGCCCCCCTCCTTCAAGCTTTCGGACGTCATCTTCGAGGTGGCCTCCGCCCAGGGGAACGTGGGGCTCTCCTGCGGGATCACCCACCCCGAGATGTCCACCCTGGCCAAGCTCGCCCTTTGCTTCAACATGTGGGTGGGCCGCCTCGAGATCATCCCGGTCCTGATGCTTCTCCGCTCCCTCTTTCGTGGAATTGAATAGAAAAGGAGGTAAGGTTGGGATTTGAGCGTGACATAGAGAACATGTTAGGGGCACATCCAGGGGTAAGGGATAACCCGGGTCGGAGGGGGTTGATCGGCGAGGCCATCTCTCGGAGGGAGGCGCTTTTGTCCGAGTCCGGGGCGTTGGCCACCTGGACCCCGCCGGACTCCACCGGCCGCAGGCCCCAGGACACCTACATAGTGGACTCCCCAGGGGTGCACGAGGCCGTGGACTGGTCCTCCCCTTACTGTCACGCCCTATCCCCTGAGACCATGGGCATGCTCGTTCGGGACGCCCTACGGGAGCTACGGAAAAAGGAGAGGGTTTATGTGACCGACCGGGCCCTGGGGGCCGATCCCAACTATGCCCTCCCGGTTCGCACCATCACCGATCGGGCCCTGGTGGCCCTGTTCACCGACAACATGTTCTGCCCCCTTCCCCGGGGCATCCCCGTCCAGGCCCGCTTCACCCTGCTTGTCCTCCCCTATGACCGGCTGGACCCGGAGCGGTACGAGGGGAAGCTGAGGTTCGATCCGGAGGCCGGGCGGACCAGCGACGTGGCGGTGGCGATGGATTTTTACCGCCGGATCGGGGTGGTGTACGGCTCGGCCTACCTTGGATCGGTAAAAAAGCTCATGTTCACGGTGATGAACTGGCTGCTTCCGGAGATGGGGGTGTTGCCCCTGCACTGTGGGGCAAGCGAGGGCCCTGAAGGGGACGTGGCGCTCTTCCTCGGGCTATCGGGTACCGGGAAGACCTCGCTTTCCTCGGACCCGGCCCGCAGGCTCATCGGGGACGACGAGCACGGCTGGACCGGGGAAGGCATATTCAACATGGAGGCCGGCTGTTACGCTAAGCTCATCGGGCTTTCCCGTGAAAAGGAGCCGGATATCTGGTGGGCGGTGATGCACCGTGCCCCCCCGGAGGAGCACGGGGCCATCGTGGAAAACGCCATGATCTATCCGGACGGACGGTTCGACTTCTCCGACCGCAGGCTCACCGAGAACTCCCGCGCTTCCTACCCCCTTTCCTTTGTGCGGGGGGCGAAGCTCGAGGGGAGGGGGGGCCATCCCCGCGTCATCTTCTTCCTCACCGCCGACGCGAACGGGGTGCTTCCCCCCATCGCCCGCCTCACAAAACAGCAGGCGATGCTGTGGTTCCTCATGGGCTACACCTCAAAGCTCGCCGGCACGGAGACCGGGGTCATCGAGCCCGTGTCCACCTTCTCCCGCTTCTTCGGGGCCCCGTTCATGCCCCGCCTGCCGGGCGTCTACGCCGGGATGCTGGGGGAGTTCCTGGACCGCTACGGAGCCCGGGTGTACCTGGTGAACACCGGCTGGTCAGGGGGCCCCTACGGGGAGGGGAGGAGGATGGACATCCGCCTCACCCGCAGCATGGTCAGGGCGGCCATCTCCGGGGCCCTGGAGGGGGCGGAGGTCCGGGAGGACCGGCGTTTCCACCTCCTTGTCCCGCAACGTTGCCCTGGGGTGCCCGAGGAGATCCTATGGCCCAGGGACACCTGGCGGGACAAATCCGCCTACGACCGGCGGGCGGACGCCCTGGCCCAGGAGTTCCGCCGGCATTTCGAGCTTGCCTTCTCAGGACAGGCCATCGATCCCAAGGTGGCCGCCCAGTGTCCCGGCCGCTAGCTGGCCAGGGAGGCCCGCACCCGCCTAAGGAGGCGCCTGCCGGTCTCTATCGCCCGCCAGTGGGCCGCCAGGGCGACCGCGGTCAGGATCCAATCAGCAAGGCTCCCGGTGGCCCCCAAAGCCAGGGCAGCCAGCCCCACAAAAACCAGGGCCAAAAAGGAAAGCCCCAGGGCCACCACCCCCAGCCCCACGGTGGGGAGGATCAGGGCCGCAGCCACCAGCACCACCAGATACGGCATCAGATCCTCCTCACCAGCTCGGAAAGCGGCTTCCTTTCCTTTGGAGCAGGGGACTCCGCCGGGTAGCCCACCGGGATGAGCAGCATCAGTTCCTCGTGCTCCTTCGCCCCAAGCACCCGCTCCACCTGCTCGTCCCGCACCCGCCCGATCCAGCACGCCCCAAGCCCCAACGAGTGGGCCGCAAGCAGCATGTTCTGAGCACAAGCGCCGATGGCCTGAACATCCTTGATCCGATCATAGCCCGCCTCGGTATCCAGGAGCACGGCGATGGTCACCGGGGCGGTGCGGATCATGTCCATCTGGGTCACCAGCCGCCCGAGCTGCTCCCGCTTCTCCTGGGACTCCACCACCACAAACCGCCACGGCTGGGTGTTCCTCCCCGAAGGGGCCCAGCGCCCCGCCTCCAAGATGGCCTCGACCTTCTCCCACTCCACCGGCTCCGACCTGAAGGCACGAATCGACCTACGTCCCTGGATGGCCCTAAGTACCTCGTTCATGTCCTCCTCCTTGGTTATCATTATAGCAGATGGAGGGGTTTTCTGGGCTGGGCCGCACGCTGGTGATCGTGGGGATCTTGCTTGTGGTCCTGGGATTGGCCGTCTCAGGAAAGATCCCTTTTTTAGGCCGACTTCCCGGCGACATCCGCATCCAGCGGGACGGCTTCACCTTCTATTTCCCCCTAACCACCTGTATTGTGCTGTCGCTGGTGGTGTCCCTGATCCTCACCTTGCTGCGCAGGTAGCGTTGAATTTCGAGCGCGGCTTTGGAAAGCTCTCGGTGGCGCCCGGCTCAAAACGGGGTTAAAAATCCTTGTGAAGGGAGGGACATGGAGACGCAACTGAAAGAGGCGGTGAGGAGTTGTCCTGCTGATTACGCGGAGGTCAGGTGGGAAGAGGTGGAGAGGTCTTGTGTGGCCTTTCAGCGGGATCAGCTGATGGCCCTGGAGCGATCGCGGGAGGCCGGTGGCACGGTGCGGGCGTTGGTCGGCGGGGCGTGGGGGACGGCGGTGTTCACCGATCCGGAGGAGGTCCCCCGAAAGCTCTCGGAGGCCACCAAGCTCGCCCGGGCCGCCGCCCGCAAGGTCCGCGACCCCATCCGCCTGGCCCAGGTGCCCGTGGTGAGGGATGTCTTCCGACCCCGGCTCGAACGCGACTTCCGCCAAGTGTCGCTTGAGGAGAAACGCCGGCTCATGGAGAACTACAACCGGATCATCCTGGATTACTCCCCCCAGATCGCGGCCAGTTCCGTCCGGTACACCGATTCCCTAAGGAGGATCTACTACGCCAACTCGGAGGGGACCTATATCGAGCAGGCCATCCCCGACGTTACTGTCCTTTTGGCCGCGGTGGCCCGGCGCAACGGGGACGTGCAGCAGGCGTTCGAGTCCGTGGGGGAGGCCGCCGGCTATGAGCTGGCCCTGGGGCTGGAGGAGAAGGCGGAGGAGGTGGCGAGACGGGCGGTGGACCTGCTTTCGGCCAAGCCGGTGAAGGGGGGTCGTTACACGGTGGTGTTGGACCAGGAGCTGGCCGGGGTTTTCATCCATGAGGCGTTCGGCCACATTTGTGAGGCGGATTTCCTCCTGAGGAACGAGCCCATGCGCAAGGTGATGCAGCTTGGCAGGCGTTTTGGGGTGGAAGCCCTGAACGTGGTGGAGGAGGGCTACCTCCCCGGCCGGCGGGGGAACGCCCCTTATGACGACGAGGGGGTGAAAAGGAGGAAGGTCTATCTCATCAAAGAAGGGGTGTTGAGTGGGCTCATGCACTCCCGGGCCACCGCGGCCAAGACCGGGATGGAGCCCACCGGGAACGCCCGGGCGGTCTCCTGGGAGCACGAGCCCATCGTCAGGATGCGCAATACCTACATCGAGCCCGGGGAGGCCTCCTTCGAAGAGCTTATCTCCGGGATCGACCACGGGGTTTACGCCAAAGGCGCCTTCGGGGGCCAGACGGAGCTGGAGCAGTTCACCTTCTCGGCTGCCTACGCCTACGAGATCAAAGGCGGGGAGCTCGGGGAAATGCTCAGGGATGTGGTGCTCACCGGGAACGTGTTCGACACCCTTAGGAGCATCGAGGCGATCGGGAACGACTTTGTGCTCAAAGGCGGGGCCGGGGGCTGTGGCAAAGGAGGGCAGGCGCCCCTGCCGGTCACCGATGGAGCCCCCCACGTGAGGATCCGCGATGTGATCATAGGAGGCAGGTGATGGGGATACTGGAGCGGGCGGCGGCTGCCGCCCAAAGCGCGGAGCTTTATGAGGAGCTGAGGAGCACGGTGGACGTCACCTTCCGGGGCGGGGAGATCGAGAAGGTGGGCTCTCGGGAGGTCCTGGGCCGTGCCTTGCGGGTGATCGAGGGCGGTCGGCTGGGCTTTGCCTCCACCGCCGGTGAAGATGAAGAGGGCCTCGTTCAGGCCGCCCTGGCCTCCGCCAAACACGGGGACCCAGCCCCCTTCAGCTTCCCCACCCTGTCCTCAGGGGAAAAGGTGGAGGTGCTGGATGAGGAGGTGCTCGCCCTGTCCCCAGAGGAGCTCATCTCCTGGGGGGAGGGGGCGGTGCAGGCAATCCAGGAGGAGTTTCCCGACGTGATCGTGGACGTCTCCCTTTCCCGGGGCACCCTCGAGGTGAGGATCACCAACACCTCCGGGGGGGAGCTTATCGAAAAGCGCTCCCATCTCTCCATGGGAATTGAGGTTCAGCGGATCGGGGAGGGGGACATCTACCTCCTCTGGGTGGGGAGGACGGTCCGCCGGCGGGCGGACTTGGTCCCCGAGGCCCTGGTGGAGGAGGCGCTCCGGTACCTGAGGTGGGGGGAGCGGGTGGCGCCGGCCCCCCAGGGGCAGCCCCCGGTGCTGTTCGTCCCCAAGGGGGCCCTGGTGTTGCTGCTCCCCCTCATGGTGGGGTTCTCGGGCCTATCCGTGGTGATGGGGACCTCGCCCCTCAAAGGGAGGCTGGGGCAGCAAGTTTTCGACCCCAAGTTCACACTGGTGGACGAGGGCACCCTGCCTTTTGCCCCCGGCTCCCGCTCCTTCGACGACGAGGGGATCCCCACCTGCCGCCTGCCCCTGGTCGAGGAGGGGATCGTGGAGAACTTCTTGTTCGACCTCCGGGCGGCGGCCCTGGCCGATTCCGACCCCACGGGGAGCGGGCTCCGTGGGGGATTGCTGGGCCGCGGGGGATTCCGTTCCCCACCCACCCCCGGGGTGAGGAACCTGGTCGTTCGACCCGGGGAGGGGAGCGTGGAGGAGCTCATCGCGGAAATGGACAAGGGGCTGGTGGTGGTGGAGGTGTTGGGCCTGGGACAAGGGAACGTGCAGTCCGGCGCCTTCTCCAACAACGTGGGGGTGGGGTTCGTGGTGGAAGACGGAAAGGTGAAGGGGAGGGTCAAGAACACCATGATCGCCGGGAACGCCTACGAGGTGCTGAAGGGGGGCCTGAGGGCGATCGGGGGGCCCCCGGAATGGGTGTACGGACTGGTCTACGTGCCCCCCATCCTGGTGGAAGGGGTGTCCGTGGCCAGCCGCTAGCCTGGGAAGACGGAGGTAAAAATGAGTGAGCTCCGAACCCTGGCCCAGGAGGGCCTCTCCCTGGCGGTAAGGCTTCCCATCCTCGTTGCCGCCGCCACGGCGAGGGCGGCCGGGGGAGGGGTCGGGATACTGGCCGGGGCAGTCGTGGCCTTGACCCTGATGTTCGTAGTCGCCCTTTTTTTGGCCCTGGTCCCCTTCCTGGCGCTGGCAGTCCTAGGAGGCGTGCTCAGTAGAAAAAGCCCCCGCCCAGCCGCCCGCTACCTCGACTGGAAACCGGAGGACAGGTGATCCACCCTCCCGGGATCACCGCCGGCAGGCGCGGCACAAGCCGAAGCCCTGGATGGTGGCTGCTTGAAGCTCGAAGCCGTTTTCGTCCGCAATCTGGCTAATGAGGGTCCTGATCCTCATGCTGTCGAACTCGATCACCTTGCCACAGCGGCTGCACACCAGGTGCCCATGGTCGTTCCGCCCCAGCACGTGTTCGTAGTGGGCGTGGGCTTCCCCCAGGGACACCCGACGAACCAGGCCGGCCCGCTCCAGAAGATCCAGGGTTCGGTAGACGGTGGCTATGGACACCTTTTCGTCCCGCAGTGCCTCCCACAGCTCTGAGGCGTCGAAATGTCCGTGCATGGAGAAGACCTTGCGCACGATCTTGCGCCTTGTGCCCGTGATGTTGAACCCGCGCTGGCGAAGGAACTCCACGAACAGCTCCTCGGGTTGGGTTGCCATCATCGCCTCCAGTTCAACTTTGCCCCTGAGCCGCCCTCGCTGTCAAATCGAGCCCCCGCCCTGGACGAAGTCGAGCACCTTGAGCGCCAGCTCCAGGAAGGCCTCCCGGGCGCGGGGGTCCGCCTCCACCGCCGGGCGGCCGGCGTCCCCGGCCCGTACCACCTCCGGAAGCCAGGGGAGCCGCCCAAGGAAGGTGGCCCCCGTCTCCTTGGCCATCCTCTCCCCCCCACCCTTTCCGAAGAGCTCGATTTCCTTTCCGCAGTGGGGGCAGGTGAGGCTGGCCATGTTCTCCACCACCCCGATCCGCTGCACCCCCACCTTACGGCAGAAGCCCACCGCCTTGCGGGCATCCAGCAGGGCCACCTCCTGTGGGGTGGTCACCACCAGCGCCGCATCTACCTCCCCGATGACCTGGGCCACCGACAGGGGCTCGTCCCCTGTTCCCGGGGGGAGGTCCACCACCAACAGGTCAAGCTTCCCCCAGTCCACCTCCTCGATCAGCTGGCGGATGGCCTTCATCTTCAGGGGGCCGCGCCAGATGAGGGGGGTATCGGCGGTGGGCAGGGCGAAGGCGATGGACATCACCGCCAGGTTCCAGGCCGTGGGGACGGGCACGATCCTCCCATCCCGGACCGGCAAGCGGGCCCGTTCCACCCCCAGCATCTTGGGGACGTTGGGACCATGAAGGTCGGCGTCGAGAAGCCCAACTCGCATGCTGCGGGCGAGGGCCGTGGCTACGTTCACCGCCACGGTGGTCTTCCCCACACCCCCTTTTCCGGAAAGCACCATGAGCACGTGCTTGGCCTGCCTTACAGCTTCCCCTTGGCCAGCTCCTCCAGGGTGACCTGACTGAGCCATACCTCGATCCTTTCTTGCAACCATTCCCAAAACGGCCGGGTGGGGCAATCCTCTAACAAGGGGCAGGGCTCCCCGGCCAGGCACCTCACCGGCGCCGGCCTACCCCCCAGGGCGCCCAAGGCCTCGGCCACCGAGATCTCCTGGGCGGGCCTGGACAGGGAGTAACCCCCTTTGCGCCCGGGGTGCCCTTCCACCAGCCCGGCCCGCCGGGCGCGGCCCAAAATCTGCCGCAAAAACGGAGCCGAAAGCCCAAACCTTTCGGCAATGGCCTCCGTGCTGGCCCTCCCCTCCCGCGCCAGAACCGTCAGGGCCAAAAGCCCCAGTCCGCTCTCCCTGGTGATCCACATCCCCTTATACTAAACGGTCCGGCCCCAAAGGGAAGCCCCTTCCCACCTCAAGCGGGCCCGAACCGGGGAAGGCCCGAAGGATAAGGGATATCGCCCTCTCACCGGTGCAGTGGCCCGGGGCCACGCCCTCGGTCGCCCCTTGCAGCCCGGAGATCACCTGCCTGAGGCGCGCTTGCGAAACCCCTCCCAGATGGAAGCCCCCCAGAACGAGCGAGAGCCGTCTCCCGGCGATCCTAGCCGCCCGCGCGGCCATCCGGTCGATCCCCGGATGGGCACAGCCGGTGACAAGGACCGGCCCTTCTGTAGCGATCACAAGGCCGTGTTCCTTGACACCCCTTCCCATCGTCCCCGTGGACCACAAGGGCTCCCCCAGCCGTCGAGGACCCTTGACCAAGACAAGCTCCGCCTTGGCCGCCCGGGGACGGAGGTATCCCTCCATGACCCAAGGGGCCCAAATGCGTACCCTCCGGGCCCTTTCCAGTACGTAGGAAAGTCCTCCAACGTGATCACAGTGGGGATGGGAGAGGAAGACGTCCGTGAGCTGGGAGAGATCTATTCCCAATTTCTCCACGTTGTGCTTGAGCACTAACCGATCCGCCCCTGCATCGAACAGGATTTTTCTGTCTTGAACTTCAACCAAGGCGGAAAAACCCCAACCTTCCCTGAGGGGTGGCCGGGCCACGTTGTCGTAAAGCATAAGGATCCGCATCGGCTTAGGAGAT
>LGFI01000023.1 GCA_001508155.1 Acetothermia bacterium 64_32 | reverse complement strand
GGCGACCTACTCTCCCGGGGACACGCCCCAGTACCATCGGCGCTGGCGGGCTTAACTTCCGGGTTCGGGATGGGACCGGGTGTTTCCCCGCCGCCATCTGCCGCCTGGAATCCCCTCAAAACGTCGGAGCTCAGCCGTCGGAGACAAGCTCCGACGCTACCGGCCCTGAAAAGTGAATAGAGCGTCTGCTACGCAAGCCGATCGGGCTATTAGTACCGCTCGGCTCCACCCGTCGCCGGGCTTCCACCTGCGGCCTATCAACCTCCTGGTCTCGAAGGGCCCTCATGGGGAGGCCTCATCTTGGGGTCGGCTTCGAGCTTAGATGCCTTCAGCCCTTATCCGATCTGGGCTTAGCTACCCAGCTGTGCCCCGGGCGGGACAACTGGTACACCAGCGGCCCAGCCGCTCCGGTCCTCTCGTACTGAGAGCGGACCCCCTCAAGCCTCCTGCGCCCGCGGTAGATAGGGACCGACCTGTCTCACGACGGTCTGAACCCAGCTCATGAACCCCTTTAACGGGCGAACAGCCCGACCCTTGGGACCTGGTGCAGCCCCAGGATGGGGTGAGCCGACATCGAGGTGCCGATCCTCCCCGTCGATGTGGACTCTCGGGGGAGACTAGCCTGTTATCCCCGGGGTAACTTTTATCCGCTGATCACTGGCCCTTCCACACGGAGCCAGTGGGTCACTAGGCCCGGCTTTCGCCCCTGCTCGGCTTGTAGGCCTCGCAGTCAAGCCCCCTTCTGCCCTTGCACTCAACGGCGGATCGCTAACCCGCCTGAGGGGACCTTTGGGCGCCTCCGTTACCCTTTAGGAGGCTGCCGCCCCAGCAAAACTGCCCGCCTGGCGCTGTCCCAAGACCGCTTTTCACGGCCTCCGGTTAGAGCCTCAGCAGCCGAAGGGTGGTATTCCAAGGACGGCTCCACCCGGGCTGGCGCCCGGGCTTCTCAGCCTCCCACCTATCCTAGACAACGGATGCCAAGACCCAACACCAGGTTGCAGTAAAGCTCCACGGGGTCTTTCTGTCCCACCGCGGGTCACGGGCGTTTTCACCCGTGCCTCGAGTTCACCGAGCCTCCGGTCAAGACAGCGCCCAGGTCGTTGGACCTTTCATGCGGGTCGGAACTTCACCTTTCCCCGTGTTTCCACGGGAGGCAGACTATCCCTTACCCTCACCGAGCGCCCTTAGGAGCACCTCCTTCCTATGTCTCCGTTTGCCCGCAGGGTTCATCGTATAGGCCAACTCGATGATCTCCCGCAGGCGATCGTGGTTAAGATGGAGGTTCGCGTGCACCATACTGCATATGCGCGCGAACTTCTGGAAATCCTGGGCCTTCTCCCCTTGAAGCGGGTACCGCTCGAAATGGGGGATGATCCGCTTAATCAGGTCGTCAACGGAGCGCACCTCGTATTTGTAGGTGCGATCTCCACGGCTGTAGCGAATACCCCCACAGCGGAAGAAGACATGCAACCGCTTCAGGAGCTCCAGGTTTCCTTCGGTTTGGGAAACGGAGAGGGAGGGGCGGGTCTCCACCCCGACCTTTAGCCTTCGCCTAAGGGAGAAGCTCACCACGAACGACCCTTCCCCCTCGACGAGCCCCGTCACGTACCAGGGATGCAGCTTCTCCATTTCCCATTCCCCCTTCTTGGAAGGAAGCCTCCATAGGCGTCTCTTTCCGTTTTGGTGAGGTCCGGCGTATTGCGCGCTGGGGTTAAGCGCGCCTCCCCTTTCGGGTCAGTCGTTACGGGGTCAAGCTCCCCAAAGGAGCCGACTTCCCTCGGGATTACCCCACGCCCGAACTCGGGCAGGAGGGCTTCCCCGATATGAGCCGGATTTTCACCGTCCCTCGCGGGACGGCAGGGCAAGTTCTTTCACTTACCCGACAAGGAACTTCGCTACCTTAGGCAGGTTTCCCCCGTGTCGCCACGGGGCCTGGACCATATCTTCCCCAAGCTCCGTAACACGTCACCCGTCACGCGTCACGGAATTGTTGGGGTCCGGCGTATGGCCTCTGAGGATTCTCTCCAAGACCTCGAGGAGAGGTCGCTTCCTCTCCCTCCCCTTCCCGGCCGGATTCAACGCATACGCCTTCTCGACGATGCGCGCCAGCCCGAAAGCGGAATGGTGTTCCTTGCGCTCAAGGGCCTCCACGATCTCTACAAAGAGCTGAAGCTCTTTCTTCTTCGTGGAGAAAACCATATACCTTTCGACGAACGGGAGCACCTTCTCCTTAAGGCTCCTTCTAGCAGTGATGGCGAAGACGAGGACCTCGGGATTCCCAGGTTTAGGGTAGATCCTGCCCGTCCCGAAGATCTCCTTCGCCATCTCAAGGAGCCTGCGGCCGCTTTTGTGCTGATAGATGAAGAATTCGGGATCCACATAAAAGCCGTATCTGGCTGTGGGATGCTCCTTGATGGATACGGCAAAGCTCCCTTCGCCCTCGATGAGCCCTGCAAGGAACCACCTTGCTGCTTCGGTATTGGAGAGCCTTTCCTGCTGATTGGCCCCACCCACGGCTTTGTCACCTCCTCGGTAGCCTGGGATACACGGGCCGTCCCAGCATATAGCCGGATTTTGAAACGGCCCTCGCGGGGACCTGCGCCCCCGCTCCTACCGTTATAGTTACGGCCGGCCTTCACCGGGGCTTCGGTTCAGGGCTTGCACCCCTCCCCTTGACCTACCGGCAGTGGCCAGGTTTCAGTCCCTATACATCCCCTTTCGGGTTAGCAGGGACCTGTGTTTTTGGTAAACAGTCGCCCGGGCCGATTCTCTGCGGCCTCCCAGGCCGGAAGGTTACCCACCAGCCCAGAAGGCGCCCCTTCTCCCGAAGTTACGGGGCCATTTTGCCGAGTTCCTTGACCGGAGTTGGCTCGTCCACCTGTGGATACTCACCTCGCCCACCTGTGTCGGTTTGCGGTACGGGCTCCGGACCTACTGGCTAGAGGCTTTTCTCGGCCGCTCAAGCCGTCTCCCTTCGCCCCTTACGGGACTCGCCATCACACCTCACCTGGACGACCCGCCCCCATCCCGAAGGACGAGGACAGGCCGGTTGCGAGGGGGCGGATTTGCCTACCCCCTCTGGCTCGGTGCTTGGACAGGCATAGCCGTGAGCCTGCGGAGGGGCTCGCGCGGCGTCCCCCCTTCGCTCATAACGCAGGCCCGGAGGGGCCGGAATATTAACCGGCTGTCCATCGCCTACCCCCTTTCGGGTTCGGCTTAGGGCCGCCTAACCCTGGGTGGATCAGCCTTCCCCAGGAAACCTTGGGCATTCGGTGGACGGGATTCTCACCCGTCTTGCGCTACTCATGCCGGCATTCTCACTTCCCAGCAGTCCACCGCGCCTCGCGACGCGGCTTCGACCCGCTGGGAACGCTCCCCTACCGACGCCCGTCCGAAGACAGACGCCCCGCAGCTTCGGCACCAGGCTTAGCCCCGTTACATTTTCGGCGCGCGGTCGCTAGACTGGTGAGCTATTACGCACTCTTTAAAGGATGGCTGCTTCTAAGCCAACCTCCCAGCTGTTTCAGCAACCACACCGCCTTTCCCACTTAGCCTGGATTTGGGGGCCTTAGCTGGCGGTCTGGGTTGTTTCCCTCTCGACTATGGACGTTATCACCCACAGTCTCACTCCCACGAAACGACGGCCGGTATTCGGAGTTTGATTGGAGTCGGGAGTTTCCCCCCTTCCCCAGCCAGTGCTCTACCCCCGGCCGCCTGTAACGTGAGGCTGACCCTAGAGCCATTTCGGGGAGAGCCAGATATCACCAGGTGCGATTGGCTTTTCACCGCTACCCACAGGTCATCCCATGGCGTTGCACAGCCAACGGGTTCGGGCCTCCGTGCGCGTTTAGGCGCACTTCACCCTGCCCATGGGTAGATCACCTGGCTTCGGGTCTACGCCCCGTGACTAGTCGCCCTGTTCGGACTCGCTTTCGCTACGGCTCCGCCCCAAAGGGGCTTAACCTCGCCACGGAGCGTAACTCGCCGGCTCATACTGCAAAAGGCACGCGGTCACCCCTCCGCCAGGGCCCGAAGGCCAAGGCGGAAAAGGCTCCCACTGCACTGTAGGCGGACGGTTTCACGTTCTATTTCACTCCCCTCCCGGGGTGCTTTTCACCTTTCCCTCACGGTACTGGTGCACTATCGGTCAGCCGGTAGTATTTAGCCTTGGAGGGTGGTCCCCCCAGCTTCGCGCCGGATTCCTCGTGTCCGACGCTACTCGGGGTCGATGGCCAGGGAGGGCCTTCCCTTTCGCCTACGGGACTTTCACCCTCTCCGGTCGCCCTTTCCAGTGACTTTGCTGGCCGTTCGGCTAGAGAAGGCCTTTGTAACTCCCCGGGGCCTCCGCAGCGGCCCCCACCATCGCCCCACAACCCCCCACGGGCAACGGCTGCGGCCTATTGCACCCATGAGGTTTGGGCTCCTCCCCGTTCGCTCGCCGCTACTAGGGGAATCCCCACGCCCGCTTTTGGCGAACGCGCCTGCCTTGCGGCAGGTGTTGGTTTCTTTTCCTCCCGCTACTGGGATGTTTCCCTTCGCGGGGTTCGCCTCCACCGCTTATGTGTTCGGCGGCGGATACCGCACCTCAACGGTACGGTGGGTTGCCCCATTCGGGAATCCCCGGATCATAGCCCGCTCAGCGGCTCCCCGGGGCTTATCGCAGCTGGCCACGCCCTTCATCGCCTCCGGCTGCCGAGGGATCCACCGTCCGCCCTTACCATGCTTGCGTAGCAGACGCCCTATTCACTTTTCAAGGACCGGGAATATCCGCGCTTAGTATACGCGCCCTCCCCCAGGGGTTCAAGCCCCCCAGGGGCGAACCGAAGTTTAACACCCGGCTACGGCCGGGACAAGGGGCGGTCCTCCCAGTTCAGGACCCTATCCGGCCAAAGGCCCTCCAGATCGTAAAAATCCCGCGCCTGGCGCTCGAAGAGGTGGACCACAAAATCCCCGTAATCAAGAAGCACCCACCTCCCCTGGCCCAACCCCTCCACGTGCAAGGGCTCCAGGGGTAACTTCTCCAGGAGTTCCTCGGCTATGGCCCGCACGTGGACGGGGTTATCCCCCTCGGCCACGAGGAAATAACTGGTGGGGATGCTGGTCTCCCGGAGGTCCAGGAGCACGGGCCGACCCCCTTTCTTCTCCTCGATCAGGTGGACCGCCCGCTCCACCAGGTCCCACTCAGGATGGGACATGAAACCCTTCCCCCAAGATCAGAACGAGGTCAGCACCTTCCGGCCAGCCCCCAAGCCGGTCCACCCCGAACCCCTCCGCGGCTTGGATCTCAACCCCCACGGGCAGTATTCGGGCCAGGAGTTGCGCTTCGGCCTCCGCACCCGGCTGGGCCACAAGCAGGGTGCCGGCGTAGTCAAACCGGTCGGCGTTCCCGATCCCCACCACGGAAAACCCCAGCTCCAGGAGCCATGCTTCGGCGCGGTGGGCGAGAAACGGCGCCCCGGTGCCGTTCAACACCACCACCTCCACCTGATCCCGGGTGAGGTACCGCCTTCCCTGATAGAGCCTTGCAAGAAGCTGTCGGGCGTGCACAAGGTCAGGCCGTCTTTCCCCGCCTGTCACCAGGCTTGGGAGCTGGGCGAAGGCGAGCCGGTCATCCCCCAGCCCTCGCAGGCGGTGGGCCAGGGCCAGGGCTTCCCAAAGGTCCAGGTTGGTGGTAACCTGTTCCATGGCCAGCTGGGCCAGATCTCTCCAGCGCGACCAGGGGAGTCCCCGCAGCCCCGCAAGCAGAGCGCGGAGGAACTTATGGGAGCGCCGGATGCGACCCTCCTCCCCCTCGGGGCCGCGATAGCGGACGTAATCCAACGCCCTCTGCCCGTCCAGGTGCTGGAGCCCGGCCGGGATGTCGATGTACAGGTCCTGCGACTGGTCCACATAAACCAGGTGGGCCTCGACGGCGATGTCTACCCCCCCCACCAGCTCCACCAGCTCCGAGAAGGCGGCGAAACCCACCTCCACCACGTAGGGGATTTGGACCTCGAGGAGGCGGGCCACACCTCGCCTGACCCCCTCCACCCCTTCCTGGGAGTACACCGCATAAAGTGGCCTCCAGCCCCCATCCGCTTGGGGCAGGCTCAGATCGCGGGGGAGGCTTAGCCAAACCCCCCGCCCCTCCGGGGAGAGGCTGGCTACCCCCACAAGGTCCGCCTGGGGGAGGCCCTGGGCCCCGCTGTCCACCCCGACCACCAACACGTGTACCCATTCCCCCCGGTGCAGGGCCCTCTCCACGTCCGTCTGGGAATAGAGGAAGAACAGGCCCACCGCCACCCCGATCAAGACCAGCCCCACTGCAATACCCAACCAGCGCATGACGTGGTAAGGTAGCCCAAACCCAACCAGTTCGTCAAACCGGATTGACAGGGCCCTGCCCGGGGGCTATCTTCCCTGTGTGAATCAAGATCCATATGTGAACCTAGCCCGCAGGGCCATCGAGCACTATGTGCGCTCAGGGGAGGTCATCCGCCCCCCGGAAGACCTCCCCCCGGAGCTTCTTTCCCGCAGGGCCGGGGCGTTCGTTTCCCTTAAAAAACAGGGCCAGCTCAGGGGCTGCATCGGCACCTTCCTCCCCAGCGAGGAGAACCTGGCCGAGGAGATCATCCAGAACGCCATCCGGGCCGCCACCCAAGATCCCCGCTTCCCCCCCGTGCGGCCGGAGGAGCTCCCTCAGCTCTCGGTCTCGGTGGACGTGCTCTCCGAGCCAGAACCAGCCACCGCCGACGAGCTAGATCCAAAACGCTATGGGGTGATCGTGGAGTCGGGGTGGCGGCGGGGGCTTCTCCTCCCAGACCTTCCAGGGGTGGACACGGTGGAGGAACAGCTGCGCATCGCCAAGCTCAAGGCCGGGCTTTTGCCGGACGAGCCCTGCAGGATCCTGCGTTTTACGGTGGAGCGCCACAGCGAATGAAGGTCTTCGTCCACACCCTGGGTTGTCGGGTGAACCAGTACGAATCGCAGATGATAAGGGAGCGGCTCTCCGCCCTCCCCGGGGATGGGGAGATACACGTGGTCAACACCTGCACCGTCACCGCCCTGGCGGACCGCAAGGGAAGAAAGCTTGTGCGGAGGCTGAAGCGCAAGCACCCCGGGGCGCTGGTGGTGGCGGTGGGCTGTCAGGCGGATGGGGCGCGGGAGCAGCTCCTCTCTGCCGGGGCGGACCTGGTACTGGACAATCGCTACAAGCCCCGGATCGCCGAGGCGGTAGCCGCTTTCCTAAGGGGGGAGCTTCCACCGGGTCGGGAATGGGGGTCTCTTAGTGGGGAACGAGTGCGGGGGTTTCCCCGCACCCGGGCCCTGCTCAAGGTTCAAGACGGCTGCACGGTGGGCTGCAGCTTCTGTCGCACCTTCCTGGTGCGGGGCCCTTTGCGCAGCAAGCCCCCGGCCGTCGCCCGCCGGGAGGCGGAGGGGCTTGCGGAAGCCCATCGGGAGATCGTGGTGGTGGGGATCAACCTGGCCCAGTACGGCCTGGACCTCCCTCAGCAGCCCACTCTAACGGACCTCTTGGAGGAGCTCCTCAAGGTGAAGGGGGTTCGCTACCGGCTCGGCTCCCTCAACCCCGAAGGGGTGACCGACCGGCTGGTGGAGCTGTTTGCGGAAGAGCCGCGCCTGTGCCCCTATTTCCATCTGCCGCTGCAGTCTGGGGCGGACCGGATCCTCAGGGCGATGGGGCGACCTTACACGGCGGCCGAATATCGCGAGCGGGCACAGCGGCTTTTGGAAAGGGTGCCAAAGGCCACCCTGGGGGCCGACGTCATGGTGGGCTTCCCCGGGGAAGACGAACGGGCCTTCCAGGGGACGATAGAGCTCCTTGAGGCCCTGGTGCCGCTGAACGTGCACATATTCAGGTTCTCACCCCGGCCGGGGACCAAGGCCGCCCGCCTCAAGCCCAGGGTGCCGGCCCGGGTCCAGGCCCGGCGGGCGGCGGAGCTCGCCGCCCTGGCCTCGCGGTGGGCCAGGGAGGTGGCCGCCGGCTTCGTGGGGCAGACCCTAGAGGTCCTGCTCGAGCAAAAAGAGGGTCGGCTTTGGTGGGGGCACGCCGAAAACTACCTCCTTGTGGGGGTGGGCGCCCGGGACGGCCAAAGGGGTAAAATAGCGAGTGTCCGTGTCCTCCGCCAGGATGGGGGACGCGCGGTGGGGGTGATGATAGATCGGCCGGAAGACGCGTGAGATACCCCTTGGGGACCACACCACGGTGCTCGGGGTGCTGGGCCAGTACAACCGCAACCTACGGGTTATCGCCAGCGCCTTCTCCGGGGCCAGGATAGTGGCCCGCGGGGATCGGGTCCGGATAGAGGGGGACGAGGAAGAGGTTGCCCAGCTCGAGCGCCTGTTTGGCAAGCTCCTCGAGGTGGTGAAAGGGGACCACATGCTCACCCCCGAGGAGGTGCGGTACCTCATCGCCCAGGTGCGGGAGGGGAACGACCTGGAGGGGCTGCTCACCGATGTGGTGCAGGTCACCCACTGGGGGGAGAGCATCCGCCCCAAGACCGAGGGGCAGCGCCGGTATGTGGAGGCGATCCACAAAAGCGACGTGGTGTTTGCCATCGGCCCTGCCGGCACGGGGAAGACGTATCTGGCGGTGGCGGTGGCCCTGGGGTACCTGAAGCGGGGCCAGGTTAAGAGGATAGTGCTCACCCGTCCGGCGGTGGAGGCGGGGGAGGAGTTGGGGTTCCTCCCTGGGGACATCCTACAAAAGGTGAACCCGTACCTGCGGCCCTTGTACGATGCCATATACGACATGATCCCGGTCTCGGAGTTCGAGAAGTACATGACCACGGGGAGGATCGAGATCGCCCCTTTGGCCTTCATGCGGGGGCGGACGTTGAATCACGCGTTTGTGATCCTGGACGAGGCGCAGAACACCACCCACACCCAGATGAAGATGTTCCTCACCCGCCTTGGCTTTGGCTCCAAGGCGGTGGTCACCGGGGACGTGACCCAGGTGGACATCGAGGGGCGCCCGTCGGGGCTTCAGGAGGTGCAGGGGATCCTGGCGGGGATCCCGGGGATCGCCTTCGTATATCTGGACCGGCGGGATGTGGTACGGCACCCGCTGGTGAAGGCGATCATCGAGGCCTATGAGCGCAGCGAGAAGAAAAAGGAAACCCCCGCAAGGGGCCCGTAAGCGTCCGCCTTTGCCCTGGCCTGAGCTTCTGGTATTGCTGCTTGTGGCGGCCTCTGCCTCGGTGTGGCGCTGGCAGGAGGGGGTACCGGGTTGGGCCCCGCCCCGGGAGCTCTTCGGGGCGCTTTTGGGTTTTTTCGTCCCGGCCCTGGCGGTGGGGAGGCGCCTTGACCAGACCGATCGGCGGTTTGGCCTGGGGTTGGTGGCGGCCGGGGCGCTCTTGTCCCGCCTGGCAGCCGTGGGCTCTCCTTTCCTCTCTTTTCTGAGCTTTGCCGGGGGGATGGCCGCCCTGTTTTGGCCGGAGAGGACCTGCTTTCTGCTGCTTTTACCCCTGGCGGGGTGGGCCGGCCCTGCCCTGGGAGGGGGGCCCGCCCTGGCGGCCCTGCTCTCCGGCACGGTGATGACGGTGTTCTGTCGCCGGGCCCGGCGGGGGCGGGACCTTATGCTGGCCGGCCTGGGCACGGGCCTGGCCGGGGCCCTGGGGGCGGCCACCGTGGGGGGGGAGGCGGGGGCGATCGGTCTGGGGGCCGCCTTCCTGGCAGGGCCGGCCTCCGCCTTGCTCATCTGGGCGCTCCTCCCCCTGGCCGAAAGGGCCGTGGACCGAACCAGCCCCCTCTCCCTGGTGGAACTGCTCAACCCCTCCCACCCCCTGCTGGAAAGGTTGCGCCACGAGGCCCCAGGGACCTACTACCACTCCCGGGACGTGGCGGCCCTGGCCGAGGCCGCCGCCCGGGCCGTGGGGGCAGATCCGCTGCTGGCCGCAGTGGGCGGCCTTTACCACGACATCGGCAAGCTCCTCCGCCCCCACTTCTTCGCGGAAAACCAAAACGGCACCAACCCCCACGAGGGCTTGGCCCCCTCCATGTCAAAGGTGGTGCTCGCCTCCCACGTCAAGGACGGGGTGGAGCTGGGCCGCCAGTACGGCCTCCGAGGGGACGTGCTCAAGTTCGTGGCCACCCACCACGGCACCAGCGTCATGCGCTACTTCTCCAGCCAGGGGGCGGCTCAAGGGCTATCGGAGGACGAGTTCCGGTACGACGCCCCCCTCCCCAACACCGCCGAAACCGCCATCGTCATGCTGGCAGACTCCGTGGAGGCCTACAGCCGAGGGGCGGAACGCCAGGACCTAGGAGAGCTGGTGGACATGGTCATCGAGGACCGCCGCCGGGACGGACAGCTGGACAGATGCCCCTTGACCTTCGCCGCCCTGGCCCGCATCCGCCGCGCCTTCCTGG
Organism: Acetothermia bacterium 64_32; assembly: GCA_001508155.1. Classification (GTDB taxonomy): domain Bacteria; phylum Bipolaricaulota; class Bipolaricaulia; order Bipolaricaulales; family Bipolaricaulaceae; genus 64-32. The sequence continues at coordinate 5,876 of LGFI01000023.1, read as the reverse complement.
AGGTACTCCAAGGGATGGCCCACCGCCGGGCAAAGGATTATCCTCCCCCAGGGTGATCCGAGATGGCGGAAGACCTGGAGCGGGTAAAAAAGCGGGTCGAGGAACTACGCGAGGAAATCCGCAAGCACGACTACTATTATTACGTCCTCAACCAGCCCATCATCTCCGACGCCGAATACGACCGGCTCTTTCGGGAACTCCAGGAGCTCGAGGAGAAGTATCCCGAGCTGATAACCCCAGACTCCCCCACCCAACGGGTGGGCGCTCCGCCCGCCGAAGAATTCGCCCCCGTACACCACGCCATCCCCATGCTCTCCCTCCAGAACTGCTTTACGCAGGAGGAGTTCCTGGAATGGGACCGCAGGGTGCGGCGCCTCCTGGGGGGGGAAAGGCCGGTCTATGTGTGCGAGCCAAAGCTCGACGGGCTGAGCGTGGAGCTGATGTACGAGGATGGCGTTTTCACCGTGGGCTCCACGCGTGGGGACGGCTACGTGGGGGAGGACGTGACCCGCAACCTCCGCACCATCCGCCAACTTCCCCTCAAGCTCCTCCCCTTGGACGGCAGGGTCCCCCGGCTCCTTGAGGTGCGGGGCGAGGTCTACATGGAGAAGGAGGCGTTCCGTCGGCTCAACCGGGAGCGGGAGGAGAGGGGGGAGCCGCCGTTTGCCAATCCCAGGAACGCCGCCGCCGGCTCCTTAAGACAGCTTGACCCAAGCATCACCGCCGGCCGGCCGCTCAAGCTCTTCTGCTACGCCCTGGGACGGGTCGAAGGGCTCGAGATCAAAACCCAGGAGGAGCTCTTGACCCTGCTTGCCAGGCTCGGTTTCCCCGTGAACCCGCTCTGGCGGCGCTGTGAAGGCCCGGAGGAGGTGTTCGAGTTTTACCGTGAACTCCTGGAAAGGCGGGGGGACCTGCCCTATGAGGCGGACGGCTGTGTGGTGAAGGTGAACGATTTTTCCCAGCGGGAGCTCCTGGGGGAGGTTTCCCGCGCCCCCAGGTGGGCCATCGCCTTCAAGTTCCCGGCTGAGGAGGCCACCACCCGGGTGCTCGACATCGTGGTCCAGGTGGGCCGCACCGGCGCCCTTACCCCGGTGGCCATCCTGGAGCCGGTGGAGGTGTCGGGGGTGACCGTTTCCCGGGCCACCCTGCACAACGAAGACGAGGTCAAAAGGAAGGACGTCAGGATCGGGGACTGGGTGGTGGTGCGCCGGGCCGGGGAGGTGATCCCCGAGGTGGTGAAGTCCATCCCCGAGCGCCGGACCGGAAAAGAACGGGAGTTCCGGATGCCGGCCCGCTGCCCGGCCTGCGGGGGGCCGGTGGTGCGCCCGCCGGGGGAGGTGGCCCACCGATGCGAGAACCTGTCCTGCCCAGCCCGGATCAAGGAGTCCATCCGCCATTTCGCCTCCAGGCGGGCCGCGGACATCGAAGGCCTGGGGGAGAAGCTGGTGGACCAGCTGGTGGAAAAGGGCCTGGTGCGGCGCATCTCCGACCTATACCGCCTGACCAAGGAAGAGCTTGCCGCCCTCGAACGGATGGGAGAAAAATCCGCCCAGAACCTCCTCGAGCAGCTCGAGCGCTCCAAGGGGATGTCGCTCGCCAGGTTCATCTACGCCCTGGGCATCCGCTATGTGGGCGAGCACACCGCCGAGGTGTTGGCAGAGCGCTTCGGCTCCCTAGAGGAGCTGGCAAACGCCTCTTACGAGGAGCTGGTGGAGATCCCCGAGATCGGCCCCCGCATCGCCCAGAGCATCGTGGACTTCTTTGCAAGCGAGGACAACCGGCGACTGATTGCGGAGCTTGCGGCCTTGGGGATAGCCCCCCGCAGTGAGGCAAAGCCGCCTGAAGAAAAACCCCTTTCCGGGAAGACCTTTGTTTTCACCGGGAGGCTGTCGGGCTTGTCCCGGGAGGAGGCGCGGCGGCTGGTGGAGTCCCGGGGCGGGAGGGTGGCCTCGTCCGTCTCCCGCAAGGTGGACTATGTGGTGGTGGGGGAAGAACCGGGCTCCAAGCTGGCCCGGGCCAGGGAGCTCGGGATCCCCATCCTGAGCGAGCGGGAGTTCAGGGAGCTCCTCGGGGGCTAATCCACAAGGAGGCGGCGGTAGAAGGCCAGGGCCTCCTGGCCCCAGGCCTCCTTGAGGCGTTTTAAGGCCCGCTCCTCAAGCTGGCGCACCCGCTCCCGCGATACCCCAAGCAGGTTTCCTATCTCGGCCAGGGTCTGTGGCCGGGCGCCCTCAAGCCCGTAGCGCAGCCGGAGCACCAGGGCGTCCCGTGGGGGGAGGCGGTTCACCATCTCCAAGAGATCCTCCCGGAACAGCTCCCTAAGTGCCTCCTTCTCCGGGGGCGGGACCGACTCGTCGGCGATGATCTCCTCCAGGGTGTCGTCTTCCGCCTCCCCGATGGGGAGGTCCAGGGAGATGAACTCCCGCAGGGTGCGCTCCACCCTCCTCACCCGTTCCAAGGTGAGGCCGGGGGCGAGCACGAGCTCCTCCCCCTCCTCGATCCCGTCGGCCCCGAAGCTGGCCTTGAGCCTCTGGAAGCGGACGATGGCCCGGAAGAGGTGCACCGGCAGGCGGATCATCTGGGAGTAGCGCTCGATGGCGGCTCCGATGGCCTGTCTGATCCACCAGCGGGCGTAGGTGGAAAGCCGAAAGCCCCGCTCGGGGTCGAACCGGTTCACCGCCTCGATGAGCCCCAGGTTCCCCTCCTGGATCATGTCCAAGAGGTCCATGCCGGTGTCCCCGTACTCCCGGGCGATGGAGACCACAAGGCGCAGGTGGGAGAGGATCAGCCGGTCCCTGGCGGCCCGGTCGCCGGAGCGCATCCGTCGGGCCAGCTCCCGCTCCTCCTCCTCGGAGAGGGGCGGGATCCGCGCCACCTCCGCAAGGTACAGCCCGAGGATGTCCGTGTCCTCGTCGATCCGCACCTGCTTTGCCTCGCTCATGGGCTTCCGGTTGAGTGTACCGCGCCGGGAGGGCAACTTCCAAGGTGGGCTCTGGGCTGCGCCCTGGGGGCGGGCTTAGGGGGCCAGGTGGGGGCTAGCCAGCCACCTCCTGATCTGGGAAAGCCAGGCTGCCTGGGCGTTCGGGTCTGTGCCGTGTTTGGTATCCGCATCGTAGCGCAGCTGGGCCGCCTCAAGGCGGGCCAGGATCCCCTGGGCAAGCTCGGCCGCCTGCCCTTCCAGGGAACTTTCGGCCGCCGCCCTATCCTGCCCCAGGACGGTGAGCTGCAAGAAGGCCTCCTCCAGCAGCCGGCGGTAGACCTCGGCGAGGTCGAAGTGGCCTTGCTCGTGGGCGAGGAGCGCCGGCAGCTCCGCCCCTGGTCGCACCCAGGAGCGGGTGGGGGACATGAGGCACTCCACGTCCAGCCCATGGGGGGGAATCCAGGCCCGCCACATGCCCCCTTCCCGCCGGACCTCCACCTCGAGCCGCCAGGAGAGGACGATGTGGATCCTGGCGGCCTCGATGCCGGGGTCGGGCGGAGGGACCCCGCGGAAATCGGCCCAGCTCAAGGGGCGCCAGCCCACCACCTCACATGCCAGGGGCACGAGCCGCACCGGCCCCTCGGGGACAAGGTATGCCCGGGAGCCATGCCCCCCCTGAACGGTGCGAAGCTCCTCCACCTGAGCAGGCAGATACCCCGCCGCGGAGACCGTAACCCACGCCACCCGGGAGACATGGACCAGCCCCTCCAACACCCCCCCGGGCCCGGGGATCCCACTTATCAGCTCATCCCCCTCCGGCCCCGCCACCACCACCTGCACCGGACAGCCCACCACCGGCCTTTGGGTCAAGGAATCCACAAGAAACAGCCTCAGAAAGACCTCTTGAGCTAAAAGAGGAAAAGACAGGAAAAAGGCAAAACCGAACGTCATCCAGGTCACAGCCCTCATGGCTTCACTATAGCCCTTTCCGCCTGAGGAGGTCAACCGGTGTGGGGCGGCGCAAGGTGCGGTAAGCTTGCCCTGTCAAGGAGGGGTTATGCTGGAAAGCTATTTCTCTGGCCTTAAGGAAGTCCTTTCGCGGCTCCCCAGGAGGGAGATCGCAGAGCTCGTGCATCTTCTTGCGGAGGCCCGGGAGCGTGGTAGCTGCGTTTATGTATTCGGGAACGGAGGCTCGGCCACAACCGCCGGGCACTTCGCCTGTGATTTGGGGAAGGGCACGGTGAGTTCCGGAAGGCCTCGCTTCCGGGTGGTCACCCTGCATGAACTGGCCACCTTCTCCGCTTACGCAAACGATTGTGGATATGAGACCGTGTTTGCCGAGCCCTTGAGGTCACTTGCTCAGCCAGGGGACGTGGCCATCGGGATCTCCGCTTCCGGGAACTCGGAGAACGTGCTCCTGGCCATGGAGGTAGCGCGGGAGCTGGGGCTTGTCACCGTGGGGATCACAGGCTACCAAGGCGGAAGGCTAAAGGATCTGGTGGACCTGGCGATCGTCGTCCCCTCTCAGGACATGCAACACATCGAAGATGCGCACCTTGCCATCCTCCACGCCGTGTCCCGGGCCCTCCTTGAGGGTGACGCGTGACGGGTGACGAGTTGAGGAAAACGAAAAGGCTGATCTTGGCGCTCGATTTCGGGGGGACGAAGCTCGCCGCCGCCGTGGCGGTGCCGGGGGAGCGGGGGTTCCTCGCCAAAGCGACCGCCCCATCACCCACCAAGAAGTCCGCGGAGGCCGACCGCAAGATCATCCTGAAGCTCGCAGCCCGGGTCCTGGCCGGCCGGAAGCCCGCGGCGGTTGGGGTCAGCTTCGGCGGGCCGGTTCAGGCGGAGGAGGGCCGGGTAGTCCTCTCCCACCACGTCCCCGGCTGGGAGGGGTTTCCCCTGGCGGGGTGGCTGGAAGAGAGGTTCGGGGCCCCAGCGGTGGTGGAGAACGATGCCAACTCTGGGGCGCTGGGGGAGTGGGCCTTCGGGGCCGGACGGGGGACGAAGAGTTTTTTGTACGTCACGGTGAGCACCGGGATCGGGGGAGGGTGGATCCTGAACGGGGAGATTTACCACGGAGCGGATGGCCTGGCTGGGGAGATCGGCCACCTTTTGATCGATCTAGAAGGGCCGGTTTGCACCTGCGGCCGGCGTGGCTGCTTGGAGGCGATCGCCTCCGGGCCGGCCATCGCCCGCCGGGCCCGGGAGCTTTTGGCAAGCGAAAGATCGGTCTTGCAGGATCTCCCTGAGATCACCGCCCGGGAGGTGGCCCGGGCTGCGAACGCTGGTGATCCGGTGGCCGAAAGGGTCCTCCGCGGGGCAGCCCAGGCCCTGGGCCGGGCCCTAGCCCAGGCCATCACCCTCGTGAACCCGGGACGCATCGCTATCGGGGGCGGGGTGGCAAGGAGCGGCGAGCGCTTCTTCACCTGGACCAGGGAGGCGGCCCGAAGGTATGTGCCGCCCCAGGCCCGGGTGGAGATCGTCCCGGCACAGCTTCTTGACGACGCTCCCTTGTGGGGGGCCGTTGCCCTGGCCGAACGCCTGTTCGAAGGAACTCAGAAGTGATCGGCAAGCCACGTTACCCGGCGGGGTGGGTCCTGGCCGCGGCAAGCGGGCTTGGCCTCGGCCACCTCCCAAGCGCCGAGCTCTCGGAACGTGGTGAACCCCGCCAGGGCGGCCGAGAGGGCGCCGATCCCCAAGCGCAGTTCCGGCTTCCCACCTGGCCTCACGTGGAGGCGACCATCTTCCACGGCCAAGGTGAAGGCCTCCGCGTTCCAAGGCGCCTGCGGGTCCTCCACTTGGAACGCTAGCTCCACATCCGGGGCGGAGACCAGAAGGCCCTCCAGCGTCTCGAGGGAGACGATCCGCAGGTACTTGTTTAGCGTTGGCTAAGCGAGCTGAGGTAGCGGGGGCGGTCGCTCAAGGCTCAAGGGTGAAGGCTTGCCCCCAGCCGTCA
>LGFI01000022.1 GCA_001508155.1 Acetothermia bacterium 64_32 | reverse complement strand
ATCCCGTGAATTATCTGGCACAGGTGCTGACGGCTTGGGGCAAGCCTTCACCCTTGAGCCTTGAGCGACCGCCCCCGCTACCTCAGCTCGCTTAGCCAACGCTAAACAAGTACCGCCCATTATAGTAACAGCCACTATGCAGGTAGCGAGTGCGATATTGTCCGTCGCGGCCTTGGGTTTTTTGGGATTGGGGGCCCAACCGCCTACGCCCGAGTGGGGGGCTATGCTCAACGAAGGCAAACGTTTCATGCGCAACGCCCCGCATTTAATCACCATCCCAGGACTCGCAATAATGCTTGTTGTATTGAGCCTCAACTTTATTGGCGATGCCCTTCGCGACGCCTTGGATCCGCGCCTCCGTGGGATTGAAGGACAGTAGGTAGAGATGAACTTTAAAGCGGAGAATGTATGGGAGGACTTATGGAGAAAAGGAAAATTCAGGTAGGGGATGTAGGGCGGTTTGTGATGGTAGACGAGCCGGTGATCTCTCCGGATGGGTGGCTGGTGGCTTTTCTTGTGAAACGTACCTTGGTGACAGAAGATCGATATAGCAGTAACCTTTGGATTTATAATCGACAAACTAGAAGATTAAGCCAACTCACAAGCGGGGGAGGCGATCACAGCCCCGCATGGGCGCCGGATGGGCTGAGGCTCGCCTTTGTCTCCCGCAACCCCCAGGGGATGGCCATCTGGATCGCGGATCTGGAAGGCCATGCCGCACCGAGACCGGTCTTCCACACAAAGGGCAGGATACCTCGATTTCATTGGTCCCCTGAGGGGGAACACATCTTGTTCCTTCACAGAAAAGAGGAAAAAGACATCAAAGAGATCGAAGACATCCCATTCTGGATAGATGGGGAGGGTTTCATCTGTCAGGGGGCCACGCAGCTTTTGAGGTTAAATATTCTAAGCGGGGAAGTCGAGACGCTTACGGATACGGAGACGGACGTGCGCTCCTTTGCTTGCTCCCACAAGGGCGACAGGGTCGCGTTGTGCCTTGCCCATAAACGGGACTTCTACCTCTGCGATGTCCTCCTGATGGACATGGAGACCGGAGCCATCCAGGAAATGGCTTCCGGCTTTCAAACCTTTGTCCCACCCGCCTGGAGCCCAGACGATAAATTCATCTTAATCCAAGGCCACAGACGCCAAAGGGGGATGGCTTCCCACAACGACCTTTGGTTAATCCCCGTCGACGGTGGAAAGCCAAGAAATCTTACAGCTCAACTTCCATTGAATATTGGGAACTCGCTTTATTGCGATGTAAGAATCAGAATCTTGCAAGGACCGGTATGGGAGGGTAAGTGTGTGTACTTCCTCCTCTCCGAAGGGGGAGCGGTCAAGCTGGCGCGGGTGAACGTCGAAAGCGGCGAGCTGAAAGTGATCGTGGATGGGGATGTTGGAGTGAACAGCTTTTCGGTTAAAGGCGATTACCTGGCCTTCTCTAAGGGGACTGATACAGCCCCCATCGAGCTATGGGAGAAGACAAAAGAGGGGGAACGGCGTATTACGCACTTCAACGACGGCTTGTTAAGGCACGTAAACATCGCAAGGCCTGAGCGTTTCACCTTCCGGGCAAGCGACGGGCAGGCGATAGAGGGCTGGATTATAAAACCGAACGATTTCGACCCCAACAGAGGGTACCCGGCTATCCTCTGGATCCACGGAGGGCCTAAAAGCAAGTTCGGCTATGACTTCATGCACGAATTCCAGCTTTACGCCGCAAACGGCTACGCGGTCGCCTACCTCAACCCCCGGGGGAGCGACGGCTATTCGGAGGATTTCGCCGATATAAGAAAACACTTCGGTGAACGGGACTACCAGGACATCATGGAAGGGACCGACTGGCTTTTAAACAAATTCCCCTGGATAGACCCTGACCGCCTGGGGGTGACGGGGATCTCCTACGGGGGCTTCATGACCAACTGGATCGTCACCCACACCGACCGATTTGCCGCCGCCGTATCGGAGGAGGGGATCTCGGACCAGATAACCATGTTCGGAACGACGGACATAGGCCCGTTTTTCAACAAGGACGTCATTGGCGGGGAACCATGGAGCAACCTGGAAAGCTATCTAGAGAAGTCGCCGCTTTTGAGGGCCGATCGGGTGAAAACGCCGATCATGTTCATCCACTCCCTGGATGACCTGCGCTGTGGGGTGGAGCAGTCCATTCAGCTTTTCACCGCCCTTCGCTGCCTGGGGCGGAAGGCAAAGCTGCTTTTGCTCCCAAGTGGCGGGCACGTCGTCGGGTGGACGGGAAGGCCCAGCCTCCGGATCGAAAGACTGCGACAGAAGCTTCTCTGGTTCGATGAATTCCTGAAGAGATGACCGTGGATACAAAGGGGGTTCACATGCAGCTTGGGGCAATAAAGCGGGTTTCCCTGGGACTATTTCCCACCCCTCTTGAGGAGCTGAAGGCCCTCAGCCGCTGTTTGGGTGGCCCTCGGATTTTTATCAAAAGGGACGATCTTAATGGCCTTGGCCTCGGCGGGAATAAGCTCAGGAAACTGGAATACGCCATGGCGGATGCCCTGGCCAAAGGGGCAAGTTGCGTGATTACCACCGGGGCGGTGCAGTCCAACCACTGCCGCCTCGTGGTGGCAGCAGCGAACAAGCTGGGGCTGAAGGCATACCTGGTGTTGGCCGGGGAGGAGCCCGAACTCGCCACGGGGAACCTGCTCCTCGACAAGATCTTAGGGGCAGCCGGGATCTACTTCGTCCCAAAAGCCAGTGCCTACACCAAGGAAGAAAAGGGCCCTGTGGAGCAAAAGGTGGAGGAGCTCGAGGCCGAGCTGAGGACGAGGGGGGAGACCCCCTATTACATACCCAACGGTTGTAGGCCCCTTCATGGGGCGCTGGGGTATGCGGTTTGTGTGCGGGAGGTCGTCGACCAGCTTTTCCGGCTTGGGCTGGCCCCGGACTGTTTCGTCGTCGCTTGCGGTTCCACCAGCACCCAAACCGGGCTCATCCTGGGAAGCGAGCTCTACTGCCAGGGCCGGGCCAAGGTGGTGGGAATCAGCATATCGCGCAGGAAAGACCAGTTGATCGAGAAGATCGACCGCTCGCTTGGGGAAGCGTACGGATTCCTGGGCCTGGAGGACAAAACCGACCGCGAAATCATCGTCTACGACGAGTACGTGGGGGAGGGTTACGGTCTTCCCACCCCGGCCATGCGGGAGGCGGTGGAGCTGGTGGCGAGAACGGAGGGGATCGTCCTGGATCCCGTTTACACCGGCAAGGCCATGGCAGGGCTCATTGACCTTGCCCGCAAGGGGTATTTCCGCAAGGAGGAGGTAGTCGTCTTTGTGCACACGGGCGGGATCCCGGGGCTCTTTTCCTCCGAGCAGATGGCCTTCTTCCAGTCCAAGTAACTAACCTAGGAGGTGTAAAGCATGCTTGTGATCAAAGGGGGAACGATCCTTACGCCGGAGGAACGTATCGAGGGTGGGGCGCTCCTGATAGAGGACGGGAAGATCCTCGAGGTGGGAAAGGATGTAGCCGTCCCTCCGGATGCAGAGGTGATTGATGCCCAGGGCAAATACATAATCCCGGGCCTGATCGACGCCCACTGCCATACGGGCCTTTTCCCCGATGGGGTGGGCCACGAGCAAAGCGACGGCAACGAGATGACCGATCCTGTGACCCCGCATTTGCGGGCCATCGATGCTATTCACCCTGAAGACATGGCCTTCGACGACCTACGGAGGGCCGGGGTCACCACGATCAACACCGGGCCCGGCAGCGCCAACGTAGTGGGTGGGCAGACGGCCATCGTCAAGACGTGGGGGCGCACGGTGGAGGAGATGCTCGTACGCGCCCCGGCTGCCATGAAGATGGCCCTGGGGGAGAATCCCAAACGGGTTTACGGGGAACAGAAGAAAACCCCTTCCACCAGGATGGGAAACGCCGCCGTGCTCAGGGAGTGGCTCACCAAGGCCCAGAACTACCTCGAGCGGTGGGAGCGTTACAAGCGGAGGCTCGCTGAATGCAAGGCCGGTGAGAAGGAGCCCGAACCCCCAGAGAGGGACCTCCGCCTGGAGGAGCTTGCCCGGGTGCTGAAGGGGGAGATCCCCGCCCACATACATGCCCATCGTGCCGATGACATCCTAACAGCCCTGCGCATAGCAGATGAATTTGGCATAAAGAAACTGGTCCTCATCCATGCCACGGAGGGTTACAAGGTGGCGGACATCTTGGCGGGGAGGGGCGTCCCTTGTGTGGTGGGGCCCATCCTGTTCTCCCGTCGCAAGTACGAGCTGCGGGGCATGACCCCTAAGAACCCGGCTATCCTTTCGCGTGCGGGGGTTAAGGTGGCGATCCAAACTGACCAAATGTCCGCCGTGAAGTATATCCTGTTTGACGCCGCTCTCGCTGTCAGGGAGGGGATGGACGAGGGGGAGGCCCTCAAGGCGATCACCATCAACCCGGCGGAGATCCTGGGGGTAGCCGACAGGGTTGGTAGCCTGGAGCCGGGTAAGGACGCTGACCTGGTGATCCTCTCCGCCCACCCCTTCGAGCTCACAAAAAGCCGCGTTGAGGTTGTATTGATAGACGGGAAAATCGTGTACCGAAAAGAAGAGGGATAGCCTTTTTAAGGAAGGGAAATGCGGAAAATTACGGTAGAAGATTTGGGGCGGGTGTGGGCCCTGGGGGAGGTGGAGGTCCGCCCGAAAGGTGATGTGGCGGCCTTTGTGGCCGGCCACCCGAACTTGGAGGAGGACACCTACTTCAAGGACCTTTTCCTTGTGAACCTAAAAGGACGTCCCGGTCCCCATCGCCTGACCTTTCGCGGGGATGTGGCCCATCCAAGCTGGTCCCCTGACGGGGAGAAACTCTTGTTCGTAAGCAAGGCCCCAAATGGAGAGTCGGGGCTCTGGTGCTTGCCGGTGGAGACCGGCGGGGAGGCAGCCCTCCTCACCTCGCTCCCCGGCGAAATCCGTTCGCCCAAGTGGTCCCCCGACGGAAAAATCGTCATATTCATCGGCTCCGTGGAGAAAAAAGAGGACACAGACGTAAAAGTTATCCGGAGCATACCAATTTGGCTAAACGGCAAAGGATACGTTTACAATCGTTACGATCACCTGTTCCTCCTGGACCTTAAAAGCGGTCAGGTTCGCCAGTTGACCGAAGGGCCCTTGGACGTGGCAGTCGCAGAATGGTCCCCTGACGGCAGACGGATTGCCCTTGCCACCACCGAACGGGGGCTTACGCCCATGTTCCAGGAGGTGTGCATCCTGGACCTCGAGCTGGGAAAGCCCACGACCATCCTGCCCCCCCGGATGAACGTCTCGCATCTCCTCTGGGAGCCCGACGGGGAAGGCCTCCTCCTTTTGGCCTCCACGTGGGAAAAGGGGAGGGCCAGCAACTTCCACCTGTGGCGACTTTCCTGGGAAGGGGAACTCAAAGACCTCCTGGAGGGCTTTGACCTCAGCGTGGAGGGGCGCGTCCGCGACGACGTCTCCTTCATCGGGGCAGGGACCAGCATCCCTCCTCGGCTGCAGATAGAAGAAAACGCCCTCTACCTCCAGGTTCCCCATCACGGCCACAGTTCGATCTACCGGGTAAGCCTCGATTCAGGGAATATCGAAGAGACAGTGGCCGGGGACCGGGCCATCGGCCCCTTCGATGTAGGGGCCGACGGGATCGCATTCGTCTCCCTGGACGGCGTGAGCCTGCCCGAGCTTTGGTACAAGGAGAAGGACGGGACCGAAAGGAGGCTCACGAGCTTCAACCAAGATCTGATGGGCGAAGTCCGCTTCTCCAAGCCAGAAAAGTTCTCCTTTGCGGCTTCAGATGGCGTGACCGTAGAGGGATGGATCATCCCCCCACTGGAAAAGGAGGAAGGGAAGAGATATCCGAGCATCCTCGAGATCCATGGGGGGCCGAAGGGGATGTACGGGGAAGGGTTCATGTTCGAGTTCCAGCTTTTGGCTGCCGAGGGCTTTTGCGTTTTTTACGTCAACCCCCGCGGGAGCAACGGTTACGGGGAGGGGTTCGCGGACGCCGTCCGGGGACACTACGGTGAGCGCGACTATCAGGACCTCATGGAGGCCGTCGATTATGTGTGCCGGAACTACCCGTTCGTTGATCCAGACCGGCTGGGGGTGACGGGGATCTCCTATGGGGGCTTCATGACCAACTGGATCGTAGGGCATACCGATCGGTTCAAGGCAGCCGTGGCCGAGCAGTCCATCTCCAACTGGCACAGCAAGTTCGGCACCACCGACATCGGCTTTTGGTTCAACCGGGATCAGATCGGGGCGGGCCAGGACATCTTTTCAGCCCCCGAGCTTTACCTCGAAAAGTCGCCCCTCACCTATGCCCCCAGGATTTGCACCCCGCTTCTCATAATCCACTCCGACGCCGACTATCGCTGCTGGCTCGATCAAGCAGTCCAGCTCTTCACCGCCTTGAAGTACTTAAACCGGGAAACGGAGCTCTTGATCTTCCCAGGGGAGCACCATTCCCTTTCCATCGTCGGAAAGCCCCGGCACCGCGTGGAGCGCCTGAAGAGGAAGCTGGCTTGGTTCCGCCGGTATCTGGGAGGGGAAGGAGGATGAGACCTCCTTTGACGCTTATCAAGGGGGCGCGCCTTTATGCGTCCTCCCGGGAAGTTGACGTTCTGTTTTCAAACGTCATCTTAGCTTTGGGCGAGCGCATCCCCGAGCCGAAGGGGATCGCCGTTGAGCTATACGATGCTGAGGGGCGCCTGCTCGTTCCCGGCCTTATTGATTTACATACGCATCCGATTGGGGGAGGGGGTGAGGCTGGCCCCACCTCGCGGGTGCCTGAGCTTTCCCTGGCTGAGATCGTGGCCGGGGGTATCACCACCTTGGTGGGGTGCTTGGGCACGGATGACGTGACCCGTCACCTTGAGGCTTTGCTTGCCAAGGTACGCGCGCTTTCCACACAAGGGATTACTGCGTACATGTATACAGGTTCATACCAAGTTCCCCCTCCCACCTTGACCGGAAGCGTGCGGCGGGACCTGGTGCTTATCCCTGAGGTCCTGGGGGTTGGGGAGATAGCCATCTCCGACCACCGTTCATCCCAGCCCACCTTTGAGGAGCTGGCGCGCATCGCGGCCGAGGCCCGGGTTGGGGGGATGCTGGCGGGGAAGAAGGGGGTTGTGCACCTCCATGTGGGGGCTGGCCGGAAAGGGCTTTCGCCCCTCTTCCGCCTGGTGGAGGAGACGGAGATCCCCATCCTGCAATTCCACCCCACCCACGTAGGGAGAACCGCGGACCTTTTGGATGAGGCCATTGAGTGGGCAAAAGAAGGCGGCACCTTCGATCTCACCGCCCCCAGCGCTACGCTTTCTTGGGACCGGCCCTTCCCGGAGATCGTGCGGCGGCTTGAGCGGGCGGGCGTCCCTTGGGACCGGGTCACCTTGAGCTCCGACGGTGGAGGCTCCATGCCCAAATTCGATGGGACGGGAAACCTGGTGGGTTTTGCCACCGGAAGGCCGGCCTCCCTTTGGCAGGCGGTCAGGACGCTGGTCAAGGAGGGTTATCCCCTGGAGCATGTCCTGCCCTTGGTCACCGAAAACCCGGCGCGGGTGCTCGGGATCGCCGATAGGAAGGGTTCCATCGAGGAGGGAAAGGACGCCGATCTGTTGGTTTTGGGCGAGGACCTCTCCATCGAGCGTGTTTACGCGAAAGGGAGGGCATTGGCAGGGCCGGCCCAGGATGTGGGGCCGCTTGGAGAAAGGCTCTGGCCATAAGGCCTTATCAGCCCGGAAGGTACCCTTCCCGGCGTAGGTAATCCAGGATCCTTTCGGCCGCCTCCTCGGGGCTGAGCTCGGCGGTATCGATCACGAGCTCGGCGTCCTCCGGCGGCTCATAAGGGTCGTCTATCCCGGTGAAACCCTTGATGAGCCCTGCCCGAGCTTTGGCGTAAAGACCTTTGCGATCGCGCTTTTCACATACCTCAAGGGGGGTGGCCACGTAGACGAGGATGAACCCCCCGTATTGGGAGATCATCTCCCGCACCTGGCGCCTGGTGGCGTCGTAGGGGGCGATGGGGGCACAGATGGCGATCCCGCCGTTTTTGGTGATCTCACTTGCCACGAAGCCTATGCGCGTGATGTTGAGGTCCCGGTCGCGTTTGGAGAAGCCAAGCTCGCTTGAGAGGTGCTTACGCACGATGTCCCCGTCGAGAAGCGTAACCGGCCGGGTCCCGATCTCCATGAGCTTGGTCATGAGGACTTGTGCCACGGTGGATTTCCCCGAGGAGGGAAGGCCGGTGAAGAACACCGTAAACCCCTGCTGTCTACGCGGCGGATACTCCCGCCGCAACGCTTCGATCACCTCGGGGTAGGAGTACCACTCCGGTATCCTTTTTCCCTCCCGGAGGAGGCGGCGGAGCTCGGTGCCTGAGATGGAGAGGATTTTGGCCCCCTCCGGCACCTCATCCCGGGTCATGTACTTACCCAGGTCCGCCACGTAAACCATCTCCTGGAAGGGGACCATCTTAATCCCCAGCTCTTTTTCGTGTTTTTCCACAAGCTCCTGGGCCTCGTAGGGCTCGTAAAAAGGGTTGCCGTTTCTGTCCTTGGGGCCGGCGTGATCCCTTCCTACGATGAAGTGGGTGGCCCCGTAGTTCTTGCGGATGATGGCGTGCCACAGGGCTTCCCTGGGCCCAGCCATCCGCATGGCCAAAGGGAGCAAGCTCAAAATAACCGAGCCCTGGGGGTAGTACTTGAGGACCGCCTCATAACAGCGCACCCGGGTGAAGTAGTCGATGTCCCCGGGGCTGGTCCGGCCCACCACCGGGTGGATGAGGAGATTTCCCCCGGTCTCCTCCATGGCCCTCTTGGTGAGCTCCACATGGGCCCGGTGCATGGGGTTCCTGGTCTGGAAAGCAACAACCCCCTCCCAACCGAGTTCTTGGAATTTGGCGCGGAGCTGGGCGGGGGTATGGCGGAGGTGCTTGAAGGTGTGGTGTGGGGGGAGCTCTATCCCTTCTAGCCTTCCCCCGATGTAGACGGGGTTCGTCTGGTGTAGGAGGGAAAAGACCCCGGGGTGGTCTTCGTTTGTGGTGCCGAAGACGGCCTCGGCTTCGGCCAGGCGGTCCGGCTTCCAGATGTCGGTCACGGCCATCACCGCCAGGACCATCCCCTCGGGGTGACGTAGGGCGATGCGGTCCCCCTCGGAGATAGAGGAGGCGAACCCTTCGGTGACGTCCAGGGTGATGGGGATGGGCCACAGGGTCCCGTTGGAGAGGCGCAGCCTCTCGCAGACGGATGCGTAGTCGGCCTTCCCCATGAAGCCCTCCAGGGGGAAGAAGGCGCCGTTTAGCAGGAGTTCCAGGTCGCAGACCTGTCTTTGGGTGAGGTCCCAGGAGGGGAGGTAAACCGCTTCTTGTTTGAGCTTTTTGGTCTTGGGTTTGTCAAGGAGGTGTCCTCCATGTGGAAAGGCGGGTTCTTCGCGCGGCTGGTGGTCTGTTTGCACGGGCTTAACCCTCCTTTATACTCCGTTTGTAGTACAAACATTTTAGCCCCCTTTTTCCCGGGGACAACTTGGGGCAGGGACCAAGGTGGACACATCGCTCGGCTTGTTTGTGGCAGTGGGGTTTTTCGCCCAGCTCATCGATGGGGCCATGGGCATGGCCTATGGAGTCACATCCACCACCTTCCTCCTTAGCTTGGGCGTCCCACCGGCGCTGGCCAGCGCCGGGGTCCACACCGCCGAGGTCTTCACCACCTTGATCTCGGGCCTTGCCCACTGGCGGCTGGGGAACGTCGATTGGCACCTCGTCAAAAGGCTGGTTGTGCCCGGGATGGTAGGCGGCGCCTTGGGGGCATACGTCCTAAGCTCCGTGCCCACGCAAAGCATAAGGCCGTACGTCGCCGGCTATCTCCTACTCATGGGCCTGGTAATCCTCACCCGCTCGTTCAAAATGCCCAAGACAAGGGAAATCAGGAAGGGGTTGATCCCACTTGGGGCAGTGGGCGGCTTCTTGGACGCCGTGGGCGGGGGCGGTTGGGGACCCATCGTGACCTCCACCTTGGTCGCCAGGGGCAACCATCCCCGCTTTAGCATCGGCTCGGTGAACCTAACCGAGTTCTTCGTTACGGTCACCGAAGCGGCCACCTTCTTCGGCCTGATAGGGCTTGCCAGTTGGCGGATCATAGCTGGGCTGCTTCTAGGTGGGGTCCTTGCCGCCCCGCTTTCCGCCTATGTCTTAAGGATCCTTCCCACGCGCTGGCTGATGCTTGCAGTGGGGGTAGCCATAATCACCCTCCAGGCCCGCACCCTATGGCTAGCGCTGGCCTGAGCGCCCTGGTGGTCCCGAGGGGATTTGAACCCCTGTCGCCGGGATGAGAGCCCGGTATCCTAGGCCACTAGACGACGGGACCTTGGCTTGCGATTATAAGCGTGGCCTTGTGGAGCTCGCAAGGAAAGGAGGAAGGATGTACAGGGCTATTTCGATGGCGGCGCTTTTACTGGCGGCGGGGGCGCTTGCGCCCGGGCAGTCGGCCGCCGAGCTCCTCGATCAGGCCGAGGGGCTCTTGGCCACCCGCTACCTCCCGGAGAACCTGAGGAGTGCCATCGACCTCTACGAGCGGGCGCTGGCCCTTTCGCCCCAGGACACGGCCCTGATGACCAAGCTGGCCCAACTTTGGTATGAGCTGGGCATCACAGCCGAGGACAAGGCCTCCTCCCGCAGGGCCTTTCAACGGGGGGCTGATTTGGGGTTCTCGGCCCTGGGGTTTGAGGGGCTTGGGGAAGTGCAGAAAACCCCGGCCGAGGGGTTCGAGGGCCGCGTCTCCCAGAGCGAAAACGTGGCGGCCCTGTATTGGTCCGCCAAGTGCTGGGGGATGCTTGTGGACACGGGGGGGCTTTCCGCCCAGCTAAACGCCATCTTCACTGGGATGCCAGCCAAGGTGCGGGCGCTTTACCTTGCGGCCATCGCCCTGGACGAGACCTACTTCGGGGGCGGGCCCCACGAGGACTACGGGGCGCTCCTTGTAAACTTCACCAGGTTCCACCTCTATGGGGCTACGCTGGAGGAGGCCAAGGCTCATTTTGACCGGGCCATTGAGATCGCAAGCGGGGCCGGGTACCTTATCCCCTTCGTCACCTACGCCGAACAATACGCGGTGCGGGCCGGCGACCGGGCCCTGTTCGAGGACCTTTTGCGCCATGTCCTCCAGGCCCCCATCGGGGATTGGCCGTTCTGGAACAGGATCGCCAAGGAAAAGGCCCAGGAGCTCCTTTCCCAGGCGGACAGGCTCTTCCGGTGAAGTTCTTGGTCCTTTTCGCCGCATTGGGTTTGATCCTGGCCGCGGGGAATAAACCCCCGCTCCGCCCGCTTTCCTTCGATTCAGCGGCCCGGGCGGTAGGGGAGGTGGCCCGGGCCCTGGGCGGCCCCGGCCGGGGGCTTCTGGACCCCTATCCCCCCGCGGCCCGCCCCGTGCTCTTCGCCCTGCGCTACGCGCCGCAGTCCCTCAAGCGGGCGGTGCTCGACTTCGGGATGGCCCGAAGCCTGGGCGTCCCCATATCGGCTTTAGCCCGGTTCGACCTGGAGGCCTTCTTCCGCGCCTACACCGCCCGCTATCCCGCGGGGAAATACCCGGCCATCGTGCTCGGGGCCCCAGGAGGCGGGGTGGCGCACCTGGCAGCCCTGCTTGGGGCCCCGCTCCTTCCGGTCTGCGGCCTTCTGGGCGCCCGGCACCGAATCGAGCCCGATGACCTTCCCGGCTACCTCAAGACCGGGGTGGAGGCAGCGAGGGCCATCGCCCCGGACGGCCGCTTCGAGGTCATCGTGCACTACGACCCCATCCACGACCGGGACCTGGTCCGCCATGCCGCCCTCCTGAGGGTGCGGCTCCTTTCCCTCCCCGAAGCCTACCGGGGGTTCATCGAAGAGCACCTCGCCCCAGGCGGCGTCCTCGTCCTGGCCGAGGGCACGTACCCCTGGCCCCAGGTGGAGCTTTCCTCCGGCGTTTGGCTCCAGCTCGGGGGTCTGGGTGGGATCTCGCCACAGGAGTACCTACAGGGCTATCCACCACCCGGTGAGGCGGAAGTCCGGCGGGAATCCGAGTGGGGTTGTCCCGAGGCGTTTGCCGAGGCGGTGCGGAGGCTTGCGGCTGAAGGGGGCTACAGGCTCATAGAACTTCCCGCGGCCCATCCCACGGAGTACTCGCGCCTTGCCCTGAGGGCCTACCTTACCGCCGGGGCCAGGGAGGACGTGCTAGTGGTTGACTGTTTCACCACCATGGACGCCCGGGTTTGTCTTATAACTGGGATACCCCCTCTCCACCTTCCCTTTCACACCCGGGATGCCCTCGCCTTCGCGGAGGAGGTGCTGGAGGAGCACCCGGTAAAGCGTGTCTTCCTCGCCCTGCACCCGAGCTACGACCCCCCTCCGGACATGGTCCCCCTCTCGGAGTGGAAGTTAGCACTGGATGGGGCCCTCGAGCTCTTTGTAGACGAGCGTTTCTGGCCCGAGGACCCCTACGCCCCCTTCGCCGTCGCAGAAAGGTTTTCGGAGATCGCCCGGGAGCATGCGCTCCCCGAGCCCCTTTCCCTTCCGGTGGAGCGGCTTGAAGAGCTCCTTCCCTGAGCCGGGATCAGGGCCCGGGCCCCGTCCTCGCCCACCAAAAGCCTGAACCCCATCCCATAGACGCGGCCGAGGGCCTTGGGGGTGAGGACCGCCTCCGGGGCCCCCAGGGACAGGAGCTCCCCCTCCCGCAGGAGGGCGGCGCGGGTTGCGTAAAACAGAGCGTTATTTGGGTTATGAGAACTTACAACCGGTGAAAGGCCTTCTGTGGCCAACCCCCGCACGAGCTTCAAGACCTCATGTTGGTTATTGGGGTCCAGGTGCGCATCAGGCTCGTCCAGGAGGAGGAACCTGGCCCCTTGAGCCAGGCCCCGGGCGATGAAGACAAGCCGCATTTCACCCCCTGAAAGCTCGGTATAGGGGCGCCGGGCGAGCTCGGAGAGCCCCACCGCCTCCAGGGCCTGCCAAGCCGCCTTGAAGTCCGGCCCCCGTGGGGAGGAAAAGGGCCCAAGGTGCGGCGCCCGTCCCATGAGGACCACCTCGATCACCCGGAAACCGAAGACCGGCCGGTGAATCTGGGGGACGTAGCCAACGTGCTTTGCCCTCTCCCTTGCAGGAAGCCCGTAGAGGTCCTCCCCCCCGAGGAGTACCCTCCCCGTCTGTGGCCGCCTGAGGCCACAGAGGCACTCAAGGAGTGTGGTCTTCCCCGAGCCGTTCGGCCCAAGGAGGAAGAGGACGTCGCCTTCCCCCACCTCCAAGGAGACCCGATTTAAGACGGGGCTTCCCGGGGTGTAGGCGTAGGAGAGCCCCGCGGCGGCAAGCCTCATAGCCATCCGCCCCCTTTAACTAGGTATCGCATGAAGATGAGCAAGAAGGCCGGCACCCCTAAGATCCCGGTGAGCACCCCCAAAGGGATCTCGCTTTGCATGGCACAGCGGGAGACGAGGTCGAGCAAAAGGAGGAAGGAGGCGCCCATGGCCGCGGCAAGGGGGAGCACCCGGGTATGCCCCGGCCCCACCACCGCCCGGGCGGCGTGGGGGGTGATGAGGCCGATCCAGCCGATCATCCCCGCCTGGGAGACCGCGGAGGCAACGAGCAAGGTGCCCAGGAGCACCACCCCGGTGCGGAGCCGCCGGACGTTCACCCCCAGGGAGGCGGCCTCCCGCTCGTCCAGGGAGAGGAGGTCAAGCCGCCACCTGATGAGCATCAGCGCCCCCGCCCCAAGGAGGCTAACGGGAAGGAGCTTCCAGACATTTCCCCACCGGGCCCCGGAAAGGCTCCCCAGGAGCCAGTAGGTGATGGCAGGGAGCACATCCAGCGGGTCGGCCATGTACTTTATCGCCCCAAGCAGCGCACTGAACAGGGACCCCACCAGGATCCCGGAGATGACGAGCACGAGCACCGTCCCCCCAAACCGCCGCGCCACCAGGATCACGAGCCCCACGGCGAGGACCCCGAAAAGGAACGAGACCCCGTCGATCAGCTGCCAAGGCACCCCCGAAAGGAGCGCCAGGGCCGCCCCGAAGGCCGCCCCCGAGCTCACCCCCAGGATGCGGGAGTCCACAAGGGGGTTGCGGAAGATCCCCTGGAATGCGGCCCCGGCCAGGGCCAGGTCCAACCCCACTAGTGCCGCCGCCAGGGCCCTGGGAAGCCGCACGTTCAAGACCAAGGTGCGGATAACAGGGGGCACCCCCTTAAACCCAAGGAGCGCCCCCACCACCTCCCCAAAGCCCACGGGATAACGCCCCACAAACAGGGAGGAAAAGGCCACCCCCAGGGGAAAGAGCAAAAGCAGCGCCCAAAAGACCTTCCCCCTCACTCTGAGATCCGCAAGAGAAGCTCCTCCGGAAGCTCGTAGCCGTAGAAATCGCGGTAGAAGGCCCTGGCCTCCGCCGCAAGGTCGATGGGGAGCCCCGGGTGAAGCTTGAGCGCCATCCAGATGACCCCGAGGAAGGACTCCGGGGTGGGCACGTCCCAAGGGGAAAAGACACGCGGCATTTTGTAGACCTGCCCGGACCTCACCGCGCTGATTCCCTGCCATACGGGATCATCGAGGATGTCTCCCGGAAGGACCCCGCCGTAGGGGGCGATGAAGATCACCTCGGGGTCCCAAAGGAGAACCTGTTCGGCGTTCACATCCTGCCAGTAGCCCTGGAGCCCCTTCGTCACCGGTTCCCCTCCGGCGAGGACGATCATCTGGCTCTGGTACATGTCGCCGCTCGCCACGCGGAAGGGCTGGGTGCCGCAGAACAGGACCCGGGGCCTTGAATTCCCCCCTTCGGCGATGAGGGCCTCGATTCCCTGCACCTTCTCCTCGAGGTAGGAAAGGAGCTTTGCGGCCCGGTCCTCCACGCCGAAGGCCCTTCCGAGGAGCCAGGTGGCGCCCTTCATCCCCTCCAGGTCCTCAGAAAAGAGGAGGAGGACGGGGATACCAAAGGCGGCGAAATCCTCGGCTGCCTCAGGATCCTTCCTAGCGCTTGCTAGGACGAGATCGGGCTCCTTGGCGAGGGCCTCCTCCAAGGAGGGCTCCCTTGAGAGGAACTTCTCCGCAAGCCTGGGGTCTACCGCAGACAGAGCTTCCCAAGAAGAGGAGCCGGGCTTCAAGCCAACATAGGTCCCGAGCGTCAGCTTTTCCTGTACGCCCAGGGCGTAGAGGTAGAGGGTGGCGACCCCGTAGAGGCTCACCACCCGCTCCGGCGGCTGGGGGATGGTCACCTCCCGCCCTGCTTGATCCACCACGGTCACCTGGGCCAACGCAGGTAAGGCCAGGCATAAAAGCAGGACAAGACACTTACGCATCCTGAACCTCCTTTAGGAGCTGAAGCTTTGCCTCCTCCAGCCAGGAGAGAAGAGTTGAAAGGAGCGTGCGGCGGAAGTCCAGCGTGAGCCGGGCCAAGGCTGGATCGTCGGTGGGCAAGGCCTTCCGTTGGGAAAGCCGGTCCTTGAGGCGGGTCAGGCGCTCGGCCTGGGCGGAGAGGAGCTCCGGGACGCGGTCCGGGGCGTGGCGGCGCAAAAAGTAAAGCTTGGCGAAAAGCTCAATACGCACGTCGCGGACGTGCCGCACCGGGGAGGTGGCCCAATCCCAGAAGGCGCTTTCCCCGGCCTGGGTGAGGGAGAAAACCCGGCGGGGGGGCCTGGCCCCTTGGGGCTCAAGATGCCCTTCGACCAGGCCCTCCCTTTCCAGGCGGGCGAGGACGGAATATAGCTGGGATTGGGCGATGTGCCAGATGGGACCTAGCCCCGAGTTGAGCCGCCGCTTGAGCTCGTAGCCATGCGCCGGCCCCGAAAGCAGCGCCCCAAGCACCGCGTACCCAACCGGCAACCCTTTCATACAAAATAGATTACTCCTAATTGGAATATTTTGCAAATTAACTTTGCGGCGGGGCTCGGCCATTTCCTATCCTGGCCTCGGCATAAGCACGACGATCCCTTCCGATGTTTTAAATGGAGCCTGCCGGGCTCCCTATGGTATACTGGTTCTGGAGGTGGGGAAATGCGGAGGATTTTGTGTGTTGGTGTGGTGCTGACGATGGGGACAGCCGCATTGGGGGCTTCCCCCCTTGCCTTAGGTGCAGAGGCTTTGGGCGGGGCGGTAGGGACCATGGTGGGGGTGCTCCTGGCCGGGGAGCTCGGCGATGTCTTAGTGGAGATAGCCGGCCTTGGAGAATACCGCCCTCCCATCATGCTGGGTTTCCTGACCGGTGGGATCACCACGGGGGCGAGCCTTGGAGTGATGGGGGCAGCCTCCCTGCTCGGTGAGCCGGGAAACCCCTCGGCCTGTGTTTTGGGTGCCTTCCTCGGGGGACTTGTTGCCCTTTTCACCGAGCCCATTTTGTACGGGCTTGGGGGTTTTGAGATCGACGATCCCCACGTCGAGGCCATGGGGATGACGGCGCTCCTCCTAGCCCCAACCATTGGCGCCACCATCGGCTATAATCGTTGACCGCAATTCGAGAGCCCTGGTTAAGTTATGGATTTTCTGTGCCCGGTGGTTCTTGCCACCAAGACGCGAAGCAATTTTAGAATTTTACCATCGGATTTGTGGGGCTGACGTTGGTAGCAACGAAGGCGGTGACGACCGCGGGTACGGTTCTAGGCGGCTGAGGTACCCCCGAAAGCCCCCGTATGGTTCACTGGCCGAACTCGGAAATGACCGAAGCTAATCCGTGGGGATTGGGGGGGCGGCCTGTCCTTTCGTGAGGCCGTAACCCCGGCTGTGGTGGACGATCAGGGTGATATCTGAAGTTGCGGCGGATGCTGTGGAGGAGGTGGTTCCCCCCTTCCCCGTAGATATCGCCGCCGCCCAACTCGGCGATCACAACGAGGGCCTTGTTTGCGATCTTTATCCCCGCGGCGGCAAGCGAGGGTCCTCCCGGGGGAAGACCCCGGATTCGGTGATCTCGAGCCTCGTCGGACATTGAGCTTCTCTTTGGAAAGCCGGTGATCGGGGCCCTCCACCTGGGAAAGGTTGATGGCCGGGACCTGGTGCTCCTTGGCGAGCTGGAAGGCCTTGACGGCCCCTGGGGTCCCGAGGGCGCAGACATATCGGACTCGCCATGCCGGCGTGGAGGGCGAACAGGAGGTCTTCCGGGGCGGTGCGGGTGGGAAGCCCGATGGCCGGGGCCGGAACGCTGCCCGGGGTGCACCACCGAGGTCTCGATCATCCCCGACAGGGAGAACCCCTCCACGATCAGGGCGAACCCCCCGTCGGAGGTGGTGACCATGGGCCGAACCCCGGCGTACGAGGCCCCCAAGGCCATGTTGATCGGTGGCGATCTCGTCCTGCTCCCCCATGATCCCGTACTCGATGGCTTTCCCGGCGCCGGGGCATGGTAAGAGGAGAGGAAGTGGCAGCCGGCCGCGATGGTCCCGGCTCCCGCCCCTTGGGCCCCGTTGAGAAACTTCTTCCCGTTGGGGTCTCGCACCGGAAGCGACCAAGGGCCCAGGTAGGAAAAACCCGCCCCAAGCTCCAGCGCCCACAGGTTCACTTCGGCCTTGTCTTTGGCGGCTTCCAGCACCAGGTCCTCAAGGATTCCGTCGTCCAGACCCCAAAAGCGCGAAAGCGTCCCCTTCCGCGCGAGCTTTTCGAGGGGACCTTCATCGCCCGGGATGCGGGGGAAAGGGCTTCGTCGCAGATCACCACCCCTTCGGGCTCAATAAACAGCTCATACTGGGAGAGCATCTCCCCGTTTAGGGCAAGAAGCACCTGGGACCTTTCCCTTGTGGCCGCCACCGGGAAGTCGGAAAGCCTTATGGTATAGATGTTCTCCCCGCTGCCTTCAAGCTAGTCCTCCTCCAGCTGCTCGGTGAGGTAGTTCTCAAGGCCCA
>LGFI01000021.1 GCA_001508155.1 Acetothermia bacterium 64_32 | reverse complement strand
TCCGGGCGCTGGCCGGCCAGCGCCGGTATGCGATCGCCCGTGATCTCTACGATGTCGCTCAACTCATCGAACGTTGGACAGTGGATATTGATAGTTTGGTCAAGGTGCTGCCGGTCAAATTAGCGGCCAAAGGTCTTCCCCCAGACTCCCTAAACATACAACGTTTGGAATCCCGACGAGAAGAGTTCAGGACGGACTGGCAGAGAAACTTGGTCCATTTGCTATCTCTGACTGTTGATGTGGACTTTGATTCCGGCTGGAACAAGGCGTTAGAGTTTCTGACCCAAGTAGCCCAGCGCATGTCGCAAACAAGTGGAACGGTGTAGATGATGATAAATCTAAGCGTCACCGCTCCCTCGTTGAACCAGAAAATGCAATAGGTGAAGACGATTGGCGTTACCTTGGGTTAGGCAACCTTTTGGAAAAAGTGTAAAGTTAGAAATCGGGGGTTAGGTCTTTACTTTTTGATCTCACACCTGCTGCTTCAGGGACCGCAGGAAGGCGACGAAATGTCAAAGGACAAGACCCCACCCGAATATCTAAGCTAGTCGCGGACAAACTAGTGTCCACACCCACTTCTAAGCACGAATTAGAAACAGCCCTTGCTTGCGCAACCTCAAGGGCGAGCACCTTTTGACCGGCGGGGCCTTTCGGTCTAATATCGTCTTACTAGTAAGACGAGGAGGGCAGATGCTTTCTGCAACGAAGATGTCCACGAAAGGACAGATTGTTATCCCCAAGCGGATCCGCGAGGCTCTGGACCTAAAGGCCGGGGATACCATCGTCATGGCTATGGACGGGGATAGACTGATCCTCCGCAAAATAACCCTTGAGGATCTCCTTCGGGAGTCGGAGCAGAACTATCGGGAGGGGAAGACCCTTTCTCACGAGGAAACCTTCGAAGGGTTAATCTGAGCTATAAACGTGCCTCTAGAAAGCTGGAAACTTCGATATGACCCCAGAGTTAGGAAACAGCTGGAGAAGATCCGCGATACCGCAATCATCAGGAGAATTGAAGAGGCAGCCAGACAGCTCAGAGACAGGCCTTATTCAGGCAAACCACTCCGCGGACATCACGGAGTCCGGAGCAAGCGGGTACCCACTTCCGGCGGTGAGTATCGGATTCTTTATATCCCGATAAAAACGGACCGGGTCGTTTTTATCGTTTTAGTTGCCTCTAGGGAGAGTATATAAACTCTTGCGACAAAATCCCCCTTAGACATTTACTTGCTGGGTGTTGGCTGGGGGCTGGTCCTTCTCTACCGAGCTTTTCCGGAGGACTTCACGACTCGGGTTTAGGTCTTGCCTTTTGACGTTTTCTCGCCTCCCGCGGGCTCTGGAGCGGCAGGCACGAGATCAAAAGAGCTGACCTCTAGCTTTGGGCCTTGCTCCCCTGGCCGGTTTAGGCTAAGCTTTGTTACCTTAAACGGGCAAAACTAGGAAGGGCCTTGTGCGAGATAAGCCTTGGCCGCGTGCGGCCTGGGCTTTTTGCTTTGTCAAGACGGGAGGAGATATGGAGAGGTTGGAAATTGGAAAGGTCAGAAATATCGGGCTCGCCGCGCACATAGACGCCGGCAAGACCACGATCACCGAGCGCATGCTCTTCTTCACTGGGAAGACCCACAGGATCGGCGAAGTGCACGAGGGGAAGGCCACCATGGACTGGATGCCTCAGGAGCGGGAGCGGGGGATCACCATCACCTCCGCAGCCACTACCACCTACTGGAGGGGGCACCGGATCAACATCATCGACACCCCGGGACATGTGGACTTCACCGCGGAAGTCGAACGGTCGCTCAGGGTGGTGGACGGCACTGTGGCCCTGTTCTGTGCGGTGGGCGGGGTGCAACCCCAATCGGAGACCGTGTGGCGCCAGGCAGAGCGCTACTGCGTCCCCAGGATCGCGTTCATCAACAAGATGGACCGGGTGGGGGCGGACTTCTGGGGCGTGGTGGAGGAGATCAGGAAGGAGCTTTCGGCCAACCCGGTGCCGATCGTGATCCCCATCGGGGCGGAGGAGGCCTTCCGGGGGCTGGTGGATCTCATCGACATGAAGGCCCTTTGCTATCAGGAAGGGCCGGAAGGAGTGGAGGTTCGGGTGGAGGAGATCCCAGCCGAACTTTTCGCCGAGGCCACCAGAGCTAGGGAAGAACTCATCGAACGGGCAGCGGAGATGGACGATGTGCTGCTAGAAAAATTCCTGGCCGGCCAGGAGCCCACCCGGGAAGAGCTCCTTTCCGCCATCCGGGCCGCCACCATCGCCGGGAAAATGGTCCCGGTCCTGTGCGGGGCCGCGTTCCGAAACAAGGGGGTTCGAAGGCTGCTCGATGCGGTGGTGGATTTTCTGCCTTCCCCGGCTGACCTTCCCCCGGTGAAGGGGGAATGGCAGGGGGAGGAACTGGTGCGCTATCCCGACGATGGGGAGCCGCTTTCCGCGTTGGCGTTCAAGGTGCAGGCCGACCGCCACATGGGGAAGCTCACCTACGTGCGCGTCTACTCGGGGGTGCTGAGGAGCGGGGAGTACGTGTACAACGCAACCCGCGGGGTGCGCCAGAGGATCGGGCGCCTCTTTGAGGTACACGCCGACAAACGCAAGCCCGTGGAGGAGCTCCACGCCGGCGACGTGGGCGCGGCCGTGGGCCTTTCGGATACCTACACCGGCGACACCCTGTGCCGGGAGGAGGCCCCGATCACCCTGGAGCCCATCGAGTTCCCCGCCCCGGTTATCGATCTTGCCATCGCCCCGGTTTCCCGCACCGATCAGGACAAGCTCTCCCGGGCCCTTGGTGCACTTTCCGCCGAGGATCCCACCTTCCTGGTCAAGGCCGATGGGGAGACCGGGGAGGTGGTGATCTCCGGGATGGGGGAGTTGCACCTGGAGATCATCGTGGACCGCCTCCGGCGGGAGTTCGGGGTGGAGGTAGAGGTGGGCCGACCCCAGGTCGCCTATCGGGAGACGGTCATCGGGGCCGTGGAGCACGAACAGAAGTTGGTGAAACAGACCGGGGGCAGGGGCCAATATGCCCACATCGTCTTTCGCCTCGAGCCGGCAGGACCGGGAAAGGGCTTCGAGTTCGAAAGCAAGGTGGTGGGCGGCCGCATCCCCAAGGAGTACATCCCAGCGGTTAAGAAGGGCTTCGTGGACGCCCTGGCCGAGGGGCCGCTTGCCGGCTTCCCCATGGTGGACCTCAAGGTCACCCTTCTCGATGGCTCTTACCACGAGGTGGACTCATCCGAGCAGGCCTTCAGGACCTGTGCGGCCCACGGCCTCAGGGAGGCGGCGAGGCGGGCAGGCCTGGAGCTCCTTGAGCCCATCATGTCTGTAGAAGTGACCGTACCTGAGGAACATGTGGGGGCGGTAGCCGGGGCCCTGGCAGCGAAAAGAGGGAGGATCCTGGCCATGGAGGCCCGGGGGGGCTCTCAGCTTTTGCGGGCCCGGGTGCCCCTCTCAGAGATGTTCGGGTACTCCTCGGAGCTCAGGAACGCCACCAGCGGCCGAGGGGAGTTCACCATGCACTTCGAACGGTATGAGGCGCTGCCCCACGCCCTCGCCGAGGAGATCGCCTCCGCCCACCGCACAGCCTTGACCACACGATAACACGCGCTCTTTGGGAATCGAAAAAAGGGCATCCCCTCGAGGGGTGCCCTTTTTGCCATCTGAACCCACCGGCACGGGCCCCCCACCTCGTAAAACGAAGTTGGGTGGTGGAGGGAAGACCTCAAGGAAGTCCGCTATATACTTGGGCGAGCAAGGTGCGGTAACAGGGCTTGATCGGCCCCTGTTTCAATTGCTGAAGTCCTTTTGGCCGAGGGGTAAAAGATGGCGAAGTTTGAGGTGCCGACCAAGAAGATGACCTACGAGGAGTTCCTCGCCTGGTGTGATGAGGACACCTGGGCGGAGTGGGTGAATGGGGAGGTGATCGTGCTTTCACCTGCTTCAAGAAGACACGAAGACATTCCCGCCTTTAGCGAACCCCAAGGCCTTGGCAAGGTAATCAGGGCTCCTTTTCAGATGAAACCGGACCTGAACCACCAGGTAGAGGGCCGGATATCCTCTTCGTTGCTAAGGAGAACCTGGGACGACTCAAAGAGACTCACCTGGACGGCCCAGCGGATCTTGTGGTGGAGATCGTTTCCCGGAGTCCCGCTTGCGTGACCGCGGTGAGAAATTCGCCGAGTCCGAGACGGGGGGCGTGCATGAGACCGGAGCATCGACCCCGATGAAAACAGGGCCGATTTCCACCTGCTGGCCCCGACGGCCGCTATGAGCGCAAAAAGCCAGATGAAAACAGGCTCTGTCACAGTCAAGGCCTCCCCGGCTTCCTACTGCGGGTCGACTGGCTCTGGCAGGGGCCCCTCCCGCCGGTTCTGAACGTGTTAAGGGAACCTAGTTTGACCATGTGCGGGGGTTCAAGGGATCCTCAAGGCCCGCAAGGTGCGCGGGACCGTGGGCACTTTCCCTTCGCCCCGGCTTTTGGGGCGTCTGTTCAGACATAGTAGTTTCTACAACAGCCTCTTCCCCTTTGGTGTGTACGGAACTTTTAGCCCTGCACTCCAGTCGGCCTCGCGGACCGTGTGATCGAGGCTGAATTCCCGCAGGGCCTTTTGGAGGGGGTCGCTGTGCCACCCTGAAGGTCATAAAGCAAGGGCCTGAACCATCGATTCTCTCTAGGTTGTTCGGCGGCCTTGTTCCCGAGCGGGTTGTCCGCTATTATCCCGTTGGGTAGGTGGTTCTTGTGCTAAACATGGGGGCGTAGCTCAGCCTGGGAGAGCGCCGGCTTTGCAAGCCGGAGGTCGGCGGTTCGAGCCCGCTCGCCTCCACCAGTTTAGGTGCTTGAGCCACCTTGGTCAGGCGCTGATGGTGGCGAGTACCACCCCGCCGCAGGCCAGGAGGGCCCCTAGCCATGCCCGCTGGGAAGGCCGTTCCCCAAGGAAGAGGACGCTTATAAGAAACGCGGAGATGGTCATCGCCCCCCCGCGGATCGGGGTAAGAAGGCTTGCCTGTGCCAGTTTGAGCCCGGAAAGCCAGAGCATCCAGCCCAGAAAAAAACCGGTGAAGGCCGTGAAAGCGGCGATTCGGATCCCTGAGGGGTGGATGTCCAGCCTCCTGCGGAAGATGGCCACCAGCCCCCAGGCCGCCGCCGCTGTCCCCGCCAACACAACCTGGAACTCCACGGGGGCCATCCCCCGGTCCAGGCAGTACTTGGCCGGGCCGGTCTCAGCTATCCCCCAGAGGATGGCGGTCCCCAGGGCGGCCATCCCCGCCAGGGGCGACCTGGGCCCTTGCCCTTCATCCTTGGGGGAAACCAGGAAATACGTGCCCGCCACCACCAGCACTGCGGCCAGGAATATGGTGGGACGGGCAGGCTCCCCCAAAAACAGCACCGCGGTGGCCACCCCCCAGAAAGGGGCGGTGTTGGCCAGGGCCGCGGCCCGATGTGCCTCCCCCCGCTTTAGGGCATACATGTAAAGTAGCGTCCCCAAAAAGGAATCTATCAGGCCGGCGAAGGCGGCCACCCCGATGAGCCAAGTGGTTCCAAACCGAAACGCGCCCGTAAGAAAACCATAGGGGACCACCAAAAGAAGCCCCAATATGGCCCGCAGGGTGGCAAAACAAACGGTGTCCATCCGGGAAAGCCCCAGCTTCGTCACCGTTTGGGCAATGCCCCAGGAAAGCGCTGCCCCAAGCACAAGGAAGACCGCTGCGCCGTCCGTCATGTTGAAAGCCTCATATCCGACAAAAATGGGGCCAGCACAACGCTAACCGAATCCGCTAGCCGCGGTGGGCATTACCTGTGGCTAGAAGGCCTGGTACGCCCGGCAGGATTTGAACCTGCGACCTCTGGCTCCGGAGGCCAGCGCTCTGTCCCCTGAGCTACGGGCGCACAACCACAAGTCTCAATTACCTCTCAACTTTCGACTTGTGACTTGCAACTCCTTTGTGGCGGAGGGAGTGGGATTCGAACCCACGGCCGAGCCTCAACAGCCCGGCTACGGCTTAGCAAGCCGCCCTCTTCGACCCCTCGAGCATCCCTCCTTACGGACTCGATTCTAGGGCCACTTCATCCCCCCTGTCAAGGAACGTCCCATGTGGGTACCATCCCCTGTCATGACGACCAAAGGAGAAATGCTAGAAAAGTACACTGCTTTTCTTCTAGATGTGGATGGGGTTTTGGTGCGGGATAACCTCGTAATCCCTGGGGCCGGGGAGGCGCTGGAGGCGCTGCGTCGGCGGGGCCGCATCATGCTTCTCACCAACAACTCCACCCGTTCCCGGTCCATGACAGCGGACCACCTTCGCTCCCTGGGACTTCCGATCTCCCCGGAGGAGGTCATGACGAGTTCGCACGTTGCTGCCCGGTATCTCCTGGAGAGGTACGGCCCGTGCCGGGTGTGGGTGCTCGGGGAAGCGGGCCTGGCCGAGGAGCTCATCCAAGCCGGTCATCGGCTGGTGAACCCGGAGGAGGCCGAGTGGATCGTGGCCGGGATGGACAGGGATTTAACCTACCGAAAACTGGCCCAGGCCCTCCGGGGCCTGCTTAATGGGGCCCGCTTTCTGGCCACCAACCGGGACGCCACCTTCCCCACCCCAGATGGGCTGATGCCCGGTGCGGGGGCGGTGGTGGGGGCACTTGAGGGCATGGGCTTCCCCCCGGAAAAGGTGGTGGGCAAGCCTTCCGCCGTGGCCTTCCACGTCGCCTTGGAGGCGGCCGGCGCCTCCCCCCGTCAGGCCCTGATGGTGGGAGACCGGCTGGAGACCGACGTCCTGGGGGCCCAGCGGGTGGGGATGGATACCGCCCTGGTCCTGTCCGGGGTGTCACAGGAGGAGGACATCGGCCGGCTGGGGATTCGCCCCACCTGGGTGGCCCGGGACCTGGAGGCCCTGTCCCGGGGAGAGCTAAGAAGCCCTTGAAACCGCTGGCCCAGTCCCAGCCCCTTTGTTACATTAAAGGCACATGACCGGCCAGGATATCAGGATCACCTTGCTGGGAGGCGCCCTCAATCTGGGCCTGGTGGCCCTGAAGCTGGGGTTGGGCTCCTTGGAAGGCTCCATGGCCCTGGTGGCGGACGGGGTGCACTCCCTTTCGGACCTGGCCACCGACCTGGTGGTGCTGGGGGGGATCCGGCTTGGCAGCCGCCCGGCCGACCGTAGCCATGCCTTCGGACACGGCAAATACGAGACCATGGCCGGCGTTCTGGTGGCCCTGGCCCTGATTGGGGCCGGGGCATGGCTCATCTGGGAGGCGGCCTTGAGGTTGGCCCGGCCCTTTCCCCCCCAGGGGGGCGGGCTCGTCATGATGGCGGTGGCCGGGGTATCCATCCTGGCCAAAGAGGCCCTTTACCGCGCCACCAGCCGGGTCGCCCGCCGGGTCCACAGCAAGGCACTTCAGGCCAATGCCTGGCACCACCGCAGCGACGCCCTCTCCTCCGTGGCAGTCCTCCTGGGAGGAGCGACGATGGCCCTTGGCTACCCAGTTGGCGACAAGGTAGCTGCCATCGTCGTGGGGGGGATGGTGCTCGCAGCCGCCGCCTCCATCCTGAGACGTGCGTTCCATGAGCTCCTGGAGGGAGCGCTTTCGGAGGAGGAGAAGCTTGCGATCTCCCAAGCGATAGAAAGCGTGGACGGGGTGCAAAGCTGGCACCGGCTGCGTACCCGGCGCTTGGGCCGCCAAGCCCTGGTGGACGTCCATATCCAAGTGGATCCCAATCTTTCGGTGACGCGGGCGCACCAGATCGCCACCCAGGTCGAGCAGGCGGTGTCCCGGTCGTTGGGCGGCTTCGCTTCGGTGGTGGTTCACGTGGAGCCGAAGGGGGAAGAAGATGAATGGGATGGTTGAAAAGTTTTGTCAGATGGTGCGGATAGGGTCGGAATCGGGTGAAGAGGAGGAGTTCCTGAGCTGGCTCGCAGGCAGGTGGACCCAAGATCTGGGGGCAGATTGCGGGCGCGACGTTTACGGGAACCTAATCGCTCGCCTCCCCGGGAAGGGCTGCCAGGCCGAGCCGTTGCTTCTGTGCGCCCATGCCGACACGGTTAAGCCCGGCCGCGGGATCGAGCCGGTGGTAGAAGACGGGGTCATCCGCCCCCAGGGGGAGACGATCCTAGGGGCGGACGACAAGGCGGGGATTTCCGCCATCTGGTTTGGGATCAAGGCCGCCAGGCGCCATCCCCCTCTGGAGATCGTGATCACCCGGGAGGAGGAGGTAGGGCTTCTCGGGGCCAAGAACCTCGAGGTGGAAAAGCTTTCGGCCAAGTGGGGTTTTGTGCTTGACGGGGAGGCCTTGGACGAGGTGGTGATCGGAGGCCCCTCCCACTTCCTCATCGACGTCACGATACACGGCCGGGCGGCCCACGCCGGCGTGGCCCCAGAGCAGGGGATCTCGGCAGTCAAGGCGGCGGCCCGAGCGGTGGCAAAGCTCCCCGAGGGCAGGATAGATCAGGACACCACCGCCAACGTGGGGGTGATCCATGGGGGCGAGATCCGCAATGGGGTGCCGGCCCGGGCCGTGATACAGGCGGAGTGCCGTAGCCTCTCCCACGACCGGGCCGTAGAGCTTGCCGAAACCTACAGGCGCACCTTCGAGGAGGAGGCCCAGGCCGTGGGGGCCAGGGCCGAGGTGCGGGTGGAGCTCGCCTACCGGGCGGTGAGGCTCTCCGAGGACGAGCCTGTGGTGGGCTTGGCCAAAAGGGCGGTGGAGGCCCTGGGCCTTTCGCCCAAGCTGCGGCTCATCTGTGGCGGGACGGACGCCTCCATCTTGAACATGCGGGGCATCAAGACCGTGGTTTTGGGGATGGGGGCCCGGGCAGCCCACTCCACCGATGAACACATCCTGGTCGACGACCTAAAGCAGGCCGCGGCCTTGGTCACCACCCTCCTGGAGCTAGCCGCCGACTGACGGCCCTTACGCCCAAAAAATTTGGAGCGGGCAACGGGAATCGAACCCGCGACCTTCAGCTTGGGAAGCTGACGCTCTACCAACTGAGCTATGCCCGCTCGCTCCCCGGTATTATACCGGCATCCACCCCGGGAAGCTACCCCGCCCGCAGGGGCTCCAGGGCCGGCATGGGTTTTCCGCGCAGGAAGGCCAGGGTGGCCCCGCCACCGGTGGACAGATGCGAGAACCCCTTCTCTAGGCCTAGCTTCACCACCGCTTCCCCGGTCTCCCCGCCCCCCACCACGGTGAAAGCCTTAGACTCGCTCAGGGCTTTGGCAACATCCTCAGTGCCCTTTGAAAACGGGGCGTACTCGAAGGCCCCCATGGGCCCCGCCCACACCACGGTGCCCGCTTCCTTCAGCACCCGCGTGAAGGCCTGCACCGTCTCCGGCCCGATATCCAACCCCATCCAGCCCTCCGGGATGGCGTCCGCCGGGTATACCCTGGTCTCGGCGGCCTGGGAGAGCTCCCGGGCGGCCACCACGTCCAGCGGCAGGTGTAGGGCCTTGCCCTGCCGCTCGGCCCGTTGGATGAGCTCCCGGATGGTGGGCAAAAGCTCCTCGTCCACGATGGAACTCCCCACCTCCTTCCCCTGGGCAACAAGGAAGGTGAACGCCACCCCTCCCCCGATCAGGAACGCGTCTACCTTGGGGAGGAGGTCGGTGAGCACCCCCAGCTTGTCCTTGGCCTTCTTACCCCCCACCAGGACGTAATAGGGGCGGCGGGGGTTTTCTGTGATTTCGGACAAGACCTCCACCTCCCTTGCCAAGAGAAGCCCGGCGTAGGCGGGGAGAAGCCGGGTTACCCCCTCGGTGGAGGCGTGGGCCCGGTGGGCGGTGCCGAAGGCGTCGTTCACGTAAAGCTCGAAGGGGGCCGCGAGCTGACGGGAGAAGTTCGGGTCGTTTTGCTCCTCCCCAGGGTGAAACCTCACGTTCTCAAGCAGGACCAACCCCCCCTCAGGGAGGTCGTCCACGGCCCGCCTCACCTCATCCCCTATGCACTCTGGGAGCATGGGCACCTCGCGTCCGAGGAGCTGGGACAGCCTTCCGGCTACCGGG
The DNA here is from genome assembly GCA_001508155.1 of Acetothermia bacterium 64_32. Lineage (GTDB taxonomy): Bacteria > Bipolaricaulota > Bipolaricaulia > Bipolaricaulales > Bipolaricaulaceae > 64-32. The sequence continues at coordinate 19,355 of LGFI01000021.1, read as the reverse complement.
GCCAGGGAGAGCCCCGGGACCACCTTGCCCTTGGGCCGCCCCAGGTGGGAACAGACCCCCACCCGGGCCCCCTGCTCCAAAAGCCAGCGGATGGTGGGTAGGGCAGCCCGAATCCGGAAGTCGTCGGCCACCTCCCCATCCGAAAGCGGCACGTTGAAGTCGGCCCTAAGGAGCACCTTCTTTCCACAAACCCCCGCTTCCGTCACAGTCCTCAGCTTCATATCCATCACCGGGGGGCATTCTAAAGCCTTTCCCCACCTCCACAAGCTGGAGGGGTTATCATAGCGGCATGCCGGGGCAGCTTTGGCCGTTGATCTTGGTGGGGCTGTTGGCCGGCCTGGTGATGTCCAGCGTCCCGTGGTTGGCGACCTTGGACCCGAGCCGGCCGGAGGGTATGCTGGTGCGGGTCTTGCAGGCCCTGGAGGCAGCCCGGGATCTCGAGGCCCACGTCGTCCTCACCGGGGAGGAGGGGGCAGCCGTGGAGTTCCAGCTCTGGTGGCTCAAGGGGGGGAACGGGGGCGCGGTCAAGGTCAGCTTCCTGGCCCCCGAGGAGCTGAAGGGGCAGGTCTATACGTTTCGCGAGGGGCTCCTGGCCCACTGGCGACCCCAAGGGGACGAGGGGGTGATCGTCAGGCTCAGCTTGCCCCAAGAGGGGGGCTCCTTTTCCCTTACGGACTTCGACCTCAGGGAGATCGTCACCGGGATCCGTCTTGGCACCGTGCGGATATCCTCCCAACGGGTGCGGCTGGGCGACGGCTGGGAGGCCTTCCGGGCCGCGAGAGGGGGCTACACCCTTTTCGCAACCTTTACTGGCCAGGGGAATGCCCCGCGGCTTTCCCTTTTCATCCCCCCAACGGAGGCCGTGCTCACCTTGCCTGGGATCGGCAAGCCCCAGCCCCTTCCCCCTGCCCTGCAGGGGCCCATCCGCCTGGAGGTCACCGGCCGCTTCTCCAGCCTCCCCGCCTTCCGCCGGGCCGTGTTCTGGCTGGACGAGGGGGAAGAGCTTCCCCATCGGGTCGAGCTCCAGCTGGCAAGGGGGGGGCAAGGGGAGCTAGCGCTGAACCTGAGGTTGGTTGACTTTAAAACCGATACAGGGCTTACCCTCAGGGAAGTCCTGGCGCTCCCCCCGGCCAGCAGGACCATCTGGGAATAGCCCAGCTCACTGGCTTCGCCGGCGGAACTCCGACAGCCTCAGCTCCCGATCCACGAATTCGTGGAACCTTTCCTCTTCGGCGAACGGGGACTCGATGGCGGACTGTTCGAAGACCTCGTCGTCGATGTAGATGGGGGACCTGGTCCTCAAAGCCAGGGCCACCGAATCCGAGGGCCGGGCGTCGATCTCCTTCACCTCCCCGGTAGAGGTGCGTACATGCAGGGTGGCATAGAAGGTACCTTCCTTGAGGCCCGAGATGACCACCCGCTCCAGGGTCCCACCCAGGGCCTCAAGCAGCCGCCTCATCAGGTCATGGGAAAGGGGCCGGGGGAAGGTCTGCCCCTGAAGCTCCAGGGCAATGGACATGGCCTCGGCCTCACCAATCCAGATCGGCATGGCCTTCGAGGAATTGCGATCTTTAAGCAGAATAACAGGCGAGTTATTCAACGGGTCCACAAGCAGGGCTTTCACTTCCGCTTCCTTCATATTCTTCCCTCCCCTTTGTCCGCCGAACCGGGCCTGACATTATAGCCCCGGAGGTTGGGGGAAGACAATGGCCCCTGTTACATTTGGGCTATAATGCCCGGGAAAGCTCATGTGTGGGATAGTGGGGTACGTAGGGCCCCGACAGGCCCAGGATGTGCTTTTGGATGGGCTTGCCCGGCTCGAGTACCGGGGCTACGACTCGGCGGGCCTGGCCGTCCTTGGGGCTGGGGGCCTTAAGCTCGTCCGTCGGGTGGGCAAGATAGACAGGCTTCGGGAGGCCGTCCGGGCAGCCCCCCTCCCCGGACACGTGGGGATCGGCCACACCCGTTGGGCCACCCATGGCCTCCCCAGCGAGGAGAACGCCCATCCCCATGCCGATTGCTCCGGCAAGATCGCCCTGGTACACAACGGCATCATCGAGAACCACCGCACCCTACGGGAGCGCCTCGCCTCCTCGGGCCACACCTTCAAGTCCCAGACCGACACCGAGGCCCTGGTGCACCTGGTGGAGGAAAGGTACCAAGGGGACCTTGTCGCCGCCGTACGCCGGGCTTTGGCCGAAACACAAGGGGCGTTCGCCATCGCGGTGATCCACGCCGACCATCCCGATGAGATAGTGGTGGCCCGCAAAGGAAGTCCCCTTGTGATCGGCATTTTGCCTGGGGAGGGCCTGGTGGCCTCCGATGCCCCGGCCCTGCTCCCCTACACCCGCGACTTCTGCTTCCTTTCGGATGGAGAGGTGGCCCGGGTCAGGCCGGGCAAGGTGGAACTGTGGGACCCAGAAGGGACTCCCAAAAAACCTGAGTTCCGCCACGTGCCCTGGGACCCGCTTACCGCCGAGAAGCAAGGATACCGGCACTTCATGGAAAAGGAGATCCATGAGCAATCCCAGGCGGTGGCCGATACCCTGCGGGGGCAGCTCTGGTCCCCCTGGGAAGGAGGGCTTTCGGAGGATTACCTAAAAGAGGTAGATCACATCTACCTCATCGCCTGTGGCACCTCCTACCACGCGGCCCTGGTGGCCGAGTACCTGTGGGAGCCGCTTTTGGGGATCCCGGTGGCGGCCGAGATCGCCTCGGAGTTCCGCTACAAGGCCCCAGCGGTGGGGCCGCGGGCGCTGGTGGTGGCCGTATCTCAGTCCGGGGAGACGGTGGATACCCTGATGGCGGTGCGGGAGGCGCGGGCCCGGGGGGCCAAGGCCCTGACCGTTACCAACATCGTGGGCTCCGCCCTGGCCAGGGAGTCCGACGGCGTGGTTTACACCCGGGCTGGGCTCGAGATCGGGGTGGCCGCCTCCAAGACGTTCACCGCGCAACTCGCCGCCCTGGCCCTGCTTGGCCTGAAGCTCGCCCGCGCCCGCGGGGTGATCTCCCAAGCGCGGCTGGAGGCCGAGCTGGAGACGCTCTCCCGGGGCCCGGCCCTGCTGGTGAAAGCCCTGGAGCTGGAAAAGCCTGTAGAGGAGCTCGCCGAGCGCTTTTATCAGAAGTCCGATTTCCTTTACCTGGCCAGGGGGATCCTGTACCCGATGGCCCTAGAAGGGGCGTTGAAGCTCAAGGAGATCTCCTACATCCACGCTGAGGGCTACCCCGCCGGGGAGATGAAACACGGCCCCATCGCCTTGATCGACGAGGAGATGCCGGTGGTGTTCCTGGCAAGCAGGGAGGAGCTTTGGGACAAATCCCTAGCCAACATGGAGGAGGTGCGGGCCCGGCGGGGGATCTTGATCGTCTTCGCAGACCAGGATCACCCGGAGCTCAGGCGGCTGGCGGACCATGTGGTACTGCTCCCCCCTGCCCCCAGGCCGCTTGTGCCGTTGGTGTTCGCCCCCCCGCTTCAGCTCCTCGCCTACCACATCGCCCGGCTGCGCGGCACCGACGTGGACCAGCCCAGGAACCTGGCCAAGACGGTCACCGTGGAGTGACACCTATCAGGACAGGAGCCGTCGCATTTGCAGAGCGGTGTGCAGTTCCCCTTCGGAAAGGGGGCCCAATGGGGTGGGGGTTTCGGTGATGTGCTGGGGGATCCTAAGCCGCTCAAGTTATAACCCCTCCCGGGCCTTGAACGCGTGCTTGCGCAGCAGGATCTCCTTACCAATCCCCCCAGGGACTATGGGTCCCAGTCCTGCCCCAGTGCCCCAAGGCAGCGGGAGATCGGCTCCAGGTCATAAAGCCCCGCCCGAAGGCCAGGGCGAACCCCTCCCCGCCGTAGCTGGCGGCCGCTCCATCCCCTGAGCCAGGTGGTCGTAAAACTCCTCGTCCCTTTCCGCTATCCTGCGGACCCTCCCGCTCGGGAGCAGGCAAGGGCACAGAGCAGGCAATCCACACATCGCTCCACTTACAGAAAGGCACGCGCCTACACCACCTCAGCCAGCAGCCTCAGCCAATCCAAAAGGAGCCGGGTGATCAGGAAGTGCTCCCGCACGTGTTTTCTTCCCGCCTCCCCCAGCTCCCTACCCAGGTCCGGGTCCTTCAGGATCTGCACCACCCGCTCAGCCGCCCCATCGTAGTCCCTGGGGGCCACCAGGAAACCGGTCTTCCCCTCCAAGACCTGCAGTGGTATCCCCCCCACATCGGTGGCCACCACCGGGGTCCCCTTCCACAAGGCCTCCGAGACGGTGAGGGCAAACCCCTCCCTCAGGGAAAGCTGCAACACCACGCTGGCCACCCGCTGCAGCGCGTTGACCAAAAGGGCATCGGTTTGGGCGATGAGCTTCACATCGGTCAGCTCCTGCGCCTTGGAAAACACCTGCTCGAACATCCTCGCCCCCTCCGGATCGTCCGCGGCCATGTTGCCCATGAGCACCAGCTGACAATCCACCTCCTCCTTCACCTTGCGGAACACCTCCAGCACCCCCAAGGGGTCCTTCCACTTGTCGAACCGGGAAACCTGGACGATGAGGGGCTTTTTGGAGGAAATCCCGTGCTCGGCCAGCTTCCCCTCCAGCTCCTTTTGGGAAAGCTCCCGGTTTATCTCGGAGAATGGATCAATAGCGGGGGCGATCACATGGGCATGCACCGGCAGGTCCGCCCGCCGGAAGCCCTCGGTGGACACCACCGTGGTGTCGTAGCGGAGGATGAACAGCTTGAGTACGTCCCAAACCGGCTCAAACGGGGAGGAGATGTCGATGTGACACCGCCACACCCAAGGGCCTTCCTTCTGCCGGTAGCGGATCATGGGCAGGGGCTGGGGATCGTGCACCACCACCACATCGTGGAAGATGGGGGAGTAGCGGGAGAAGGTCTCGTTCACCGCCAGGTACGTCTCCCACTCCCGGGGGCAGATCTCCACCTCTTCCCCCTGCAGGGCGTTGTGGAGCTTCTTGGTCACCTCAAACAAGGCGGGATCGCCGTAAAGGAGGTTCCAGTCAGCGTTTATCCCCACGTCGTTCATCAGGGGGACCAGGGAGTGGAGCATCCCCGCCACCCCGCCGCCGTGGAACGTGGAGTTCACGTGCAGCACATGCAAGCCGAGGAGCGGCCGTGCGGCCTGCTGGATCTGGGCTACGGCCTTTTCACCGGCGCACTTCACATATTTTTCGATGCCTATTGCTTCCATGGTCACCTCCATGTTCCTTCCCGGCCGGGGGGTAGGCTATCCCAACGCCCCCCACCGGACAAGGGGGATCACCCAAGTGAAGAAAGGACCTCGTCCCGGGGACAACGCGGCCGCTTGCCCTGGACATCTCCGCGGCCAACGCCATGAGATGGCTCTCGATGAATGCCTGAAGATCAGCCCCACCACCAGCTTGGTCCGGGGATGCTTGAGGATGTAGGCTGCATACACCTCAGCTCCCCGATTCCCCGCGCCTACCAGGGGGAACGTGGCTTCAGCCTTCATCGGCCCCTCCTTTTGGCGCGGCAGCCTGCCAGCCGGAGGAAGGCCTCTGGCACCGCGGTGGACCAGAGCTGCAGCTCACAGCCCTCCCCGGGAACCGCTCCGGGCCCCCGCAGCCCTTCCTCCGTCCAGTAAAATAGCTCCACGAACCCCAGCTTTTCCAGCGCCATGGCGACCCTCAGGGCGTTCTCCATCACCTGCGCGAGCCCGTGCATCTGCGCCCCCAGGGCGATGAAATACTGTTCGTACGGCCAGACGGCCCCCAGATGGTAGGCAAAGGGGGAAAAATCTGGCTGCCCCGGGGCGTAAGTCCGCACCCCATAGGGCGTAAACAGCCTTTTCGCCCCAGCCCTGATCGCTTCTAGCTTTTTCGGAGGGGCTTCTCCGGGGCGGAGGTAGGCCAGAAGGTGCAGGCCGTCCGAGGAGATCCCCCGGATGGGCCCGCCCTCGTCCAGGGCAATCATCGGAAAACCGAGCTCCTCGTCCCACAGCGCCGTCCAGATGGAACGGACGAGCCCCTCCGCCTTCCCCTCCAGCGCCCGGGCGCTGAAGCCAAGCCCCAGGGGGCAGCTCAGCCGAGCCAAGGCCCTGAGGGCGGCTGCGGTCTGGGCCTGGACAAGGGTATAGGCCACGGGATACCTTGGCTCCCCCCTACCGGGGAGGTGAGAGTCCTTCCAGTAGGTGGCCTGGGCGAAGTAAGCCTTCCCCCCGCAAAAAGCGGGGGCCTCCCAGAAGAGCCCGTCCCGGAGGTGTCGCAGGACGTACTCCCCGGCCGCCCGCAACCCTTCTCGGCCCGCGAAAAGCACGACCTCCCCGGAAAGCTCAAGGTACCTTTTTGCCGCAAGGAGGAGAAGCTGGCTTGTTTCGGCAGCGCTGTAGCGGGAAGAAAGCCCATCCCGCCGCACATCCGGAAGCTCATGGAGCACCCGGCCCGGCTCCTCCCCGGTGGTGGGGTTCCGCTGTCTGCCGATGGTCGCCAGGGAGAACCTGATTGCCTCGCGCAGGAGCCCTGTCTCCTCCAGCATGAGCCCGGCCACCAGGAGGTCCCGGGGGAAGATGGCGAATTTCACCTTGTCCCTTGCGATCCCCGCGTTGTAGAGGAAAAATACCTCCCCATCCACCTTCACGGTGGTATGGAGCCGCCCCCTTGCCATCCGGGCCTCCTCGGACAATGTCAGGAGCAAATGTCGCACGTTCACCCCTTGAGCGCCCCGGCCAGGATCCCCCGCACGAAGTACCTCTGTAGGGAGAGGAAAACCATGAGGGGCACGATCATGGAGATGAAGGCCGCCGCGGTGAGGAGGTGCCAGTCCTGCCCCCGCGAGCCCACAAGCAAGGCCAACTTCAAGGGAAGGGGGGCCACCTGCTCATAGCCCCCCAGGAACACCAGCGCCACAAGGAGGTCGTTCCACACCCAAAGGAACTGGAAGATGGCCGCCGAGGCCAAAACGGGCACGGAAAGGGGGAGAAGCAGCCTGGTGAAGGCGGTGAAGTGCGAGGCCCCGTCGATGAACGCCGACTCGAAAAGCTCGCTGGGCAGAGCGGCGAAGAAGTTCCTAAGGAGGTAGATCATGAACGGGAGCCCGAATCCCGTGTGGGCCAGCCACACCCCGGGGAAGGTGCCGTTCAGGTGGAGGGTCCTGTAGATCCTGAGGATGGGGATCAAGGAAAGCTGTAGGGGCACCACGATGAGCCCCACCACGGACACGAGGAGGATTTGTCTTCCCCGAAAGTCCATCCAGGCCAGGGCATAGGCGGCTAGGGCCGCCACGCCTATGGTGAGTAGGGTGGTGGGCACTGCGATGATGAAGCTATTCAAGAACGCCCTTCCCATCCCCTCCCGCAGCAGCACCTGCCGGTAGTTCTCCAGGGTGAACCGGGCCCGAGAGGGGTCACTGATGAGCGTCCACCAACCGGAGGAGTATAGGTCCTCTTTGGGCCGGAAGGAGCTCACGAAAAGGCCCAGGGAAGGGGCAAGCCAGATAAGCACAACGGCCAAAAGGAAAAGGTGTAAGGGGAGCCGGGAAAGCCGCCTCCTCCACCTCATCGGACCGCCTCCTGGGCCCGGAACCTGCGGATGTTGATCAGGATGAACGGCACGATGAGCAAAAACAGGATCACCGCGATGGCACTGGCAAGCCCATAATTCTGATACAGGAACATCTCCTTGTACATGCGGTTGGCGATCACCTCGGTGTCGTAGGCGCCGTTCGTCATGACGTATACGATGTCAAACACCTTGAGCACGAACACGATCATGGTGGTGGTGACCATGGCCAGGGTGGACTTCAAGAACGGGATGGTGATCCGCAAGAAGACCTGCCATTCGCTCGCTCCATCGATCCTGGCCGCCTCCAACATCTCTTTCGGGATTCCCTTATAGGCGGCCGAGATGACCACGGTGCAGAACCCCGTCCACACCCACACCCCCACCGCGATCAACGCGAGGTTGTTGATCCAGGGGCGTTCGATTAGCCAGCCGATGGGCTTTCCCCCCAAGGCAACCACTATGGCGTTGAGGAGCCCTATCTGGGCGGCGGAGGCGGGCCTGTAGGCGTACATGAACTTCCAGATCACTCCGGCGGCCACATAGGAGATGGCCATGGGGAGGAAGACAATGGACTTCACCAGGGCCTCGTAACGGACCCGATCCAGGAGCACCGCCAAGACCAGCCCCATCCCCACGCTGAAGAAGGTGAACACCAAAAGCCACAAGAGGTTGTTGCGGAAGGCGGTGAGCATGCTCGAGCTGGTGAAGGCCGTGAGGTAGTTGTGAAACCCCACGAAGTTCTGGGAGCGGGGCCCGTAGAAGCTCAGGACGATGGTGCGGATGCTGGGGTAGACGAGGAACAGGCCCAAAAAGACCAAGGCCGGGGCAAGATATAGCCGGGGCCCGGGGCGGGTGCCCCGCCCCGGGCCTTCCACGCCACAAGCTGGCTAGCCTCCGTAGGCCTCCTGGGCTGCCTGCTCGATGTTCTGGAGCACGGTGTCCAGGTCGACGCCTGAGACGTAATCCAAAACGCCTGTCCAGAAGGCGCCTGAGCCCACCGCCGCTGGCATGAGGTCAGAGCCGTCGAACCGGAAGATCTCCGCGCCTTTGAGGATCTCGGCGGCGTCGGCGGTGAGCTTATCGGGGTAGATCTCGGCCGGCACGTTCACGTTGATGGCCAGCTTCCCCAGGGCCCCACACCAGATGGCTTGGGCCTCGGCCGAGGCCAGGTACTGGAGGAACGCCTCCACCTCCGGGGTGTCGCGGAAGGCGGAGATCAGGTCCCCGGCACCCAGAAGCGGGGTGCCCCACTTAGGATCGATGGGCGGGAACACGAAGAAGGAAACATCCCGCTCGAGATCCAGCTCGGGGTGAGCGCCCTCGATGAAGGACTTGATGAACGTGGCCTGGCGGTGGAGATACGCCCCCGGCGGCTCGTCCCACAACACGGCCGGCGAGTCCCCGAAGTTGATGGACAGGGCCCCGGTGGTGCCGCCGTACACGTAGGCCTCGTTCTTCACGATCGCCCCGAAGAGCTGGAAGGCCCGCCTCACCGCCGGGTGGGTCCAGGGGATCTCGTGGGCCACCCACTTGTCGTAAAGCTCGGGCCCGGCGGTGCGGAGCATGATATCCTCGATCCAGTCGGTTCCCGGCCAGCCGGAGGCCGCCCCGGACTCCAGGCCCACCGCCCACGGGGTCTTCCCCCGGGAAGCCAGGACCTCAGTGATGTACATGAGCTCGTCCCAGGAGTCCGCCGGGGCCAACCCCTCAGCGTACAGGGCATCCGGGTTGTACCACACCAGCGACTTCAGGTCCGCGGAGATGAAGATCCCGTAAACGTGATCCCCCACCGTGGCCAGGTCCACGAACGCCTTGGGGTGCTGGGACAGGTCCACAAACCCCTCCACCGGCACCAGCCCTCCCCGGGCCACGAACTCGGCCATCTGCCCCGGGTTGGGCATGGCCGCAAGATCCGGAGGATTTCCGGCCTCGAACCGGGTCACAAGCACCGTTGGGAGGTCCCGGCCCACGGACTCCACCTTAACGTCGATTCCGGTCTTTTCCTCGAAGGCCTCCACCGTCTTCTGAAAGGCCTCCAGCTCTGCCCCGCTCCAGACCACCATGATGGTTACATCCTGGGCCCAGACAAGCCCGCCCAGGACAGCCAACGCACCTAAAACGACCGCAGCCTTACGCATGTTGCCCTCCTTGAAATCTTTAAATTTCCCACAATTAAAGCCCGGAATATGCCTGACCATCACCCCCTTTTCGTAAGAAGATCTCAGGGGAGCGGACGAGTTCCCCTTGGACGGCCAGGGCCGCCCCCAGGGCCCCACCGAACTCCCCTCCCTTGGCGAGGTTGATTCGCAGCGGACCCGGATACTCCCCGTGCAACAGACCCTCCAGCCTTTCCCGGAAGCGGCGGAGGAACCTCGGGGCCTCCTCCCCCAGCAGGCCGGCGTCCACCACCACCCGGTCCGGGTCCAGGAGGGCGACGGCGTGCACCGCCCGCCCGGCCAGGGCCTCGGCCAGGCGCTCCAGGCGGGCCGGCCCGGAGAGCTCCCGGGCGGGCACGTAGGCCTGGAGCAGGGCCCCACCGTTTCCATGGGCCCCCCAATAGGGCTGGCCGCCCAAAAGGACGCTGGCCCCGAACCGCACCTCCCCCTGAAGGCCCGGGCGCAGGGACAAAAGGAGCATGATCTCATCCTTCCACCCCCCCAGCCGGGCCTCGGCCAGCGCCAAAAGGTGCAGGTCGTGGAAGGCCCGCACCGGAACCCGCAGCTCCCGCTCCAGCATGGCCTGGATGGGCACCCGGATCCAGGTGGGGAGGGTGACCCCAAGGAGGCTCCCCAGGCCCCCCGCCACCGGCCCGGGGAAGGCAACCCCCAGACCCAGCACCAGGCCCCAGGGGTAGCCCGCCTCCTCCACCCACTCCTGAAGCCGCAGGCTGACCCGACGCAGGGTGGCGGCGGGATCGAGCCCTGTGCCGTCGAGGGTGAAGCTGGCCCGGACCAACGGCTCACCAGTGAGGTCGGTCAAGATCATGTCCACCCTGGGGAGCTCCAGGTCCACCCCTGCAAACAGGCGCGCCTGGGAGCGGGGGGCATAGGCCACCGGGGGACGCCCTCCCCCGGACGGCCGAGGGCCGATCGCCTGCACTAGGTCCTTACGGATCAAGGCCCTGAGGGCACGCTCCACCGTAGGCCGGGAGAGCCCGGTCCTTAAGGCAAGCTCTCCCCGGGTGGCCGGGCCCTCATCAAGCAGGGCCTGCAATACACGAATCTCCGAGGCGCTCCACATGTTTTGTAACGGGTTTTTCAAAAGTATTATAGGAGGGTGGGGTGGGGAGGTCAAGTTGCGGTGGGCCGGTGCTTCCAGCATCCTTAGGGCCGTCATGTTGAGCCTGATCGGGGTAGACATCGGGGGGACTCGTACCAGGGTGGGGGCCTTCTTTCAGGGACGGCTCCTGGCTCGGCGGGCGTTCCCCACCCGGGGCCTGGAGGAGGTGATCGAGACCATCCATGGGCTCCTTGGGGAGTTGGGCTGGCAGGCCCCGGAGGCCATCGGGGTGGGGGCTCCTGCCCCCATGGACATGCGGGCCGGGGTGATCCTGGGCTGCCCCAACCTCCCCCACTGGAGCGGGGTGCGGGTGACCGACCGGCTGCGGGCGGAGTTCCGCTGCCCGGTCTTTTTGGCCAACGACGCCACCTGCGCCGCCATCGGGGAGCTTGAGTTCGGCCACCGGGCAGGGGATTTCGTCTACATCACCTGGTCCACCGGGATCGGCGGGGGGATCGTGTCCGGGGGGCGGGTGGTCTGGGGGGCCAGCGGCCGGGCCGGGGAGATCGGACACATGGTGCTTTCGCCGGACGGCCCCCCCTGCCGCTGCGGGAAGCGGGGGTGTCTGGAGGCCGTCGCCTCGGGGACCGGGATCGCCCGGGCGGCGGAGGAGCGGCTCGGGGAAGGGCTCTCGGCCGAGGAGGTGGTGGCGAGGGCCCGGGCCGGCGACCTCGGGGCAAGGAGGATCGCAGAGGAGGCCTGCCGGGCGTTTGGCCAGGGGCTGTCCATCGTCTGGGAGCTTCTTGAGCCTGAGCTCATCGTCCTGGGGGGAGGGCTCACGCGTTCCTGGGACTTCCTCGGTCCCATGGTGGTGGAAGCCCTGAGAAAGATGGCCCGCGGGGAGCCCCGGGTCGTCCTCACCAAACTCGGGGATGACGTGGGGCTATACGGGGCCGCGGCCCTTCCGGATCACTTCCCCAGGGAGTGGGCGAGCCGGTAAAGCTCGAGGTCGATGGCCAGCTCCTTGCGGCCCACCTCGGAAAGGGGCACCGGCGAAAGCCCTCCTCCCCGCACCGCCATCATGTGGCCGAAGCGGCCGGCGGCCACGTCCTCGGCCGCCTTCGCCCCCAGGCGCGAGCCCAGGATGCGGTCGTAGGCGGTGGGGGATCCCCCCCGCTGCAGGTGCCCCAGCACCGTCACCCTGACCTCCAGGCCGGTCCTCTCCCGGATGAACTGGGCAATCTCCCCGGTTGGGCCTAGCCTCTCTGTGACCCCCTCGGCCACCACCACGATGGAGTGGTGCTTGCCTTTTCTATAGCCGACCGAGACCTCCTCGGCCACCTGTTCGAGCCCCACCTCGACCTCGGGGACGAGGACGATCTCCGCCCCCCCGGCTATCCCCCCCATGAGGGCGATGTAGCCGGACTTGCGCCCCATAACCTCCACCAGGAACACCCGCTCGTGCGCCAAGGCTGTGTCGCGGATGCGGTTCAGGGCCCAGACCACGGTGTTGAGGGCGGTGTCGACCCCGATGGCCATATCCGTGCCTTCGATGTCGTTGTCGATGGATGCCGGAAGCCCGATCACCTTAATCCCCTGCTCGGAGAGCCACCGCGCCCCTTTAAGGGAACCTTCTCCCCCTATCACCACCAGGGCCGCAAGTTTTTCTCTTTCGATCATATCCAGAGCTTGACTCCGCCCTTGTTCTGTGAGAAAGGCCGGACAGCGGGCGGTGCGGAGGAAGGTGCCCCCGTACTCGATCACCCCGCCCACGTCCCGGGGGGTCAAGGGGGCCATGTCCCCCTCGATGAGCCCGGCATACCCCCTCCGGATGCCGATGGGCTCAAGGCCCAGCTCCCACCCCCGGCGGACGAAGGCCCGCACGGCCGCATTCATCCCCGGGGCATCCCCGCCCGAGGTTAGGATCCCCACTCGCATGGCCCCCTAGGATAGCCCGCCCCCTGCCCCCCTGCCACCACCTTGACCCCACCCCACCCCTCCTTTAAAATAAAACTTGCTTTTTAGAAAAAAGTATGCCCATGAGGGTGCCGAAGGGGGATCAGCGGCTTTTGCGGCGGCACAACCGGGGCCTTGTCCTCAACCTGCTCCGGGAGCGTGGTCCCCTGTCCCGCACCGAGCTCTCCCAGAGGACCGGGCTCGCCCCATCGGTCCTCACCCGGCTCATCAGGGACCTCGTCGCCGAGGGCGTGGTGGTGGAATCAGGGAAGGCCGAGTCAAACGGCGGCCGCCGTCCTACCCTGCTTGAGCTCAACCCGGACTACGCCCATGTCATAGGCCTGAAGGTGGAGCGGGCCCGTCTGTTGGGGGCGCGGGTGGATCTGGGGGGAAGGATTCGTGCCCGGGCGGCCGTGGACCTGCCGGAGCATCCCCGCCCCCAGAGGTTCCTGGAGCTGGCGGGGCAGCTCGCCGCAGAGCTCCTCCGGGGCAAGACGCTGGGGGTGGGGATCGGCGTCTCCGGGTTCGTGGACGCCGTAAGGGGCGTCGACCTCTACTCCCCCATCCTGGATTGGCGGGAGGTGCCGATCTCAGAGCCCCTGGCCCGGGTGACCGGGCTCCCCGTCTACCTGGAGAACGACGTCAACGCCCTGACCCTGGCCGAGCGCTGGTACGGCGCCGGCCGGGCCTTCCGCAACTTCGTCTGCGTGACGGTGGGGGAGGGGATCGGGGCCGGGGTGGTGATCGGGGGGGAGCTTTATCGGGGGGCGTTCGGCGGGGCCGGGGAGGTGGGCCATATGACCATAGACCCAGACGGCCCCCGCTGCCGGTGTGGGGAGAGGGGGTGTCTTGAGGTGTTCGCCTCGGACCGGTTCCTCCTTAGGCGGGCTGGGGAGCTCGGCTACCCGGACATCGGGGCGCTGGCCGCGGCGGCCCGGGATGGGGACCCGGCGGCTCAGGCCGCCTTCCAGGACATGGGCCGGGCCCTGGGGATCGGGGTGAAGAACCTGGTGAACCTGCTCAACCCGGAGGCGGTGGTGCTGGGCGGGGAGAGGATGGAGCACCAAGACCTCTTCCTCCCCGCCTTCGAGGAGGAGGTCAGGCGACACTCCTTCCCCAAGGAGGCGGAGATCCTGGCCATCGAGCGGGCACAGCTGGGCGAGGATGGCTTCCTGGTGGGGGCGGCGGCCCTGGTGATCCGGGAGTTCTTCCGGCTCCCCACGGAAAGGGCAAGGGTATGAAGCTTTCGGTGCGGATTTCAGAGGACGGCCGGCCCCAGCTTTCGCTTGAGGGGAGGCCTTGGGTGTGGGGGATCGGCCCCTCTTTTCCCATCAAAGGGGATTGGCACCACGATGGGGAAGGGGGGCTTGCAGGCGGCGCCTGGGAGGAAGGGGGCGGGGAGGACCCCTTGGGGGCTTATCGCAGCTTGTGCCGGACCTATTCCCTGGGGGATGAGCCGCTCCTCTCCCTCACCCTGCGGGTTTATGGCGATCTCGTATGGCTGCGGGCGGAGGTTTTGCGCGACCTTTCCGGCCTTTCGCGGGCGGACTCCTTCGAGCAGGCCACCTTCCTGGTCCCCACCTTCCGTTTTTCCGAGGAGCTGGGGTTTTTCCTTACCACCTTCGGGCTTGGGGGCTCGGGTGACGGCTACCCAGGGGGGTATTGGCCCACGGCCCAGGTGGGAAAAGGGCCGGGGGAACTCCCCAAAGAGGCCTTCGCGCCGCTTGTTCTTTTCTCTTGCGAGGGGGCCCTGGCCATCTCCCCGGCGAGCTATTTCCTCACCAGCCCCATGGTGCGGGTCCCGGGCGGGGCGGCCCGGGGGCTCTCCGGTGCGGTGGACCACCTCCCGGCCGGGGCGCTTCTTGACACCGTCTTCGCCTTCGGGGAGGACCTCCCCGGGGCATTGATGCGCCTTGGGGACGTGCTTTTGGCCCAAGGGGGCAAGGTCCGTCCCCAGCCAGATGACCATCCGCTCCTTTCGACCCTCGGCTATTGGAACGCCTATGGCGGCTACTACACCGAGCTCTTTCGGCCCATGGACGCCCGGGCGCTGGAGGGGCTTGCCGGGTACTTCCGCCGGGAGGGGATCCCGGTCCGCTATTTCGGGTTGGACCTCTGGTACCCGTACCAGGAGATCGGCCGGGCCATCCGGTATGTACCTGACCGCAAGAAATATCCGGAGGGGCTGGCGGGGATCGCCGAGCGCACGGGGCTCCCTTATGTTTTGCACCTCTCGGCCCTGGCGGAGGGGAACGAGTACGGGGCGGATGGGGGGGACGGGGGGGTGTACAAGGAGATCGCCCGGGAGCTCAAAGTGCAGCGCGGGATCGCGGCCTGGCATGACTGGCTCAGGACCCAGCAGCACCTTACGCCCCGGCTCCGGGCCGACCCGGAGGCGGCGGAGCGGTGGTTTTCCGGAATGGCCGAGGCGTTTTCTGAAGCGGGGCTTCCGGTGCTCCTCTGCATGCAGACCATGGGCATGGCCCTCGCCTCAACTTCCCACAAGAACGTAATCGCAGCCCGAACCTACACCGATTACCTATTCGGACAAAAGGGACAGCTGGAAAACCTGGCTGCACAGGGATTGGAGGATTTGCTCAAGGAGGCAAGACCTCGCCAGGTTTTTATCCATAACAACGTCCTCGTTGGCATGGTGTCTTATGCCCTTGGACTAGCGCCTTTCCACGACCTCTTCATTACCAATACTTACCATCCCGAAGGGTTTGGCGATGAGCTTGCTGAACAGGAGGCAATTTTGCGTGCTCTCTCTGCCGGGCCAGTAGGGATTGGTGACAAGCCTGGGGAAGTGGACAAGGAGATCGTTCGTCGCCTCGCCTTCCCCGATGGGGGCCTTGCCCAGCCCGACCGGCCACTTTTCCCCCTGCAAGAATCGCTGGACGAAGATGTCCTCGTCGCCTGGACCGAGACCCGGTTTACCGACGACCTGCGCTGGATCTACCTCGTGGCGTTCAACGTGGGCGATAAGGAGGAGGCTTATCGGGTGGACACCCATCGGATCTACGGAAATAAGCACTTCATCTTTGACTACTTCGGCGGGCAACTGGTGAAGGAGGTGGCGGGAATCCTGCCACCAGCCAGGGCCAGGTATTACATCCTTGTCCCCGAGATAAGTGGGATAAGTTTTCTAGGCTTAAAGGATAAATTCGTCGCCATGCCTACCACAGCGCTTACGGACTTTCAGATAAACAAACATGAGATTCGTGCAACACTCTCCCTTCCTAGAGGTGGAGTGTATCCGCTCGCCGTTTGTTCCTGGATAAACCAGCTAGAGGTCAAACCAGATGACGGGGCCGAGGTCCTTAAGGTGGAACATAGAAATGATTTACATGTGGCCTGGGTGAAGGCCACCCAGGAGAAGTTTTCGATACGTTTTGGCTCAAAGGCGAGGAGGAAGCGATGAAATCAAGTGTGGCCGATAATCCGGACGCCAGAGAAAGGAGGTGATCCGCTGAGGATTAACAGAAGGTGTTATTGGTGGGCAAATAGGGTAAGCCGTCTGACATAGTGCCTCGTTTATTGGTGTAAAGGTAGCGGCGGATCGGCCTAGGATGGCGTAAGAAGGCAAGGAGGGCATAGGCTTTCTCCTCCCAGCGGGCCACGATCCTGGGGTAGATGCTTCCCTAGTGCTCCCGGAGTCTCCTCAACGCCTCCTTCGTCTCTTCTTTTCCGCCCGGTACACGGCTTTCAAATCTTCCGCCAGGGCTTCCCGGTCCTTTTTTCCTTGCGTTGTTCAAGCGTCGCGCACGGCGTGGAGCCGTTTTTTTAAGAACCGGGAGATGGTGTAAGTGCTTACTCCCGCGGCATAGAGGGCGAGGACGGCTTCCGAAAGTTCCAGGGAGGTGTGCCTTCGGTAGGGAAGTGGCTTGCCGATGAGAGCCACCACCTCAAGGCCACGCCTTTCGGCCAAGACCCTGAAGTCTTCCAGCGTGAGGGCATTGCAGTAGACGCCCTCCTCTTCGAGATATCTCTTCTCCCGCAACAGCTCTGGGATCTCATCCAACTCCTCGGAGTTGGCCATCGCCCAAGTGACGTAGTAGAGGCTGTCCACGCTGGCCACCAGATGGCCACCGGGCTTGAGGACCCTCACTAGCTCCCGGAATGCTTGCTCAAGATCGGCGCAATATTCGAGCACGCCCTCAGCCAAGACTAAGTCGAAGTGCTCATCGGGGAACTCCAGCGCCTGGATGTCTCCCTGGACGAGCGAGACCCGACCTTCAAGTTCTCTCTCCTTGACCTTCCTCCGGGCCACCTCGAGCATCCCCTTGGAGAACTCCAAGAGCACCACCTTCAGCCCCCGCTCGGCGATGGGGAGGGCTCATTTGCCAGTCCCGCCCCCGGCGTCCAATACCACTCCAGCGGAAGGGAGATAGGGCTCGATGTAGCGCCAAGTGAGCTCATCGTAGATGCGCTCGGTAAACCCGTCCCAGGGCAAGCTCGTATCGCAAGTCCTAGGCCAGCCGATCGAAGTAATCCCGGACTCTTTCCGTCCGCTCGTCCATCTCTCTCGCCTAGGGCAAGATTCGGAAGGGCCTGCGGCCCCGCAGTTGGTAGGTGGAAAACCCACGGCGATCGAGGGTGAAGACCCAATTGGTCCCCACCTCCTCCCCCAGGACCACAAGAGTGGCATCGGCGAAGTCCATCGGCACATCCTGGTATTTCTCCATCAGCGCTGCAGCCCTTTTGAGGCTCTCCTGTGACGAAGGGACGAGTAGGACCGCACCCCTCAGGACAAACTCAAGGCATATCCGCTGGGCCTCCCAGCCAGGGCCCACAAGGTGGAGGGTCTCGGTCAGGACGGCCTCGGTGGTGAGGATGCGCCCCCTCCAGCCCTCCAGGAATTCAACGCACGCCTTATGTGCGGCCTCGCTGCGGTCGATCAGGGCCACCCAGGCGCCGGTATCGAGGAGCAGATCCCAGGGCATCCTCAATGCGGGGCTCGGGAGCGGCGGAGGCACTCGAGCAGGTGCTCCCGGTGGCGCTGGCCCAGATCCGGAACCCCGCTCTCGACCCGGCCTAGAAGGTCGCGAACCAGTTCGATCGGTCGCGGAACCAGGGCTTGTTCATCTTCCCCTAAAACATCTTGGAGGAAACGCTCCAGGGCGAGGCGCACCACATCGGAGCGGCTCCGGCGCAGGACCCTGGCCGCCTCCTCCAGTCTGGCGGCCAACTCTTCCGGCATCCTCACGGTAAGCTGTTCACCCATCGACCCCCTCCCAAACTCCAATAGGGTTACGTTGCATTGCATTATAATGCAAAGCGGAAGCTGGGGGCAAGGTGGAATCCCGTTATCGTTTGGTCCTCCGCTCGGCCCAGGCACTTTCGACATACTTATAAAGCTCATCTCATCGCTCCAGGGCCTCCTTCTCACTCATCGCTTACCCCCTTGTCCTAATGACTTTATCAAGATCTCCCACTCGTGGCTCACCCGGAAACCGAGGCCCTTTAAGACCTTTAAGGCCGTAATGTTCCCGCTGATCTGCGGTGATGAGGAGCGGAAGGTGGTGGAATTCCAGATGGGCGGGGTGGTCTGCCTCGAGCGGGACGCAGAGGGGAGCTGGGCGGTGAGGTGGGCCCTCACCCCCGAGCTGGTCTAGCCCAAGGGGAGCGCAGATTGAGCCTTTGCATGTATACCATCGGCCACTCCACGAGGAGCTTTGCGGAGTTCCTCGCCCTCCTCAGGAGATATGGGATCAAGGCCCTGGCGGACGTCCGGGCCTTCCCTTCCTCCGCCAGGTATCCCCAATTCGCTAAAGAGGAGCTAGAGCGCCGCTTGCCGAAGGAGGGGATCGAGTATCACTGGCTCGGTGAGGAGCTGGGCGGCTATCGCCGCGTCGGATTGGGGGAGCGCTCGCCGAACCGGGGCTGGGCGAGCGAGGGCTTCCGCAACTACGCTGATCATATGCTGACTCCCGAGTTCGAGAGGGGGATCGAGCGGCTCCTCGAGTTAGCTCGAAAGAAGCGGACGGCCTACATGTGCGCGGAGCGGTTCTGGTGGCGCTGCCACAGGAGGCTTATCCCCGATTACCTGATAGCGAAGGGGCACAGGGTGATCCACATCATCGATTAGGCCGAAGCTACGGAGCACAAGCTCCCGAGTTCGCCGAGGTGATCGATGGCCAGCTGACCTACCCGGGCTGTGATCCCTCATGAGGAGCTATTGACCTTTCTCATTAACCCCTCCTGGCGACGAACCAGACCCGACCGGAGTCCGGCTTGGGCGCGGTCATCTCCCACAGGTTCCCCCAGCAGGCCAGCTCCTTTAACTTGGCTTGCTTAAGCGCCTGCTGGATCTCTTCTAGGGTGTAGCCACGCTCCTTATGCTCTTCATCGATTCTCCGCCAGACATCTCCCTCTCGATAGAAGCCGGTGATCCTCAAGGTGGCAATGTTCCGCTCATGGTCGTAGCTGGGCCGGTGGACGATAAAAAGGTCATCTTTGTCCGCTTCAACAATGCAGGGATGGCGCTGCCAATTCACCGCCAGGCCATAGCGGGTGTTCATGTCAAAGACGAAGAGCCCGCCGGGGTTGAGCACTCGGGCCACGTTGCGGCATAGTGCCTCGTTTATTGTGTCTGAGTCGCATGGTAGCTCCCCATCAGTAATTCTGCAAAGCCTCGAAGTCTTCTCTCTTCCAACC
>LGFI01000003.1 GCA_001508155.1 Acetothermia bacterium 64_32 | reverse complement strand
TGAGGCTCCACTTCCTGAACCCATGCAGATTCGTAATCGAAAACCAACGCGACCTCAGCAGGCGAAACCGGGGGGAGTTCAATCTGGGCCATCTCTTCGGCGACCTTTTTCACTTCATGGTAACCGATGCTCGGGGAACCATCTGGAAGGAGTAGGCCTGAGTGCATCTGCTCCTGCCCAAAAGGCACTTGACGCCAGCGGAAGTACAAGACAGCTTCCGCACCGTGCGCGATCGCCTCCCAGGTCCAAAGGCGTACCATACCCGGAGCAGGAATACGCCTTTCACGCCCCCAATTAAGAGGCCCCGGCTGTTGCTCCATCACCCAAAATCTCCCCTTTCCTACTCCCCGATAAAGGTCATGATGAAATGCGGCCACATCCGGGTCCCCGGAAAGTTCGAACCCTTTCCGTTTCAGCTCAAGGGAAGAGGTTTCCAAGGTTCCTATGGGGTAGCTATCCCAGCTAGCAAAATCTAGATCCTTTCCGAGATCGAAGTGATCAAATTGCAGAGAAAAGTCTTCGAAATTATGGGTGACAAAACGTCCGGGCGAGTGCTTTCGAACAATTCGCGCTTGGAGTGCGTTGTAGCTGCGGACCTGGTCTGAGGCAAACCTGAAGTAATCGAGGAGCTGGGAAGGGTTAGGACGGGCCACGGTCAAGTTCGGCAATTCCACTTCATCGAAATCGCGGTAAAGTTGGCTCCAAAAAACCGTGCCCCAAGCCTCGTTTAACGCCGCGATATCCTTGTATTTTTCCTTGAGCCATTCCCGGAATGCGGCACGGCACCGGGGACAATAACAACGTACTGTATCATGACATCCATATTCATTGTCCAACTGCCAGCCCACCACTGCAGGGTGATCCCCATACCGCTCGGCCAATAGAGAAACGATTCGCTCGGTTTCTGCCCTATATATGGGACTGGAGAAGCAATAATGCCTTCTAGAGCCGAAGTTTTTAACCCTTCCTTCTTCGTCTACTGGGAGGATCTCCGGATATTCGTTTATCAACCATTTGGGCGGGCCGGCCGTGGGGGTTCCGAGAACCACCTTTAGTCCGGCTCTCTCCAACACCGAGAGGGCGGAGTCTAACCATTCCCAATCGAACTTTCCCGGGCTCGGTTCGAGTTTGGCCCAGGCGAATTCCCCAATGCGCACATACTCGATCCCCAGCTCCCGCATCCTTTGAGCGTCCTCTTCCCACAACTTCCGCGGCCAATGTTCGGGATAGTAGCAGACCCCCAGCTTCATCCCTTCACCCTCCGTTGGACTTCTTCCCTGTATGCAATTTGGAGTTCTCGGGTGAGACTGCCCGGAACCCCTTTCCCAATCACCTTAGTACCCACCTTCACCACTGGGAGGATCTCCTTGACGGTTCCGGTGATGAACGCTTCCTGAGCTGTTTCAATCTCCTCCATCCGGGGACACCTTTCTTCAATGGGGATTCCCATACGGCTTGCCAATTCGAGCACGATGCCGCGGGTTATACCGGGCAAGACACGGTTAGCCGGTGCTGTCACCAGCATGCCTTCTTTAACCAAGAAGAAGTTGCTGGTCTCGGCCTCGGTCATCGCACCGCCGGGACAATAAAGCACCTCGAACGCCTCATTGTCCTCCAACCGGGCAAGGTAACCTTCTAAACGGCACGGGACCTTAACCTCTGGAAAAGGACGCGCGAAATCAACCGGCAGGAGTTTGACTCCTCGCTCATAGAGTTCCGCTGGAAGCTTCGGAAGGGCGGAAAAAAGGATCAATAAGAACGGCCCGCTATCCCCAGCGATCAAAAACAGCTGTACTAGGGCTTCCTCGCCTAAAAGATCGATTCCTTGGTCTATTATTCCCGAGATTTCTTCGAAACTCAGTGGCAGGTACAACTTTACCCTCCGGGCCGATTGCTCAATCCGCTCAAGATGTTCCCCGAGCGCGAAGGGACGGCGGTTATATGTCCGGACAGTCTCGAAGACGGCCAAACCCCGCATGAGGCCGAGGATGTCCGGCACCTTGACCCTCGCCCGCTCTGGTTCCCAGAATTGTTCTTCAAAAAAGCAAAGTTCTACCATCGTCAGCAGGATACGCGATAGACCGCACGCTGGCGATATCCCGTGAGTACCTGGACGTATCCGGAAAGCTCCTTATCTAAATCCGGGTCACCAGTGTCAACAAGAAGGGGCTTCCCTCCAAGAGAGGCAAGCTTCCCCGGAGTAGCTACCACTATCAAACTCGCCTTGCCATTTGCTGTGCGGATAACCGCCGGACTCAATTGTTGGTTTCCTCGGCCCAGGATATGCCCTTGTCCCCCGATCGGGCTCAGGACGATTCTCGCGGGGTGATTTCGCACAAGCTCGAGCATATCGCTTTCTGCTAGATCCTTTCCAATCAACTTCCCGTCCAGAAGCGCGTCCACTCCAAGCAGGGTGCCGTCTAAGCCCAATTTGGCCAAAATCGCTTTGGCAGTAGTTCCAGGCCCAATGAGATAAAGTGTTCCCCTCTTTAAATCTTCAATAACCCTGGCGGCGATGGCTTCCTGGAAGTGACGTTCGCTTGGGGAAGTCCCGACCTTAGCACCCTGCACAGATCCTCGGGCCCACGGCGTTACCAGGTATCCGAACAGCCTCGCTTTTACCTGCCCCCGGCGAAAGGCTGCCTCATCGATGTCCATAACTTCCACTTCCCGTGTTTGCCTTATCTCCCTCTCCAAGTAGCGCCGAGCCACCTCTCCTGCCCGCTCGGGAGTAGGGGCGAACACACCGGAGTGCATCTTGACGCCTGCCGGGATGCCTAGGGAAGCAAGCCCGGTTTTCACGGCGGCATAAACGTCACGAGCGGTGCCATCACCCCCGCAGAAGAGGAGGAGTTCGGCCCCTCGCTTTAAGATCTCTTTAGCCGCCTTTTTCGTGTCTTCGGCCGTCGTTTCTACTTTCTCCGGTTTCCCCACAAGCTCCACCGCAAAGCCCAAGTCGGCAGCGATCGCGCCTCCCATGTTCCCTGGGTAGGTGAGGATAACCACCTTTTCCCGCAGGGGAAGCAGGCGTTCCAATGCTCGCCGTGCCCGGGCTGGGCCCTCCGGTGCCGCCCCCAGTTCTAGCGCGCGGCGCACCACCTCGGGGCCATCGGTCCCCTTAAGGCCCACCCGGCCGCCAAGGCCAGCAATGGGATTTATTATCAAGCCGAGCTTTTTCACTCCGCTGCTTCTCGAGGTTCGAAGTATCCCCGGTATTTACGCCGGTACGCGCGCCACGTAATCGTCCACCTTTTTGGATCCTCGAAGTAGCTGTGGTCCGGGATCTTCCCAATGGTGCTCCGGTGGGGGGCGTTTCTCACCGTCTCGGACTCCTCATACGCCTCGCGCGCGATCTCTTCCAGGATCGCGATGTACTCATCGAGTTCTTCCTTGGAATACGACTCGGTGGGCTCCAACGTCATCGGCTCGGGAACCACCCATGGCTCGCCGCTGGATATCGGTGGTGGATAAGCCGGTCTCTTTGGCGAGTCGTTCCCAGGAATAACGCACCTGCTCTAGGCGGTGCTTCTCCAGTAGGAACGGGACCTCCACTCCCCTCACTCGCCGGAGGATCGCTCGCATGAGGTAGTTGTTGTTGAGGACAGCGACTTTGGCCACCTCCCTTATACCTTCTTCTCCCAGCGACATGATCCAGGCGTAGGCCCGGACCACAGCGGGGATCACCCCGTAGAAATCCTTTACCTTCCCAATGGTCTTTTCCACTTCCCAGTCCCAAAAGTAGCGCCCATTTTCTTCATCGAAGGAGGCAAGGGGTACCGGCAGGAAACGGGCGAGTTCTCGGGTGACCCCCAACGCCCCAGCCCCCGGGCCGCCGCAGCCGTGAGGAGAAGCGAACGTCTTATGTAAGTTAAAAAAGCACATGTCAAACCCCGCTTCTTTGGCCCGGGTGATTCCGATGATCCCGTTCGCGTTGGCTTGGTCGTAGCAACAGAGCCCCCCGACCTCATGCACGATATCGGTGAACTCCCGGATCCGAGGATTGAAAAGGCCCGTATCCTCGGGGTTGGTGATGAAGAGCGCTGCTGTCCTTTCCGAAACGGCCTCCTTCAGAGCTTCTATATCGGGAAACCCTTCCTCATCTGGATAAATCATCACGACTTTGTACCCTTTCACCCTCGGAGCCGCGGCATCCGAGGGGTGGGAAAAAAGCGTGGTAATGATCTCATCACGGCTTTCGAACTCGCCTTTCTCCTCAAAATATGCCCGTACCATGCAGGCCATTGTGTAGATGGCATGAGATCCGCCCCCGGGTTGGAAGGTGAACCTGTCCATGCCCGAGATCTCCCGCAGGAAGAGGTCTAGTTTGTAGATGACCTCGAGGACCCCCTGAACCATGTCCTCGGGCTGGAGCGGATGGAGATCAGCGACTTTGGGGTTTGTAACGAACCTTTCATTGATGGGCGGGTTGTATTTCATCGTGCAGGTGCCTTGGCCCACATCAATGTTCAAGTCACGCCCTAAATTTTCCTGAGACAAGCGGAGGTAGTGTTGGTAGACCCGCGGTTGAGCCATTTCCGGAAGGTTCGGGGGCTCCTCACGGAGAAGCGCTTGAGGAATCCGGGAAACGATGTCTCCCACCTCTTTCTGTATTTCCTCCTCTACCTCGGGCACAAGGAGGCCCCTTTCTCCAGGGTGGCTGAGCTCAAAGATGATGGGCTCATCCCAACGGGCTTGGTGGAATCTCCTCATTTTCCTCTTCATCAAGCACCCCCCAATACATCCTTCAATGCGCCTACCAGGCGGTCGATGTCCTCTTTGGTGTGGACCTCGGTCACGCACACCAATGCCGATTCACCCAACTCAGGAAAACTTCTGGAAAGGTTTATTCCCCCGAGGATTTTCTTTTCCTTAAGTTCTGCGAATATCTCGTCCACCGTGTGCCCCGTTTTGGAAAAGTCCACCACGAATTCCTTGAAGTGTGGGGCGGCGAACCTGGGGCAGCGGATCCCTGGCAATTCTCCGAGGCGCTTGGCGGCGTATGCTGCCCGATACATAATGAGTTCCCCCAATTCCTGTATGCCATGCGGTCCAAGAAGGGCAAGGTAGACGCCGGCGGTAATGCCCCATAGGGCCGCCATTGTCCCCACGAATTCCTTAGCGTTTTCCCGTTGTGCGAAGGAGGTCCTTTCCCAGGCGACGTCGCCGAAGCCCCACGCACCGTCCACCGTGGGCGCGATCCCGAAAAGCCGCAAGGGATACTCGGCCACGAACCTTTCCTCATCCGGCGTAGCCACGAACCCTCCCCGACCGCCCCCGAAATACATGTGGACCCCCAGGGGCTGTAGCTCCCCGCATACGACGTCCGCCCCGTACCTGGGTGGTGGGGCGAGGATCCCCAGGGAAATAGGATCCACACCCACCACAGATAGCGCCCCCACGGAATGGGCAAGACGGGAGATCTCCGCGCCCCGGGTCTCGAGGGTCCCCAGGTAAGAGGGGTTTTCGAAGTAGACCGCTGCCACTTTCCGGGAGAGCTTTTTCCCTAGATCCCCGAGGTCCAACGCGCCAGTTTCCAAATCGAACTTCACCTCAACTACGTGGATGTCCGGATGACAGTAATTGCGGATGATAGATCGGCGGTCAGGGTTTAGATTCCGAGGGATAAGTACCACGTCCCGCTCGGTGATACGGCTCGCCATGCGGAGCGCCGTGGCAGCGGCCTGAGAACCGTCGTACGTGGGCACGCTTACCACGTCCATCTCCACCAGCTCGGCGATCATGCTGGCGTACTCGAATAGCGCCTGGAACCGCCCATGGTCCTCGTACGGTTCCCCGGCATAGGCGGTGAGGAATTCGGAGCGTTGGTTTATCACATCGCAGATCGCCGGCACGTAATGGGCCCAGCAACCTCCACCGAGGAAGCTCAGGACCTCCCGGGTCGAGGTGTTTTTCTTCAGGATCTCCTGCATGTGGCGGTCAAGGGAAACCTCATCTGGACAGGGTTCCGGGAGGTTCAAGGACCCACTGTACCTCAGTTCCTCCGGAACAAGGGCGTAAAGCTCCTCGACATCCTCCACCCCGATGGCCCTCAGCATCTCCTCCTGTACCTCGGGTACAGAGTTTGGGATATACGGATGCACCTTTTTCCTCTCGCCCATCATCCCTCCTTAAGCGAGACCCCCTCCGTCCACCACCAAAACCGCCCCGGTTACCCACGGGGAAAGATCGCTCACGAAGAAGTAAACGGCTTTGGCCACATCCAGGGGGGTGCCCAAACGCGCGAGCGGCCGATCGGCGCATTCCCGCAGGAACTTTTCCACGTCCATTCCCAATTGTCTGGCCTCGGAAATGAGCATGGGGGTTTCGATGTCGCCGGGGCAGACGCAGTTCACCCTGATGTTTTGCGGGCCGTGGTCTATGGCCATGGCCCGGGTCAGGTTCACCACCCCCGCCTTCGAAGCACAGTAGACAGCGGCCTTAGGACCGCCTTTGAGACCCCATCCTGAGCCGATGTTTACAATGTTTCCTCCACCATTTCGGGCCATATATGCGATAACGTACTTGGACATTAGGAACGTCCCCTTGAGGTTCACGTTCAGCACCCGGTCCCACTCTTCCTCTGAAGTTTCCACCACGTCTTTCCTCACGATTACGCCTGCACAATTAACTAGGATGTCTATCCTGCCGAAAGAATCTGAAGTTTTCTTCGCCACTTCTTGGCATTGTACGGCCGAAGTAACGTCACAGGGGATAAACGTGCCCCGTTCCCCCAAGGCTGCGGCGACCGCCTCGCCGTTGGCACGATCTATATCGCACACCACCACCTTCGCGCCCTTTTGGGCGAGGAACTCGGCCACCCCCTTCCCGATCCCCGAGGCTGCCCCGGTTACGATCGCCACTTTGCCTTCTAATTCATGTCCCATCTTTTTCCTCCTTCATCCCTTGGTAGCTCCTAAGGTCAATCCCCCGATGAAATACCGTTGTAACAAGAGAAAAACCAGGAGGGTGGGAATCGCGGCCAAAATGCCCCCGCTTACCACCACTGGCCAGTCGGTTGCATATCTACCCATGAGGGTGGAAAGCCCCGTGGTTACCGGTTTCAGCGCATCCCTACGCACTAGGACCAAGGCCCAGAAGTAATCGTTGAAGATCCAAGTGAATTCGAGAGTAGCTAAAGCGGCTAACGCAGGCAACGTAAGGGGAAGCGAGATCTTCCGGTACATCACCCACTCGGAAGCCCCGTCTACCATGGCAGAATCGAAGAGGGATTCGGGGATGGTTTTCATGAAATTTCGGAGAATGAAGACCCCAAAGCCGAGTTCAAAGGAGACGTGAAACAAGATCAACCCCCAAAGGGTATCGTACAGGTGGAGCCTGTTGGCAAGTTCGAACACCGGCAACATCAGCATCTGAAAGGGAAGAAGCATCCCGATGATAAAAAGGTAATACAAGCCTCTCCCAAACCTCAACCGAAAACGCACGAACCCGTATGCAGCCATGCTGGAAAAGAATAGAATCCCAACGATGGCGGGAATGGTGATAAGGAAGCTGTTTTTCAGGTAACGGCTCACTCCTGCTTGCTCCCAAGCCCTGATGTAGTTCGATAAGGTGATCTCCTTCGGGATGCTCCAGAAGCCCCTGGTCACCAGATCATCATTGGACCGCAGAGAGACGGCGAAGGCACCAAGCAGGGGAGTAAGCCAAAGTATCGCCCCCAGCCAAACCAAAGCGATCGCTGCGCGCCTTTTCATTGCTCCTCCCGTGCGATTTGACGTAAATAGATCAGAATGAACCCCAAACTGAGCAGGAAGAGTATCACCCCGATGGCGGAGCCATAACCCCACATGTAGTTCCGGAAAGACTGGATGTACATATAGTTCGCGAGGACCTCCGAGGAGTGGAACGGCCCGCCCCTGGTCATAACGTACACGATATCGAATACCCTGAGAGCATCGATGATGCTCAAAACGATCACGATGGTGGTAACGGGGGCGAGCATGGGAAAAGTCACGTAGCGGAAGAGCTTCCACCCTTCGGCCCCATCGACCCGCCCGGCCTCGAGGACGGCCGGATCCAGGGTTTTCAGCCCGGACAAATAAAGGATCATCACATAGCCCACCTGGCGCCAAACCGCGGCCCCGATCAGCGCCCAAAGGACCAGTTTTGGGTTGCTTAACCATCCTATCTCAAAAGCAGATTCGGGGGTCACAGGGAGTCCTATGGATTTTAAGATCCGGAGGAACCCCGCGAGGGTACTGTTCAGAAGCCCTGAGGCCGGATGGTATATCCACGACCAAACTAGTCCCACCACAGAGAAGGAAAGGACCATGGGAAGGTAATATGAGATCTTCAGAAAACGGCTGAAACGGACGTTCTCGTTTAAAATCACGGCAATCCCTAAACCCAGTGCCGTGGGCAAAGTTACGAAAGCGGCAATCCAAACGAGGTTATTTGTAAGGGCCTTCCAGAATACGGCGTCTTGAAAAAGCAACCGGAAGTTATTTAGGCCCACCCAACGTTTGACGGGAGATATACCGTCCCATTCGGTGAACGCAAGCCACATAGTTTTGAAGACCGGATAAAGGACCCATGTGGAGTAAAGGAGGAGGGGGAGCCCCAAAAACAGAGCAAGGTTCCACGCCTTACGCAGCTGATATCGTCTCATCTCGAACCACGCCGGGGGCCCCGGTTAAACCGGGACCCCCGGCCGTGCACTTAGCCCCCGAAAACCCGCTTGCGGGCCTGTTCCAGCTCGCGGATGACCTCCTCCAGTTTGTCAGGATATACCATGAACTTGACGAACGCGTTCATTCCGGCGTCTGCCATGGGTGGGAGGGTGTCGCGATCGTAGAACTGGGTAACGAATTCCGCCGGCGTTACGATCTCATCGACCAACCTGCGGGTGAACCGTCCCACTGGGGTGTCGGGGTATTCTACGTCGGGGCGCGCGACCACATCGTAGTCGGCAACGATCTGCTGGGCCTCTTTGGAGGCAAGGAAGGCGAGGAACTTCTGTGCCGCTTCGGGATGAGGAGCGTTAGCAGACATAATGTAGCCGTCAATAGGGACCTCTTCGGCTAAAGGCACATCGGGGTCTATTATGGGAAAGCGGAAGAACCCGAGCTCTTCTTCCAGACGATCAGCAGGATAGCTTTCGGTTATCCAGTTTCCTTGCAAGATCATCGCCGCTTTCCCCTGGATGACGAACTCGGTGGACTGATCGCCGGAATACGAGGTGTGGTTGGGGAGGAAATAGGGAAGAACCTGTTTCCAATGTTCGAAAACCTTCCTCACCTGTGGTGAGTCGTAGGGTACTTCGCCGGCCATTAGCTTCAGGTGGAATTCGGCCCCGTTGATGCGGAGATTAAGATAATCGAACCATGCCGCGGCGGTCCAAAGGTACCTCGTCCCAATGGCCAATGGGACATATCCCGCGTTTTTCAAGACCTCGCAAACTTTCACGAATTCGTCCCACGTGGTGGGAGGTTCAAGGCCGAGCTGAGCGAAGATGTCCTTGCGGTAGAAAACAGCCCAAACGTCTTCGGAAAGAGGTATAAAGTAGTATTTCCCGTCGGCTTTGCAGGCGGCCTTTACCCCGGGGGAGAAGATCTCCTCGAGGCCGTAGTCCGTCCACACGTCAGTGATGTCAGCTACCAGTCCCTTCTCTACAAAGTAGCGGAGCCGTTCCCCGGCAAACCAGGTGAGGACGTCAGGAGGATTTGAGGAAACCAGCCACGTACGGAGGAGATTCTTGAAGTCCTCGTGGGCAACGATGGAATGTTCCACCTGGATATCCGGGTTAAGGGAGCTGAAGAGCTCGACGATGGCGCGATCCTTCTCCTCCCACATGCCGCCGCTCATGTAAGAGTTGTAAACTAACTTCTCCGCCGCTCCAGCGAATAGCCCGATGGCTACCACTACAACACCAAACACCCACGCTTTTCTCAACATGAACTAGACACCCCCTTTTAGGTTAGAGCAAGATACTCGTTCTTGTGTAGCACTCGAGATGATCGTCTCCCACCTCCTCTTTTAGTTAAGTATCATTACCTTTTTGTATTGTATTCTTTCATGAGAACTTCACTTCTCCCCTATCTCACCCCCTTCCTTCCTGTGGAGTCACGGACGACTAGATCCACACCAAGCCTTTTCGCCTTTGCGGAGAGGGATTTTTTTCTAGCGAGGCTTTTCAGGAGCATCCTGACGGCTTCGCTTCCCAACGTGCGTTTCGGAATACGTATAGTAGTGAGTGGAACCTTGGTATAGGCCGAAAATAGGATATCGTCGTAACCCACCAAAGAGATGTCGGCGGGGATACGAAAACCCTCCTCCAAGATCGCCTGCATGATCCCAACGGCGACGAAGTCCGAGTATGCGAATACCGCCGAAGGCAATGGGCGGAGTTGTAGCAGCTCCTTCCCGGCCCGATATCCATCCTCCAAAGTGACGGCCTCTTTGAGAATGTACTCCTCCCGGACGGTGATACCGTGCCTTTCGAGCGCTTTTATATAGCCCGAGAGACGGTCCTGGGCGCTGGAGATGTGCAGAGGGCCAGCCACATGGGCGATTTTCCGGTGCCCAAGGTTAATGAGATGTTCCACTGCAATGATCGCTCCTTGCACGTCATCGGTAACGACGTAAGGGGCGTCCAGATCTGGGAAATAACGCCCCATGAGGACAAAAGGGAAACCGCTTTTCAACACTTCCTCAAGCGCCCTCCGAGTGGACTGCACTGGAGTCACGAGGAGCCCATCCACCCGCTCTGCTAGCATAACTTGTATTGCCTTTTCTTCCTTTTTTGGGTCTTCGCTTGTGTCCTCTAAGAGGATGCTGTAACCGTTCTTTCGAGCCGTTTCCTCCACGCCCTTCACCAGCTCGGCGAAGAAAGGGTTGGCGATGTCGGTCACGATGACCCCAAGGGTGAAGGTCTTGTTGGATCGAAGGCCCCGGGCGAGTTTGTTGGGGCGATACCCGAGCCGCTCCGCCACCTCCAGCACCTTGGCCCGGGTCTGGGGGCTCACATCGGGCTTCCCCGCCAGGGCCCGGGATACGGTGTTCACCGATACCCCCGCCTCCCGAGCCACATCCCGCATCGTCACATGGTTCATGACCGTTACCGGTATGGATACCGGTACCGTTATTATAATGAGCTCCTATCAGGATGTCAAGTCATTGAGCTAAAAGAAGAGACGCCCTGGAAGGCCAGGGCGTGACTGCGTCGGCAAAATCGGCCCGTACCCTAAAGGAGTTCCCAGCCCAGGTAGGTCCCCAAGGCCTCCCGCACCGCTTCCCCCACGTGGGCCTTGGTTACGGCCACATGGTGCTCGAACCCGTTAAGCGCAAGCTTCCGCAGGAGCTCCCTGAGCCCGGGAATCTCCGCCACCCCGTACCCCCCGAAGGTGTCCACCCTATCCTCGGTGAACCTGCCTTCTGTCACCACGCCTGCGATCACCCCCTCCGTGTCGAGCGTGGAAAGCCGCAGGAACGTGGCCGGCCCGGGAGTCACCCTGCCCACAACGGTGCCGTAGGTATTTTCCTTCCCCACCGTCCCGGCGATGATGTTCTGATAGGACATCCTACAGGTCTCAAAGAAGGAACAGGGGAGGTTGCTGCAGTGGAAGAGGATCACCTTGTCAGGATCGTCCCCGAAGTTGTTGTTCCAGTCCATGAGGGCCGCCGGGGAGGCGGCAGCAAGCTGAAGCACGTACATGGAAAGCGCCCCCATCACGTCCGTCTCACAGGCGCTGGGGATCCCAGCTTCGGAAAGCAAGCTCATCACCGCACAAGGGACGATCCCGTATAGGGACTCGATCGCCGTCCAGCACTGGAAGGCCAGGGCGTCGATCCCGTTTTCCTCGATCCACCGGTGAAGCACCACGGAAAGCCGCGCCATCTTGTCCAGGGCTTCTGCCGGGATGTCTTGCGGCCGGAAGGCCTCCTTCAGGTGGGAAAGCTCCCGGGAAACCTCCTGAGAGGCCGAGTCCAGCGCCTGGGCCCGGGCGATGATCTCAGAAAGGTCGATGGTCTCCACGGTTATTCCGTGTCGCTCGAGGATCTTTTCGCTATAGCGCACCGTGTTGAAGGCCGCCGGGCGCGCCCCCACCGCCCCGAGGCGGGCTCCCTTCAGCCCCTTCACCACCCGACACACGGCGAGGAAGCGCTGGAGGTCTTCCTTGAACTCCGGGCTCTCCGGAGCTTCCACATGGAGGGTGGTGTCGGAAAACGGAATGCCATACTGGACCAGGTTGTTGCACAGGGAGAGCTTCCCGCAGAAGGCATCGCGCCGGTGGGCTGGATCGAGTTTGTCAAGTTCATCGGGGAAAGCCTGCACAAGGATGGGAAGATCAAGCCCAGAAAGCCGCAGGGCGTCCGCGGCCGCCCGCTCGTCCCCGAAGTTGGGAAGGCTTACGATGATCCCATCCAGCTCATCTGCATGGACCCGGAAAAGGCGGGCGCATTTTTCTGCGTCCTCGCGGGTCTCTACCGCCCCGTATTTCGTGTCCTCGGTGGAGAGGGCCACCACCTTCACCCCAGCCTCTTCGAGCACGGAAAGCATCCTCCTCCGCCCTTCTTCCACGAGCGCGTCCGGGAAAAAACCGCGGTTTCCCAAAAGGAGCCCTAAGACCGGGGATCGTCCATCGCTTTTCATATCTCACCTCCTTCGAGGTCGACGAGCTCATGCATGGTCTCCCTGATATCCTGATAAAGCTTCCGGTACAGCTGATAATAACGGTCGTATTTAGCATGGACCTCTTCTCGGGGTTCAACCCGCTTTACCGTCCCGATCCAATCGACGATTCGTTGGTGGTCTGGGATCAGGCCGATGCCTATGCCGGCGATCAAGGCATCCGCCAGGGGGGCTTCCACGTTCCCCCCGGGGATCAGGATGGGCTTTCCGGCGACGTCGGCCAGGATCTGGGTCCAAAGCTTGGATTTGGCCACTCCCCCCACCACCCGCGTCTCCTCCTTGATCCTGAGGCCGCACTCTTTGCCGGTTTCGATGCTGTGCCGGAGGCTGTAGGCCGCCGCCTCCATGAGGGCCCGGTAGAGGTGGGCCTTGGTGTGGTATAGGGTGAGGCCGACCAGGGTGCCCCGGGCCTTGGGGTCCCATAGGGGGGCGCGTTCCCCCATAAAGTAAGGGAGCACAAGGAGCCCCTCACTTCCAGGGGGGATTTCCTCAGCCTTGAGATCCAAAAGCCGGTAAGGATCAAGCTCCAGTTTCTTGCCGGCCTCCACTTCCGTTTGGCCCAGCCGATCACGGAACCAGCGGATCAACGCCCCGGAGGTGGCAGATCCCCCCCAGGTGTAGATCTCCTCTCTTGGGTTCACTACATGGGGCATGGAAACGAGGTCCGGGGAAAGCCCCTCTCCCCGATGCACCACCCCCCAGCAGGTGGAGGTCCCCATCATGGCCACGTTGTCCCCCGGCTCCACCGCCCCGGCGCTCAAGGTAGCCATGGGGGCATCGATCCCCCCTGCCACCACCGGAATCCCGGCCACAAGCCTGCAACGCTTTGCTGCTTCCGACGTGAGCTCCCCGATGACTTCGGTAGAGGGGACGAGCCGCTCCGGCAAAAGCTCCAGAGGAATCCCCAAGGCCTCGGCCATCTCCTCGGACCAGGAAAGCCGGTAGATATCGAAAACCCCTCCGAGATTGCCCGCGGAAGAGAAGTCCACCGCAAGCTCCCCCGTGAGCCGCAGTTCCACGTAGCTAGAGGGGGGAATGAACTTCCAAACACGCTTCCAAATCTCCGGTTCGTGGTTTTTAATCCACAGTATCTTCGTATAGCCGAAGTAGGTATCCACGTAATTCCCGGTTATCCGGAAAAGCTTTTCCAGATCGATGTTCTCTTTGACCCAGCGGACCTCCTCGGTGGCCCGGCGGTCCATCCAAATAAGGCAAGGCCTCAAGGGTTTCAGGTCCCGGTCTACAGGCACCCCAGAGCCCCCGTAAAGTCCGCTTATGCAGATGGCGGCGATGTCGGTGGGGGAAACGCCTGCCCGGGCCACCGCGCCGTGTATCGCGTGGTAGGTGGCCTCCTCCCATACCTGGGGCCACCCTTCGGCCCAAGAGGGCCGGGGCTGCTCCACTTGGTATTCCTCAAACCCAACTCCTAAGACCTCGCCTTCCTTTGAGACGACCACAGCCTTGGTTCCCTGGGTTCCGATATCCACCCCGATGAGGTAGTTTTTTGCCATCTTCTACTCCTTTCTTTGGCCGTATCCACCGATATACCTCTCGTGGAGTTTCTCTATCTCGTCAGGGGGAAGGGGAGAGGGCTTGCCCAGAAGTTCGGCGAGGCAGGCGATCTTGGCGCTGTGTTCCACGATCACGGCGGCCTTGACCGCATCGGCCGGGGTCTTCCCGGCCGTGAATACCCCGTGGGACCGCATGATGAGCGCCCGGTACCGCCCCGGCCTGGTTTTCCTGGCGAACTGGAGGCCGATTCCCCGGTCGCCTGGAGGGACGTATTCGGAAATCGGGATCGGCCCTCCGAAGAAGTCTGCGAGCTCGGTGGTGTAGACTGGGAGTTCCCGGCCAAGAACGGCGAACACGGTGGCGTAGGTGGAGTGGGTGTGGACCACGCCGCCTACGTCCGGGATGGCTTTATAAATCTCAAGGTGCGCAGGGGTGTCCACCGAGGGCTTCAAAGAACCTTCTACCACATTCCCCTCGAGGTCCACCACCACCAGGTCTTCTGGGCGTAGCTTGTCATAGGGGACGCCGCTCGGCTTGATGACGACGAGGTCCCCTTTGCGGCCGCTCACGTTCCCGCTTGTGCCCTGTACTAAACCGCTCCGGGGAAGCTCAAGCAAAGCGTTCCAGACTTCGTGCCGCAAATCATCAAGCATCATCTTTGAAGGTTAAACCTTTCCTTTCCTGAGCACGGTATGCACCGTCACTGCGATGAGGATCAGGAGCCCGTAGATGAACTGGGTCCAGAACCCGGACAGCCCGGCCGCTACTATCCCGGCCTCCAGCGAACCTATAAGAAACGCGCCGATGAATGTCCCGAATATTGTAGCTTCGCCTCCGAACATGGAAGTCCCACCCACGAACGCGCTGGCCATGGTGGTGAGCATGAACCCCTCCCCCATGGTCGGCCACCACTTGAGAAGCCGGAAGCTGTCGATGAGGCCGGCGAAGGCGGCCATCACGCCCATTAGGGCAAAAACCATTATCTTTACTCTATCAACGTTCACGCCCATCATACGCGCCGCATCCTCGTTGTCTCCGGAGAAAAGCACGTGATTTCCAAAGCGGTGGCGGTAAAGTATAAACCAAAACAACACCGTCAGGGCTACAAACCAAATGGCATGAGCTGGGAACTTACCCCCTACCTTGCCCACCAGAACCGTATGCCAAGGCGTTCCCTGGAGGAAAGTAAGCGATTTTCCAAGGCCCTGAGAAAGCAAGTTTACCGCCCCTCTTATCAAAAAACTCATTCCCAATGTCACGACAATAGATGGTACACCAATCTTCCTGACTACAAGTCCGTTTAGGCTTCCGATCAGGGCGCCGCTGGCCAAACCGGCCAGTAGCCCAAGAGTGATGCTCCCTGTTGTGTCGATGGCCACAGCGCACACGTAGCCTGCGAACGCCATTACCGAGGGGAAAGAGAGGTCGATCTCCCCGCTGGCCAGCACGAACGTGAGGCCGAGTGCCATTATCCCTACAAACGGGATGGTGGTGAGGTAGGCAAGGTAGATAGTGGGCCTGAGGAAGACCGTGGGGCTGGTGAGGATGAAGAACAGTATTACAAGGCAGAAGATCGTGATGAGGCCCAGTTGCATCTTATAGCGGCCGAGCTGAAACCTTCTTTCCTCCATTTTTTCCCCCAGTCAATTGAGCTTCGCAGGTGGCTCCTCTCCCCTGACCAATCGTGCTTCATGCAGCTTGACCAACGTCTCGTTGAGTTCTTCCTCTGAGATCTCGTCCCTGAGGTACTCCCCCACCACCTGCCCCCGATCGAGTATTACAAAACGGTCTGATACCGAATACACATTGGCGATGGTATGAGAAATGTACACACAGGATTTTCCATTTTCTTTAAGCTTTAGGATGAAGTTCAGTACCTTCCGGACTTCTTGCACTGAGAGGGCACGGGTAGGTTCATCCAGTATAACTAGATTTGCATCAAAGTACATAGCACGGCCGATGGCGATGCCTTGCCGTTCCCCGCCGGAAAGCGTGCGCACGGAGGCGTCAGGGGATACCCCTCCCCCGCGAAAGCCAAGCATCTCCCGCATCATCCGGTGGGTCTCATTCCATGCCGTGTCCAGCTTCAAGAAACCGAGACGGTTAACCGGCTCTCGCCCCAAGAAGAGATTTCGCCATATGGCCTGTTTGACCCCCAGGGCCTGTTCCTGGAACACCGTCTCTATCCCCATGCGGTGCGCTTCGCGCACGGAGTACCGGTGGAGGTCGATTTTCTGTCCTTTGATGAATATCTCGCCCTTGGTGGGAGGGAACACCCCACTCAAGATCTTGATCAAGGTGGATTTACCTGCCCCGTTGTCGCCGATCAATCCCACAACCTCGTTTTCCCCGACTGAGAAGTCAACCCCTCGCAGGGCTACGACCCGGCCGAAGTACTTGTGAATGTCCTTCATTTCGACCAGTGGCATGTCCACCACCTCCGCAAGAAAAAGGGGCGGGGCTTCTGCCCCGCCCCTTTAGGGCCGCTGTTATCCGGCAAGGCCCTTCTCCACCAGGGCCCGGATTGGCCCGACGTTAGACTTGTCGATGAGCCCGATTCCGGTGTCGATATGAAGTCCAGCGATCTTGTACTTGGCGGTGAGGTAGACCTGGAAGATGGGGAGGAACCCCTGAAGGAACGGCTGCTGGGAATGGACGAGGTCCACGTAGCCGGAGTCGATGCCTTCCAGGGTCGGTGGGGCGAGGTCGAAGCCGGCGCCGAACACATCGTCAGGCCCAAGCCCTGCCTCCCGCAGATAGGTGGGGAGGGTGGCAGTGAGCTGTCCGTGGTCGGTGATCACGAACTTACAATCGGGGTGCTTTTGCATGTACCCTACGAAGATGGGGATCCCGGCCGAGGCATCGGCATCCACCTCAGGGGAGATCTCGATGTAGTCGACCACGACCCCCTTCTCCTCCAAGGCGTCGATGGCCCCTTTGGTGCGAAGCCCACGGGTCGGTTCCCGCAGAAGGCCCCAGACCATTGCCCGGTCGCCCTCCTTAAGTCCTGCTCGCTCAGCTGCAGCCTTACCCAGCATGTACCCTGAGGCGTACAACTCCTGGCCTACATAACCAAAACCGTTTACACGAAACTTTTCTTCAAGCTCGGGCAATGTTACATTCTGACTGGTGACGATTATTCCCTTGGCCTCAGCCTCCTCCACGAACGGGGCCAGGGCTTCCACCCCTGGGTGGCCCATGACGCAGATGGCGTCAGGGTTAGCTGCCACTGCTTCCTGGAACTGGGAGACCATCTTGTGCGGGTTCCAGTCCGACCACACATAGTGTACCCTCACGCGATCCCCCAGGATCTCGGCCGCAGCTCTGGCACCGTTATATACCACGGTGGCGAAGGTCCCCCCCGGAGGGCCACCACAGAAGAAGTAGATCTCCAGGGGTTCGGTGTATTCCCAGCCCAGCTCGGTCTTCTCGTGCGCCCCTAGGGCTGGAAACGCCAAAAGCCCACCGAGAAGAGCCAACAAGCCTAGAAAAGCTATCCGCTTCATGCTTCCCACCTCCTCTTGAAGTACTTCACCTGCAACTCCTCCCATAGTAGTTTGCTACTATTACTATCGGTGCATCACCCCCTCTTTTTAGGTAGACTTTCTCTGCACCAGCCGTACGGGAAGCCGTAGCTTGACGGGATCCGTTTGTCCCCTGTCCACCCTGTCAAACAAAAGCCGGGCAGCTTGTTCGCCCAAACCCTCTGGGCTCCCTCCCACTGTGGTCAAAGGTGGCCTCATGCAAACCCCAAACAAGGTGTCGTCGAACCCCACCACTGCGAGGTCATCCGGCACCCTGAGGTCCAGTTCGTTCGCCGCCCTTAGAACCCCGAAGGCCACGAAGTCGGAAAAGGCGAACACCGCTGTTGGCCTTTCAGGGCCATCCAGCAGACAAAGGGCTGCCCGGTAACCGTCCTCCACGGTCAGACACCCTTCTGCCACCAAAGCCTTATCCGGGTCAAGCCCGTAGCGCTTGAAGGCTTGTAGATATCCCTCGTAGCGTTCAATGGCGCTGGATATATGCAGGGGTCCGTTCAGGATGGCAATTCGCCTGTGTCCCCTCTGAATTAGGTGTTCGGTGGCAAGGAAGCCTCCCCTTCGGTCGTCCATCACCACATAGTCAGTATCCAGCTCCTTGAAGTAGCGAGACATGAGCACAAAGGGGGTCCCGCTTGCCACGAGTTCCTCGATGGTGTCGGTGCCCTTCTGGGTCGGGGTGATCAGGATCCCATCCACCTGTTCGGCCAGAGCTATCTCGATGGCTTCCTCTTCCCGGTCGTAGTCCTCATCCGTACCCTGGAGGATCACGCTGTAGTCGAACTGCCTTGCGGTCCTCTCGATTCCTCTGACAAGCATTGAGAAGTAAGGGTTCGCTATATCTCCCACGATCACCCCGATGGTTCCGGTCTTGTTGGACCTCAGGGCGCGCGCCAGTCGGTTGGGGCGATAGCCGAGGCTCTGAGCCACCTTAAGGACCTTTTCCTTGGTCTCGGGGCTGATCTCGGGTTTGTTGTTTAAAGCCCGGGACGCCGTGTTGATGGACACCCCGGCCTCAAGCGCCACGTCCTTCAACGTCACCCGCTTCATCGTCCGTTAACCTTCCCGTTAACGTTGTCAGATTATAGGGTGCGAGGGCCTCTCTGTCAAGGGCAATCCTTAAATCCGCAGCTGGTCTGCAATCGACGTCTTAAAGCTGCCTTGCTCGCTTGCTGAAAGACCTGCTTGACTATCCTCGTTCCTTAGGGGCTCCCCCGCTTAAGGGCACCCTCAGCGGCTTTGCTTGACTACAAAAGCAAGGACACACGAAGAAAAAATTTACCACATAATCGTTGGGTCGGGAACGCCCCGGGCTCTAGGCTATCTGAGGAGGGTGATTATGGACACGATGACCCCGGTTTGGACCACAAGAAGCCCAGCTACCCACTTTACGACGCTCCCCTTCACCCGCTCGATCTCCTTCTGCAGGGAAAGCCTCACTTCCTGCACCTCTCCCCGCACCTGCTCTATTTCCTTCTGGAGGGAAAGCCTCACCTGCTCCACTTCTCCCCGCACCTGCTCTATTTCCTTCTGCAGGGAAAGCCTCACTTCCTGCACCTCTCCCCGCACCTGCTCTATTTCCTTCTGCAGGGAAAGCCTCACCTGCTCCACTTCTCCCCGCACCACTTCGATCTCCCTTTGCAGGGTGAGCTTGGTGACCTCAAGGTCTCCCCTTGTGGCCACATCCCCCAGAGGAGCCAGCCGGGCCTCGAGCTCCTCGATCACCTCCGAGAGGACCCGAGCCTTTTCTTCGTCGTCCTTAAAAGCCTCGTAGACCTTGCTCGCCAGCTTCATGGCACTTTAGGTTACCGCGCAAACATCATCTCGGTCAACCCTCCGGCCGAGCTGGGTGAATTCACTCCTTCGCCCCGGCCAGGCATTGGTATACTCCTAGCGCATGGCTAAGGCGCAAGTGGCGTTGGTCCGGGCGGAGGATTACGAACCCGCAAGGCTCAGGGCCTCAGTGGAGCGGGCCCTGGACCTCCTTGGGGGCGTGGAAAAATTCGTGCCTCAAGGGGCCAGGGTCTTCGTGAAGGTGAACCTCCTTCCCCCACCATCGCCCCCGGAACGGGCCATCGTCACCCACCCGGCATTCGCCGAGGCCGTCCTCTCCATCCTGCGCGAGCTCACCCCCCACATCACCGTGGGCGACGATGTGCACAGCCCCGAAAGCTTCGAGCGCGCCGGTTACCACGAGATATGCGCCCGCCTGGGGGTGGAGCTCTTGAACCTGCGGGAGCGGGGGTTCGAGGAAATCCCGGTGGAGGGCGCCATCCTGAAGCGGCTGTACATCGCCAAGGCGGTGCGGGAGGCAGAAGTTGTGGTGAACCTCCCCAAACTCAAGACCCACGCCCTGACCCTGTTCACCGGAGCGGTGAAGAACTTCTATGGGGTTATCCCCACCGGTCTCCGGACCAGGCTCCACGGAGAGCACCCCAATCCTAAGGAGTTTTCTCAGCTTCTCGTTGACATCTTCTCCGTGGTGAGGCCGGCCCTCACGGTGATGGACGGGGTAGTGGGGATGGAGGGCCCGGGGCCGGCCAACGGTACGCCGAGGAGGGTGGGGCTGGTGATCGCCGGCGGGGATGCCGTGGCCGTGGACGCCGTGGCCCAGACGATCGTGGGGATCAACCCCTTCAATGTCTGGACCACTCGGCATGCCCACGCCCGGGGCTTGGGAAGCGGCGATCCTTCGGAGATCGAGGTATTGGGTGAGGGGCTCGCCGCCGTGCGGGTGGAGGGCTTTCGGCTTCCGCCGGCCGCCGGGGAGTTTGTGGGCCGGTTCCCACCGGGCATCACCCGCTGGGCCACCCAACACCTCCAGGCCCGGCCGGTGGTGGTGCGCGGGCGTTGTGTCGCCTGCGGGGCCTGTGTGCGGGCCTGCCCCACCGGAGCCGCCCGCCTCCGGGGCAAAAAGGCCTGGATCGACGCGAGAAGATGCATCCGGTGCATGTGCTGCCACGAGGCCTGCCGCTATGGCGCCATCGACCTCCGGCTGGATCCCCTCGGTAGGCTGTTCCGGGCCGCCGAGGCCTGGGTCTACCGCGACCGCCGGCGCAAGGCCGGCTGATATGATC
Source organism: Acetothermia bacterium 64_32 (assembly GCA_001508155.1). Taxonomy (GTDB): domain Bacteria; phylum Bipolaricaulota; class Bipolaricaulia; order Bipolaricaulales; family Bipolaricaulaceae; genus 64-32. The sequence goes on along the minus strand of LGFI01000003.1, from coordinate 101,730 downwards.
GCAAAACTCCTAAAAAGAGCCCGGGCACTAAAAAAGGAAGCCTATGCCCTGTACATAGCGGAGCGGGATCCCCGGACTCCCTGGTATGCCAAGCTCTTCATGGGCTTGGTGGTGGCGCACGCCCTCAGCCCCATAGACTTGATCCCGGACTTCATCCCGATCCTCGGCCAGCTTGATGACCTGGTTATAACCCCGTTGGGAGTCGCCCTTGCCTTGAAGATGGTACCTGCCGAGGTGATGGCAGATGCCCGAAAAAGGGCGGAAGAATCACTGAGCCAGGGGAAACCGATTAGCCGGATGGGGACTATCCTGGTCATCCTCTTTTGGCTGATGGTCATCACGGCGGTGGGGTGGTCCATCGCCCGGGCGTTTACAGGCTAGCCGGGGTCGATGCACGTTCGGTTCACGTTTCCCCCTTCCATGCCAAGGCCACAGCGCCGCCGCTGACGCCCAAGATGCTCGGGAGGGGCCCTCCCATCCCCAGGAAGAAACTGAGCGCCGAGGCCACCAGGATAGTGATCCCCCAGCCCGAGGCCTGTCTTGGCTTGGCGTAGAGCATCCCCGCGCCCACCAGGACCACGATCCCGATGAGGACGCCCAGCCAGGGCCACCAGTCGGCCACCTCGCGGCCCCACGTCCAACCGCTGCCCATCATTCTGCCCATCCTCCAACCCCACCTCCAAGCGGGGTTGTAGCCGCTGATCACCCCTCCGGCGGCGAAGATCATCCACAGGCCCGCAAGGAGCGACAGCACAAACGCTGCCACGGGCCTCTCCCTTTGCTCAGCCATCGGATACCTCCTTCGTGCCTAGGCCGATGGGCGTTCCAAGCCCCGGTCCTGATAAAGGGAGCGGGAGGCCCCTCCGTCCCCCCTTGGTAGTCTAAATGTGTATGTGTAAAAGAGCCATGGTTTTTCCATGGAGATTCTGTGGAGCCCTCCCAAGCCGAGGATCAGTAGACGTAAAGGGAGTACTTGAACTCGAAGGCCAGCTTCTTAAGGCCCAAGACGGGGTCCAGGGAAAGCCCTAGCCGGACCTCAAGCGGCTCGGCAATCACAGCGTAGCCCTCCAGGGTCACGAGCCCAAGACCGAAGAGCCCTCCGTCCACGGCGTCGGAGTAGAGGTCCAGGGCGAAGGAGGCGTTGCCGAAATCCTCCTCCAGGCTCAAGACGGCATCGTAGGGCGTTTCCACGTATCTCGGCTTCTCTTCTTCCTCTAAACCTTCGATGTCCACGTAATATCCGTATGCCCTAAGCCACAGGTCGTCCTTCACCCTCAGCCTATAGAGCCTTCCTCCAGGGGAAAGGAGGGCGTTTACCTTGGCTCCCCCTAGCTCCAGGTCCCACAGCCCGATCCCGGTGAGCCTAAGTGCATTCACCGAAGGGGCATTTGGCGCCCACTCCCAGGGAAGGAGGCGAAGGTAGAAGTAAAGGTCCCCCACCTCCTCTACCAGGGCCCCCGCCTCGATCAGGATGGACTTCGTTTGGACAGAAAAGGTAACCGTCGCCAAAAGATCGAGGTCTGAGATAAGGTCGCAGCCTGGACATAGGCCTGCCTCGTCCAGCTTCCACTCGAGCTCAGTTCAGGAAAAGCCCTGTCTGGAGATCCTGGTGGTAGCGTCTAAGTTAAGGCATCCAAGCTTCACCCCTGAAAGCTCAAGCTCCCCGTAGCGGAACTCGCCAAGCTGCCCTTCCTCCACCACCAAGGTGTGCTCGGAAAGCTCTGGGGAAAGGCCGAAGACCCCGCTTAAGGCTACCCCCAAGCCCGCAAGGGTAGTTCCCTGGAGGGTGAGTTCAAGGCCGGAGGAGAAGGCCCCGGCCATCCAGCTGAGGGCACTTGTGGCGGTGAGGGAGATCCCGTAGATATACACGGTGAGCTCGTTCCAGAGGTAAGAGCTTGTGCGGTCCCAAGAAAGGGCGAAGTCGGAGAGGAGCTGCCAGCTTCCCACCGGCCATTCCACCACGATGTCCTGCTTTGCGTAGCTTTGGAAGTGGATCATCCCCTCCCCCAGGGGGGCGATGAGCTGGAGCCCCAGGCCGGGGTCGGTAACTTGGCGGTCGGTGAGGTAGGCGATGGCGGCGAGCTGGCTGTTTGGGAGCTCGGCCACCTCCCCGGTGAAGTAGCTCGCCCACAAGGTGGAGCTGAGGGCCGGAGTTCCCAAGGTGGTATCGAGGGTCAAGATGCTATCGAGGGAGCCGAAGAACTTGGCCAGGGCAGGGCTGGCGAGGCTTAAGACGAGCAAGAGCACCAGGAGTTTACGGCCCATCCGTCCTCCTTTACTCGTAGCGCAGGGCCTCGACGGGGCTCAGGCGGGCGGCCCGCTGGGCGGGCCAGACCCCGGCCAGGGCCCCGAGCCCGAAGGACAGGGCCAACGCCCCGACGATCAATTCGGCCGGGAAGACCGCGGAGAAGGAGAAACCGCCTGCCATCGGCCCGACGTTCATAGAGCCGGAGATGAGGCGGCCGGCCACGGAGGCCAGGGCTACCCCCACGATCACCCCCAGGACCCCTCCGATCAGGCCCACCAGCCCGGACTCGAGGAGGAAGAGGCTCAGGATGTGCTTTTTCTTTGCCCCCACCGCCTTCATGATCCCGATCTCCCGCACCCGCTCGAGCACCGCGGTGTACATGGTGTTCATGATCCCAATGGCGCCTACGAGGAGGGAGATGGCGGCGATGGCGGCCAACACCGCTTGGACGCTGCTCAACATCCGCGTTGCCATCTCGGCCATCTCCTGGACGGTGGTGGTGGTCACCGGGGTTCCGGCCGTGGCCATGGCCTGCTCCACAAGCTGGGACACCCTCTTCACGTCCGCCCCTTCGGCGGCCTTGACAAGGGCAAGGGAAACCTTCCCGGGCTCCCCGAACAGGGAATCGACCGCCGCGATGGGGAGGTAGATCCCGTAGTTTGGGTCACCGGGAAGACCCCGTTGCATGCCCCCGTCTTCGCTTTCCTCTAGTATCCCGATGACCTCGACCTCCTTGTTTTCGATGGTTATCCTGTCGCCGACGCTAACCCCAAAGTCCTCCGCCACCTTGGGGCCCAGGATCACCACGAACTCATCGCCTTCCCCAAAACCCCTCCCTCCAGCGAGGGAGAAGCCGGAGAAATAGCTCGGGAAACCCTGGGTGATTCCGGAGCTAAGGCCGGTGACCCGCAAAAAGCCCTGGCCCTCGAGCCCGGGGGCGGTGATGATAGCAGTCTCGGTGCGGATCGCCCCCACTGCCTCCACCTGGGGAAGCCCCTTCAGGCGCGAGAGGTCCAGCACCGCCCCCTCGCTTCCCCCACCGAAAAACGCCAGACGGCGCATCCTGTCTGGCATAGCCTGCATGCCCTGGGGGGCTTCGCCGGGGATGACGAACACGGTGTCGTAGCCGATCGCCTCGAACTCCCGCTCCATCGTAGCTTGCATCCCCTGGGCGATGGCGATCAGCGCCACCACCGCCGCCACCCCAATCACGATCCCCAAAACAGTGAGGGTCGATCGGGCCTTCCGCGTTTTGATCCCCCTCCAAGACATCCTAATGAAATCAAGTATCATGTCTGCACCTCTGCGACCTCTTGGATCCTCCCGTCCCGAATGTGGACGGTTCTCCCCGCGTAGGAGGCGATCTCCGGGTCGTGGGTCACCACGATCAAGGTCTTGTCCTGCTCTTCGTTCAAGCCTTTGAGGAGTTCCATCACCTGGGCGCCGGAGACAGAGTCCAGGTTCCCGGTGGGCTCGTCGGCCAGGATGAGCTTGGGGTCATTCACCAGGGCCCGGGCGATGGCCACCCGTTGCCTTTCCCCACCGGAGAGCTCCGCTGGCCGGTGCCTGAGCCTCTCCCCAAGCCCCACCTGCACGAGGAGCTCCCTTGCCAGGGCAAGCCGCCGTTTGCGGGGTACCCCTTGAAAGGTCATGGGGAGCTCCACGTTCTCCAGTGCCGAGAGAGTCGGCACCAGATTGAAGGTCTGGAACACGAACCCAACGAACTTGCCCCGAAACTCTGCCAGCCGGTCCTCGGAGAGCCCGGATACCTCCTGGCCGTTCAGGTACACCCGCCCCTGGTCGGGCCTGTCGAGGCACCCGATCACGTGGAGGAGGGTGGACTTCCCCGAGCCCGACGGGCCCATGATGGCCACGAACTCCCCCTCCTTTACGCTGAGGCTCACCCCCCGAAGGGCCCGCACTTCGGTCTTTCCGAGCTTGTAGGTCTTGACGGCTTCCACGAGCTCGACCATGACACCCCCTACCCCGTCGGGCTGTAGCTGAACTCGATGAGCTGGGTTCTTATGTCCTCTTCCCCGTTGATCTCCCGAACCATCAGCGGGAGCATGGGAAGAAGATCCGCCACTTCTGGATCCGCGGCGAAGGCCAAGATCACCCGCTGGTTCGGATAACCGGGGTGCAGGTATGTCCCCATTACAACCTGAATCCCTGCGATCTCGGAGAGCTCCCCGGTAACCAGCCGCGCCCCGTCCGGGAGGTAGTAGTTCTGGTGAGGCCGTACCTGAACCCCCTTCTCCTCCAGGGTCTGGAGGGGCGAGAGGTCGATGTCGGCCCTCTCCTCCTCCTCGTAGCGGGCCCCGGCCACCGCCGCCTGGGCCGCCCGCCTCATCCCGGTGGTGAGCTCTTCGAGCTCCTGGTTCGGTGCTTCGAAGGTCTCCCGGGAGGTGTAGGTGCCGTCTGGGTTGGGGAAGATATCCAGCGTGTAGGTGGAGTAGACCTTCTCCCCGTCTTCGATGCGGATGATCTCGTACGCCACGTGCAGGGTACCACCGGGGAACTCACCCAACCCGAAGATCATTTGTCCCCAGGCGAGCCCGCCCAAGGCGCTCACCCCTAAGATCCCGATGGCCGTCCTTGTGATAAATCTTGATAAGGTATTCATGCTTCCTCCTTTCTTGTATGGGCAGGGGGGAGCCTGGGGCCTCCCCCCTGCCGGGTTATGGCCCTCCCTGAGGGGGGCCTTGCGGGGCCAAGGGTAGGGGGCTTGCTTATCAGAAGTCCATAGGAGGTGCGTTAGGATTCGGTAAGGAAGGGGTCAAACCTGACGGGGAGGAAGGGGGCGAGTATCATCTTATGGTCATGCGGGCGTTCGGCGATCGAGGCATAGGGCTTGCTGTGGTGGTCATCTCCCTGGCCTGTGCCCTGGGGGCGTGGCTGTTCCTTTACCTGGGCCAGCGGGCGGCCCTGACAATGCTCGAGGAACGCGCTGTGGACCTGGCGGCCATGATCGCCGACCGGGCCAGGCACCCAGACAGGGACCTTTCCCCTTTGGGGGAGCTTGTGGACGATGCCGGGCGCTTCGGGGGGGTCCTCTACCTTGAGGTGAAAGTGGGTGATGAGGTGGTGCTCAAAAGCTCGGGGCCTGAAGAAGAGTTCCCCCCTCCTAGCCCCGTTCCCGCCGGGCCCACCGCAATCCGGGTGGCTATCTCCGAGGGACAGGGGGTGGCTGCCTTTTACCCGTTTAGGGCCCTGGAGCGGGGGACGGGGTACGTGTGGTTGGTGCTCGCCCAGCCCGAACCCATCCGCAAGGGGTTTGGGGCCCTCGCCGGGGTGGTGTCTGCGGTGGCGCTGGCGGTGGACCTCTCCGCCCTGGCCGCTCTCTCCGCATGGAAGTGGTGGAGACACGGCCGAAGTAGGACTGGGGAGGGGAGGATACGGGTGGGGAAATTGGAAATCGACCAGGCGGCCAAGCGAGTATACCTGGCCGGTAAGCGGGTACCCCTCACCCCGAAGGAGTTCGCCTTGCTTTCGCTCCTTTCTTCCTCGCCGGGGCGGGTGTTTTCCAGCCAGGAGATCCTGGAAGCGATGTGGTCGGAAAGCAGGTACGCCGATGACAAGAACGTGAAACAGTGTGTTTACAGCCTGAGGAAGAAGCTGGGGGAGGCGGCCCCTGGGGGGGAGGAATTGATCGCCACCCAACCGGGGTTTGGCTACTTCCTCCGACCGGAGGACTGAAGGAGGTGCGATGAGAGGGATCGAGGAAGGGCGCAGGTGGCTTAAGGCCGAGACGTGGGACAGGGAGATCGAAACCGACCAGGGGAGGGGCATCCCCGCACCCCCCTTGCAGAAGCCACCCCCGGAGGACGCAAGGTTCTTCGACCTTGTCCCACCGGAGCGGATCACCCTGGGGGCCATCCCCCTGCGGGAGGCCATCGCCCGCCGCCGCAGTCATAGGAAATTTTCTTCTGAACCCCTCACCTTAGAGGAGCTGTCTTTCCTCCTTTGGGCGACCCAGGGGGTGAGGGAGGTGGCACGGGGCGGGGTGGCGAGCTTCCGAACCGTTCCCTCTGCCGGGGCTCGACACCCGTTTGAGACCTACCTTTCGGTGCACCGAGTGGAGGGCCTCCCCTCGGGCCTTTACCGCTACCTCCCCCTGGACCATCGGCTCGTCCTCCTGCGGGAGGACCCGGAACTCCCCGCCAAGATCTCCCGGGCGGCCCTGGGCCAGAAGTTCGTGGGGGAGGCGGCGGCCGTGTTCGTCTGGGCCGCCATCCCCTACCGCACCGAGTGGCGCTATTCCATCCGCTCCCACAAGGTGATCGCCATCGACGCCGGCCATATCTGCCAGAACCTGTACCTGGCTTGCGAGGCCATCGGGGCGGGGACCTGTGCGGTGGGAGCCTACTCCCAGGCCGCCATGGACGGGCTTCTCGAGGTGGACGGGGATGAGGAGTTCGTGATCTACCTTGCCCCGGTGGGCAAGCTCCCGTGATCTTTTGACTTGCTTTTCTCCCCCGGGGGGTTATCATTCTGGTTGTAGGACCGTACGAAGTGCGACCGCGTGGCCGTAGGGTAGTTCCCAAAGGCGTAGCGGTGGGTGCATGTAGGCGGTCGAAATCTGGAAGGAAAGGAGGGAATGACCTATGGCCACCGGTAAGGTGAAGTGGTTCGACGACTCCAAGGGTTACGGTTTCATCGAGCAAGACAACGGCCCCGACGTTTTTGTTCATTTCTCCGCCATCAATATGGCCGGCTTCAAGTCCCTACGTGAGGGACAGACCGTGGAGTTCGAGATCGTCGAGGGCCCCAAAGGGCCGCAAGCGAAGAACGTCGTACCCCGTTAATCAGGGTTGACCAGGAGGGCCCTTCCCGCGGGAGGGGCCCTTATCTCCCCCTCTTCCTCAAGGCAAGGAGCTCCTCCCAGGGGAGACAGTTGCGCACGTGCTTCTTTTCCGCCCAGCCCCGTCGGCAGGTGAGCACCCCGAGCTCCAGGAATTCCAGATGATCCCGGGCGTGGGCATCGGTTCCGATTATGATCCCCACCCCCACCTCGATCGCCTCCCGCACCATGGGGGCGGAAAGATCAAGCCGCTGGGGATTTGCGTTCACCTCAAGGAAGGTCCCGGACTTGGCCGCCCGGAAGAACAGCTCCTCCCAGTCCACCTCATAGGGGGGGCGCTCCCCGATCAGCCTGCCGCTGGGGTGCCCCAGCACGTCCACCAGCTCGTGCTCCACCGCCCGCACAAGCCGGGCGGTCATCTCCCTGCGGGAGAGTCGGAAGTGGGAGTGGACCGAGGCGATCACAAGGTCAACCTTGCGCAGCAGGTCCTCGGGCACGTCGATGGAGCCGTCCCGCTGGATGTTGGCCTCCACCCCGGTGAGTATATGGAAGTCGGAAAGCTTCTCGTTCAGCCGGGCGATCTCGTCTATCTGCCGCTGGAGGTCTTCTTCGGAGAGGCCGTGGATCGCCTGGGAGAACCTGAAGTGGTCGGTGATGGCCATGTAGGAAAGCCCCCTTTCCCTGGCCGCGGCCACCAGCTCCTCCAGGGTGGACTTGCCGTCCGACCAGTTCGTGTGGACGTGCAGGTCGGATTTCACCTCTTCGAGGCTGATGAGCCTGGGGAGCTCGCCCCGCTCGGCCGCCTGGATTTCCCCCTGATCCTCCCTCAGCTCCGGGGGGATGAAATCGAGTTCCAGGGCGCGGTAGATGTCCTCTTCCGCCTCCCCGGCCAGGCGCCTCCCCTCCCGGTCGAACAGCCCGTACTCATTGAGTTTCCAACCCCGGGCCACCGCCCGCTCCCGGAGCCGGATGTTGTGGGCCTTGGAGCCGGTGAAGTACTGTAAGGCGGCCCCGAAGGACTCCTGGGGCACGATCCTGAGGTCCACCTGAAGCCCCCCGGAAAGGCGTACCGAGGACTTCTTGGGCCCCTGGGCCAGGACCTCCTCCACCTCCGGCAGGGAGATGAATGCCTGGGAGGCGGCCTCGGGCTGGTCGGAGATGGCCAAGAGATCCAGGTCCCCCACGGTCTCCTTCCCCCGCCTGAGGGAGCCGGCGGGCTGGATGCGCCTGAATAGGCCGGTCTTCTCAAGTTTTCGACAGAGCTCGCGGGCCAGGGGGAGGGCATAGCCCAGAAGCTCCCGCCTTTCCGTGCGCCGGGCCTCGGAAAGGCCTCGCAGGATCTTCTCCTCTGTCTTGGCCCCCAGCCCCTTGATGTTTCGGATCCTGCCCTCTTTCGCGGCCTGCTCCAGGTCTTCCAGTGTGCGTACCCCGAGCTTTTCGTAAAGGAGCTTGGCCGTCTTGGGCCCTACCCCCTCCACCTGGGTGAGGGAGTACAGGTCCACCGGAAGCTCCCTCTTCAGCTCCTCGTGGTAGGCGAGCTTCCCCGTGTTCACTATCTCGACGATCTTTTCGGCTATGGACTTCCCAACGCCCGGGAGCTCGGAAAGCCTGCCCCCCTCCACCAGCTCCTCGATGGGGGTGGGGCATGACTCCACCGCCTGGGCGGCCCGCCGATAGGCCCGGGGTTTGAACTCCACCCCCTTGAGCTCCAAAAGGTCAGCCACCTCATACAGGATCTTGGCGACTTGACGGTTCTTCATCCCCCCTGGAGCTGGGCGAAGCGGCGGAACGAGCGGTCGTAGGTCCTCTCCACCTCGGGCGGGAAACAGCACGCCGGGAGTTCATCGTGGGCAAGATGATACCGCAGGCAATCGCAGCAGATCCCCTTGCGCGGGCAGCCCGGCCAGGTGCACGGGCACCGATCCAGGTTCGCCTCTTTGTTCAGGCAGGTCGCCATCCCCTTCCCTCCTTTCGCTGCGGTAGGCTCCACGGCTATAATGCCGAAGCTATGCAAAAAGCACAAGGGGTTTTAATGCGCATCCGGGACGATACCGGCGGCCTGCGCCCCCATTATGAGCGGTACTCGCTGCTTTCCGTGCCCCACACCATCGAGGAGCTGCTTGGGGGGGAGGGAGGGGGGCTGGCTCAGGAGCTGCGGCTGCGCCCGGCCAAGAAGGTTGTCAGTTTCATTCTGGACGGATTGGGCTACCTCAAGCTGGAGCGGCTGGCCCAGGAGGGGCGGGTGGACCTGACCCCGTTCCGGGAGGCCGGGGTTTACATCCCGTTGACCTCGGTCTTCCCACCCACCACCACCACGGCCCTGGCGAGCCTCTCCACCGGGGCCAGCCCCCTGGTGCATGGGGTGCTGGGTTACACCCTGTTCCTGCAGGACCCCGGGGCGCTGGTGAACATGATCAAGCTGGCCGTGCCCGGGGCCCAGGCCGACTCACTGCAGAAGGTGGGGATGAAGCCCGAGGAGTTCATCCCGGTGCCCACCCTGTACCGGCGGCTGGAGACCATAGGGGTGCCTACCTCTCTCTTCCTCCCCAAGTTCATCATGGACTCCGGCCTTTCCCAGCTCCTATATCAGGGGGTGAACAGGGTGGTGCCCTACCTTTCGCTCTCCGACCTCTTCATGCAGCTTGGGGAGGCGGCTACGCGCCCGGGGAAGGCCCTCCTGGCGGTGTATTGGCCCACCGGGGACTCCTTGGCCCATACCTACGGCCCCAGTTCCCCGGCCTTCGCCACCGAGGTGGCCACCTTTTTCCGCCTGTTGGGGGAGGAGTTCCTGGCCTGGACCTCCGGGGTCACCGTCATCCTCACCGCGGACCATGGTTTTGTGGACGTGGACCCCAAAAAGGACGTGATCCTGTGCCCGGAGCATGAGGTGCTGCGGGAGGGGCTTCTTTGCCCGCCGACGGGGGATGCCCGGGCGGCCTACCTCTACCTACGCCGGGGGCATGAGCAGGAGGTGGAGGAGTTCCTAAGGGAGAGGTTCCCCCAGGATCTTTTGGTCATGAAAAGCGATGAGGCCCTGGAGAAGGACTTGTGGGGGCTGGAGCGGCCGACCTCGGAGTCCCGCGCCCGGCTGGGGGACCTGGTGGCCCTGGCGCGCGGCTCCCGGTTCCTCCTGTGGCCCAAGGAGGAGTTTAAACTCCGGGGGATGCACGGCGGGCTCACCGAAGAAGAGCTTCTGGTCCCGTTTCTGGCCCTGGAGATCTGAAGGAGGCAAGATGGCGGTGATAAAGCGAATCCAGGATGTACCGGGTAAGGACCTGTCCGATGGCGGGGAGGTGGTGGGCGTCGTCAAGCAGGTGGTGCTGGGGCCGGCGGATGGGGCCCCTACGTTCGCGGTTCGCCTCTTCACCGTGAGCCCCGGGGGTCATACCCCCAAACACGCCCACCCCTTCGAGCACGGGGTGATCGTCCTGGAAGGGGAAGGGGAGCTGTGGACGGATGGGGGGGGCCACAACCTCTCCCCGGGCACAGCCGTGCTGGTTAGGCCAAACGAGCTGCATCAGTTCCGGAACACCGGAAACGGCCCCCTGAAGTTCTTGTGCATCGTTCCCAAACAGGTGGAGGGGTGAACCGGGCGGGTGGCTGAGCGGGTGCTGGTGGGGATGTCCGGGGGGGTGGATTCCGCCGTGTGCGCCCACCTCCTGCGGGAGGCGGGCTACGAGGTCTTCGGCCTCACCCTGTGGCTGTGGGACCCTGCCGGGCCCAAGGAGAACCCCTGCTGCTCGGTGGGCGCCGCCGCCCTGGCCGCCCGGGAGCTCGGGATCCCCCACGAGACGGTCCAAGCCCATGACGATTTCCGGAGGCTTGTGATCGAGCCGGCCCTGCGGGCGTACCGAAGTGGGAAAACCCCGAACCCCTGCGTAGCATGCAACCGGGAGGTCCGGTTTGCCCTCCTGCTTAAGGAGGCAGACCGGCGGGGGATCCCCTATGTTGCCACCGGCCACCACGCCCGCATCGTAAAGGAAGGGGGGAGGGCGCTGCTTTTGCGGGGCCGCGATCAGGTCAAAGACCAGTCCTATTTCCTTTACTCCCTCACCCAGGAGGAGCTCTCCCGGGCCCTGCTCCCGGTGGGGGAGCTCACCAAGGCCGAGATCAAGGGGATAGCCGAGAGGCTTGGGCTCACGGCTGCCCGGCTCCCCGAGTCCCAGGACCTTTGCTTTGCCCCGGAGGGCGTGGGGGAGCTGATCCCGGACGCCCCCCCCGGTCCGATCCTGGATCTCGCCGGCCGCAGGCTGGGCATCCACAGGGGCCTACCCCACTTCACCGTGGGCCAGCGCCGGGGCCTTGGGCTCTCCTCGCCGGAACCTCTATACGTGGTGGCATTGGACCCGGGGAGGAACGCGGTGATCGTGGGTCCGGAAAGCGCTCTTTACGCCCGGGGCCTGGTGGCCAGGGGGCTCCACTGGATCTCCGGCGCCCCCCCCGGAAAACGGTTCGAATGCCGGGTCCAGATCCGCTACCGCGCCCCCGCCGCCCCCGCCCAGGTGGCCCTGGAAGGGGAGGAGGCCCAAGTGGAGTTCGAAACGCCACAACGGGCGGTGACCCCGGGACAGGCGGCCGTGTTCTACCGGGGGGAGGAGGTGCTGGGGGGCGGGGTCATCATCAGGGCCTTGACTTAAAGCCGCTTCAGGATTGGCCGGCTCCAAAGATGCCTCTCAGCCACGAACCGGTTTTCCGCGTCTTGGTGGTGGCAAAAGATGCAGTAGGCTAATCTCAGTCTTGTGGGGTGCCGAAGGTGCGGCGTCGAGGCGGCTGGGGTCATCGGCCTATGCCCGGCCTGTGTGAGGAAGGCTTCCCACGGGGAGCTTCTTGCCCCGCACCGGGAGGTGCGTGGGGCCCTCAAGCTCCCCCCGGTCCCGCCGCGGCGGGGAACCCCGTGTCGGCTGTGCGCGAACGCCTGCCGGATTCCGGAAGGGGAGCTCGGTTACTGCGGCCTGCGCACTGCCCGCGGAGGAAGGGTCCGCTACCTTTGGGAGGAAGGGGCGGGGGTTGCCTTAGCCCACACCTACTACGACCCCCTCCCCACCAACTGCTGTGCCGCCTGGTTCTGTGGGGAGCGGGAGGGGAAGAACCTGGCCGTGTTCTTCTACGGCTGCAACTTCGACTGCCTCTTCTGCCAGAACGCAAACCACAAGTTCTTCGACGAGGGGGAGCGGATTTCGGAGGAGGAGCTTGTGCGGTGGGCCCTGGCCCCGGGGGTGCGGTGTGTGTGTTTCTTCGGGGGGTCTCCTGAGCCCCAGCTCCCGTTTGCCATCCGGGCAGCCCGCCGGATCGTCGAGGGCTCAGGGGGACGGATAAGGATCTGCTGGGAGTGGAACGGCGCTGGGAATCCCAGGCTGGTCTTGCAGGCGGCCGAGCTCTCCCTTGAAAGCGGCGGCATCGTGAAATTCGACCTCAAGGCCTGGAGCGAAAAGCTTTCCCTGGCCCTGTGTGGCGTCCCCACCCGTCCCTCATTCGATAACTTTCGGAGGGTGGCAGAAGAGCTGCTTCCCGCGGCCGGGCACCCCTTGCTTACGGCCACCACCCTGCTTGTGCCCGGCTACGTGGACGAGGAGGAGGTGGGAAAAATCGCGGAGTTCATCGCCCGGCTCTCCCCGGAGATCCCCTACTCGCTCCTTGTGTTCTACCCGGCTTACTGCCTATCCGACCTCCCGGTGACCCCCCTTGAGCAGGCGATCCGCTGCTACCGGGCGGCGGTGGGGGCAGGCCTCAGGCACGTCCACGTGGGCAACCTCCACCTCCTCGGGCTCTCCTTCACCGGCTTCCTCACCCTCGTCCAGGATATCACTGGTTGAATCGAAGTTTTGACGTTCGACTTGACAACCGGGCCCACCCCCGGTATCATGTAAAACGTATACGGTAAACGTTTACCGTAAACGATTTGAGATGGCGACGATAAGGGATGTGGCGGAGCGGGCCGGGGTGTCGGTGGCGACGGTGTCGCATGTGATCAACGGGACCCGCAAGGTGGCCCCGGAGACGGCGGAGAGGGTCCGCCGGGCGATGGAGGAGCTCGACTACCACCCCAACGCCGTAGCCCAATCGCTGCGGACGCGGAAGACCCATGTGATCGGGGTGGTTGTCTCCGACATCACCAACCCCTTCTTCGCGACGCTAGTGCGGGGGGCGGAGGATGCGGCCCTGGAGGCAGGTTACTCAATCGTCGTCTGTAACAGCGATGAGACCCCGGAGAAGGAAAACCGTTATGTGCAGGTCCTCCGCCGCAGGAGGGTGGATGGGATGCTGCTTGCCCCGGTGGGTGGGGGGGAGAACCCCGCCATCCGGAAGCTGGCCCGGCAAGGGGTTCCTTTTGTGTTTGTGGACCGGCGTGCCCCCGGGGTGGAGGCGGATGCGGTGCTTTCTGACAACGTGGGCGGGGCGTACCTGGCCACCCGGCACCTCATCGAGCGGGGGCATCGTAGGATCGGGATCGTTTTGGGGATCCCTGGGGCCACCACCACCGAGGAGCGATTCGCCGGCTACCGGAAGGCCCTGGAGGAGGTGGGGGTCCCCCTTTCCGAAGAGCTTGTGGTTTACGGGGGGTATCGGGTGGAGGGGGGGCGGGAGGCCGCGGCCAGGCTCCTTGCGCTCGAGCCGCCGCCCACTGCCATCTTCAGCACCAACAACCTGATGACGGTGGGGGTGCTCCAAGAACTTTTCGCCCGGGGAGTACGCATCCCAGACCAAGTAGCAGTGATGGGCTTTGACGATCTGGAGTGGGCGGAGATAGCCAGTCCCCCGCTCACCGCCGTGGCCCAGCGCCCCCACGAAATCGGCCACTGTGCTGTGAGGCTCCTGCTGGAACGCCTGGGCAGGGAGGAGCCCCTCTCACCCCGAGAAGAGAGGGTGCCGGTGGACCTCAAGGTTAGGGGGTCGGCATGAAAGATCGAGAAGGGTTCTCCGGGGTATGGGTAGCCCTGGTCACGCCTTGGGACAGGGGGGCGAACCGGATCAAGGACGAGGCCATCCCCCTGTTGGTGGAACGGTTTGCCCGTGCCGGGGTACGGGGGCTGTTCGTGTTGGGAACCACCGGGGAGGGGACCCTCTTATCCACGGAGGCCCGGATGGCATTCGCCGAAGCCATACTAGCGGCTAGTCACGAAGAACTCCCGGTTATCGTGCACACTGGCCACGATCGCCCCGAAGTGGCAAGGGCGCTTTCACTTCACGCCGCCGAGTGTGGAGCCGTCGGGGTGGCCGTGGCCCCTCCCTGCCGCTATCGACTGAGCCAGGAAGAGCTGCGGGCCCATTACTTGAGCATTGCCCGGGCCGTGGAGGAAACCCCGCTGTTCCTCTACGACATCCCGGCCACCACCGGCAATCCACTGGGGGCGGAGCTGCTTCGTCAGCTCACCAGAGAAGCCCCCAACGTGACCGGAGCCAAAGTCAGCCGATGGGATTGGGAGTCGTGGGAGGAGTACTTGGAGTTGGGGGAGGAGCTCGTGTTGCTTGTGGGGACGGACGAGCTTGCCTTCCCCCTGCTCTCCATGGGGGCTTCAGGTTTGGTTTCCAGCTGCGCAAACATCTTCCCCGATCTCTACGTGAGGTTATTCCAGGCCGCTCAGGCCAACGAGGTGACTTTGGCCGCGGTCCTTCAGAGGCTGGTGATCCGGCTTTGCCGCCTGACCAGGCGGGGCCGGGTGCCCTTCATCAAGGAAGCCCTCAACGCCTTGGGCCAGGACGTGGGGGAGCCGATACCGCCTCTCCTCCCCCTGAACACTGGGGAGAAGGAGGGATTTATCCCTTCCCTTCACGCCGTGACATCCGAGGCCAAAGTTGCCGTTGAGGAAAGGAGGTGATGGGTGGGGACAAACCGAGGTCAGTCAGTGCAATCTGGTCAACGGGTTTTGAAGAAATTTTCAGGAGGTGTTAGAAGATGCGAAGGTGGTGGATCCTTGCAGTGTTAGGCGTGTCCCTGTTGGGACTTCAGGTGTGGGCAGCCGATCCGATTAAGCTCACCTTCCAGACCCTTTTCCACGAGGCGGATGCCCAGGCCATGGAGCAGATCATCAACATGTTCAACGAGACCCACGATGGCATAAAGGTGGAACTCATTCAGGGTGGGTGGACCCAGTACTATGCCCAGTTCCGCCTCTCCGTGATCTCCGGCAACCCGCCCCAGCTCGGCGTGTGCCACACCAACAAACTGGTGGAGATGGCCGATTACCTCACGCCCCTCGATGCATCCCCTGTCGGAAACCTGCTTAAGGTAGCTGGAATCGACCCAGACAGCTACGTTGGGGCCAACTGGGCTGCCGGTGAACTCGGTGGGCACCACTACCTAATCCCCCTCGACACACACGGCTGGGGCCTCTGGTACAACAAGGACATCTTCGCCGAGGTGGGCCTCGATCCTGAGAAGCCCCCGCAGACATTGGAGGAGTTCATCGACGCCTGCGAGCGGATCAAAGCCGCGGGCTACTACGCCTTCCATCCGGCTGAGGACGCGGCCCCCAGGAAGCTTCGCCGGGCCTGGTATGTCTTCTTCTGGCAGATGGGCGGGCAGCTGTTTGATAAGGACTACACCCATGCCACTTTCAACAACCCCAAGGGCTTGCTCGCCTTGCAGTTCCTGGTCGACATCTTTAACGACTTCGGTTGGAACAAACCCGGCAGCAACGGCTATAGCCAGTTTGCCGCAGGACAGCTGGGCATGTTGGTGGCCGGCAACTGGTACTATGGCACCGCTGTGAAGAGCGGCGTCAACTGGGGCTATGCTCCGATGCCGAACTTCTTCGGGACGCCCTACACCTGGGGCAACAGCCACCAGTTGGTGATCCCGCTCCAGCCCGCCGGCACCTCCAAGGACGTATACCTTGCCGCCACGGAGGTTCTCAAGTTTATCTCGGAGAACTCCCACATCTGGACCATGTACGGTGGCCACATCACCGCTTACAAGCCCGAAGCGGAGAACCCGGAACTCCTGGCCTCCGACTACTGGACCAAGTCCGGAAAGTGGCTCAACGAGATGGCCCAGAAGGGCCTGGTCCACTTCCCCATCAACCACCCCAAGGGCTCCGAATTGGAGGACGCCATCCAAGCCCAGATCGAGCTGGCGGTCAACGGGAAGATATCCCCGCAGGAGGCTCTGGACAGGGCTGAAGAGGATTGCAACCGGATACTTGCCGGCGGCTGAGGTCAAGAAGGGGGGTGGAGGAAGACCTCCGCCCCCCTATATAATACGACATGTGGGGAAAGTTCGGGCATTTTCTATACCGCCATAGGAACCTGGAGGGCATCCTGTACGTAGTCCCCTTTCTGGGGCTATGGGGGGTGTTCCTGGCGTGGCCGGTGGGATACGGGATATACATCAGCCTGTTCGACTGGAACCCCCTCAAAGGGTCGAAATTCGTCGGCCTCGCCAATTACGTCCAGCTCTTCCATGAAGAGAGGTTCTGGAACGCCTTCGCCAACACGTTCAAGTTCGCCGGGATGACCATCCCGCTGATAATCGGCCTCGGGTTTCTGTTTGCGCTAATGATCTGGGGATGGGGACGCTCTCGGCGGGGAACGGTGACGGTGCAGTCGATTCTGTTCTTCCCATACCTACTTAACGTCTCCATCGTGGCTATCATCTGGAAGTGGCTCCTGGACAGGGACTTCGGACTGGTCCAACACACGATTAGCCGGATCTTTCCGTCGGCCCCGGTGTTCCTGACAGACCCCGCTTGGGCCCTGCCCGCCATCGCTTTCGCCACTGCCTGGTGGCTTGCAGGTTATCGGATGGTGGTGCTTCAAGCGGGGCTGGAGGAGATCCCCAAGGAGCTGTTCGAATCCGCTGCCATAGACGGAGCAAGGCCCTGGCATCAGTTTATCCACATCATCATGCCTCTTATCAAACCATCGTTGCTCTTTACCTTAGTCCTCACCATCATCTCCGCCTTCCGCACATTCGGCCAGGTGCTGATGATGACCGAGGGGGGACCGGGAAGGGCTTCGGAGGTGCTGGCCCTTTACCTTTACTGGGTGGGATTTGACTACTTCCAGGTGGGGAAGGCGGCCGCCTCCGGCGTCATCCTCCTCGTCCTCATCCTGATCTTAACCTTGATCGGGGTGAGGCTTTTGGGCCTCAAATCGGAGCTGCAATGAGCTGGGGCAAAAGGCTAAAGCGGATCCTGCCGTATTTTGTCATGTACGGGGTCGCCTTCCTGTGGGTGATCCCCATCCTGTGGATGGCCGACACCGCCTTCAAGCCGGAGAGCGAGATCTTCCAGATCCCACCTAAATGGATCCCGTCGCACTTCACCCTGGACAACGTGCGGAGGTTGTTTGCCGAATGGCCGTTTTTAAGGTGGCTGTTGAACAGCTTAATCGTTTCAACCATGGTCACTTTTGGCTCCCTGATCGTGTCCACACTGGCCGCGTTCTCCTTCGCCCGGCTCAACTGGCGAGGACGGGACGTGCTCTTTCTTATCTTATTGGTGTTCATGCTGCTCCCCTGGCAGGTTAACGTGATCCCGCTGTTTTTCACCATGACCAAGTTCGGCTTCCTCAACACTTATCAAGGGGTGGCCCTGCCCATGATGGCGATGCCCATTGGGGTGTTCCTCCTCAGGCAGTTCTTCATCAACATCCCTAAGGACCTTGAGGACGCGGCCAGGATAGACGGTTGTTCCAGCTTTGGGGTGCTGATGAGGGTGATCGTCCCCATATCCAGACCAGTTTTCGCCGCCTTCGGGGTGTATATGTTCAACTTCGCTTGGAACGAGTTCTTTTGGTCCATGATCTGTTTGAGGAAGGCAGAAATGGTCACCCTGCCCGTGGGGCTTAAGCTGCTTCAGGGTGCGTTCGAGATCGACTACGGTCTGATCCTGGCGGGGGCGTTCGTGGCGTCGCTCCCCTCCTTGGCCGTGTTCCTCATTTTGAGGCGCCAGATCATCCGGGGATTCACCCTGGCCGGTTCCGGGATGAAGGGGTAGCGCCATGAGGGAGGGGATCACGAAGCGGTTCTGTATCCGTTCCTCGCCCAAGTACCCCAGCTGTCACGCCTCCACCCTGTGCGAATCACGAGACGGGACCTTAATCGCCGCTTGCTACGCGGGACGGCGAGAGGGATCGCCCGATTCGGTAGTCCTGGGAACCAGGTTAGGGCCTGGTAAGTCCGATTGGTCCGAACCCGAGGTATGGGTGAACGTGGCGCAGCGGGCTCCTGCCAACCCCCGGCTATTCGAGGGACCCGACGAGAGGTTGTGGCTATTGGTGGGGGTGAACTATGGACGGTGGTGCAGCGGTGACACGTACCTTTTCGTGAAACGTAGCTCTAATGCGGGCAGGAGCTGGACGGATTTGGAGCTTCTGGTGGAAAGGAAGGGGCTACTGGGGCGAAATCGGCCTTTTCGCCATGACAATGTGTGGATAATCCCCACCGAGTGGGAAGCCACTTGGAGTGCTGCGTTCATCCGGTCAGAGGATGGGGGTCGCTCGTGGGAGATCGTGGGGGATTTGGGAAAAAGGGCCCGTGCCCATTTAATCCAGCCTGCAGTGGTACAACTTGCGGGCGGTGGGCTGATGACGTTCATGCGTAGCCAAGAGGGATGCATCTACAGAAGCTACTCTTGGGATTGCGGGAAGACGTGGAGCGTTCCCGAGCCAACCGATCTTCCGAATAACAACAGCGGCATAGAGTTAATCCGATTACGATCGGGGATACTAGCCCTAATTTACAACCCTACTCGGGCGGGAAAACTCCCTAAGGAATTAGGGGAAGAATGGCCAGAAAAGATGCCAGTCGGATTTTCACGTTGGGGGCCCCGCACCCCCTTGGTGATAGATTTTTCCCCAGACGAAGGGGAAAGTTGGCCTTGGCGGATCACCTTAGAGGAAGGCCCTGGAGAGTACAGTTACCCCTCGGCCATCCAAACGGCCGATGGGGCTTTGCATGTGACCTATACATACAACCGTAAGGCAATCATGCACGCGATCATACCTGAAACTGTCATCCAGGCCACATGCGTGCCTGGAAAGAAAGGAGAGCCAAGATGAAAAAGAGAAAGGTGGGTATCCTCACGTTCTCGGATGGGAGGGAGTCAGTACACAAAGAGGTGGAGCCGGTAAACCGGGAGTTCCAGGAGCGGCTGGCCCAGGCACTCGAGGCTACAGGCGAGGTGGAACCGATCGCCGGGCAGGAGATCATCTGGACCGCAGAGCTCGCAAGAAACGAGGCCAAGCGGCTCGCGGACCTGGGGTGTGAACTCACGATCTTCAACTTCGCCGTGTGGAGCTTCCCACACCTGGCGGTCATCGCCTCGCGCTTTGCCCCGGGGCCTTTCCTCCTCTTTTCTAACATCAACCCCCAGTACCCGGGCATGGTGGGGATGCTCGCCTCCGCCGGCGCCCTGGACCAGATCGGCGTCTCCCACGGCCGCCTTTCCGGCGACATCCGTGACCCGGAAGTCCTGCGCAAGGTCCTGGCCTTCATCCGCGCCGCCTCCGCCGTCAACAGGCTCAAGGGGGAGACCTTCGGCCTGTTCGGCGGCCGGCCCATGGGCATGTACACCGCCGTCGCCAACCCCGATCAGTGGATGAAGCTCTTCGGGGTGGACGTGGAGCACATCGACCAGTCCGAAATCATCCGCCGCGCCGGGCTCGCCCCAGCCGACGAGGTGGAAGACGCCTTCCGTTGGCTCTCAGAAAAGATAGGAAAAATCCGCTATGACGGGAAGCAGCTCACCCCAGAGAAGCTCAAGCTCCAGATCAAAAGCTACATCGCGGTGCGGGAGATGGCCAAAGAGATGAGGCTCCACTTCCTCGGGATCAAGGCCCAGCCCGAGCTCACGGACCACTTCGTCACCATGGACGTGACCGAGGCCCTCCTGAACGATCCCTATGACTGGAACGGCCCCAAGGAGCCCATCGCGGCCGCCACCGAAGCCGATATGGACGGGGCCCTCACCATGGAGATCCTGAAACACATTACTGGAGAACCGGTCCTGTTTGCCGACCTCAGACACTACGACGAGGAGCTTGGGGCCTTTGACCTCTGCAACTCCGGGACCCACCCCACCTATTTTGCGGGCCACTCCTACGATCCGGACGAGAACCTGCCCAAGGTGGAGTTCTACCCCCAGGGGTTTTACTTCCCGGCTGGAGGGGCGTCGGTCCGCCACATCGCCGCCCCGGGGAGGGTTACCCTGGCCCGGCTGGCGAGGAGGAACGGCAGATATTGGCTGGCCATCTTGCCGGGCGAGTTCCTCGAGCTCCCAGAGGAGGAGGCAGAGCGCAAGGCGGAGGCCACCCAAGTGGAGTGGCCACATGCCTTCACCCGCCTTGGGGTGGGGCCGGAGGAGCTCCTCTCCGAATATGACTCCAACCACATCCACGCCGTTTATGGGGACTGGACCGAGGAGCTCATTTGGGTGGCCAAGATGCTCCGCATCCCCTATAAAGTGTTCTCCTAGGAGGCGAGATGAAGGAAATCGGGGTGGCGGTGATCGGGACTAGGTTCATGGGCCGGGCCCACGCCAACGCCTACCGGCAGGTGCGGGCCTTCTTCGATCCTCCACTTCTTCCGCGCCTTGCGGTGGCCTGCGGCCGGGACGAGGGGAACCTGGAGGAGTTCTCTCGCAGGTTTGGCTTTGACCATGTGACCGTCGACTGGGAGGAGGCGGTGGCCCGTGACGACGTGGGCCTGGTTGACATCTCCTGCTCCAACGACCTCCACGCGGAGATCGCGGAAGCCGCTGCCCGGCTCGGCAAGGCGGTGTTCTGTGAAAAGCCCCTGGCCAGGGACCTCCCCGAGGCCGAGAGGATGCTGCGGACGGTGGAGGAGGCCGGGGTTCCCCACATGGTTTGCTTCAACTACCGGTTCTTCCCGGCCATCCGCCTTGCCCGGGAGCTTATCCGGGAGGGTGCGCTGGGAGAGATCAGGCAGTTCCACGCCCTGTACCTCCAGGACTGGGGCCTTGACCCAAACCTCCCCCGTTCCTGGCGGATGGTAAAGGAGCTTGCGGGCTCCGGGGCCCTGGGGGACACGGCGGTGCACATCGTGGACCTGGCGCGTTTCCTGGTGGGTGAGATTTCCGAGGTGTGCGGCATGCTGACCACCTTCATCAAGAAGCGTCCACTTCCCGACGGCTCCGGCATGGGTGAGGTCACGGTGGACGATACCGCCGCCTTCCTGGCCAGGTTTTCCTCCGGGGCCACCGGGGTGTTTGAGACGACCAGGGTGGCGACCGGCCGGAAGAACTTCATGCATCTTGAGGTAAACGGGGCTCGGGGCAGCATCCACTGGAACGCCGAGGATCCGAACGTGGTTTGGTTTTACTCCCTAGATGATCCCGCGAAGGTGCGGGGGTTCCGGAGGATCGTGGTCACCGAGCGCGAACATCCCTGGGCGGGCAGCTGGTGGCCCCCGGGACACATCCTCGGCTACGAGCACTCCTTCGTCCACGCGGTCTATGAGCTCCTCACCGCGCTCGGGGAGGGGAGGGCCCCGGAGCCCGGCTTCCAAGACGGGGTGGCGGCCCAGGCCGTCCTTCAGGCGGTGGCCCGGGCCCACGCCGAACGGTGCTGGCTTCCGGTCGAGCTCACGGCTGCGGGGCCTTCGCCGGATCGGCCAGCCACTCCCTGATCTTCGCCTCCCAGTCCCGCTGGGCTTCCTGATCCTGGCCGTGCGCGGTCTCAAGATCGTAGTCGGCCTGGACCTGCTCGGCCTTTCGGGAAACCTGATCGAAGGTTTCGTCGATCAGCTTCTGAAGTTCCTCGGCGGCCTCTTTTTGGGTGGGCGCCTCCGCCTCCAACCGCCTCAGGCGAGTTTCCAATACCCGCCTGTATACCTCGTTGATGTCAAAGTGGCCTTGCTCGTGTTTCAAGAGGCTATCAGACCTGCGTTTGGGATCAACCCAGGACTTGGAGCGGTCCATGAGGTTCTCTACCTTCAACGTCGCCGGGTCTATCTTGGCCTTCCACGTGCGGGTTTTGGGATCATATGTGAGGGTGAAGTCGGTCTTCTGGATCTTAAACCGGTAGCTGATAAACGCTGCTTCGTCGCGCGATTCCAAGTCCTCGGGGGGTTGCCCCCGGAAATCCCCCCAGGTAAGCGGCCGATCCTCATCCCAGGGGAGGAGGTCGATCTCCGGCTTAAGGCAAACGTCGCCCAAAAGGTAGGTGGTGAGGCCAAGCAGGGAGATCCTCCCGAATCCGGTTGCCGTCACCGGAGCATAGCCCGGTACGGAGATGTTAAAAGCAGTGATCGCGTCCCCTTCGTAAACAGGGGTCAGGCTGAATTCCTGGTTGGTAAGGGGCCTGACGGTGCACTCCGTGAGCCGACCTGCCACCGTGATCCCTGGCTGGCGGGGCAAAGGTTCTGAGAACCTTCCCTCCTCGTCGGTGGTGCCCGTTATCGTCCCTGTTGGAGGGCCCGGGGAGGGCTCGGGGGGCTGAAGGCACACCACGCCAACATCTATGGTGCCAGTGACACGGCCGTAGATGTCCAACGCGGAAAGGAGCCGGAATTCCGTGACCGTAGCCTCCCCGTAAGGGGTGGAGATCCGCACCGCGCCAACATCGCTCAGATTTCCGATGGTCAAGCGCCCCGGTTTGGGGAACAGGAACACCTCCACCGGCACCCCGGCCAAGGGATAACGCGTGCACCGGGTGAGCACCCCCTCGACCCAGGTGTTCGGCGGATCATTCACCGGCACAGAAAACCTGCCCTCTTCATCTGTCATGTAACCCGGCTCCGGGTATTCGGGCCCGGAAGGAGGGCCTCCCGAGACCACCTCTAGGATCACTGTGAGATCCACATGGAGCCCGTAGATGGTTGATGCCCGGAAGACAAGCTGGAAGTTCTTGCCCGCCGCTTCCACCGGGGGCTGAAAGCTGCAGGTTGCAGTGGCGCTCCCGGAGCCCGAAGCCGGCGTAAAGCTCGCCCAAGGAGGCAGGGAGATGACCGAGATGTTGACCGGATAACCGCTTGGGGTCACCGTAGCCGTGAGTTCGATCCTTCCGGGGCTCCCCCCGGGCACCTGACAGCGGAGCACGTTCTGCGAAGGTCGCTGGCAGTGCCCTGCCGAGACAAGTTGACCGGAAAAACGGAGCTGTACTGCCCCGTATCCTCCCTCAACCCCATACTGGGCCGCGCTTCCAGCCAACGCCAGCACCACAAAGAAGAGAAACCACCGCTTCACGCCCGCTCACCTCCCGGAATCCCTTGTTGAGGGGACTTCAAGTGGGGAGCTCTTAAACGATCTATCCTGCTTCGTACCCGGCGTTCCCTCGCCGCCTGTTGATCAACGCCTGCGCTAGCGCGATCCCTCTTTAAGGATTATACACCTCGGATGATGCCTAGGTTTCAATTCTCAAGACCCCACATACAGATAAACTTTTCGTTCGGCGGGGCCGGCGAACTCGTAGAGGTAGATGCGCTGGTCCTCCCCGAGGAGCATCCGACCGTCTTTGACGATGCCGACCTCGGTGGGGGCGACGAACGCCGCCTTGGTGGTGTGGGGGGCATCCTCCTCTGGATAGGCGTTCTCCAGCATCCTGTCGAGCCGTGGGGCATCGCCTTCCTCCAGGCGGGCATGGATGCTCACCGCCGCCGTGGAGTGGGGCACGTAGATGAACACAAACCCCTCGTCGATCCCGGCCTCGGCGATGGCCGCTTGGACCCGATCGGTGATGTCCAGCATCTCCTCCCGCTGGCGCGTGTGCAGGCTGATCTCCTTGAACATAACGCCTCCTTGGGCCCCTATTTTAGCGGGGGTTGATAGGTGAGGGGGGAGGGGGTATCCTTAAAACGAACGTTCGTTCTATGAGCGGAAGGATGGCTTTAGAGGACAGGATCGTGGCTGCAGCGGAGCGGCTGTTCGCCCGCCAGGGCTTCCACGGCACCGGCATGCGTCAGATCGCCACCGCCGCCGGTGTCTCCATCGGCGCCATCTACCACCATTTCAAGGGAAAAGAGGAGTTGCTCTTTGCCATCATCCAGAAGGAGTTCTCGGAGTTAAAGGGTTTCCTGGAGGAGCTCATCCGGGAGGGGCTCCCCCCGGCGGAGATCATCCGCCGGCTGGTGGAGCGGCACTTCTCCGACCTGCGGGCCCGCCGGCAGGTGATGCAGGTGGTGCAGCGGGAGTGGTTTTCCCCCACAAGCTCCCTCAGGCTGCGCTTCCGGACCCTGTCCGAGGAGATCGTCTCCTTCGTGCAGGAGCTCCTTGAGCAGGGGATGGCGACCGGCCAGATCCGGCCCTGCAACCCCGTCGTGGCCGCCCATGCCATCCTGGGGATGGTGCTGGGCCTCACCCCCCGGGCCGTGGGGGATGACGAGGTGGCCCGGGAGATCAGGGAGCATGGGGCGGAGGAGCTGAGCCGCCTTTTCTCCCGCTGGCTGCTTACGGAAGGAGGCTAGGATGAGAAAGACCTTGATGGCAGTCCTGCTTTTGGCGGTTGGGCTTGTGGCCTTGGCCGGTCCCAAGGTGCTGATCGTCGATCGGACCACTGACTTCTCCTCTTCCCTGAAGGTGGGGGTCCTGGCCCGCATCCTGCGCACCTCGGCCCTGGGGGTGGAGATCACCGGGACCACGGACTTCCCGGATGGCCCCCTTCCCCAGGGGCCGTTCGACCTGGTGCTCCTTGTGCCAAATGGCCGGCCCTGGGTGTGGGTGCTTACCCCGGCGCTGCCTGAGGACCTCCCACCCGGGCTTTCCGCCCTGATCACGATGGTGGACCAGGCGGTGGGGCAGGTTTTCGGCGGGGCACGGGAGGCCCGGGATCCCGGGGAGGACCTGTACCCACTCCTTTTGGCCTGCTACCTTAAGCACATAGGGGTGCTGGGGGAGGTGGGCGGTTGATAAGGTCCATCGCCCTGGCCGTTGCCCGCCACCCGATCCGCACCCTGGCCCTCTTGCTCCTTGTCACCGCCATCTTCGGGGCGTTCGCCCTGCGGGTGGAGTACCTCACCGACATGGGGAAGATGCTCCCCCAGGACAACCCGGTGGTGGAAAGGCTTCAGGAGGCCGAGGAGGAGTTCGGCTCCCAGAGCTCGGTGATGGTGGCCATGGCCGCCCCGGAGGGGGGCTCGGTTTTCGACCTCTCCACCCTGAGGAAGCTCTACCGGATCACCGAGGAACTCGAGGCGCTCGAGGAGGAGGGGCTTGCCGAGGAGGTCATCTCGGTGGCCAACATGGAGGTGGTGCAGGGGACGGCCACGGCGCTTGTGGTGGGCCCCATCCTCCCCCATCCCCCGCAGACGGAGGAGGACGCCGCCGCCTTCCGGGCCCGGGCCCTCTCCGAGCGCCAGGTGGCCGGCACCTTCGTCCTGGAGGACGGGTCCGCCGCCCTGATCATGGTTAGGGTGGCCCCAGAGGTGTCCTCCGACCAAGCACAGCTCGCCCGGCTCATGAAGGGGATCGAGGAGGTCCTCGACCGATACCGGGGGCCGGAAGAGTTCTACCTCACCGGCGAGCCGGTGATCATGCACTACATGGCGAGCTACATGCGTAGGGACCTGGGGTTCCTCCTTCCCATCGTGATCCTGGTGGTCCTTACGGTCCTTTTCCTTTCCTTCCGGCGGCTTAGGGGGGTGGCGTTGCCGCTCCTCGTGGTGTTGGTAGCGGTCATCTGGACCATGGGGCTCATCTCCCTCTCCGGGGTGAAGCTGACCATGATCTCCATCTTCATCCCGGTGCTATTGGTGGCGGTGGGCTCGGCCTACGGGATCCACGTGGCGAACGATTACTTCGAGCGGGCGGCAAGCTGGAAGGGGAAAAAGGAGGAGCTCATCGCCCAGGTGATGGGGGAGATGGCCGGGCCGGTGTTCGCCGCGGCCCTCACCACCGCCGCCGGCTTCCTCACCCTGCTCTCTGCGTTCCTCCCCCCCATCAGGGAGTTCGGGCTATTTTCCGCCTGCGGGGTGCTTTTCGCGTTTTTCCTCTCCCTGACTTTGATCCCGGCGATCCTGGCCCTGCTCCCCGTTTCCCGAGAAAAGGGGGCGAAGGCCTCTTCGGTTTCCCTGGGGGGGCGACTGGCCGGCTTCATGGACCGCCGGGGGGCGACGGTGGTGCTCGTGCTTTCCCTCGTCCTTTTCGGCCTGTTCCTCTCCCAGATCCCCCGCCTCAAGGTGGAGTCCAACATGGCCAAGTACTTCCGGGCCGACTCCCCCATCATCCAGGGGCTCAACTTCGTGGAGGACAGGTTCGGGGGAAGCGTCCAGATGAGCGTGGTGATAGACACGGGCCGCCGGGATGGGTTGAAGGACCCCGAAGCGCTCAAGTTCATGGATGCCCTACAGGAATACATGGAGGGCCAGGACGTCGTGGGCAGCTCCTCCTCCCTCGCTGACCTCGTCAAGGAGACCAACTACACCCTCCACGGGGACGACGACAGCTATTACACGATCCCGGACACCTCCCGGGCGGTGGCCCAGGTGCTCCTCATGTACGAGCTGGGGGGAGGGGAGGTCCTCGAGAGCATGGCCACCCGCAACTTCCAGAAGGGCCGGATCACGGTGACGGTGCGCTCGGTGAACGTAGCAAGGCAAGAGGAGTTCCTGGCCGGGGTCCATACCTTCATCCAGGAGAACATACCCCAGGGGATGAGTGCCTACACCACCGGGACGTTGGAGCTTTACCTTGAGCTTAGCTACAAGCTGGTTCACTCGCAGCTTGTGAGCCTATTTTCGAGCCTGGGGGCGGTGGGGGCGATCGTAGCGGCCCTGATGGGCTCTTTGGTGGCCGGGCTCATCTCGCTTGCGCCTTTGGCCCTGGCGGTGGTGGGGAACTTCGGCACCATGGCCCTGGCCGGGGCCAATTTGGACATGGCCACGGTGATGATCGCCAGCATCGTGGTGGGGGTGGGGGTTGACTACTCGGTACACGTGATCACCCGTTACCGAAGGGAGAGGATGCGGGGGCTTTCCCACCGGCAGGCCCTGGAGGCCACCTATCGCACCGCGGGCCGGGCGGTGGTTTACAACGCCGTCACCCTCACCGCGGGATTCCTTGTGCTTTTGCTTTCTCGGTTCGGGGCCATGTCCACCCTCGGGTGGCTGGTGGCCCTGACCATGGTCACAAGCAGTGTAGGGGCCTTGCTGGTTGTGCCCGCCATCTTCGGGCTGACAAACCCAGGGTTCCTAACAAGGAGGGCGGTAATCCGCAGGGCAGGCCGTGGCCTCCGGCTCTCTTGGGAGCCGGCGGACCCGCAGGAGAAAGACGAAAGGAGGTCATAATGAAGAGGATGGTTTTGGTATCGGCGGCCGTCCTTGGGCTTTGGGCCTGGGCCCTCCCCCAAGGGCTCACCGCAGACGAGATCCTGGATCGGGTGGAGGAGAAAACCTTCATCGGGGTTGAGACGGGGAGCATGATGGCCACCATCTCCCTCGCGGTCACGGCGGAAGGGGAGACCACGGGCTACACGTTCAAGGTCTTCTTCCAGGAAGGGGAGGGGGAGGAGCCGGACAAGGCCCTTGTGGTTTACCTTGAGCCGGAGCTCGTCTCGGGGACCATGTTCCTCACCTGGACCCCGGAGGAGGGGGACGCCCGCATGTGGCTTTATCTCCCTGACCTGGGGATCGTAAAGGAGCTCGTGGGGCAGTCCAGAGAGCAGGAGTTCGTCTCCGGAAGCGGGATAAGCTACGAGGACCTGGCCCAGGGGTTCAAGTACCGGGAGGACTACAAGGCTGAACTCGTCGGCGAGGAGGTGGTGGACGGCCTCCCCGCTTACCTGATCGTGCTCACCCCCAAGGAAGGGGCCGAGGCCGACTACTCCCAGGTTAAGCTGTGGGTGGAAAAGGAGTACTTCAACGTGATCAAGATGGAGTCTTACTCGGACGGCGAGCTTGTGAGTACGATGAGGGCCTCGGAGCTTTCGGACGATGGCCTCGGCTACATCCCCCACCGGTTCGAATTTCAGGACCTCGATGAGGGGACGAGCTCGGTGTTGGACCTCTTGGAGAGGGTTCGGGCCGAGGTCCCGGCGGACTACTTCGACCCGGGGAAGTTGCCGAGTTTGGAGGTGATGTAGGGCTGCGCCCGCGCCTCGCCCCTTCCGAAGCTCGTCCTGCCGGGCGCTGTGGGCCCGGGGGCCTGGTCCCCCCGGGCCCACCGGCTTGATCGAGGGGGGTATCGTTTCAAGGGCGAGGAACATGCCCGGAACGAAGAGGAATTTAAGGTTTACCAAAAGGAAAACCTCTGGGGTCTCCGTGTCCTCGGTGGTTGAGCTTGTGTGTCTGTGGTTGAGGAAGGGCCCTCGGGGCCGGGAAAGGGGGTAAGGTGTTCGAACACAGCCGGAAGGCGATCCTGCTTGGCCTGGGAGCATTGGAGCTGACCAGGGAGAAGGTGGAGTCCTTTGTGGATGAGCTGGTCAAGCGGGGTGAGGCAAGTGCTAAGGAGAAGACAGGCCTGGTCGACGAGCTCCTCAAGGCAGCGGAAGAGGAGGAAAAGAAGGCCATGGAGAAGATCAGTTCGGCGCTGAAGGGGGCCATCTCCGAACTCGGGTTAGCTACGAAGGAAGATCTCCAAGGGATCGAGAGGAGGCTCGAGCGCATTGAGAGGAGGCTCGCCGAGGAAGAGACGGACGCTTCGGAATAGGTATCGCGATTTCCGGCGCCTGCACTGGATCGCTATCGTCCTTGCCAAACACGGCCTCGGCGAACTCGCCAGTGTAGTTGCCGCCCGCTATCCCTTCCTCAGGTTTTCGGGCTCAAGGGTGGAAGCCGAGCTCAGCCGCGGAGGGCGACTTCGCCTGGCCCTGGAGGAGCTGGGGCCGACCTTTGTAAAGCTGGGACAGATCTTGAGCCTTAGGCCGGATCTCGTTCCACCAGATATCGCCGGGGAGCTCCGGAAGCTGCAGGACGAGGCCCCGCCTTTCCCCTTCTCAGAGGTGAGGGCCCAGATCGAAACCGAATTCGGTCGCCCCTTGACCGCTGTTTTTCAGGAATTTGAAGAAAAACCATTGGCCGCTGCATCCCTGGCCCAGGTCCATCGGGCCCGCACACGGGAAGGGGAGTCGGTGGCCGTAAAGATCCAGAGGCCGGGGATCCGGGAGGTCATCGAGGCCGACCTCGATATCCTCTTTGAGCTCGCCATCTTGGCGGAACGGCACCTGCCGGATGGCGAGCTCTACGACCCTGTGGGAGCGGTGGAGGAGTTCGCCAGGACCATCCGCGAGGAGCTGGACTTCACCCGCGAGGGACGCCATATGGAGATCTTCAAGCACAACTTCGCCGGGGACGAGACCATTTACGTGCCCAAAGTACACTGGGAGTACACCACCCCGCACGTCCTCGTGATGGAGTACATCGAGGGGATCAAGATCTCCGATCTTGCGCGGCTCGAGGGGGCGGGGCTTGACCGGAAGGTCATCGCCCGAAACGGGGCTCGGGCCATTCTGAAGCAGGTTTTCGAGCATGGCTTCTTCCACGCCGACCCCCATCCCGGGAACCTACTTGTGCTCCCGGGCAACGTCATTGTCCCGCTCGACTTCGGGATGATGGGCCGGCTCGGGGAGGAGCTCCGCGGCCAGGTGGCCGAACTCCTGGCAGGCTTTGTAAAAAAGGACGTCGACCGAATTATTGTGGCCCTCCGGGAGATGGGCAGCCTGGATACGGAAGTAGACACCCATGCCCTACGCGCCGAACTTTTGGGGCTCATCGATTACTACTATGGGGTCCCCTTGAAGCAGCTCGATTTTCGTCGGATATTTGAGGAGGGAATCCGGCTTTTACATAGCTTCCGGATCAAGGTCCCAAGGGGGCTTGTCCTCATGGGCAAGGCATTGGTGACCGAAGAGGGGGTGGGGCGGATGCTCGATCCGGACTTCGACATGGTCTCCATGGCCAAGCCCTACGTGGAGCGGCTCTTGCTTCAGCGTTATGATCCCCGCCGCCAGCTCGCTGGCCTCTTGGAGATCTTGGATGGGTACCAGCGGTTGCTGGTGCGGCTGCCTACGGACGTGCAGGCGGCCTTGGCAGGTCTGGCCGAGCTGGGCCGCACCTCGGCCGCCCGTGGGGAGGTCGCTTCACGGGATCGGCTTTCCCTCGCCCTCGTCGCCAGCGCCCTGTTCCTTGGGGCATCACTCATCGTCCAGGCAGGGGCCGGGCCCCGGCTTTGGGGCGTACCTGTCCTGGGCCTCCTGGGCTACGTAGGAGCGGCCGTTCTGGTCGGGTGGCTCCTAATCGTCCTGTGGTCAAGGGGGTCGTGAGCGGTACGACCGAAAATCAAGCTTTCGATCGATCTGGAGGCGGAGTCCGAGAGGATCGCGGCCTTCATCGCCCTGCGGTGGAGGGGTTGGGGGCGGTCCTGGGGCTCTCCGGGGGACTGGACTCGGCGGTGGTGGCCCATCTCTGCGTTCGGGCCCTCTTTCCGGAGGGGGTCCTGGGGTTGATCCTCCCCGAGCGGGACTCGGATCTCCGCTCCCTTGGGGACGCGCGCAAGGTGGCAAGGGAGCTGTGGTTGCGCATGATCATGCTCTACCAGCGCGCCTCCCGGCTGAACTACGCGGTGGTGGGCACCGCCAACCGCAGCGAGTGGGAGGCGGGCCATTACGACCGCCGAAACGCTCGATGCCATCCACTGGTTCCCTGCCCAAGGGGCCACGGTTAGGGAGGTGGCCGAGGTGCGAGTGGCCCGGGAGCAGGCGCACCGGATCCAGGCCCTCCCCTTGGCCTTGGACGCCACTTGACAGTGGAGGGGAATTTGTGTAATGTCCTGTTAGAACGAACGTTCGTTTCCAGGTGTGGGGAGCTTGTCAGGAGGCATCGGAGGTGAGATCGATGGGCGATGGCCTTCCTGCGAAGAAGGCGACGACGGCGGAGAGCGTAGTGCTTGGGCTTGTGCGCAACAACGTGGTACGGAGGAGTGCGGTGCGGCTGGCGGACCGGGCCATCCGGGAGTTCCTGCGGCGCACGAACAACCCCCCGGGGGTGGCCCGGGATGAGTGGCTAACCCTGCGTGGGCTCATGTACTCCCTGGACCGGGCCCTGGACAAGGGGCTGATCTCCGAGCACACCCTGCGAGGGCTGATATCCTTTGCCCGTCGGCGGCTGAAACCCCACCCGGCCCGGGAGGCCTTCAGGGAAAAGTACGGGGACTACCCACCAGGCTTCCTCACCATCAGCCCCACCCGAGCCTGCAACCTCCACTGCAAGGGCTGCTACGCCGGGACCGAGGAGGCCCCAAAAACCCTGGAGTTTAACACCTTCGACCGGATCCTGAGGGAGATGAAGGAGTTATGGGGGGCGGCGTTCGCGGTGATCTCGGGGGGCGAGCCGTTCATGTACCGGTCAGGTGGCCATGACCTTTTGGACATGGCGGAGCGGCATCCGGACATGTACTTCCTCGTCTACACCAACGGTACCCTGATCGATCGGGAGGTGGCCAGGCGGCTGGAGGAGCTGGGGAACGTGACCCCGGCCATCTCGGTGGAGGGGAGGGTGGCCACCACCGAGGAGCGCCGGGGGAAAGGCGTGTTCGGCAAGGTTATGGAGGCCTTTGCCAATCTACGAGAGGCGGGGGTGCCGTTCGGCATCTCCATGACCGCCACCCGCGGAAACTGCGATGAGCTCCTCTCAGACGAGGTGGTGGAGTTCTACTTCGAGGAGCAGGGGGCGATGTACGGCTGGATCTTCCAGTACATGCCGATCGGCCGGGATTATGACCTTTCCCTCATGATCACCCCTGAGCAAAGGCTCCGCCTCCAGCGCCGCATCTGGCAGGTGATAAGGGAAAAGCGGGTTTTCCTCATCGACTTCTGGAACTCCGGCACGGCGGTGCACGGCTGCCTTGCCGCCGGGCGCCAGGCCGGCTACTTCTACGTGAACTGGAACGGGGACATCACCCCGTGTGTTTTCGTCCCGTACGCTGCGGCTAACATCTACGAGATCTACGAACGGGGTGGCACCATCATGGACCTCATGGAGATCGACTTCTTCAAGGAGATCAGAAGCTGGCAGAAGATGTACGGCTACAAGACCCGGCCCCACGAGACCAAGAACCTGATCCTACCTTGCCCACATCGGGACCACTTCGAGTTCATGCAAGGGCTCATTGAAAGGTACAAGCCAAAGCCCATAAACATCGAGGCGGCCCAGGCGATCCGGGACCCGAGCTACTGCCAAGGCCTTAAGGAATACAACCGGGCCTGTGCGGCGTTGCTCGATCCGGTGTGGAAGTCCGAGTATTTGCAGGGACTTGCGTCAGGCGATGAGCACCCCAAGCTTGAGCCGGTGGCCCAAGGTCAGCGTAGTGGTGCCGGCGCTCAATGAGGAGCGGGAGATCGGGGAGTGCTTGGAGAGCCTAACCCGTCAAACTTTTTCTGATTTTGAAGTCATCGTGGTGGACAACGGCTCCACGGATACCACCCCCTCCATCGCCGCCCGCTACGGCGCCCGGGTGATCCGCGAGCCCCGGCGGGGGATCCCTTACGCCCGGGAGGCGGGGTTCCGTGCGGCGCGTGCAGAGATAATCGCCTCCACCGACGCGGACACGGTCGTCCCACCGGACTGGCTGGAGCGGATCTGGCAGGCGCTCCAAGGGGATCCGGAAACGGTCGCGACCTTCGGCCCCTTTCGCCACAAGCCTGGTTCCGCTCCCCGGACACCGATTAGGCCGCTGATCCCTTGGTATGAGGTGGGACTGATCCTGGGGCAGCAGGCCACCTGGCAACTTCTGAGGCTTCCCCACTTCTCCGGGGCGAACTTCGCCGTCCGAAAGGAGGCGTTTTTCAAGGTGGGTGGGTTCCGCTCCCCGGACGGGCGCATCTACTCGGACTGGGAGGACATTCAGCTGGGCTTCAAGCTCCGCAGGCTTGGGAAGGTTCGGTACCTTCCCGACCTTGTCGTCCTCACCTCGGCTCGGAAGCTTCGGCCGGCGAGCGCTCGGAATATAGTCATTGGCAATGCGAAAAGGATGCTGCATGTACACGTCCTGGGAAAGCCCCTCTGAACCAAGGGCACACTGGGGTCGCAGGTACAAAGCGCTCTTCATATCTGCCATCCTAGGGATGGCACTGCTCGCCGCCATGGTTTGGATCGCGAGCCCAACGGCGGTGCTCGCCCGCCTGGGGGCTTTGGGGCCATGGGGCATCGCCTCCTTTCTCGCCAGTTCCTTCCTCTCCTTCCTGTGCGGCGTCCAGGGCTGGAGGTGCCTCCTTCAGGTGTACGTGGGCCCCAATCGCTTCACCCAGACCCTGGGCATCATGGCCGGAGGTTACGCGGTAGGGTACTTAACGCCCACGCTTCACCTCGGCGGCGAACCCGTGAGGGCCGTTCTCGCCTCCCAGGGTTTCTCCACGCCCGGCCATGAGGTGGTAGCCACGATAATTATTGAAAAGCTCCTGTACTTGGTGGGGGTGACAACCCTGCTAATTATGGGAGGCGTGATCGGGCTGAGGTGGGAGCTACCGCCTGCCCTCCGACAGGGGGTCCTCTCCTTCGCCGGGACAGCCGCGGCGGTGGTCGGGACAACGCTGGTGGGGATCGCCCGCCGGGCCACATGGGCATCGCGGTGTTCGGGATTCGTCCTGCGCTTTCTCCCGAAGTGGGCTTGGCTTAAACAGGCGAGTGGGGCACTGGAACGGACAGAACGGGAGGCCAGCAGGGCTTTGCTAGAAGACCACGGGAAGGCAGCCCTCAAGGCCGCGGTCTTCATATTCCTCTCGGTTGGGCTCAGTGTGATAGCTCCGCTCATCTTTTTCGCCTTTGCCTACGGGCGGATCCTCTCGCCCGGGGAGCTCGCCCTTTTCTTTGCCCTCAGCACGATGTTCTCCCTTTTCTCCTGGTTGACCCCGGGGGCCATTGGGATCGCGGAAGGTGCCTACGCCGGCATCTTTAAGATCATGGGCCTGCCGATGGAGGGGGCCGTTGCCTTTGCCCTCGCCCAGAAGGCGGCTGCGCTTCCCATCGTGGGCCTTGGCCTTGTTTACCTGAGTCGGCGCGGCGTCGACTGGTTTGGCCGAATAAGGGGGAAGGCATGTCCGAGTGTACGTTAGGGTCCGTTGGCGAGCCGAAGATCGGGCTAGCATTGGCGTCAGGGGGGGCGCGGGGGGCGGCCCACGTGGGCGTCCTCAAGGTGCTGGAGCGGGAGGGGATAAAGCCCTGTGCCATCGCCGGCTCCAGCATCGGGGCCATGGTGGGCGGGGCCTATGCCGCCGGGGCCTCGGTGGAGCGGATCGAGCAGGAGTGGCTTAACACGAACCTACCGAAGGTGGTGAGGAGCTTTCTCCCCACCTTCCCCCGGGCGGGCTTAAGCTCCGGCGGCGAACTCAGAAAATACCTTAGGTCCATGTTCGGGGACCTGCGGATAGAGGACCTGAAAATCCCGTTTGCCGCGGTGGCCACGGACATAGACACCGGAGAGGCGATGGTGCTCCGGGAGGGGCCGCTTGTGGACGCCCTCAGGGCCTCCACCGCCATCCCGGGGATCTTCTTCCCCGTAGGGTGGAAGGGGAGGTTCCTGGTGGATGGGGGGCTGGTGGAGCCGCTTCCGGTCAGGATCTGTCGGGAGCTCGGGGCGGAGATCGTGATCGGGGTGGACATCACCCCCCGCCCCCGGCCCACCACCGCCGAGCGGCGCCGCACCTGGAAGAGGCTTGCCCAGCGCCTGGGGGAGGAGCTCAAAAGCCGCACCTGGGTGCCGGCAAGCCTGGCGGGGCTTCTGGCCGAGGTCGCGGAAGAACGGGGGGAGGACGAGCGGCCCCTCCCCGGGCTGTACAGTGTGATCAGCCAGGCGGTGGCCATCTTCCAGCAGGAGATCCTGCGCCTCAAGCTCACCCTGTGGCCGGCGGACGTGTTGGTGCGGCCCGAGCTCCCGCCGGGGGTGAGCTACCTGCGGGCGGCCGAGGGGATCCGGGCCGGGGAGGAGGCCATGGAAGCCGCCCTCCCCCGGCTTCGCGCCCTGCTTTGAGTTTTCACAGCTCCGGGCTGTGGGAGGAAATCGCCGCCCGGATGCGGGAGATTATCTCCTCTACGGGCTGGGGCCCCAGGTCCTGGCCGGTGCGGAGCCGCAGGGCAGCGGTCCCCGCCCCCGCCTCCCTGGCCCCACAGACCAGCATGTAGGGGATCTTCTGGAGCTGTGCTTCCCGGATGAGATAGCGCAGGGTCTTTCCACCCCGGGTCCAGGCCTCGGCCCGGATCCCGGCGGCCCGGAGCTTCCCCGCCACCTCCTCGGCATAGGGGATCTGCTCCTCGGCGATGGGCAAAACCACGGCCTGCACCGGAGAAAGCCAGGCCGGGAATGCCCCCCCGTAGTGCTCGATCAGGATCCCGAAGAAGCGCTCGAGGGACCCGAGGAGCGCCCGGTGGATCATGTAGGGCCGGTGCTTGCGGCCGTCCTCCCCTACGTAGGTCATGTCGAACCGCTCGGGCAGGTTGAAGTCGAACTGGATGGTGGTGAGCTGCCAGGCCCGCCGGAGGGAGTCCTCGATGTCGATGTCGATCTTGGGCCCGTAGAACGCCCCTTCCCCCTCCTTTACATCGTAACCAAGGCCCTCGGCCTCGACGGCCCGCCTCAGGGCCTCGGTGGCCCGGTCCCAGTCCTCCGGAGCCCCCACGAACTTAGCGGGCCGGGTGGAAAGGTGCGCGGAAAACTCGCTGAACCCGAACTCCCGCAGCATGTCCAGGGCGAAGTTGAGCACCTTCCGGATCTCCTCCTCCACCTGATCAGGCCGACAGATGATGTGGGCGTCATCTTGGGTGAACCCCCGCACCCTAAGCAGCCCGTGCAGCACCCCGGAGCGCTCATACCGGTACACGGTGCCAAGCTCTGCGTAGCGAATGGGAAGCTCCCGGTAGGAGCGGGTTTTGGACTTGTAGATGGCGATGTGGAACGGGCAGTTCATAGGTTTCAAGAAAAATTCTTGACCCTCAATATCCATGGGGGAGTACATCCCCTCCCGGTAGAAGTCGAGGTGTCCTGAGGTCTGCCACAGGCGGGCCCGGCCGATGTGGGGGGTGTAGACGAGCTGGTAGCCCCCTTCGAAGTGGCGTTCCTTCCAGAAGGTCTCGATCTCGTGCCGCACCCGGGCGCCTTTGGGGTGCCACAAGATCAGCCCCGCCCCGATGGCCTCGTTGTGGATGGAGAAGAGGTCAAGGTCGGGCCCCAGCCGTCGGTGATCCCGCCTCCTTGCCTCCTCCCGCCACTTCAGGTGCTCGGTGAGGGCCTCCTCGCTCGCAAAAGCGGTGCCGTAGATGCGGGTGAGCATCACCCGCGTCGCATCCCCCCGCCAGTAGGCCCCGGCCAGGTCCAAAAGCTTGAAGTGCTTCACCAGGCCCGTGGAGGGAAGGTGTGGCCCCCGGCACAGGTCCATGAACTCCCCCTGTCTGTAAAAGCTGATGCGCTCGTCCGGGATCTCGGAAAGAAGCTCCAGCTTGTAGGCCTCCCCCTCTTCCTTCAGGAGATCTTCGGCCTCGGCCCGCGAGAGGAAAACCCGCTCCACGGGCAGGTCTTCGGACACGATCCTTGCCATCTCCTCCTCGATGCGGGGGAGGTCATCCCGCGTTATCGGGGAGGGGAAGTCGAAGTCGTAGTAAAAGCCGTCTGCGATGGCGGGGCCGATGGCGAGTTTCGTCCCGGGGAACAGGCGCCGGACGGCCTGGGCCAGGATGTGGGCGGCCGTGTGCCTCAGGGCCTCCAGGGCCTCGGGATCTGTGAGCGTGAGGAGCTTGACCTTTTGCCCTTCCTCCGCCTGATCGCGGATGTCCCTGAGCTCCCCGTCCACGAGCGCGGCCACCGCCTGGATCCCGGCGGCCCTGGCCACATCCGCCCAAGCGGCCCCTTCCGCCACCTCAAGCTCCCTTCCGTCCGCCAAGCTCACCTTAGGCATGGTCACCCCCTCCCCAAACGTGCACAACCTTAAAGGAGAACCGGAAGGAGGGCAAGACTACGGGGAGGGATGGAGGAGCCCGTCCCAATTCAGGCGGGCTGAGCTCCCCGGGCGGGGGAGGAGGTGGAGGAGGAACTCCACGTTCCCCGCCGGGCCGCGGAGGGGGGACCGGACCGCCCCGGCCACCGACCAGCTTAACTCCCCTTCCACGAAGGCGACGATCCCCCGGAGCACCTCCCGGTGTACCTCCGGGTCCCGCACCACCCCGCCCTTTTTTACCCTTTCCCGCCCGGCCTCGAACTGGGGTTTCACGAGCGCGATCACATCTCCTTCCGGTCGCACGATCCCCTTGAGTGGGGGGAGCACAAGCCTAAGGGATATGAAGGAGACATCCACTGTGGCCAGGTCCACCGGCTCGCCGATCTCCTCGAAGTAGAGGTAGCGGGCGTTCACCCCCTCGTGGACCACCACCCGGGGGTCGCCCCTCAGCCGAAAGTGGAGCTGTCCCCTTCCCACGTCCACGGCGTGCACCCTCTTGGCACCGTGCTGGAGGAGGCAGTCCGTAAAGCCACCGGTTGAGGCCCCCACGTCCAGGCAAACCTTCCCAGTCGGATCCACGCCGAAGGCCTTAAGGGCGCCTTCCAGCTTCTCCCCCCCACGGGACACGTACCGAGGGGGCCTTTTCACGGCGATCTCCGCGTCCTCGGGAACCAAGACCCCAGGCTTGTCCCGGAGCTGGCCATCCACGAACACCCGGCCGGCCCGGATCAGGGCCTGGGCCTTGGCCCGGGAGGGGGCCAGACCCCGGGCCAGAAGGAGCTGGTCCAGCCGCAGCTTCCCCTTCACACCGGGGCCTTGGGGGCCACCTCCTGATAGAGCTCAAGCCCCTCCTTGAGGAGCTGACAGGCCCGCCGCAGGTCCCATTCGTTTAGCACATAGGCTATCCTGGCCTCGTCATGCCCCAGGCCTGGGGTCCGGTAGAAGCCCTCCCCGGGGGCCAGCATCACCGTCTCTTCCCCGGGGAAGTCGGTTAGCATCCAGCGCACGAACCCCTCGGAATCGTCCACCGGAAGCCCCAGCATCATGTAGAACGCCCCCTCCGGGGGCTGGAAGGTTACCCCGGGCACCTGGGAAAGCCCCTCGGCCAGGACCTCCCTCCTCCTGCGGTACTCCTCGACCATCCCCTTGAGCACCTGCCGGTGGCGGGGATGGGCCATGAAGGCGACCAGCCCCAGCTGCTCCAGGGTGGGCGGGGAAAGGCGGGCCATGGCACAGCGCCTGATCGCCGCCATCACCTCCCGGTTGCGGGAGACGATGGCCCCAACCCGCGCCCCACAGGCCGAAAGCCGCTTGGAGATGGAGTCCACCATGATGGCATGGTCCCGGAGCTCGGGGAAGGAAAGGATGCTCCTGTGCTCTCCCACGTACACGAACTCCCGATAGACTTCGTCGGCTATCAGGAAAAGGTCGTGCCGGAGGGCCAACTCCCCCAGCATCGAAAGCTCCTCCTCCCGGTACACGGCGCCGGTAGGGTTCCCCGGATTGGAGAACAGGATCCCCTTGGTACGGGGGGTGATGAGCCTCTCCACCTCCTCCCTGGGGGGCAGGTGAAACCCCTCCTCCCGGGAGGTGGTCAGGGGAACGATCTCCACCTCCGACAGGCGGGCAAACCCGTTGTAGTTGGGGTAAAAGGGCTCGGGAACGATTACCTGGTCCCCGGGGTCACAGACCACCTTCAGGGCAAACAGCACTGCCTCGGACCCCCCGGTGGTCACAAGAATCTCCTCGGGGGAGAGCTCCAGGCCGTACTCGGCGTAGTAGGCCCGGAAGGCCTCTATCGCCTCGGGCAGCCCCTGGAAGGGGGAATAGGCCAGGACCTCCACCCGGGCGTCTCGGATCCCCTCCAGGTACTCCCTGGGGGTGGGGATGTCCGGCTGGCCGATGTTCAGGTGGTAAACCCGCTTCCCTTTACGTTTTGCCTCGTCCGCCAGGGGAACCAACCGGCGGATTGGCGACATGGGGGCAGTGGCACTCCTCTTGGATACCTTAGGCATGGCTTAAAACCCACACCTCCTTTTCTCTGGGGAGCCCTTCCCGGGTGATCTCCACCTCGGCGCCCCCCACCCGTTGCACCGGCAGGTCCACTTGGGAGAGGAACTCCTCCACCGGGGCGATGGGCCAGTCCTTTATGAGCTCGGTCTTCACATGCATGGGGATGGCGATCTTGAGCGCAGGGAGCATCCGGATCACCTCCACGGCCTCCTGGGGCCCGATGGTGTAGTGCCCCCCCACCGGGATCAGCACCACCTCCACCCCCTCCAGGGGCTTCTGCTGCTCGGCGTTAAGGGTGTGTCCCAGGTCCCCCAGGTGGGCCAGGGTTATCCCATCGGCCCGCAGGCGGAAGATGGTGTTCCTCCCCCGTTCACGGCCGCCCTTTTGATCGTGGAAGGAAGGGATCCCCCAGATGGAAACCCCCTTTACCGTGTGCTCCCCCAACCCCCGCACCACTTCCGGGGTCCCCTTCACCCTACCCACGGCGTTGTGGTCGAAGTGTTCATGGGACACGGTGACTACATCGGCCTCCTCCTCGGGGAAGGGATAGGGGACGGACTCGTCGAACGGGTCGGTGAGGATCTTGATCCCTTCGGCGGTGGTGATGAGGAAGCAGGCGTGCCCGAACCACTTTATCCTCAAGGCGATCACCTCCATCGTGGGTAACTCTAACCGCTGGGGTCGGGGGCGGGCAAGCGGGCCAGGGCTCGCCGTACAAGCCGCTTAACCAGCTCCCCGTAGGGGATGCCGGCGGCGGCCGCCGCCCGGGGGAAGGTGGACATCTCGGTCATCCCGGGCAGGGTGTTCACCTCCAATACGTAGGGGGTGCTGTCCTGCGCCAGGCGCAGGTCCACCCGGGCCAGGTCCCGACACCCCAAGGCCAAGAAGGCCTTCTGGGAGACCTCCTTTGCCTTTTCCGCCTGCTTCCCGGGGAGGTCCGCCGGGCAGATGAACTCACACTCGCCCGGGGAGTACTTGGCCCCCCAGTCAAAAAGCTCCCTCCCCTTCGGCCTGAGCTCCACCAAGGGCAGCGCCTCAACCCCTCCCTCTCCCTCCAGCAGGGCACAGGTGAGCTCCCTCCCCGGGATGTACTGCTCCACAAGGAAATCTCCGAATTTCACAAGAACCTCCCTTACACAGGTGGAAAGCTCGTTCATGTCCCGCGCAAGATGTAACCCCAGGCTGGAGCCCGCGCTTCGGGGCTTCACCACCAGCGGGAACCCCAGTTCCTCGGCTCGCGCCAAAAAGGCCGTGAGCTCCTCCCCCTGGTAGGGGAGCCAGGCCGGCACCGGGATCCCCTTGCCGGAAAGCAGCCGATGGGTCTCCACCTTGTCCATGGCCCGGGCGGAGGCAAGCGGCCCCGAGCCCACGTATGGCTTTCCAAGGAGCTCCAAAAGGAGCTGGACGGTGCCGTCCTCCCCCGCCCCCCCGTGGAGGGCGATGAACACGACGTCAAAGGGAGCAAGCCTTTGGGGCAAGCCGTCATAGGAATCTATCTCGATGAGCTCGGAGGAAAACCCTGTCTCAAGGAGGGCGGCGTGGACCCCCTGGCCTGAGCGCAGGGATACCTCCCTTTCCGGGGAGTCCCCCCCGCAGAGCACGGCGACCTTGACGTGCTTTGGGCCCATGGGCATCATGATGCCCGGTGCGGCTGGGTGGGGCAAGTACACTTGACTGCCTTGGAGGAGGGTGCTATACTTCGGGCGCAAGGGCTGGTCTTTGACAGGTGGACAGGGCGAAGACGGAGACCCGTCGGGACCCTTGAGGCTAAATCGAGAGGGTATGATCCCGGCTCAGGGTGAACGCTAGCGGCGCGCCTAACACATGCAAGTCGTGCGATCGGACCCCGTGAAGCCCCTTCGGGGGCGGAACGGGGTTACGGAGCGGCGGACGGGTGAGTAACACGTAGCTAACCTGCCCCCGCGACGGGGATAACCCGGGGAAACCCGGGCTAATACCCGATGGTCTTCCGGGGCCAAAAGGCCCTGGAAGTAAAGGCGCTTTTTGGCGCCGCGCGGGGAGGGGGCTGCGGCCCATCAGCTAGACGGTGGGGTAACGGCCCACCGTGGCGATGACGGGTAGGGGGCCTGAGAGGGTGGCCCCCCACATGGGGACTGAGACACGGCCCTGACTCCTACGGGAGGCAGCAGTGGGGAATCTTGGGCAATGCCCGAAAGGGTGACCCAGCGACGCCGCGTGGGGGACGAAGCCCTTCGGGGTGTAAACCCCTTTTCTGGGGGAAGAATAAGGCGGGGAGGAAATGCCCCGCCGATGACGGTACCCCAGGAATAAGCCCCGGCTAACTACGTGCCAGCAGCCGCGGTAAGACGTAGGGGGCGAGCGTTACCCGGATTCACTGGGCGTAAAGGGCGTCTAGGCGGTTCGGCAAGTCGCCTGTGAAAGCCCCTGGCTCAACTGGGGGAGGTCGGGCGATACTGCCGGGCTAGAGGGCGGCAGAGGAAGGTGGAACGGCCAGAGTAGCGGTGAAATGCGTAGATACTGGCCGGTACCCCGATGGCGAAGGCAACCTTCTGGGCCGTCCCTGACGCTGAAGCGCGAAAGCGTGGGGAGCGAACCGGATTAGATACCCGGGTAGTCCACGCCCTAAACGATGTGGGCTAGGTGTCGGGCCGCAACTGGCTCGGTGCCGCAGCTAACGCGTTAAGCCCACCGCCTGGGGAGTACGGTCGCAAGGCTGAAACTCAAGGGAATTGACGGGGGCCCGCACAAGCGGTGGAGCATGTGGTTTAATTCGATGCTAAGCGAAGAACCTTACCCGGGTTTGACATGCAGGTGGTACCGACCCGAAAGGGAAGGGACCCAGGGCCTTCGGGCGCCTGGGAGCCTGCACAGGTGCTGCATGGCTGTCGTCAGCTCGTGTCGTGGGACGTTGGGTTAAGTCCCGGAACGAGCGCAACCCCTGCCGCCAGTTGCCAGCGGACCTTTTAAGGTGCCGGGGACTCTGGCGGGACTGCCGGGGAATACCCGGAGGAAGGAGGGGATGACGTCAAGTCATCATGGCCCTTATGCCCGGGGCGACACACATGCTACAGTGCCCGGTACAATGGGCAGCGAAGGGGCGACCCGGAGCCAATCCCATCAAAGCCGGGCATGGTTCGGATTGCAGGCTGCAACCCGCCTGCATGAAGCCGGAATCGCTAGTAATCGCGGGTCAGCCACACCGCGGTGAATGCGTACTCGGGCCTTGTACACACCGCCCGTCACACCAACCGAGTGGGGGGTACCTGAAGTCGTCCGAAGAGGGCGCCGAAGGTATCCTTCGCGAGGGGGGTGAAGTCGTAACAAGGTAGCCGTACCGGAAGGTGCGGCTGGATCACCTCCTTTCTAGGGAGCAGCATGTCCTAAAGCCAGCCCTTCCTCCCGATGAGGTCCCGTCTGAGCCCTGTCCACAGAACCTGTGCGCGTCCGGAGACGGACGCTTTTCTTTTCCTCATGCCCCCCAGGGGCCAAGCCGAAACTTCCCAGTTCCTTGGGCCCCTGCCCCCCACAGGCTAGGCTAGCCCCGCCATGCAGAACGTACAGGAGAAATGGCTGATAGAGGGGATAGAACCGCTGCTTGAACAAGGGGAACGGGAGGAAATCCCTGCCCGGGAGACCATATATTACCCCGGCACCCCCAGCACCTCCGTCTACTTCGTAGAGGATGGTAAGGTAAAGCTCTCGTATCTTGACCCCTCGGGGAAACGGATCACCCTGGCCCTCCGGGCCACCGGGGAGCTGTTCGGGGAGATGGCCCTGGTAGGGGAACAGCGTCATCGCCATCACGCCGAGGCCATGGAGGACTCCGTACTCATCAGGATCCCGCGGGAGAGGATGCTCCATTGGGTGAGAAGCCGGCCCGACGTCCTTTACCAGCTCCTGCAGCTATTTGGCCTTTGGATCCGGGACCTGGAGGAGATCGTGGAGGATTTGGCGTTCCGGGACATCCAGGCCCGCCTGTCAAGGCAGCTCCTCAGGCTTTCCCACGAGTACGGGGTGAAGACCAAGGACGGGATCCTCATCAGCTTCCGGCTCACCCACCGGGACCTGGCGGAGATGATCGGCTCGGCCCGGGAGAACACCACCATGGCCTTGAACCGCTTCGCCCGGGAGGGGATCCTGGCCAAAAGGCGCTATCAGATCATCATCAAGGATGTAGACGGCCTTAAGGAGAAATGTGGGCCCAGCTAGTCCCCTGGTGGCTGCCTCGGGAGGCAGCCACCAGGCTAAGGCCTTAGCCGCGCAGGACCCTGTCCAGGAACACCTCCTCCGGGACCGCCCCCTCGAAGCTGGTGGTCTCGTTGATCACCACTTTCGGCACCGCCATCACCTGGTAGTGATCGGTCAGGATGGGGAATTCGTTTGCCATCACCATGTCCGCCCGCACCCGCTCGGATAGCATGGCGAACTTGTGGGCCGTTCGGACGGCCACCGGGCAATAGGGGCAGGTGGGGGTGACGAACACCTGGATGTGCACGTCCCTGTCCAGCCCTTCCAGCCCCTGGCTTACCTCCTCGGGGAGGTCCACCTCTCCGGCCCCCACGTCCAGGATGTCCTCGATCAGGGAGGCGAATTCATACCCTGAGGGGATGCCGTAGAACCGGATCCCGTAGTCCCTGTCGGCCTCTATGGCCAGGGCCGGCACCTTGTCCACCCCCCACTCCTCCCCCAGGGCGGGCTCGGCATCCAGATCGTGCACGAGCAGGTGCAGCCTGGGGCTGATCCCGGCCAGTTCGGAGAGGAGATCCTCTTCCACCTCGCAGGTGGGGCAACCCTCCCGGCGCACGAAAAGCCGCAGGGTCACATCGCGGCCCAGTTTTGCGAACTGGTCCTCCAGGTACCTTCTGTCCTCTTCTTGGATGTAGGGCAACTTTGTCCCCCTTTTTTACTCCAGTCCGAGCAGGGCGTCGATGCGTCCCCGGTCGAACCCCACTACGATCTCCCCGTCTATCTCCACCACCGGCACCCCTTGCTGGCCGGACTTCCTGATCATTTCCATGGCCGCCTGCGCGTCGGCGGCCACGTCCACCTCTCGGTAGGGGATGCCGCGGGCCTCCAGGTACTGTTTTACGGCCTGGCACCAGGGGCAAGTGGGGGTGGTATAGACGATCACCTCATGTTCCATCGAGATCCACCTCCTCCTTCAGGCGGTGCAGGAGCTCGGCCCTTAGGAGCTCCCCCAGGCGGGGGGTGAGGGTGAGGCAGCGGGTGCGCCCCCGGCGGGTGCGCTGGATGAACCCCGCCCCCTCCAGGGTGCGCAGGTGATAGGAGACCGCCGGCCCTGATAGGCCGAGCCTTCCGGCTATCTCCCCACAGGTGGGAAGCTCCCCCCGCAGGAGCAGCGCCAGGATCTTGA
The DNA here is from genome assembly GCA_001508155.1 of Acetothermia bacterium 64_32. GTDB lineage: Bacteria > Bipolaricaulota > Bipolaricaulia > Bipolaricaulales > Bipolaricaulaceae > 64-32. The sequence goes on along the minus strand of LGFI01000003.1, from coordinate 57,504 downwards.
GGCGATCCTCGCTGCCCAAGGCCGAGAACTCCCGCGCCAGATTCCTTATGTCCATCCCCGGGAGTATACCCGGGCCGGGATTTTTTTCAAGGATTTCGGAATTCTGAAAACTTGAAATTTTTCTGCAGCCCGGTAGCCTTGGGGTGGAGGTGGAGATGCAGGCCAAGGTCGTATGGCATACCGGAATGAGGTTTGTGGGCGTCGGCCCCTCCGGACATGGGGTGGTCCTGGATGCCTCCCCGGACGTGGGCGGCGAGGACACAGGCCCCCGGCCCACCGAGCTTTTGCTCCTCGCCCTGGGGGGCTGCACCGGAATGGACGTGGTTTCCATCCTGAGTAAGATGCGCACCCCGCCCCGCAAGCTCGAGGTCCTCGTCTCGGCGGAGAGGGCCCCCGAGCATCCCAAGGCGGTGCGAAGGGTACACATCACCTACCGGGCCGAAGGGGTGCCGGAGGAGAACCTAAGGAAGGCGGCCCAGCTCTCCCAGGAGAGGTACTGCTCGGTTGCCCACTCGCTTTCCGCCGAGCTTTCCTTTTCGGTGGAGGCGCTACCCTAAGAGCTCAAGCAGCCGGTCCAGGTCCATCCCCTCCCGGACAAGCTGGTCCACGAGGGCCAGCTGCCGCTCCCCGGTGAGGGGCAGGCGCCCTAGCAGCCCCTCGGCGGCCTCGGCCACCGTCATGGTGTCCTGATGGGCCAGGGCCACGGTCACCCCCCTTTCCGCAGCCCGGGTTACGATGGCCTGCTCCGGCCTCAGCCCCCCGGTGAGGATCAGCACCCGCACCCGGGGGGAGGCCAGGGCCGCGGCCTGGATGTCGGTACGGTCACCGCCGGTGACCACGCCCAATTGGCCGGGAATCCTCCGGAGATACCTCAGGGCGGCCTCGCCCCCCATGGCCCCCACCAGGAACCGTTCTACCTCCCCGGCGAGATCCCCGGTCACGAGCAGGTCCGCCCCCAGCTCCTGGACCACAGCCCCCACCTGGACCACCCGCAACCGGCGCTCAAAGGGGATCACCCCCAGCACCGGGACCCCCCGCTCCTCCAGGAACGGCACCACGTACCCCCGCACCTCGTCGAGCTCCGTGTCCGCCGATACCTCGTTTATAACCACCCCCAAAAGCCTTGTCTCATCACGGATGAGGCGCACGCAGGCCAGGATCCGATCCACGGTGGGTTCACCCCGATAGCGGGCCACGAGCAGGATGGGAGCGTCCAGCCTCCCGGCGATGGCGATGTCCGAAAGCCCCGAGAGGAGCCCCCTCCCCAGCCACTCCCTTCCCTCCAGGATCAGATAATCCACCGTGGCAGCCAGCATGGACTCGATCCTCTCCCATGCCCCCTCCGGGGGGCGCCAGGCCCGCGGGGTCTCCCCCCCCAGCACCGGCACGAGCTCAGCCGGATCCCCCTCGATCCCCAGGGCGGTGGCCACCACCTCGGCGTCCCGATCGAACGGCCGCCCTAAGCGATATGTGGTTGCCCAGCCCACCGGCTTCCGCCAGGTCACAGCCGCCCCCCGGTCCAGGAGCGCCCGGGCAAGCCCCACCGAAAGGGAGGTCTTCCCTGCCTTCTCCTCCGCCGCCGCAAGATAAAGCCTCTTCATCCTTCCTCCCCACTGATCGTAAGCCTTAGATCCACCGCCACCACCCTGTCCGGGTAGCAGAGGAGGGGGTTTACGTCCAACTCCACGATCTCGCGGAAATCGGCCGCCAAGCGCCCTAACCTTTCCACCACCTCCACCAGCCCGGGGACGTCCACCCCGGGCTCCCCCCGCACCCCCTTCAGGATGGGAAAGCCCCGGATCCTGTGTACCAGGGCTTGGGCCTCATCGCGGGAGAGGGGGGCCACGGAGAAGGCCACGTCCCGGAGCACCTCCACGTGGATCCCCCCAAGGCCGAACATCACCAGGGGGCCGAAGGTGGGGTCCCGCAGGACGCCCACGATCACCTCCCGTCCCGGGGGCAGCATCTCCTGTACGTACACCCCTTCCAGGCGGGCCCCGGGGAACTTCCTCCTTATCTGGCGCAACAGCATGGCTGCCCGCTCCTCCACCGCCCTTTGGTCCACCCCCACCAGGACGCCCCCGGCGTCCGACTTGTGGGGGATCTCTGGGGAGGCGATCTTGAGCACCACCCTCTCCCCCAGCCCCTGGGCCAGCCGGGCCGCCTCCTCCGGGGAACGGGCGAGCCCTCCTCGGGCGGTGGGGATCCCGTAGGCGGAGAGGATCTCCATGGCCTCAAGGCCGAGGCGGGGGCGGGCGGAGGAGATGGCCTCGCGCACCAGCCTCCGGACGCTTTCCCGGTCCACCTCAAGGGGGCGTGGCTCCGGCCTGGGCCTCCTTCTTATCTCCAGGTAGTCGCACAAGACCCGCAACGTCCGCACGGCCCGGGCCGGATCGAAGAAGGAGGGGATCCCCGCCCCCCGCAGCAGCCCCTCGGCCTCCTCCCCCAGCTCCCCGGCCATGAAGCTGCAGACAAAGGGTTTTTCGAACCTGCGCCTTGCCTGGGCCAGGATCTCGGCAAGCTCGGCGTAGGTGAGGATGGCCACCGGGGCCGATAAGGCCACCACCATGTCCACATTCGGGTCCCCGGCCACCAGCTCCACCGCCTTCTTGTACCTGTCGGCCCGGGCATCCCCCAGGATGTCCACCGGGTTGTAGATGTTGGCCGCCTTTGGCATGCACTCGGCGAGCCTACGGGCCGTGTCCTCCGTGAAGCGGGCCACCTCGAGCCCCTCCCATTCCACCGCGTCGGTGGCCATGACCCCGGCCCCCCCGGCGTTGGTTACGATCCCCACCCCCCTTCCCCGGGGCAAGGGCTGCTTGGCCAGGGCGTAGGCGTAGTCGAAAAGCTCCTCCACGTTCCGGGCCCGGATGATCCCACATTTCTCGAAGGCCGCCTGGTAGGCCCGGTCGGAGCCGGCCAGGGTCCCGGTATGGGAGGAGACCGCCCGCGCGCCCGCCTCCGCCCGCCCCGCCTTGAGCACCACCACCGGCTTCTCCCTGGTCACCTGGCTGGCCACCCGGATGAAGGCCTCCCCATCCGATACCCCCTCAAGGTAAGCCACGATGACCCGGGTCTGGGGGTCAGCGCCGAAGGCGGAGAGGAACTCCACCTCGGTGAGCACGGCCTTGTTTCCCAGGGACACAAAATGGGAAAAGCCCAGGCGTTCGTGCCAAGCCCAGTCCAGAACCGAGGTGCAGAACGCCCCCGACTGTGACATGAAGGCTATCTCCCCGGGGAAGGCCCCTCGGGGGGCGAAGGTGGCGTTGAGCCCCACCCGGGTGGAGATGAGCCCCAGCACGTTCGGCCCAAGCAGGTTCATGTCATATTCCCTGGCGATCCGGACCAGTTCCCTCTCCCTCCTTGCCCCCTCCTCGCCGGCCTCCTTGAACCCGGCCGAGATCACCACCACGTTCCTTATGCCCCGCTCCCCACAGGATTTGAGCACCCCGGCCACCTGCTCGGCGGGGATCACCACCACCGCCAGGTCCACAGGCTCGGGCAACCCCTCCACGCTGGCCACACAGGGACGCCCCAAAAGCTCCTTGTACTTGGGGTTAACGGCGTAAACCGGTCCGTTGAAGGAGGCGGCCACGTTCCTGAACAGGGCATGGCCCACCTTCCCCGGGGTCCCCGAGGCCCCCACCACCGCCACCGAGCCGGGAAAGAGAAGCCCCGCAAGGTCACGTTCCATGGCCCCCCATGGTAGCCGCCTCCACGGAACCTCCACAACCTCTTCACGGTTTCTCGACCTGACCCGGGTAAGGTGGTGGCGGTCAAGCGGTATGGGTAAGTGCGAGAGCCCGCAAGCCGCCACAGCCGCCCACCCTGCGGAGGGGGGTCGGGGCACGGCCCTAGACCCCCCTCCCCCTGGAGGTTAACCTCGTGGAGATGAAGAGGATCTTGCTGGTGGAGGACGAACGGCAGATCGCCCGGATGGTGCAGGCCTACCTTTCCCGAGAGGGCTACAAGGTGGAGGTGGCCTTCGACGGGGAGGAGGGCTGGCGGCAGTTCCAGGCCCTGGCCCCGGATCTGGTGATCCTGGACCTGATGCTGCCTCGCCTCCACGGCCTGGAGCTCGCCCGCCTGATCCGCGGTGCCTCAGGCGTCCCCATCATCATGCTCACCGCCCGGGCAGAGGAGGCGGACCGGGTGGCCGGCCTGGAGTTGGGGGCGGACGACTACGTAACCAAGCCCTTCTCCCTGAGGGAGCTTGCCGCCAGGGTGCGGGCCGTCCTCCGCCGGGTGGAAGGGGCGGGGAGCCATAAGGTCATCGAAGCCGGCCCCTTGAGGATCGACCTGGCGGCGCGGGAGGTGCGCCTAGCGGGAATGCCGGTTGAGCTCACCCCTACCGAGTTCGACCTCCTCTCCTTCTTCGCCCGCCATCCGGGGCGGGTGTTTACCCGCACCGAGCTCCTTGAGGCGATCCAGGAGAGGTCCTATGCCTCCCTCCCCCGCACCATCGACTCCCACATCAAGAACCTGCGGCACAAGATCGAGCCGGATCCCTCCCAGCCCACCTACATCGTCACCGTACACGGGGTGGGCTACAAATTCCAACCTCCGCGTGAGGGGGGATAGGGGATGTCCTTTGGCTGGAAACTCATCGGGGCGCTTACGATTACCGCCCTGTGCGCCGTGATGGGCACCTACCTTCTCACCACCCGGGCCTTGAGCACCAGGTTCGACGAGTTCCGGGCCCAGGACCTGCAACTGGCCGCCCAGGATCTGGCCGGGCTACTCGGGGAGTACTGGCAGGCGCAAGGTTCATGGGCGGGGGTGGAGAAGCTCTTTGCTGCCCAGGTTTTCGTGCGGAGCCGGGGGCAGGTGGTCTACCAGAAGAGCCTGCTTGGGCGGTTTGCCTTGGTGGATCAGAACCTGAACGTGGTGGCCTGTGCGGAGGAAGGGTGGGTGAGACGGCTCTCCTCGGAAAGGCTTTATGAGCTTGCCTCCCAGGGGATTCCGGTGACGGTGGGGGGCAGGAAGGTGGGCACCCTGGTCCCCCTGGACCCGGCGGCCCTCACCCCCCTGGAGCAGGATTTCCTCCGGTCGGTACAGCGGGCGGCCCTGGTAGGGGGGGTCGTGGCCCTGGCGGTGGCCGCCATCCTGGGGTCTTTGCTCATCGTGCAGCTTTCGGCGCCGCTGCGCCGGCTGATCCGGGCCACGGAACGCATCGCCCGCGGGGACCTTGCCCACCGGGTGGGGATCCGGAGCCGGGATGAGGTGGGCCAGCTGGCCCAGGCCTTCGACCGGATGGCGGAGACCCTCCAGCGCTCCGAGGCGGCCCGGAAAAACCTCCTGGCCGATGTGGCCCACGAGCTCCGCACCCCCCTCACGGTGATCCAGGGGAACCTGGAGGCCATGCTGGACGGGGTGTTCCCCTTGAGCCAGGAGTCCCTGGCCCCGGTGTACGAGGAGACCCTGCATCTGGGGGCGCTGATAGAGGACCTACGGGTGCTCACCTTGGCCGAAGCCGGCCACCTGCCGCTCTCCAAGGAGAGGCTGGACCTGGGGGAGCTGGTGGAAGGGGCGTGTGAGGCGGTGCGGCCGGCCGCCGCCGACGAGGGGATCGAACTTGCAGTGGAGCCGGAGCCCGGCCTCCTGGTGGAGGCCGACCCCATCCGCATCAGGCAGGTGCTCGGAAACCTCCTCGCCAACGCCCTGCGACACTCCCCTAAAGGGGGGACCATCCGGGTGCGCGCCTTCCGCCAGGGCAAGGAGGCCTGGGTGGAGGTGGGGGATCAGGGCCCCGGCATCCCCCCACAGGACCTGCCCCATATCTTCGAACGGTTCTATCGAGGGGATCCGGCCAGAAGCGGGGAGGGAACCGGGCTGGGCCTTGCCATCGCCCGGGAACTGGTGCGCCTCCACGGAGGGCGCATCTGGGCCACAAACAAAAAGGGTGCCGTCTTTACCTTCGCCCTTCCCCTCATTGCGGAGGATCCCCACAAATCGTAATATTCGGATCGCCATGGAAGAGGAAAGCAGCTTCCACAGCCCCAGCCTAGGGCAGCTTTCCTTCCCCCGGGTGATCGACGAGATCGTGGGGATGATGGGGGCCGATCCAAAGGCCGAGTACCATCTGGTGGTGGGCACCGATTCCCAGACCTATCAAAACTCCACCGAGTACGTGACGGCCGTGGTGGTGCACCGGGTGGGGAAGGGCGGCCGCTACTTTTGGCGTCGCACCCGGGGGCCTCGGCTTAAGAGCCTCCGGGAACGCATCTGGCGCGAGGCCTGGCTGTCCTACGAGGTGGCCCAGATGGTGATCGAGGCCTTGAAGGAGCGGGAGGTGTTGGGGTTTCACCTGGAGATCCACGTGGACGTAGGCCGGGCGGGGCGCACCCGGGAGCTGGTGGAGGAAGTGGTGGGGATGATCATCGGTGTGGGGCTGCCGGTTCGGACCAAACCCGAGGCCTATGCCGCCTCCACCGTGGCCGACAAACACACCTGACTAGCGCCGGATGGTGAGCTTGCGCCTTTCCCCGTCCAGGTAGGTAAAGTGGATCCACAGGCTCCCGGGTGGGATGAGCTCGGCCACCCGATCCGCCCACTCCACCACGGTTATCCCCTCCTCAGGGGGTAAGAACTCCTCCAGCCCCGCCTCCCTGAACTCGTCCACGTGCTGCACCCGATAGGCATCCAGGTGATGCAGGGGGATCCGCCCCTGGTAGGTGCGGGCAAGCAGGAAACTGGGGGAGGTCACCGCCTGGCGCACAAACAACCCCAGGGCGATCCCCTTGACCAATGTGGTCTTGCCGCTCCCCAAGCCCCCCACCAGGGCCACCACATCGCCCTCGGCAAGCCTGCCTGCCAGCTCCTCCCCCAGGCGGATCGTCTCCTCCGGCCCCTCGGTGATAACCACCCGTTCCATGATCAGCTTCGGAGGCGGACTCCAAGCACTTCCAGGCGGGAGAGGATCCTGGATATGGCCTCATCCACCTCCTCGGAAGCCAAGGTGCGGTCCGGGTGGCGGAAGGTGAGCTCATAGGTGAGGGAGCGGTGCCCTTCCGGGACGCCCCTTCCCTGGTAAACGTCGTATAGAAAACACGATTCCAGTAAGGGCTCGGCCATGAGGGCCTCCCGGAGCCTGGCTTCTTCCAGGGACAAGGGGGCGAGGAGCGACAGGTCCCGGCGGGCGACGGGGAACCGGGGCAGCGGCCGGTGTTCCGCCTCCCGGGAGGCCTCGGCCAGCGGGGCGAGGGCCAGCTCCATCGCCAGCACCCTCCTCTCCCCGGGGAGGTCCCGGCAGAGTTCCGGGACAAGCTCCCCCAACCAGCCAATCAATTTTCGTGACGGGTGACGGGTGACGCGTGACGGTTCTTGGGACTTGGGGCTTTCGACTTGCGACTGTAGATAGATGCCGGCGCGGCGGTAGGGGTGAAGGCGGGGGTCGTCCACCTTGTCCAGGGCTATGTCCTCCACCTTGAGGGCGGAGAGCAGGCCGTCGAGGATGCCCTTGAGTTCGGCGAGGGAGTACTCGGCCTTCCCCGAAAGGGGGAGGGGGATCCGGCCGGCCAGGGCCACCCCCAGGCGGTCTTCCTCCACGATCCCCCCATCCCTGAGGTGGAAGGTCCTTCCCACCTCGAACAGCGCCACCCCTGGGTTTTGGGCCTCAAGGTTTGCTTTCACGGCCGAAAGGAGCCCGGGGAGGAGGGACGCCCGCAGGCCCTCCTGCCCCCGGGCCTGGGGGTTCCTCAGGACCACCTCCGCTTCGTCCTTGGGGACGAGGCCGAGGCTGTAGATCTCGGTGAGGCCCAGGGCGGCCATGAGGCGCCTTACCCGATCGCAGAAGGCCTCCCGGGGGGCCTTCTCCCCCGCCCGCAGGGGCACCACCGGGGCCCGGGAGGGGATCTTCTCATAGCCGTGAAGCCGCGCCACCTCCTCGATTAGGTCGATCTCCCGCGCTAGATCCCCCCGCCAGGGAGGGATCCTGGCCTCCCAGGCCTCCCCTTCCTCCCTGAGCACCAGGCCCAAAGCGGAGAGGCCGGAGACGATCCCCTCCTCGGGGACCTTCATCCCCAGCACCTGTTCCACCCTGGCCTTGCGAAGGCGCACCACCTTGAGCCGGGCCGGCCTAGGATAGGCATCCACCGCCCCCCGGGCGATCACCACCGGGGCGAGCCTGGAGAGCAGGGAACAGGCCCGCCTGGAGGCGACCTCCGCCAATTGGGGAGCCAACCCCCGCTCGAACCTGAGGGAGGCCTCGGTGTAGAGCCCCAGGGCCCGCGCGGACCGTCGGATCCGCCCCGGGGAGAAACAGGCCGCCTCCAAGAGGACCCTGTGGGTATCCCCAGAGACCTCTGTCTCCTCGCCCCCCATGATCCCGGCCAGGGCTACCGGCCTTTCCCCGTCCGTGATCAAAAGCACCTCGCCCCCCAGGGCACGCTCCACCCCGTCCAAGGTGCGAATGCGCTCGCCGGGCCGGGCCCGCCGCACCCCGATGCGCCCACCGCGGAGGCGGTCGTAGTCGAAGGCATGCAGGGGATGTCCCAGCTCTAACATCACGTAGTTAGTGACGTCCACCACCAGGGATAGGGCCCGCATGCCCGCCTTTAGGAGGCGCGCGGCCAGCCGGGCCGGGGAAGGCCCCCACTCGAGGTCCAGGATCACCCGGGCCAGATACCGAGGACAGTCCTCGGGGGACTCAACCTCGACTTGAACCAGCTCCTCCGCCGGAGGGCCCTCTTCCGGATAGTCCAGATCGAGCTCCCTGAGCTCAAGGCCGAAAAGGGCCGCCACCTCACGGGCAACCCCATAGATCCCCAGAAGATCCGGGCGATTGGAGGTGACCTTGAGCTCAAGGACCCGGTCCGGCAGCTCCAAAAGCGGGGTCAGCTCCTCCCCCACCTTGGGGCCCTCAGGCAGGTTCCAGATGCCAGCGGATTTCTGTTCCAGCCCCAGTTCGGCTTGGGAAAGGATCATCCCCTGGCTTTTCACCCCCCGGATCCGGGCCTCCTTCACCTCCCCGGCCGGGAGCCGGGCCCCGGGCAGGGCCAAGGGCACAAGCGCCCCTACCCTCAGGTTGGGGGCGCCGCACACCACCGTGTACACCCTGCCCCCGGCTTCCACCTGGCAAACCAAAAGGCGGTCAGCCTGGGGATGGGGTGAGGCCTCCAGCACCCGGCCTACCACCACCCCCTCCACCGCCCCCAGCTCCCTTATCCCCTCAACCTCCAGGCCCGCCAGGGTGAGTCGCTCCACCAGCTCCCCGGGCTCGATCCCGGAGATGTCAACGTGCTCCGCCAACCAGCTCAGCGGTACCCTCATCGCACCCCCTGAAGCTAACTTCCAAGCTCGAAGAAGAACACCCCCTCTCCCTGGGGGAGGGGCCAGGCCATCCCCACCTCCCCCGGAAGCACAAGCAGCCCCCCAAAGAGCTCCAACCTGAACTCTATCCCCCCGCCCACTTCCGAATAGGCCGTTATTTTCCCCGAGGAAGCCCCTTCCGTCCACACCCCGCCCCAACTTAAGTAAAGATAAGGGGTGATCCCGCTCACCAGGGCCATCCCGGCCAGGCTGTAGTCCCCCTGGCCGGAGGGGAGAGAAACGCGGGTCCCTAAAAAGAGCTTCCTTCCCCCCCACGGCCCGTCCTCCAGGGTGTGTAGCTCAGAAAGCCCGAAACGAAGCTCATCTGGAATCTCAGGGGAGGCGATGCCCAGCCCAAAGGTTAGGTCCAGATAGGTGCGGGGAAACAGGGAAAGCCCTTGGGTATGCTCGAGGTAAAGCCTGCCCCCCTTGCCCGGGACGATTAGGAGCGAAAGCCCTCCCGAGTACGTGTTCGTCAAGCTGGCCTGCCAAGACAGGCCCACCCCGAGGACGGGGTAAGGGCGGCGGGAAAAGGAGACGGTGAAGTCCCCAACGGACTCCCAGTAGGTCCCAGGATCGCCGGTGGGAGGCGTGTCCCACAGGTGCCGGGTAAGGGAGATGGCCCCGATCAGCGTCCCCTTAACCCGGGCGAACCCCCACACGGTGGCCTGGCGGCCGTAGCTCACGAACCCCTCCACCGCCAGCTCCTCTGGGTAGATGGCCCAGCCGAACCGGTCCAGGTACTGTACCTGCACGGCCCGCGAGTTCGGATCGGCATAGACGAGGTACCCATCCAGCGGGACCTCGTTTTCGGTGGTCACAAACACGAACTTAGCTGGCCACACGTTGTTCAGCCGGTCCTCATCCAGGACGTAGTGTCCGGGGTCGACCTCCACCCTGACCACCGGGAATGTGGTTTCAAAGACCAAGACCTCGCGAGGCGCCTCCCCTGAGGGCCAGGTTTGGGACATGGACTCCCCGTCCGGCCCCTGGGCTTCCACCTCCACCGGCAAGAAACCAGTCCCCTCCCGGAAGAGGTACACCTCGGTCACATACCCCTCGTCGCCCTTGCGGCGCAGGACCCGTTCGATCCCGTAGTCGGCCCGGGCCTCCCCCCACACCCAGCCCTCGAAGAACCCCGCAAGGTCCATCCCTGAACGCTCCTCCAGGATGAGCTTCAGCTCCTCAACGGTCAGGTTGCCGCTCCGGAACCGCCCCGCCACCTCGGAGAGCACCTGGTCGAACAGGTCCTCCCCCACCAGGTGGGCCAGGGCACGGAAGACCAGGTACCCCTTGTCGTAAAGGCGCACGGAGCTCGCTTGCGTGTAATCCAGTTCCGCCAGGGGCTTTACCACCGCCTCGTCGAACCCCTGAAAGGCCATCTGTAGGTAAGGGAGCTCTATGAGGTGTTCGCGTAGGTTAACGAAGCCCACGGCGCTTTCGGCCATGGCCTCCCCCAGCCCCTCGTTTTCGAACAAAAAGACGTTTCCGCCCTCTGACCCGTACCTTTCCTCGTACCAGCTGACAGAGGCGTACTGGGCCAATCCCTCCGAAAGCCAGTTCTCGGCGTCCAGGTCCACCCCCACCCCCACCCCCCACCACTGGTGGGCGAGCTCGTGGGCCAAGGCGAATTGGCTGTAGCGGGACAGCATCCCCTCGGCGGTGATGTTCAACCGGTCGAAGAACCACTTGGGGATGAACACCACCCCGTCGGCGGCGAACGCCACCCCCACCTTATTGGGGTGTTCTACCAGCAGGAGCCGCCGGTAGGGGTAGGGGCCGAACCGGCTCTCGTAGTGCGAGAGGATCTCCGGGATGTAGGTGGCAAGTTGCCGCAGTTTGTCCTCGTCCCCCGGCAGGGACACCGCCTCCAGGAAAAGGCCTTCCAGGGACAAGGACACCCGGCCAAGCTCCTCCTCCGGCCCGATGAACAGGGTGATGGAGCGGACCGGGGTTGGAAAGCTCACCCTGTACAACCTTTCCCCTTCCTCGGCCAACTCCTCCACCTCCCCAGGGAGCGCCGCCTCCCACCCCTGGGGCACGGTGAGCTCCAGGGAGTAATCGTGTGCGGGAAGGAGGAAGGGCCACCGGTCACCTTGAGGGAGCCGAGTGGGAATGGGATGCCACCCGAACCGCCAGGTGTAAATGTCCCCAAGGCGCCCCGGCTCCCCTGTCAGGATATGGGGGAAGCGGGTACGGAAGTCGATGCGCAGCCGACCTTCCCCTCCCGGGAGGGGCACCTTGAGGAAGACATCTTCCAGGGAATAGGTCTGGAGGGTGGGGGGAGCGGGGAGGAGCTGGTAGGGGAGCTCCCTTGTCCCCTCGGGGGTTTCCCAGAAGACGCCGTCGATCTCGGTCCAGGCGGGATCAAAACCCCAGGCGTAGGTTTCGTCAAGGGCGCGTTCGGAGAGGTAAGGGTTCTTCTCCCGCCCCAAGTTAGCCAGGAGGAAGAAGCTTGCCTCGGCGGGGGGCTCCCCCCAGGACACCCACTGGCTCCCCGTGATCAGGTGTTTTTCCGGGTCGAAATCCGCGGCTATCTCCACCGTGGCCCCCAGGCCCGAGGTGGAAAATGCCAGGGCAAAAACCCCCAAGAGGAAAGCAACGCGTTCCCTCTTGGAACCTGTGTACCGGCCGGCATAGCTGGACATAGAATCTCCTTTCAATCCTGAGCGGATTCCTCCTCGGGGAGCAGGGTGATGCGTACCGAGGTGATCTCGCGCTCGGTGGCGCCCTCCACGGTGAGGAGGGCACCGTCTATCTGCAGGCGGGCCCCGGGGTCCGGGATGTCCCCCAGCTTCTCCAGGATGAGGCCGGCGATGGTCACCGCCTCCCCCTCCGGGAGCTCAAGGCCCAAGGTCCTGTTCACCAAGCGCACCTCCGCATCCCCATCCACCACCGCTTCGGTGGAAGAAAGCCTCCTGATGAGCTGTCGGGAGCGGGGGCGATCGTACTCGTCCTCTATCTCCCCCACGATCTCCTCCAGGATGTCCTCCAGGGTCACGATCCCGGCCACCCCCCCGTACTCGTCCACCACCACGGCCATGTGTACCCGCTCCCTTTGGAATTCCCTGAGCAGGACGTTCACCGGCTTTGCAGTGGGGGTATAGTAAGCCGGGCGAAGCAGCTGGCGCAGCTGGGTCGGCTTGCCACCGGTGGCGCTGCGGAGGAGGTCCTTCACATAAAGGATCCCGATCACGTTGTCGCGCACGTCCTCGTACACCGGATACCGGGAGTGCCCGTCCTCCACCACGAAGCGGAGCACCTCTTCCAAGGGGGTATCGGCCTCGATGGCCCGCATCTCGGTGCGTGGGACCATGACCTCCTCTGCGGTGATCTCGTCCAGGGCCAAGATCCTTTTCATCATCTCCCCATCCTGGACTGGGATGATGCCGCGCTCCTCCCCCTCCTCGATGAAGGTGATGAGCTGGTCCTCAGAGAGGGGGGTGCCCTCCCGGGAGAGCAGCTGGGCGCCAAAGGGGCGCACCATCCCACTGGAGATGGCGCGCAGGGCCCGCACCACCGGGAAGGTGGCCCGGGTGAGCTGCCATACGGGGACTATCACCCGCAACGCCAGCGTCTCCGCCCGGTTCTTGGCCAGGTTCTTGGGGGTGATCTCCCCAAAGAGAAGCAGCAAGGCCGTCATCACGAACGTGGTCAAAAGCCCGGACACATAGGAGGGAAGGTCAGCGGGAAGCAGCCTCAGAAAGAGCAAGGTGGCCAGGGCGGACGCCCCCACGTTGACCAGGTTGTTCCACACAAGCAGGCAAGTGATGAGGTCGTTTGGCTCTGAAAGCAGATGCTCCAGGGCCTTGGCTCGCTTCCTGTTCTTCTCCCGCTCGACCAGGTTCTTTAACCTGAGCTCGGAGATGGAGGTGAGGGCGGTTTCCGAGCCTGAGAAGAACGCCGAAAGGGCCAAAAGCACCAGCAGTAAAGCACATTGCGATCCTGGCGACACCCTTTACATCACCTCACGCGTCTAGGATTATAGCGCTTGCAGGCCGGAATGTGTCCGGGGTGCGTCCTGCGGAGGGCGCAAGCGGCGTAAAATGGGGCTGAGGAGGCAACTTGGAGCTAGAGGAACTGCGCCGGCTGTGTGAACTGATGCGGCAGGAGGGCTTGAGCGAGCTCACCCTGGAGGAGGAGGGGCGCCGGATCACCCTGCGCCGGCCGGTAGGCCAGGCCCCCTCCCCCGCTCCGGAGCTGGCACCGCCCCAAGCTGAGGGGGAACTGGTCCGCTCGCCGGTGGTGGGGACGTTCTGGCGGCGCCCCGCGCCGGGGGAGGCCCCGTTCGTGGAGGTAGGGGATCGGGTAAAACCCGGACAGGTCCTGTGCATCGTGGAGGCCATGAAGGTGATGAACGAGGTGCGGGCAGAGCAAGCAGGGGTGATCGAGGAGGTACTGGTGGAGGAGGGCCGGCCGGTGGAATACGGTCAACCGCTGTTCCGTCTCCGGCCCGAATGAGCTCCCCACAAGGACGCCAAGAAAAAAGGAACAGAAGGGGGATAGCAGAGGGCACCGAGATCGCGGCGGAAAAGCCCCAACAGCCCTAAACTGGAGTCTGGACGTTTGGGACCTGAACTTCACGTCCCGTGCCCCCTGGGGTGGATGGCCGCTTCGTGATAGTCTTTTAGCGGGATGGAAAAGGTTTTGGTAGCCAACCGGGGGGAGATCGCCCTGCGGGTGTTGGAGGCCTGTCGGGAGGAGGGCCTTTCGGCGGTGGCGGTGTTCTCCGAGCCCGAGCGGGGGGCGCTGCACGTCAGGGAGGCGTCGGAGGCGGTGTGCATCGGCCCGGCGGATCCAGCCCGTTCCTATCTTTCCATCCCCGCCCTCATGGCCGCCTGTGAGGTCACCGGGGCGGATGCCCTCCACCCCGGTTACGGGTTTCTCTCCGAGTCGGCTGACCTGGCCGAGGTCTGTCAGGCCCACGGGATCACGTTCGTAGGCCCCCCTCCTGAGGTGCTGCGGCTTTGCGGGGACAAGATCAGGGCCAAGGAAAGGGTGGCCCGGGCCGGGGTGCCGGTGCTCCCCGGCTCCCCGGCCGTCTCCTCCCCGGAGGAGGCCGTTCACTGGGCCGAAAAGCTGGGTTATCCCCTGCTCCTCAAGGCGGCGGCCGGGGGAGGGGGGCGGGGGATCCGGGTGGTGGGCTCCCCCGAGGAGCTGGTGGCCCTGCTCCCCCGGGCCCGGGAGGAGGCCCGCCTGGCCTTCGGGGACGGGAGTCTCTTCCTGGAGCGGTACGTCCCCTCCCCCCGCCATGTGGAGGTGCAGATCCTAGCCGACGCCCATGGGGGAGTGGTCCACTGGGGCACCCGGGACTGCACCGTGCAGCGGCGCCATCAGAAGCTGGTGGAGGAGGCCCCTGCCCCGGGGCTGCCCCCGCCCCTGCGGGAGCGGCTCCAGCGGGCGGCGGTGGAGGCGGCCCGCGCCCTGGGCTACGTGGGGGTGGGCACCATCGAGTTCCTGGTGGAGGGAGAAGATTTCTACTTCATCGAGGTCAACGCCCGCATCCAGGTGGAACACCCGGTCTCAGAGGCCCTGGTGGGCAGGAACCTGGTGCGGGAACAGCTTAGGATAGCCCGAGGCGACCCCCTGGGATACAGGCAGGAGCAGGTGGAGCTCTGGGGGCACGCCATCGAGTGCCGGGTCAACGCCGAGGACCCGGCCCGTGGGTTCCTCCCCTCATCCGGGAGGCTTTTCATCGAGTGCCTTCCCGGTGGGGTTGGGGTGCGGGTGGACTCCGCCATCTTCCAAGGGATGGAGGTCCTCCCATTCTACGACCCCCTGCTCGCCAAGGTCATCACCCACGGGGAGACCCGGGAGGAGGCCAGGGTGCGCATGTACTCAGCCCTGAGACGCTTCCGGGTCCGGGGGGTGACCACCAACCGGGACCTCCTCCTGGAGGTCATCGCCCATCCGGACTTCGCAAGTGGGAGGCTTTCCACCGACTTCCTTGAGCGGTTGGCTGAAGCCACGTAGACTGCCAGGGGATGTTCGAGTCATTGACCGAGCGGCTCACCCAGATCTTCAAGGGGCTTGGGGGAAAGGGGAAGCTGTCCGAGGCGGACGTGCGGGCTGGCCTCCGGGAGATCCGCCAGGCGCTCCTGGCCGCCGACGTCCACTGGCAGGTGGCGCGGGACCTGCTCCGGCGGGTGGAGGAGCAAGCGATAGGGAGCAGGGTTTTGAACTCGCTCACCCCCTCTCAGCAGCTCCTTGCCATAGTGCGCCAGGAGATGACCGCCGTCATGGGGCAGTCGGCCCGAGCCCTCAACCTGTCCGGGAGGCCGGCGGTGGTGCTCTTGGTGGGGCCGGGGGGATCGGGGAAGACCACCACTGCCGGGAAGCTGGCTCGTTACCTTTCCCGGAGGGGGCGCCGGCCCCTGCTTGTCTGTTGTGACCCGCTGCGGCCTGCCGCCTCCGAGCAGCTTTCGATCCTGGCCGAGAGGGTGGGGGTCCCGTTCCGGGAGGCCCGCGCCGGGGTGGAGGATGCCCTGCGGGAGGCGAAAAGGACGCTACGGGACGTGGTGATCGTGGACACCCCCGGCGTCCCTCCGGGGGAGCCGCCCCCGGACTTCGTCGTGGAGCTGGCCGCCCGGCACAAGCCGGGGGATGTCCTGTTGGTGCTCGATGCCCTCACCGGACAGGAAGCAGCCCGGATCGCCGAGGCCTTCCTCCCCTTGGGGGTCACCGGCACGGTGCTGACCAAGCTCGATGGGGACGCCCGAGGAGGGGCAGCCCTCTCGGTCCCCTCCCGCACCGGGCTTCCGGTGTTGTTCGTCGGGGTGGGGGAACGCCCCCAGGACCTTGAGCCATTCCACCCGGCCCGGATGGCGGACAGGATCCTGGGGCTGGGGGACCTGCAGGGCCTGGTGGAAAAGCTGGAGGAGGAAGCGGCGGAGGAGCTGGCTGGGACCGCCGCCCACCTGAGGGAGGGGATGCTCACCCTGGAGGACTTCCTGGCCCAACTTGAGGCCATGGGGAAGGCCGGTTCCCTCTCCCAGCTTCTAGCGCGCATCCCGGGGTTCAAAGGGGGCCTTGAGGACCCGCAACTGGAAAGGGACCTGCGCCGCAACCGGGCCATCATCCAGTCTATGACACTTGAAGAAAGGCGCAATCCCCATATAATCGGGGCCAGTCGCAAACGCCGCATCGCCAGGGGCTCGGGGACCACCGTTCAGGAGGTGAACCGGCTCCTGGCCCAGTATGAGCAGGCGAGGAAGCTGGTGAAGAGGATGCGGCGGGGGCGCATCCCACCGGGGTTAAAACCTTTCGACATGGGGTGATAACGTGGCGGTGAAGATCCGACTTAAGCGGATGGGGAAGAAGCGGCAGCCCAGCTACCGCATAGTGGTGGTGGAGGAGGCGGCGAAGCGCGATGGCAGGACGGTGGCTGAGATCGGCCGCTATGATCCCCTGGCCGAGCCCGAGGAGCTGGACTTGGATGTGGCGGCGGCCCTCGACTGGCTTGGGAGGGGGGCCCAGCCCACCCCGGCCGCCCGGCGGCTCCTCTCGCGCATGGGGGTGCTCAAGGCCTTCCACGAGCAGCGCTACGGCCGCCCCACCGCCGAGGCAGACCGGAACTGACCACCGGGAACACGGAGCTCACAGGCGCGAAATTCCTCTGCCAGGCTCCAAACTGCTTGATAAGGAACTATGGCTGATGTGGTGAGGTTGGCGAGGTTCCTCTTGGAGGCGGTGAGCAGCCGGCCGGAGGAGGCCAGGGTGGAGCACCTTTGGACCCCTAATGCCGACCTGATCTTCCTGAGGCTTCCGGCCCGGGATCGGCGCTGCCTCCGTAAAGAGGACCTGGAGGCCCTGGTGCGGGTGGTGGAGCGGCTCGGCAAAAAGCCGGATCGGGAGCTGGTGGTGGACCTTAGATGAGGTTTGACATTGTCACCCTTTACCCTGAGATGCTGCGCCCCTTTTTCAGTCAGGGGGTGCTGCTCGGTGCCCAGGAGAAGGGCCTGATAGAGATACAGCTTCACGACCTCAGGGTCTTCTCCCCCGATCCCCGGGGGATAGTGGACGACCGGCCGTTCGGGGGCGGGGCGGGGATGGTGATGCGTCCTGAGCCCTTCTTCCGGGCGGTGGACGCCATCTCCCAGGAGGTGGGGGGGCGTCCCTTCGTGATCCTGCTTTCGGCCCAAGGGGTGCGGTTCGAGCAGGGGCTGGCTAAGCGGCTGGCCAGGCATCGGGCGGTGACGTTGCTCTGCGGCCGCTATGAGGGGGTGGACGAGCGGGTGGCCGGGATGGCGGACCTGGAGCTTTCCATCGGGGATTATGTGCTAGCCGGGGGGGAGCTCCCGGCGGCGGTGGTGGTGGAGGCCACGGCCCGCATGATCCCCGGGGTGGTGGGAAGACACGCCTCGGCGGCCACGGACTCCTTCTACCAAGGCCCTCAGCTCGGCTTCCCCCAGTACACCAGGCCCCGGACCTTCCGCGGGATGAGGGTCCCCGAGGTGCTGCTTTCCGGGGATCACGAGCGGATCCGCCGCTTCAGGATGCGGGAGGCCTGGCGGAAGACCTTGCGCCACCGCCCCGATCTCCTCGGCCTAAGGCTAGAAGCTCCAACCACATAGGTGCCGGTGGATTTGCCAGTGAAAGATCTTTATATCGCTTTGCTTCACTTTCCGATGGTGGATCGGCGGGGGCGAGTGATGGCCACCGCGGTGACCCCGATAAACGTCCCCGACATCGCCCGCACCGCCCGTACCTATGGGGTGCGGCGCTATTTTGTGGTGACCCCCCTTCCCTCTCAGCGGGCCATCGCCCAGAGGTTGCGGGACTTCTGGGTTGAGGAAGAAGACTGGCCCCTACGGCAGGAGGCCCTGGAGCTGGTGGCGGTGCGGGAGGACCTGGAGGAGTGCTATCTGGAGATCGCCAGGGAGGAGGGGGAGGAGCCGGAGGTATGGGGCACCAGCGGGCGGTCCGGGCTTCCCTATCCCAAGCTGAGCTGGGAGGAGGCCCGCCGGCGGCTGGGGAAACGGCCGATATTGATCCTCTTCGGCACGGGAAACGGGATGGCCGAGGAGCTTCTGGCGGCCTGCGACTTCATCCTCCCGCCCCTGCGGGAGGGCGGATACAATAACCTGTCGGTTAGGGCTGCGGTAGCCATCATCTTGGACCGACTTAAAGGAGAGGATCATGACGGGAATGGATGATCTCATTCACGCCCTGGAGGAGGAGCATGTAAAGGAGTGGCCGGAGTTCCGGCCCGGGGACATCATCCGCATCTACGAGCGGGTGTCCGAGGGCGCCAGGGAGCGCCTACAACCCTTCGAGGGGGTGGTGCTCAGGCGCTCCGGCTCCGGCACCCGGGAGATGGTGACCATCCGCCGGATCGCCGCGGGGGTGGGGGTGGAGCGCACCATCCCCCTGCACTCCCCCAAGCTGGAGCGGATCGAGGTGATCAAACGACACCAGATCCGCCAATCCCGGCCATACTGGCTCAGGCGCGTCACCCGTCTACACAAGATCCAATAAAAAAACCATGAGATCACAGAGGGCACGGGGATCGCAGAGGAAAAGGGACCGATATTTTGTTCTCTGTGAGCCCTGTGGTTTGAGGGTTCTCGCATGAAATGGAAGTGGCCGTGGCGGCGCAAGAAGGAGCCCAAGCCCCCTTGGGTGGTGCGGCTCCTCCGGCGTCGGGGGGTGCGCCTTTCCCGCCGGGCGGAGTGGGCCCTTGGTTGGGTCGAGACCATCGTCGAGGTGGGCCTGGCGGTGTGGCTCATCATCACCTATGTCACCGTCAGGATGACGGTGCCCACCGGGTCCATGATCCCCACCATCATGCCCGGTGACTCGTTTTTCGTGGACCGTATCTCCTATTATTTTCGCCAGCCGGATGTGGGGGATGTGATCGTGTTCTGGCATGTGGAGGACATCACGGTGAGGGGGGTGGAGTCGGGGAGCCCGGCCGCGGAGGCCGGGGTCAGGCCCGGGGACCAGCTCCTGGAGCTTGCGGGGGAGCCGGTCCCCAGCACGGTCACCCTCAGGCGAAGGCTCCAGGCCGCGACCGGCGGAAGGGTCTCCCTGACCCTCCTGCGGGAGGGGGTGGGCCAGATCGCCCTGGAGGTGGCCGTGCCCCAAGGGGCCGACTCCCTCTCGGACCTGGGGATCCAGGCCAAGATAAGGAGGGCCCGGTACGTAAAGCGCCTCATCGCCGTAGGCGGCCAGGAAGTCTGGATCGGGGAGGGCGGGAAGATCTACGTGGATGGGGATCCCCTGGAAGTGCCCAGCATCGCCTCCCGCACCTACTGGACCCATGGCCCGGGCATGCGCTATGGGATCGAGCCCACCCGGGTTCCGGAAGGGCACTACTTCGTGCTGGGAGACAACACCATGAACTCCTATGACTCCCGTTACTGGGGGTTTGTCCCCGAGGAGGATTTCATCGGCGAGCCCTTCTTCCGGGTGTGGCCCTTCTCCCGGTTCGGCCCCATGAACGGCTATCTGTGGGCCGCCCCTTGACCGGGGATGCGGCCTCAGGTGGGCTTGGGTTTCCCCGCAGGGGAGAGGGAGAGGGCAGCGGAGATACTTTACGACTCCCTCGCGGGGGTGTATCGCCCCGTGTTCGGGGCGCGCCCAAAGGCGGTGCGGGCCATCGCAAAGCACCTCAGGGGGGATCGGACGATCACCGCCCGGCTGGAGGGAAGGGTGGTGGGGGTATGTGGGATAAGCTACGGTAAAGGGCGCTTCCTGGACCTGGGGCTGTGGGACCTGTTCCGGGACTTCTCCCTGGCGGCCTTCCGGGTGATGTTGGTTGGGAGCGTCTTTGAGGAGCGGGCGGCCCCTGGTGAGCTGGTGGTGGAGTCCCTGGCGGTGGTCCCCGAGCTCCGCGGCCAGGGGATTGGGGGACTCCTCCTGGAGGCGGCGGGGGCCTGGGCAAAAAGGGAGGGCCTTTCGCGTGTGCGCCTTTATGTGGCCTTTGACAACCAGCGC
This sequence comes from Acetothermia bacterium 64_32, assembly GCA_001508155.1. Classification (GTDB taxonomy): domain Bacteria; phylum Bipolaricaulota; class Bipolaricaulia; order Bipolaricaulales; family Bipolaricaulaceae; genus 64-32. The sequence continues at coordinate 37,257 of LGFI01000003.1, read as the reverse complement.
GCCCTGCGCTTCTACCTGCGGCACCACTTTGTGGTCAGGCGGTTCCAACCGCTCCCCTTCCCCTGGAGCAGGCTTGTGGGCCTGGCCGGGGCTTATGAGCTCGTGCGGGAGCTTTAAGGATCGTCCGGGATGTGGATGAGCCGATAGATCTCCCGCTTGGGAATACCGAACTCAGCGGCCAGCTCGCGCAGGGCCTCTCGTGGGGGAATTGCGGCCCCCAGAAGTTCCTCGTATCGGGCCCTGAGCGCTTGGGGATCCGGCCTTTCGGCTTTGTTCGGAGAGGCGGGGGCGATGAGGAGGACGAGTTCCCCCTTGACCCCACCGCGCCTGTTCACTTCCGCAAGCACCTCCTCGACGGGGCCACGGATGAACTCCTCGTGCAGCTTGGTGAGCTCGCGGGCGAGCACAATCCCCCGCTTGGGGGACAAGCGTGCCAGCTCCTTTAGGGTGGAGACGATCCGCCGGGGGGACTCGTACATGACGGCGGTGTAAGGGAGACCTAGCAGGGCTTCCAGGGCCCGGCGCCGGGGGCCCGCCTTGCGGGGAAGGTACCCCAAAAACAGGAAACGATCGCAGGGGAGCCCGGAGGCCACCAGGGCGGCCAAAAGCGCCGACGCCCCCGGCACCGGCACCACCCGGATCCCCTCGGCCAAACATGCCCTCACCAGGGGGTAGCCGGGGTCCGAGATGAGGGGTGTGCCGGCATCACAAACCAGTGCCACGTCCCTCCCCTGGCGGAGCTCCCGCAGCACCCCCTCCGTCCGCTCCTCTTCCACCCCTTGGAAAAGGCTGGGGGCAAACGGGGTGTGAATCCCGTAGTGCGAAAGGAGCTTACGTGTGTGGCGGGAGTCCTCCCCCACGATGAGGTCCACCTCCCGCAGCACCCGCAGTGCCCGTAAGGTGATGTCCTCAAGGTTCCCGATCGGGGTGGAGCAAACGTAAAGGGTCCCGGCCATCGCCGGATTATCCCTCGAAGCTGGAAGTCAAGCCAAAAGCTCGGAGAGCGCTCGGGCAAGCAGGCTGCGGACGGAGATCACCGGGAGCCCCGAGGCCCGGGCCGCTTGCTCCCGCATGGCGAGGCTGAATCCGAAACAGTGAAGGAGGATGGCCACCGCCCCCTTCCTGGCAAGCTGCGCGGCTGCCTCCCCCACCTTGGGGGCCTGGGAGTAAGGGGAGATCGCCTGCCCCAGGGCGGGGATCCCCCAGGACTCCAGTTCCTCCAAGGCGGGCTTCACTTGTGCGGGGGCCGGGACCAATAACCCGATGGGGCCCGGGAACCTGACCGCCTTCAGGTACCCCTCCAGCAGGCGGTAGGGGATTAGGAGGGGGACCCGGGCGGGGAAGTCCGGGAGGTCCCCTGAGCACAAGTAGGCGATGAGGTCTGCGCTGGCTTCCAGGGCGCGAACCGCCCCCTCAAGTCGGGGGTGGATGAACTCCCTGTCCACTGCAAGCTCGGTCCCATCGGACATGCGGGTGACCAGGGTCCTTTCCGGGGCTTGCGGAGGCGGTATCTCCTCCCTGGAAAGCCCGTCGAGGGCCCCGGCCTCGACGATGGTCACGTCTTTGGGGAGGAGGGTCTTTAGCTCCGGGACCACATCGTCCCGGGGGCTTTGCCCGATCGTTATAAGACCAAGCCGCCTCATCGATCCCCTCCCTGCTTCCCCAAGGTCTGCAGATGGCGCATCGATCCATACAGGCTGACAAGTTTCCGAAATTCCTCTGGATCATAGAAGCTGCACTCACCCCTGCTGAAGGCCTTGGCCACCTCGACACAGAACCGGGCCGCCTGCTCCAGGGACAGGGGGTGGTTGGCCCCGGTGGCGCAGCCCGGGATGGGGGTGGAGGCGCAGGTGGCCACCCCCACTACTGGGGCGGAGGTGGCGCAGGCCGGCTGCATGATGCTGTTTATGTGGTAAAGGCCATTCCCGTAGGGGGTGATGTCCTGGGTGGTGATGGGGAGCACCGCCGGGGGCTCGCCTGCCACGAAGCGCATGATCTCAAGGAGGTCGGGGCTCACCCTGAGGATGTAGCCCTCTTTGACCGTAGGCGTAATGGCAAAACCCCTCCGGTTTAAGATCCAGTTCCCTTTGGTGGCATCGATGGACAGGATGGCCTCCATCCTGGGGTCCACCTCGTAGCGGTTCATGGCGGCCATGTCCACCGGGGCCCCCATGAAGGGGGTGGGGTCATGGGGGATGATGGGGGCGTGGGGGCAGATGTGGGTGGAGATGATCACGGTTCCGGGGAGAAGGTCGCCGCGGGCGCGCATGCGGGCGAGCTTGGCGGCGCAGGCCAGGGCCACGATGGCCCCGTCGGCGTCGGAGACGAGGCCCAGCTTGTGGGGGCGGGCGCCGACCCCGCCCAGGCGGCCGATGATCCCCAGGGTTGGCCCCGTGGCCCCTTCGGGTGAGATGGTCACCTTGATGAACTCGGTCGTCCCCTTTTCCCCTTCTATTTGGGTGACCTGGATCTCGTCTTCCTGGAGGCCGAAGGTGCGGAGCCACTCCCGGGTGGCCTGGCTACCTGCATCCGCCCCCTCCAGCAACTCCATGGCCTCCACGACTTCTCGCAACACCTTTGATCACCTCTTTCCAAAGACGTAGGGCACGATGGGCCTGGCGATAGCCTCTTCGATCCGGGCGAACAGGTCCTGATCACGCATCCCCGCACCCAGCTTCAGGTTCTCCTTGTGTGTGGCTACTACAACCACTTCCATCCCTTCACGGACTTCAGCGCTGGTCACCGGGAGGTGGGAATCGGCATCGAAGGTAGCGATGAGGTCAGGAAAGGTGAATAGCCGCTTTCCCGCCCGCTCAAGGAGCATGTACTCGTTCCAGAACACGAGCTCGCACCCACCCTCGACCCAAACTTGCCCCACGTCGAACCCCCCCACGGTGGTGAGTTCCATCCCCGAGACGCGTCCCCGCGCCACTACTTCTCCACCAAGCTTGCGAGCAACCTGCATTTCCACCTCATCGCCAGGAGCAGCCCCTAGTATGAGCTCGCCGAGCGCAATCGCGTCCCTCATCGCCCCCACGGCCGCATTCTGGACCAAGTAGTCCGCACGCACCGGATTGCGCGCCACTGCAACCACCCCTCCTGCCTGGACCGAGGCCTCTCGGACCAGTCGGGAGCAGCGGTCCAGATCCCCCAGGACTACCAGTTCCACACGCCGCCGGCGTGCCGGCTCACCCCCACAGGCAGCCTGCACAGAGCGGTAACTCTCTAGACGATGGAGCCCCATGGCCCCCATAAGCGATATAGGGTGTGCACGGCCGTTACATGGGGCGTCCACAACCGGGATGCCGAGCAGAGCGGACTGGAGGAGTCCGTTTACGGAGGCCAATCCCCCCATCTCATTGGTGATCAACCCTGCCACGGGCTCGTCGAGAAGCTGAAGGAGAAATTCCACGGCGTGGACGTAGTCCACAGGCTTCACATACGCTTCCTTCGCAGCCGGGGCGCCCACGGCTGCGACAGTGACCACCAGGTCTTCCGGTTGAAGCTCATCTAGCTCAACCAACCTTGGTGTTCCTAAGGCAAGCGCAAGCTTACCTACCTCCAGACCTTCGGAGAGTGCCCCTCCTCCGCCCCCACCGAGGACAGCTCCCCCCACCGCCAACGCCTGAACCGTTGATTCGGTCAGTTCCAAGTCTCCCTCCTTTTAGCTCAGGGCTTGCATCCGCATCTTGGGATCCAGCGCATCCCTAAGCGCATCCCCCAAGAAGTTGAACCCGAGCACCGTGAACCAGATGGCAAGTCCGGGAAACGTGCTGTGCCACCATGCTACCGAAAAGTATCGACGGCCTTCACTGATGATCGCACCCCATTCCGGAATCGGCGGCTGGGCACCGATCCCGATGAACCCTAGGCCCGCCGCCGACAAGATGGCCATCCCCATGTCCATGGAGGCCTTGACCAAGATGGGGGACATGCAGTTTGGCAGCACATGACGAAACAGGATCCTCATGGAATTGAGCCCTAGCGCCCGGCCCGCCTCCACGTAGGCTTCCTCCCTCACGGTCTTCACTTTCCCGTGAACGATGCGTACATATCCTGGCCACCAGACTATGGATAGCGCCACCATGGCGTTGGTCATCCCGGGCCCGAGCGCCGCCACAATGGCAATGGCTAGTAGAATTCCAGGTACCGCAAGGAAGATATCCGTAATCCTCATAATCACTTGCTCCGTCCAGCCCCCGAAGAAGCCGGCCACAAGGCCCAAGGGGACCCCGATCCCCGCTCCAACCGCGACCACGATTAGCCCGATCTCCAGCGAAATCCGAGTTCCATAGATGACGCGGCTGAACAGGTCCCTCCCCACCTCATCCGTGCCGAACCAATGTTCAGAGCTCGGCGGGAGATGACGCTGCTTCATATGGATTGCCCCACTCACATCTTCCGGATACGGGACGAGCAGGGGCGCGAACGCTGCCAGGACGAAAAAGGCAATTACCATGCTCATGCCTAGGATCGAAAGTGGATTACGCAAGAACACGCGCATCACCCGGCGCGTTTCAGTGGCCGAGCGTCCTTTGATCGTCTTCATCCCCCTGAGATCACTCATAGCGAATCCGTGGGTCGAGCACTCCGTATAGGAGATCCACGATCAGGTTAGCTACTCCGAAGTTCAGCCCTATGAGCAGCGTAACCCCCATGATGGCGTTGAAGTCGGAAAACGTAGCCGCCTGAACGGCATATAGGCCTAACCCGGGCCAGTTGAAAACCGTCTCCACCATAATCGTGCCCCCTAGCATCCAGCCAAACCGAAGGCCGATCATGGTAGTGGTGGGGATCAGCGCATTTCGCAGGATGTGTCGCCACAGCACCCACCGGCCGCTTACACCCTTAGCCCAAGCAGTCCGGACGTAGTCTGCATTGAGGACGTCAAGTGCTTCGGCCCGCGTCAGCCGGGTGATCGAAGCAAACGCTGGGAAAGCAAGGGAAATGGAAGGAAGCAGGATATGCTTGAGGGCGTCGAGGAAGGCGCGGCCGTTCCCCGTGACGAGGCTGTCGATCAAGAAGAAGTGGGTGATGGACATGGGCGAGCTTAACCCAAGGGACAGCCTCCCCCCCACGGGAAGCAGGCCCAGCTTGGACGCGATCAACGACTGCAACATCAACGCTAGCCAAAATCCCGGAAGACCAAGGCCAATGATGGAGATAGGCCGGACCAGTTGATCCACCCACCGATCGTGATAGTATGCGGACAGTACGCCAAGCGTTACCCCGGGAATGGCACCGAAAACCACAAGTGAAAAGAGGACTAGCTCCAATGTCGCTGGGTAGAAACGCCCCAGGTCCTGGGATACCGGGCGGCGGGTCCGTATAGACCGACCAAAGTCGCCCCGGAAGATCCCAGATATGTAATTCCAGTATTGCACGGCAAGCGGCTTATCCAGCCCGAATTCCTGTCGAATCTTCTGTACCATCTCATCGGTTGCGTAAGGGCCGGCCGCAAGCCGAGCGGGATCTGAGGGCACAACCCGGGAGATGAAGAAGGTCACCACAGACAGGCCGAGCAGTGTCAAGGCCAGGAAAAACAGTCGCCGTACGATGTACGCCAGCATGGCAAGCAGAAAGGGGGCTGCCCGGCGGACAGCCCCCTAGTCTCTCAAATCAGGGCAGCTTGGACTTGTCGATATAAAGAGTGTACATGTCGATTTCAGAAGTCATCCGCACTGGGCAGAACCGGAACCCTTGCACGTAGTCCCGCAGTGCCCACCGGCGGTTGTACAGCATCCCGAAAACCTCTGGGGCATCGTAAAGGACGATCCGCTGGATCTCATCATACATCTTGGCCCGGGCATCCCAGTCGGAGATGCTCCGTGCCTGTTCCACCAAATAGGTCACGCGAGGATTCGAGTACCAGTGGGAGTAGTAATACCGCCCGGCGGACATGGGATGGTACTGAATGGCCACAGCATCGGGATCGTTAGAGATCGGCGTGGTGAACACGGCCATCATGTCCGGAGAGGTCTCCGGCTTTGAGCCCCGCTCCACCATCTGAGGCCAGATGAGCGGCACCAGATTTACCTTGATCCCGATCTGCGCCAGTGAGCTTTGGAGGGCAAGCCCGATCAGGCGCTCTTCCTCAAGCCCGGCCACGTACACGTACTCCAGCTCAAAGCCCCCGTCCGGGTACCCGGCCCTGGCCATGAACTCCTTGGCCTTGGCCAGGTCCTGACGGTAGATCCACTGGGACAGGTCCACGTGCCCCTTCGTGGCCATGGGGAACGGGCTGTCTTCAAGCACTGCGTGGCCTTCGTAGATGTCTATGAGGGCATCGTAGTCAAACGCGTAACAGATCGCTTTCCGGATCATGGGGTTCGCCGTCATGCCCTTCTGGGTGTTCATCTTGATGCCAAACGTGGTCATCCCGGGGTACTCGGGCACATAGATGCCCGGAGTTTTCGCTAGTTCATCAAAGTCGCGCGGCGTTACCCCCTCTACGATGTCCGCCTCACCGGACTCAATCATCATCCTTTGGGTAGCCGCCTCACGGACGAGCTTGAAGATGAATCCACCGATATGGTCAGGATTTGGCCACCCCTTCCAGTATTCGTCCCAGGCTTCGAGCCAGTAGTACTCCCCGTGCTTCCACTCCTTGATGACGAAGGGGCCCGAGCCCGCCTCGTGGTCCTGCAGCCATCCTTGGCCGTAGTCGCCGTCCACCTCGTGGGCCATGACCTCGTTGGGATTCATGATGTACCACCAGGGCACTACCGAGGGGAACGGAGCGTACGGTTCATTTAGGTGGAATCTGATTGTGTAATCATCCACGATTTCTATTCCGGAAGGATCGAGGACATCGAGCAACATCCAAGCCGGCCCTTGTTTCAGCGTGAGAGTCCGTTCGAACGAGAACTTCACCGCCTCAGCGGTCACCGGATCCCCGTTGTGGAAGCGGGCGTTCTTTACCAGGTGGAACGTCCACACCGTGGCGTCCGGAGAACCCTCCCACTTCTCCGCCAGCCAGGGCTCAAGGGTTGGCGGATCGCCCACGTACTTAAGCAGGGCATCGTATACCGACTGCTGAAGGTTCCGGGTAGACCAGTCATAATGGATGCTTGGGTCCAGGTTCTCCACCGGCTGGCGGGCGGCATATACGATGTGGATCTTGCCGTCCACAACCTCGTAGCCGAGCCCTACGGCCGCAATCGTCGTCAAAAACAGAATCACAAAAACCAATTTCCTTTTCAAAGTCATCACCTCCGCAGAATTTAAGATGTTTTTGCTTTAAGAATTGCTTCAGCTATCACCTCCTTCCCTAAAAGGTGGGAGGGCTTACCACCCAGATCCCTATCGCCTCCTCCTCCCCCACGTTCTCAAACCGGTGGGGTAGATCCGACCTATAAGTTATGCTGTCCCCTGCCCCAAGCACAAAGCTCTTCCCGCCCACCGTGATCCGCACCTTCCCTTTAAGGACAATCCCGGCCTCAAGCCCCTCATGACAGTAAGGCTCCTCCCCACTCGTTCCCCCTTTTGCCAGAATCACCTTAAAAAGAGCAAACCGGTCGTTGGGCGCCGACAGGATCACGTACTCCAGCTCAGGGGAGACGACAAGCCGCCTGTGCCCCCCATCCTGCGCCGCCCGCGCCAAGGGCAATACCACATCATCCAAAAGCTGCACCACCGGCCTCCCCAAAACGTCCGCAATCCTCTTTAGCGTGCTTAAAGAGGGGTTCACCTGCCCCCTCTCCAGCCGGCTGAGATAACCCTCACCCAAGTTTGACACTGTGGGACAGAGATTTGCCTTGGAACCAGCGTTTCAACGGCTAATAGGCAGACGTACCCACTACAGCTCCACCACCCGGGGCGGCACCGCTACCCCGGCTGCCCGGAATCCCTGGTACGCCTGCCCGGAAAGCTCGGTGCGTGCAAGATAGGGCTTGCCCTTCACCTCAAGGTGTACCGCCTTCACCCGCCTAAGATCCGAAAGCACCTCCCGGAAGCTCACTTCTACCCCAAGCTCAGAAAGCCGCCGCTCAAACTCCACCTCAAGAAGGAAAGCCAGGAAACACACGGCCACATGCGCCCGCACTCTGGGCTCGGTCCAGTGGTAGATCGGTCCCAGCTCAAGCTGGTCCTTCAGCTCCCGGAACGCCGCCTCCACCTGCCACAGCCCCTTGTACGCCAGCGCCACCTCCTCCGCCGGAAGGTCGCTGTCGGTCAAAAGCACGTATTTGCCGTCGTAGCGGGCCTCCCGCTCGAGCGCCTCCTCATCGATCTCCGCCTCTGCCCCCTTGACATTCAGGTACCTCCGGTAGCCCCGGTTGCCCACCAAACTCTTCACTCCACCCCGGGCTAGCTTCTCCCGGAGCTTTTCCACCATCTCCTCCCGGGCTTTTCTTTCCCTTTCAGCCTCCTCCTCGTTCAGGCACACGATGTACCTTCTCCCCTCATGCCGGACCTCCTTCACCTTCAGGTTCTCCGCCACCTCCCGGTAGCGGCCCGGCCGGGAAAGTACCTCCTCCCCCACCTCCCGCACCCGCCTCATCCTCACCCCCACGATGTAGGAAAGCCCAAGCCCAGAAAGAAGCGAAAGGTTCCCCTCACTCACCGTCCCCCGGTCCGACACCATGATCACCCGCCCAATGGGAAACCGCTCCTTCAAGGAAGCGATCACCCGGGCAAAGCTCCGCACATCGGAGGTGGACCCAGGGAAAACCTCGTGTGCGATCGGCATCCCTCCCTTGGTCATCGCCACCGCCACCACGATCTGCTTTAAGTCCGGACGCCTGTCCCGTGAGTAGCCGTACTCCGCTAGCCCCTCCGGCCCCTCACCGTGGAACGACACCGTGGTGGTGTCGAAAAACACCAAGTCTACCTCTTGCGAGAAAAGATCCCGCCTCCTGCGGAAAAGATCCTCTTCAAGCCTTCCTTTGTACTCGTAGAGTACGTCCAGCGCCCGGTAGAAGTGATGCAGGGAAAGCCCCCTGAAAGAAGGCTCCTCCACCTCCTCTATCCACCGGGACACCCCCAGCTTGGAACAGGGAGCCAAAAGACGATTCAGCACCATGGCGTAGATGGCCGCCACCACATCGAACTCAAACCCCCGCTCGGCTACGTACCTAGTAAGGAACTCCCCAAGCCCAAGCTCCTCCCACAGCCGCTTGAACACCAAGGCCGGCCCGTACTCCTTGGCAGAGTGGCAAAAAAGGTCCTGGGCCACATCCATCACCTTTGCCCTCTCGGCGTAGCGGGAAAGCCCCTCCACCAGGGAGTCAATGGCGCCTTCCTCCCGCAGCTCGTCCAGGCGGCCAAGATAGGCCACCACCTTCTGGCGGGGCTTCCCATCCACCCGCACGCCCTTCACGATGTACAGGTACTCCCTGACCGAGCCGTCCTTGTTGCGGAACCTTTTCACCCTCAAATACATAGCACAGGAATCATAGCATGTTGATCGCTAGATGTCAAGATATACCGAAAATCTCTAGGCACTACAATTTCCGTTGGGCGAGGGAATCGATGCCATCTCTTGGGCACTTCAGCCCTCCGAAGGGATCAAATCGAAGGCCTAAGTGTCAAAGATAGGCCTCAGACCTGCCCACCCGCTCGGCAAGCTGCGCCAGGGTAAGCCCCTTGGCCTTCCTCAGCCGGCGCAGCCGCTCCCCCAACGAAGGCTCCCGAACTTGCTTTTTAGACAACTTCTCTCCTCCGAGATTAGTTTATCGAGCGGGAACTTCAACGTCAAGCCAGGCTTCCGGGAAAAGAAAAGTTTCCCAAAATGAAAGTTACCTTGGAAGGTCCGGCTGGTCTTCCAGGTGGGAGGGGGTGAAGGCCTGGGGCAGGAGGTCGGCCAGCTTCCCCCGGCGCACCGTCTTCCCCTCCCCGTCCGTCATGATCACCTCAAGGCCCGGGGCAAGCTCGTGGAGGACCTGCCGGCAGGCCCCACAAGGGGCGCATGGTCCCTCCCCACAGGCGATGGCGATCGCCAGAAACCCCCTTGCCCCCTCAGAGACGGCCTTGAACAGGGCCACCCGCTCGGCACACATGGTGAGCCCGTAGGAGGCGTTCTCCACGTTGCAGCCGGTGAATATCCTGCCGTCCTTGGCGAGCAGGGCCGCCCCCACCGGGAAGTTCGAATACGGGCAGTAGGCCCTCTTACGTGCCTCCACCGCAAGCTTGATCAATCTCGCCTCGTCGATCAAAACCTGATCACCACCCCTACCCTCCCCTGCCATGGGCCGACCCGGATGCCCCAGGCGTCCTGAACCTGCCCCCAGGGGAAGAGAAGCGCCCCCGAGCAAAACAGGCGAAAAAACGGGAGCCCCAGCTCAAGCCGGGCCCCCAGGGTCCCCCCGATCCCCCGCCAAGTCAGCTTCCACCCGTAGGTGGCCAGTTGAAAGGAAAGGTCCCCTGCCCAAAGGAACAGGCCGCAGGTCCCCGCCACGGCGATCAGGCCCAGGTCGAGCCGGGGGGAGAGGCCCAGGGCAAGGTAACAGGCCCGGAACGCCAGGTCCAGCTCCAACCCTTGGGCCGGCCAGCCGCCCAGGCTCCGCAACATCCCATCCGTGAGCAAGGCCCCCTCAAGCTCAAACTCCACCGGCCCGAGGGGAACCCCCAGCGCCACCCCAAAAAGGGGGACCGGGATCACAGCCGGCAACCCCCCTAGCAGGGCCCCCAGCTCGCCTAAGGTCTCCTCCGGCAGATCTTGCCCCTCCGCCCACCCCAGAAGCGCGGCCTTGGTCCCTTCGATGTCGAGGCTTTCTACCCAGAGGCCGCCCCCCATCCCCTGGGCAGCCGCCACCCAGGGGAACACGGCCAAAGCGACCAAAATAAGCCCAGTCCTCAACTTCTCCCCCTCTTCCCCAACCGTCCCCCTTTGCCAAACCGCCGCCGCTCCGCTAGCTTTATAGCATGCAGCGGGACAGTCGGGCAAAGGCGACGGTGGTGTTGCCCCCGGCGGCGGCCAAGCGGCTCATCGCCCGGGGGGTGGCTGCCCTGCCACAGGTGCGCAGGGCCTTGGAGCAGGGCCTTGTGGTGGTCACCCTGGGGACCACCAATGCCTACGTGGCCGAGGAGCTCACCGGAAGGCGCGTGGATCCGGCCTCCCACTGTGCAGGCTATGTGGGGAGGACCCTTTCCGTGGTCCCGGAGGCGCGGCGGGGGAGGGAGCTCGTGCTGGAGCAGGGAAGGCCGGTGGAGCTCTCCCCGGAGGAGGTCCTTGCCCGCCTCAAGGCCGGGGACGTGATCATAAAGGGCGGGAACGTCCTCGATCCCGAGGGGGTATGCGGGGTGTTCATGGCCTCTGGGACCGGCGGGACGGTGGGGAGGTACGTGGCCGCGGCCCTGGCCCGGGGGGTGGAAATCGTGATCCCCATCTCGAAGCTTAAGAGCGTCCACCGGAGGGTGGTGGACCTAGCGCGTGAGCTCGGGGCACAAAGGGTGCGGGCCACTGGCCTTTCTGTGGGCCTGTACCCCCTGGTGGGCACCGTGGTCACCGAGACGGAGGCGACAGCCCTCCTTTACGGGGTCGAGGCCACCCACATCGCAAGCGGTGGAGTGGGGGCCGGGGAGGGTGCCGTGGTGCTGCTCCTCTCCGGGGAGGAGGAAAAGGTGGACCGGGCCTTCCAGGAACTTGCGGCCCTGGCGCGCGAGGAGCCGCCCCTTTCCTTCGATGCGTACGATCGCTAAGGCCGGAGAGGCAAAGCTCGCGGAAAGGCGCTCGCGGTTTTTGGCGTTCGCCTTCCCGGTTCGCTCCCAAGAGGAGGTCGAGGAACACCTCGCGGCCCTCAGGCGGCGCTTTCACGACGCCCGGCACATCGTGTACGCCTACCGGCTTAAGGAGAAGGGAGAGGAGCGGGTGAGGGCCGATGATGCGGGTGAGCCGGCGGGTTCAGCCGGGCGGGCCATCCTCCAGCTCCTCGAGGGGGAAGGGCTTTGGAACGTGCTCGTCGTCGTGGTGCGCTATTTCGGGGGGGTGAAGCTGGGGGTGGGGGGCCTGGCGCGGGCATACCGGGAGGCGGCCCGGATGGCGCTCCAAGCCGTCGGGATGGTGGAGGAGACCCCAGAGGTGCAGGTCAGGATCCGGGTGCCCGCCGATAGACTCGGTGAGGCCCTGGCCTTGGCCGGGCGGATGGGGGCGAAGGTCCTTAAGCAGGGATACGATGGGATGCCCAGCCTTACGCTTTCCCTGCCTGAGGAAAAGCTCGAGGAGCTGAAAAGACGGGCACAGGCCTTGGGGGTACAAGCGGGATGCTGGAGTACTTAGAGGGGGCGGTGGTAGAAAAGGGGGATGAGTACCTGGTTCTTTCCCTGGGCGGGGTGGGGCTCAAGGTTACGGTGCCCCCCCGCACTGTAAATGAGGTAGATCCGGCCCTGGTGCGGCTTTTTACACACCTGGTTGTGCGGGAGGATTCATTTGAGCTCTACGGCTTTGCCACCCGGGAGGAGCGGGAGCTGTTCGCCGGGCTCCTCTCAGTGCCCCAACTCGGGCCGCGGCTTGCGTTCCGGCTTGTTTCCGCCCTGCCCCCGGAGGAGCTGGCCAGGGCGGTGCGAAGCGGGGACCTCTCCGCACTGGAACAGGTGAAGGGGATCGGCCGCCGCACCGCCCAGCGGGTGATGGTGGAGCTCGCCGGGCGCCTATCTAAGATCACGGCCCCCGTTCCCACCCCCCTGGGGGAGAAGGAGCAGGTGGTGCTCCGCGCCCTCACCTCCAAAGCCCTGGGTTTTTCCGAGTCCGAGGCCAGGAAGGCGCTTGACCGGCTCCGGAGGGAGTGCCCCCAGGCCCCGGTGGAGGAGATGATCCGCCGGGCCCTCTTCATCCTCTCCGGCTCATGAGGGTGCTGGGGCTGGACGTCGGCGACCGGCGCATCGGGATCGCCCTCTCGGACGAGACCGGCACCGTGGCCCAGGGGCGCGGGGTGTACATCCGCCAGGGGGGAGAAGAAGACCTTTCCTACTTCGTTGAGCTCTGCCGTAGAGAAGGGGTAGAAAAAATCGTGGTGGGGCTCCCTTTACACATGAACGGAAGCGAGGGGGAACAGGCCGCCAAGGCGCGAGCGTTCGGCGAGGCTTTGGGGGCGCGGACCGGCCTTCCGGTGGAGTTCTTGGACGAGAGATTGACCACGGTGGAGGCAAACCGGGTCCTTCGGGAGGCAGGCCTCAGGGAGCAAAAAAAGCGAAGGGTGCGGGACCAGCTTTCCGCCGTCCTCATACTCCAAGCCTGGCTCGACTTCCGGCGTTTTAAGAGCGCCTAGACCTCACCCCCCGCCAACGGCACCCATAGAGGCGGTGAAGGCCCCCCGGAGCACCGGTGCTCCTCCTCATGGAACCCTCGTTCCAGGCGATCGCTCTTCCTTTTGGTGACCATTTCAACGGGGCAACCTCGGGGACTTGACCGGAGGGACGCTACGCGATAAATCCCGCTTTGGGAGGTGGTGAACCTGTTCAGGTGCGTGGGGTGGTATCGGTTGCGGCGGCGATCTTATTGAGCCTAACCCCACTTGGGTTTGTAACCGCGTCTCCGGAAGCAATCGAAGCACAACCTAATAAAAATAGCTCGAGTTACTCCTATCCAGTCGAGGTCTACGATGTTGTACCCGATCCCGAAATCATAAGAAATGGGGGAACGTGCTTTGAAGTTATTTATCATTATTTTTCTGACCGTGATCCTGAAGGGCTCTGGGATGGATCCTTTTACTGGATCGAGGTCAAGGTCTATTGACTGGAAGACAGGTAGCTTCTGTTGCTTGTGAAAACTGCACCGAGGTCTGGTGGTCAGGGGGAGAGTTGCGGAGCGGGGCTTACATCTACCGCGCCACGGTTAAGGATACGTGGCTGGGGGATCTTGTCACATTCGGACCGTTTCAGGGCTTTGTTTACATCAGCCGTTGACGGGTCAAGGGAGGTGAGTTGAACGATGGGGAGGGGGATCAGTATCCTCAGGGGTCTAGGGATAGCTTTGTTTATGGTCGGTTCGATTTTGGGGCTTTCCGGTTGTGTCCAGCTTTTTGGCCCCAGCGAGGTTGGCCCTATTGCCGTTCTGGAGGCTTACACCATCTCAGTTGCGGCCGGTGAACCCATGGAGTTTTACGTTTCAGCCCAGGCCAGGGAGGGGCGTAAGATTGAATTCTATTGGGTTAGCTTCGGTGATGGAGAGAGCTTCCGCCCTGAACCGATGGCGGTTGTCTCGATAGAGCGCGAAGAGGTCACCCATACGTATTCCCTTCCGGAGGGCGTCTTCGAAAAGACCTATTACGTCACGCTTTATGTGTATGACGATGCAGGGAATAAGGGGAAAGACTCCCTCGAAATCACCGTCTGGCGTCCAGAAACAGAAGAGTAAGAGCGATCAAGACTGCACATCACTGCCAGCCACCCGTTGATGACTGCGGCAGGCACATACCGGATACCTAGCCTCCCGCTACCACGTCCAGGGGCAGCACCTCGACACCCCGCTTCGAAAGCTCGCTGAGGAATGGGTTGATCCCCAGGGAATCCGAGGCGATGTGCCCGGTGACCACCAAATTCTTTCCCGGAAACTCCGCCGCGAGCTTCCTCGTCGCCGCCTCCGAGCAGTGGATGTAGGCCCAACGCCCGGGCCGCGGCGGGAACGTGCCCGTAGTTGGCCGCGTGGTCCCGAGCTGCAAATTCCCGCACCAGCTCCCGGCTGCCTTTCGGGCCTCGGTCTCAGGGACGCCATAGGTCGAAAGGAGCTCGGCGTGCCGCCACAGCACCCGGTGCCAGTTGAGCCGGGGAAGGCCCTCTCGGAAGGCCCGCGCAAGACGGCTCTCATCCAGCCTCAGCACAAGCCTCTCCAGGCGGGTCTTCATGTGAAGGGGCCACTCACCCCGGAGGCGGGTGTCCCCAAGCTTCTTGTAGAATGGGGGCGATGCGAACATCTCCCCCCAGCTCCTCCAAGATCCTCACCAGGCCCGCGTTGCTGAAGGGGGAGGAGCATCTTCTGGGTCTTTTTACCAGCTTCAAAAAATCGCCGGTGGTGAGGATGAAGGGGAGGCATTCCCCGCCGGTGGCGTATTTCCTCCCCAGGGCCAGGGACTCCTCGTCCGGCGGGGGCAGGCTCTCCGCGTGGTAGCCGAAGTGCGCCAGCGCCCCCTCGAGGGCGAAGTTGTGGTCCGCCATGTAGGGGAGGCAGATGATCTTCTTGGGGTCGAAGGCCTCCCGGGGCCGGCGCGCAAGCAGGGCGATGGGGTCAAGGTACGCTTCGAGCCTCGTGATGATCCCGGCTCGGCCGTCCAGCTCAAGGATGAGGCAGGGCTTGTCTGGCGGGGCCTCCCTCCCCAGCGCAAGGAGCCGCTTTCTTTTCTCCTTTGCCCTCTGGGCCGCCGCAAAACTCCCTCCTTGCAAGCCCCCCTGATAGAAGGGGAAATCGAACCTGGAGGCGTGGTAGCCCGACCTCATAGCCTGATGTCCGGAAGAACGCGCAGAAGAAGGGGAAGAGCTACTGCCTGAGCAGGACCCTGGGGATGCCGACCCGGCCCTGCGGCCGGGCCGCCTAAGGTAACGCAGATTACCCTCGTTTGGGGCTTCGCTAGCCTCGGCGCTGCATCTTCCTTCCCCAAAGCCCGCCGAGGCCCAACAGGATGAGCCCGATCACCAAAAGGACGGAACTCACCGCGGTGGGCGGGGTCTTCACCAAAAAACCGATTACCAGGCCCACCAGGGCGGCTCCCACAGCCCAGATCGCATGGTAAACCCAAAATCCGATCGCCCGCATGGTCAACCCTCCCTGTCATTATAAGAGCCGGCGATGGCCTGGGTCAGGCGCTCGGCCGCCTTCCGGAAGCTGAGGTCACGGGCGAAGGCCCGGGCCTGGGCCCCCATGGCGGGCAGCCGCTCCCGCCCCTTAAGGAGCTCCACCAGCCCTCGGTACAGGTCCTCCGGGGTTTTCCTCACCACCAGGCCGAACTGGGGGCGGACGAGGTCGCGGGCGGACCGGTGATCCGTGGTGAGCACGGGCAGCCCGGCGGCCAGGGCCTCCACCAGGGTGAGGCCATATGACTCGTGCCGGGAGGGAAAGACGTAGAGGTCGGAGAGCTCGAGGAACGCCGCCTTGCGGGCCCCGCTCACGTACCCGGGGAAGTGAACCTCCACCCGGCGCAGCCGGCGGGCCAGCCGCAGGAGCCGGCGCAGGTAGCTCTTGCCGTGGATGAAGGCTGGCGCCCCGCAGATGAAGGCCACCAGCCGCTCCCCCCTCCTCCGCTCCCATAGGCACAATGCCTTGAGGAAGAGGTCCTGCCCCTTCTCAGGGGAGATGCGGCTCAGGGATATTAGGACCGGGGTGTCGGCATCCAGCCTATACTCCTCTTTGATCCCCTCTTTCTCCTCTTCCACCCCCGGGACCTCCCGGTCCACGATCGCCCCCCATGGCACCACCAGCACCCTCCCCGGGGAGAGCCATGGGTAGGAGGAAAGAAGTACCTGGGCCATCTGTTCGGAAGGGACCACGAGGAGCTGGCAAAACCTAGCGCAGGCCTCCTGCTTCTCCAGGATCAGCCGGACCACATCCGGGAAGAGCCGACGGGCCCGCAGGCGGGCCACCCCCCGCCACAGCCTGGCCAGGGCAGGGGCGCTCACCTTCCCCCCAAGGTATATGTTGGCCGCATAATCCACCACGTCCACATGGAAGATCGCCACCTGGCGGTACCCGAAGCCGGCGATGGCCCTGAAGTCACCCGCCTCGCATATGTCGTTGTGGACAACGCAAACCCCTGTGGGGTCCACTTCGCAGGCCCGCCGGCGGAGGAACTCCGTGACCCCCCGTTCGAACTGCCTGGAGAACGAGGCGTAACCCCTGACCCCAAGCTCGGTGAGGGCCCCACTCCATCCCGGCAGGTGCCAGGGGATGTGCTGATACCGAACCCTGCCCTGGGCGAGGGCGGGCGGCATGGGGCCCGAGCCGAGCACGGTCAGGGAAAAGGGGGCGGACTCGGCCCAATGTCGGAGGAGGTGTATGGCTACCTGGGCCCCCCCGCCGATGGGCACGGTCCGGGGGTCGTAACCAAGGTGCGCGGCGGCCAGCACCACCTCCCTCACCTTGAGAGCAGGGTAAGCGAGCCTGGGAGGGGCTGAAATGGGGAAAGCGGACTAACCCCTTGAGCCGGCCGCCTCCAGGGCCTGCCTGGCGGCGAGGAGCTCATCGAGCACCGCCTCGAGCTCCCCCACCAGCTGCTCCCGGGGCAGGGGCCACTCAATGGTGCTGCTTTGCCAGCTTGTGATCTCCCCCCGAACGCTATCTATGGCCGCCTGAAGCTGGGCCATCCCCTCATCCCTTCTTCCGCGCTCAAGGAAGCCCACCGCGCTGCGGATCATCTCCACGATCCCGCCGATTGAAACCAAAAGCTCCATCGCCACCTTCCCTTGCATCTTGTTTTCATTCTTCCACATCTTTGCCCCCCTTAGACGAAGAGGGCTCCCCGAACAGCTCCTCCTTTAGCTCCTTTAGGATGCGATCTTTCAGGCGGGAAACCTGCCGCTGGGAGAGACCCACCTCCTTGCCCACCTGGGACTGCGACTTCCCTTGGTAAAACAGCCCCTCTATGATGCGCCTTTGCAGCTCCGACAGCCGTTCCACAGCCCCTGCGATCCTGAGGCGCACCTCCAGGGGGAGCTCCCCCCCTTCCTCCGTCAGGATGTCCTCCAGATCGAAGCTGGGCCGGGGATCGTGGGCGCGACGTTCCGCATCCAGGGAGACGTAGGTCATGGCGTCCCGGGCCTTCAGGGCCTCACGCACCACCCCCGGTTTCAATTTCAAATGGCCGGCAATCTCCTCCAGGGTAGGGGGACGGCCCAGGGCCTGGTAAAGGTGATCCTGGGCTTGGGTCACCCGGCTGGCCAGTGATCTGATCCACATGGGCACGTGCACCGTCCCATGCTTATCGCGGACGTAGTGGCGGATTTCCCCCTTGATGAGGTGGGTGGCGTAGGTGGAGAACTTGGTGCCCCGGGCCAGGTCGAAGTTGGCCACCGCCCCCAGGAGCCCTAGGTAGCCGGCCTGCACCAGGTCCTCGATCGGCTCCCCGGTGAAGCTGAACTCGGCGGCTATCGCCCGCACCAGCCCTGTGTGGCGCTGCACGAGCTCCTGTCGGATGGAGTCGGCGAGCTCCTCTTCCCCCTTTGCCTCGGCCTCTCGCAACCGGGCCAAAAGCTCCTCCGTGGAGAGGCGATCGAATCCCGTCATCACACCCCAAAGCTTAAGGGGTGCTCCTCCGGCCCGCCTCCCAGCCCGCCCCCCGAAAAGCTCTCATGTTTCCCCCCGGGGAGGGTCGACTGGACCGGGTTTGTGGTGGGTTGGCTGTCTCCTCCCTTTGGGGTAACATCCGGACAACCCATGTGAGGATGGAGAGGGGATGCCGAAGTATTTCGGGACGGATGGGGTACGGGGGGTAGCGGGGCTGGAGCTCACCTGTGAGCTGGCGTTCCGGCTGGGGCGTGCGGCGGGGAGGGCCTTCAGCCCAAGGAGGGCCTTGCTGGCCCGGGACACCCGGGTCTCCGGGCCGGCCCTGGAGGCGGCCTGCGCTGCCGGCCTGGCCGAGGCGGGCTGTGAGGTGAGCCTGGCCGGGATACTCCCCTCGCCGGCGGTGTCACACCTGGTGCGCCAAGGGAGGTTCGAGCTAGGGGCCGTCATCTCGGCCTCCCATAACCCCCCGGAAGATAACGGCGTCAAGTTCTACGATCCCCAGGGGCTGAAGCTATCCCCCCAGGAAGAGGAGCGGGTGGAGGCGCTCCTGGATGGCCGGCCGGAGGGTCAGCGCTTGGGCTGGGTGGCCCCCTGGCCGGAGGCCGAGGAGAGCTACCTATCCTTCCTCCTGCGGGCGGTGGAGGGGCTTTCCCTCTCTGGGCTCAAGATCGCCCTGGACTGCGCCCATGGGGCCACCGCCAAGGTGGCGCCCAGGGTATTCGAGGCCCTGGGGGCGAGGCTTTCGGTGATCGGGGGGGAACTTGACGGGACCAGGATCAACGCCACCGGGGCGGCGGCCACCGAGCCCCTTCAAGCCTTGGTGCGGGCCGAGGGGGCGGACTTGGGGGTCGCCTTCGACGGGGACGGGGATCGGGCGCTCTTGGTGGACGGACAGGGACAGGTGGTGGAGGGGGACCGGCTTATGGCCGCCCTGGCCCCCCAGCTCCACCGGCTGGGGGAACTCTCCCCCCGGGCGGTGGTATTCACCGTGCTTGCGAACATGGGGGCAGAGCGCTACCTGAAGGAACAGGGTTTCCAGGTGGTGCGGGTGCCGGTGGGGGATCGACATGTGTCTTGGGCCATGCGAAAGGAGGGGATCCAGCTCGGCGGGGAGCCCTCCGGCCACATCGTGTTCGCCCGGTTTTCCCCCACCGGGGACGGGATCCTCACCGCCCTCCTCACCCTCCACGCCCTCCAGAGATTGGAAAGGGATCTTGCCACATTGGCAGCCCCGGTTCCCGTCTACCCCCAGGTGAGGGTTGACGTCCCGGTTGTGGACAGAAAAGGCGCCCTGGAGGACCTCAAGGTGAGGCAGGCGATCGAGGAGGCCAAGGCCATGCTGGGAAAGGGCGGGCGGCTGGTCGTCCGCCCCTCGGGGACCCAGCCCTTGATCCGCATCCTGGCCGAAGGGGAAGAAGAGGATCGCCTCCACCAGGCGGTGGAGGCGATCGAATGTGCCCTTGAAAAAAGCGGCTTCAGAAGTAGTACTCGGTGATGTTATCTACCTCAAGCCGTTCCCCGTAGTACTCCACGGCCACTACAACCGCTTTTTCCTGCATCTGAACGTCTACCAAGCCCCAGATCAAACCCCCTTGGCCAACGAGCTTGTCTAGGTCAAGGTATTCGGACTCGTGGGGACCAAGGTCTATGTCTTGGCTGTAGAGGAGGGCGCCGTTGGGGTTCCGAAGGGAGACGTTCACCGAAGTGGCCTCGGCATGCGGGTTCATGATGATGACCCCGGTGGATAGGCCCTCCGCCTGAGTGTAGTAGGCCCCCAGCCAGTAGGGCACCCCACTCTCAACTTCCGGGACCTCCCGACTGATGTTGTCTATGGAGGCGAGCTCTCCCCCCGCCAGGTACTCCAGCCCGAACACAAGTTCCTGCTCGGAGGCCAGGGTGACCACCCCCCAGTTCATCTCCTCGGCGGCCACAAACTCCCCCAGCCTGTAGAACTCCGCCTCGTAGGCTCCAAGTTCCCCTGTCTTCTGCCACAAGAGGTTCCCCCAAGCGTCATAGACCTCTATCAGATAAGCGGAGCTTTCCTCCATGGTATTCATCATGTTTATCACGAGATCTTGTCCCCCGGAGAGGTCGTAGTAAAACGCATACTGATGTTGGGCGACCCCAGCGGCCCCAATTCCTATCAGGATACAGACGACCAGCGCTGCGTACCTCATGGTGCCTCCTTTTGGACCAGGCTACAGCCCCGAGGGGTGTCCCGTCAAGCGGGGGATTCCCGCAGGATGGGCTGGCGCACTGCCCGGGCCTCGTCCAGCCGCCGGACCGGGGCCCGGTGGGGCGCCTCCTTCAAAAGCTCCGGGGACTTTTGCGCTTCTTGA
The DNA here is from genome assembly GCA_001508155.1 of Acetothermia bacterium 64_32. GTDB lineage: Bacteria > Bipolaricaulota > Bipolaricaulia > Bipolaricaulales > Bipolaricaulaceae > 64-32. The sequence goes on along the minus strand of LGFI01000003.1, from coordinate 16,770 downwards.
GCGATCTCTTCCATAGCCTGACAGAAGGCGTCCAGGACCTCCTTGGGCTCGGTCTCGGTGGGCTCGATCATAAGCGCCTCCTTTACGATCAGGGGAAAGTAGATCGTGGGTGGATGAAAGCCGTAGTCGATGAGGCGCTTGGCGATATCCAGCGTCCTTATGCCCTCCCCCAGGCCTTCCCCGGACAGGACGAACTCGTGCTTGCACAGGCGATCGTGGGGGAGCTTGTAGGTCTTCTTCAGCCTCTCCTTTAGGTAGTTTGCCGCCAGCACCGCCCCGTTGGACACCTCCCTCAGCCCCTCGTCCCCAAGGAGCAAGATGTACGCCAGGGCCTTCACCATGACCAGGAAGTTTCCAAAGTAAGGATGGACCCGGCCGATCGACTTGGGGCGATCCCAGTCCAGGGCGTACCGGTTCCCCTGCCGTACGATTTGGGGCAAGGGGAGGTAAGGGACCAAAGGCTCGGAGACGGCCAGCGGCCCTGCCCCCGGCCCTCCCCCGCCGTGGGGGGTGGAAAAGGTCTTGTGCAAATTGAAGTGGAACACATCGGCGCCCATGTCCCCGGGTCGGGCACGGCCAAGATACGCGTTCAGGTTCGCCCCGTCGAAATAGCACAGCCCCCCGGCCTCGTGGACGAGCCGGGTGATCTCCAGGATGTCCTCCTCGAAGATCCCCAAGGTGTTGGGCACGGTGAGCATGATCCCGGCCACATCCTCCCCCAAGGCCGCCTTGAGGGCGGCCAGGTCCACCATCCCCCGAGCATCGGAGGGGATGGAAACCACCTTGAAACCGGCCATGGTGGCCGAAGCAGGGTTCGTGCCGTGGGCGGAGTCGGGGAGCAGGATCTTGACGCGCTTTTCAAGCTCCTCCCGGTCCTCGAAGTAGCGCTTGAAGAGCAGCATCCCGGTGAGCTCGCCATGGGCACCCGCCGCCGGCTGCAGGGTTACCCCCGGCATCCCTGCGATCCCCTTCAGGTACTCCGAAAGCTCCCACAGCACTCCGAGCGCCCCTTGAACCTCCTCCTCGGGGAGCAAGGGGTGGAGGCCGGAGAAGCCCGGAAGCCGGGCGAGCTCCTCATGGAGCTTGGGGTTGTACTTCATGGTGCAGCTTCCCAAGGGGTAAAAGCCAGTGTCCACCCCGTAGTTCATCCGGGAAAGGCGAGTGTAGTGTCGCACGAGTTCGGGCTGGGAGACCTCTGGAAGCCAAGGGGGGGCCTTGCGCCTTAGCCCCTCTGGGATGAATGAGAGTATTTCCTCTTCAGACCGGCCGAGCGGGGGAAGGGAAGTCCCCTTGCGGCCAGAGGCCCCACATTCATAGATCGTCCCCATAGCCTTCCCCTTTCAGCGCCTCCACGAACCTGGAAAGCTCCTCCTCCGTCCTCTTTTCCGTAACCGCCACCAGGAAGGCCCCATCAAGCCCGGCTTTGGCCACAAGCCCAGGGGGGAGGACGGCGATGCCTGCCTCCCGGAGACGGGCCACCGCTTCCTCCGGGGCCGCACAGCGCACGGCGAATTCGTTGAAGAAAGGCCTGGAGAAGGCGAGCTCGTAACCCGGAAGCATTTTGATCCTGCTTGCCAAATCGTGTGCCCGCTCGATGGAAAGCAGGGCCACCCGCCTTAGGCCCTCCGGCCCCAGGGCGGCCAGGTACACGGTGGCTGCAAGGGCACAAAGGGCGGAGTTGGTGCAGATGTTGGAGGTGGCCCGTTCCCGGCGGATGTGCTGCTCCCGGGTCTGGAAGGCCATAACGTACCCAGGCCTCCCCTCGGCGTCCATCGTCCTGCCGGCCAGGCGCCCCGGCATCCGCCGGAGGTGCTCGCCCCTGGTGGCGAAGATCCCGAGGAGCGGCCCCCCAAAGCCCATGGGGTTCCCAAGCACCTGCCCCTCCCCCACCACCACATCGGCCCCAAAGGCCCCCGGTGGCTCGAGCACCCCCAGGGCAATTGGGTTCACGTAAACGATCAAGAAGGCCTTCCCGATGCGCTCCTTGAGCCCCGAAAGGTCCTCGATGACCCCGAAGAAGTTGGGCTGCTGGACGACCAGGGCGCAGAGCCCCTCCGGGACCCCCTCCAGCGCTAGCTTCCCCTCCTCGCTATAGGGGACGTCCAAGAGCTCGAGCCCCGCCCCCCAGGCGTAGGTGGCGAGCACCTCCCGCACCTGGGGGTTCAGGGACCTGGGGACGAGCACCCGGCGGCCGCCCACCGTGCGGTGGGCCATGAGGGCCGCCTCGGCCAGGGCGGTGGCCCCATCGTACATGGAGGAGTTGGCCACCTCCATCCCGGTGAGCTCGCAGATCATCGTCTGGTACTCGAACATCCAGGTGAGGGTCCCCTGGGAGACCTCGGGCTGGTAGGGGGTGTAGGCGGTGTAAAACCCCGGCAGGGAGATCACGTAGTTCACCACGGCTGGCACGAAGTGGTCGTAGATCCCCCCGCCCAGGAAGGGGATGAGCCCCCTTCCGGTGGAGCGCTTCGCAAGGCCCTCCAGGTGGCGGCGGACCTTCTCCTCGTCCCCCCGGGGGAGCCCCAAGGGGCGGTACCGCCTCCGCACCTCCTCCGGGATATCGGAAAAAAGGGCCTCCAGGGACTTGAGGCCGATGGCCGAAAGCATCTCTTCGATGTCCTCCGGGGTGTGGGGGATGTACTCCGTCACCCTTCCCCTCCCACCAGTTTCTCGTAGGCGGCCGCGTCGAGGAGCTCATCCAGCTCCGCTGGGTTTTCCATCTTGAGGACGAAAAGCCAGCCCTCCCCGTAGGGGTCCTTGTTCACCAGCTCCGGGGAGGACTCCAGGGCATCGTTTCTGGCCACCACCTCCCCTGAGACCGGGGCATAAACCTCCCCCACCGCCTTCACCGACTCCACGGTGGCAACTTCCTCCCCTTTGCTTACGGTCCTTCCCACCTCGGGGAGCTCCACGAACACTATGTCCCCGAGCTCCTTTTGGGCGTGGTGGGTTATCCCCACCCGAACCGTCCCGTCCTCGGGCTTTGCCCACTCGTGGTCCTTGGTGTACCTCAGCCCTTCGGGGATCACCAACCCCTCCTTTCTAGAACGGCACCTCCTCTGCCCGCCGTGCCGGCGAGTAGAAGGTGGCGTAGTCCTTGTGGAACAGGAGCCGCACCTTCCCGGTGGGGCCGTTTCGTTGCTTGGCGATGATGACCTCGGCCTCCGCCACCGGCCCGGACCCATCGGGGTCCTCATAGTAGTCCGGCCGGTAGATAAAGGCCACCAGGTCCGCATCCTGCTCGATGGCCCCCGACTCCCGCAGGTCGGAAAGCTGTGGCCTTTTGGACTCCCTCCTCTCCACCGCCCGATTGAGCTGGGAACAGGCGATCACCGGGATGGAGAGCTCCCGAGCCAACCCCTTTAGGGTCCGCGAGATGTAGGCGATCTCCTGTTCCCGCACGTCCGTGCGGATCCCGGCTTCCACGAGCTGCAGGTAATCCACGATCAGGAGGTCCAGCTTGTGCTCCAGGGCCATCCGACGGGCCTTGGCCTTGATGGATAGGACCGACGCGCCGGGGGTGTCGTCCACCAGGATCGAGGCCTGGTGGATGCGGCCGGCGGCCTCGGCGATCTGGCCCCACTTGGCCGGGGGGAGATACCCTGAGCGGAGGGAATGGAGGTTGACCTGGGCCTCCGCACAGAGAAGCCGCTCCAGCACCTGTTCCTTTGTCATCTCCAAGGAGAAGATGCCCACGGACTTCTTCTGGCGGATGGCCGCATCCCGGGCGATCGAGAGGACGAACGAGGTCTTGCCCGTCCCCGGGCGGCCGGCGATCACCACCAGGTCGGCTGCGTGAAAGCCGGAGGTGAGGTCGTCAAACTGCTCGAAGCCGGTGAACACCACCCCTTGGGGGCGGCGCTCTGGGTCCTTATGCAGGGCCTCAAGGAAATCCAGGTGCTCATAGAGGAAGTCGCTTAGGAGATGATAATCGGGGCTCTGCTGGCGCTGGGCGATCTCAAAGATGAGCTCACCAGCCCGGTCCAGGGCTTCCTCCACGTCCAGCTCCTCTCGGAAGCCGAGCTCCGCTACCTGTCCCCCGGCTTGGATCAACCATCTCCGCAGGGCCTTGGTCTCCACGATCTCGACGTAGTGATCCAGGGCCGCCAGGGTGGTCACCCGGGTCAAGAGCTCGTGCAGATAAGTCCGCCCCCCCACGGCGTCGAGCTTGTCGTGTTCCTCAAGCCAGTTGGCCACCGTGACCGCGTCCGGGAGCTGGCCGTGGTTGAAAAGCTCCACGATTGCCCGGTAGATCTCCCGGTGGGCCTTGAAGTAGAAGTGCTCGGGCCGCAGGCGGGTCACCACCCGGGGAACCGCCTCCTCGGGCTCAAGCAGGGCCGCCCCCAGGATCACCTGCTCGGCCTCCTTGTTCTTAGGGATGGGCCTGATTCCCTCATCCAAGACGTCGGCCATCGATAAAGATCATATCCCCTCACCCTCCTTCAGGCCAAGGACAACCGACCCGTTTTGTAGCCGGACACCCCGGCGGATATACTTGCTCCCGCATAATCCCTGTCTTGGAAAGGAGGAGGAAGCTTGGCCCTGCTAACGATGAAGGAGCTCCTTGAATGTGGGGTTCACTTCGGGCATCGCACCCGCAAGTGGAACCCCAAGATGGCCCGGTTTATCTACACCGAACGAAAGGGGATCCACATAATCGACCTCGGCAAAACGCTCGAGCTTTTCGAGCGGGCGTATAGCTTCGTGCGGGATCAGGTAGCCCAGGGCAAAGAGGTGCTGTTTGTAGGCACCAAAAAGCAGGTGCAGGCCACCATAGAGGAGGAGGCGAGGCGGTGTGGAGCCCATTGGGTGAACCGCCGCTGGCTGGGCGGGACGCTCACCAACTTCGAAACCATCCGCCGGCGGATACTGTACATGCTCGAGCTTGAGCGGAACCTAGAAGAGGGGACCTTCGAGCGCCTGCCCTTGAAGGAGCGGATCAAGCTGGAAAAGGAGCTCACCAAGCTCCGCAGGAACCTGGACGGCCTACGGGAGATGGAAAAACTCCCCGGGGTGGTTTACGTGGTGGACCCCACGGTGGAAGTCCACGCGGTGCGGGAGGCCAACATCCTTGGGATCCCCATCGTAGCCATTTGCGACACCAATTGTGATCCGGACTTCATCGACTATCCGATCCCGGGAAACGACGATGCCATAAAGGCCACCCGGCTCATCACCTCCCGAATAGCCGATGCGGTGATCGAGGGGCGGGAAGGGCTTCAGACCACGGAGGCCCCGGCCGCCCCGGAAGCGGAATCCCAACAGGAGAAAGAGGAAGAGGCCGTTGCCAGCATGGACGAGATCCCCTTGGACGAGGCAGAACTGGAGGAGCACTACGAGGAGATGCTGGAGGAGCTGATCGAAGAGGAAGACAAGGAGGGCTGATGGAGATCACCACGGACTTGATCAAGCGCCTCCGGGAGGAGACCGGGGTGGGCATTATGGACTGCAAGGCCGCCCTGACCAAGGCGGGCGGGGACCTGGAGAAGGCCAAGCAGATCCTGCGCACCGAGGGGAAGGAGTTCCTGGCCCACCAGACCCGGGAGGCCAAGGAAGGCAGGATAGAGGCCTACGTCCATCACTCGGGCAAGGTGGGGGTGCTCGTCGAGGTTAACACCAACACTGATTTTGCCGCCAACTCCCAGGATTTCCGTGACTTCGTTCGCAACCTGGCCATGCAGATCGCCGCCGCAAAGCCCCGCTGGATCTCGCCTGAGGACGTGCCGCAGGAGGTAATCGCGGAGGAACGGGAGATCCTGAAAAAGCAAGCTGAAAAGGAAGGAAAACCTCCACACATCGTGGAGAAGATCGTGGAAGGGCGGCTTGCCAAGTTCTACGAGGAAAGCTGTCTCCTTAAGCAGCCGTATATCCGCGACCCTTCAGGGAAGACAAGGGTGGAGGACCTGTTGGCCGATCTGGGGGCCAAGCTGGGTGAGCCGGTGGTGATCCGGAGGTTCGTGCGGTTTGAGGTGGGGGAGGGGTGAGGCCGCGCTGGCGCCGGGCGGTCCTGAAGCTCTCGGGTGAGCTTCTGGGTGGGGAAAAAGGCCCCTTGGACGAGCGGGGCCTTGTTTTTTTCGCCCAGGAGATCCGTGAGGCGCACAAGGCCGGGGTGGAGCTGGCGGTGGTGCCCGGGGGTGGGAACATCGCGCGGGGGGCCTCCCTGCCGCACATCCCCCAAACCGCAGGGCACGCCATCGGGATGCTGGCCACCTTGATCAACGGCCTGGCCCTGCGGGAGGCCCTGTTCCAAGCGGGGGTGCCGAGCCTCCTCATGTCCGCAATCCCCTGTGCTGGGGTTGCCGAGCCGGTGGACCCCTGGAGGGCCAGGGAGGCCCTGGGGGAAGGGAAGGTGGTGCTCCTTTCCGCCGGGACCGGAAGCCCGTTTGTAACCACGGACACCGCGGCGGTGATCCGGGCCTTGGCCCTCCAGGCCGAGGTGGTGCTCAAGGGCTCCAAGGTGCCCGGGGTTTACCCCGCCGATCCCAAGGCGGTGCCCGGGGCCCAGCCCCTCCCACGGATCTCGCACAAGGAGTATCTGGCGCGGGGGCTGCGGGTGATGGACCTGGCGGCCGTGTCCATCGCCGGCGAGCACAGGCTTCCCATCTTCGTTTTCCGGGCGGACCGGCCCGGGGGGCTCCTCTCCGCCCTGCAAGGGGAGGAGGGCTCCCTGATCGGCTAGTCCCCGAACACCGGCGGCACCCGGAAGTAGCCGTCCTCTTTGTCCGGGGCGTTTGCCAGGGCGGCCTCTTGCGGAAGGGACCCTTGGGGCTCGTCCTCCCGCCAGACGTTCACCCTCCCCGGCAGGGGCTCAAACGGGGGCACCCCCTCCGTATCGAGCTCGGTGAGCTTTTGAAAGTACTCCAGGATGCGGGTGAGGTCGGCCCGGAGGGCTTCCCTCTCCGCCGGCGAAAGCTTAAGGCCGGAGAGCCTTTCGATCCTCGCCATCAGCCGCTCGTCGATCATTCACACCCCCAAGAGCTCTAGCTCCTCCCCGAACCTGCGCTCCACCTCCCGGCGCAGCCGCTCGGGCACCCCCTTTTCCAAGAGCCTCCTTGCCTCGGCCCGGGCCTGCTCCAAAAGCCCCAGGTCCCGGGTGAGGCTGGCCGCCTTGAGCCGGGACACAAAGCCATGCTGGGCCGTCCCCAAGAGGTCCCCCGGCCCCCGGATCTGGAGGTCCGCTTCCGCGATCTTAAACCCATCGGTGAGGTCGCGAAAGGCCGAAAGGCGCCGCCTTGCCTCCTCGGTCTTGGGATCAGCGATGGCATAGCACACCGCTTCCTGCCCCCCCCGGCCGATCCGGCCCCGGAGCTGATGCAGTTGTGCCAGGCCGAACCTGTCGGCGTGCTCGATCACCATGAACGAGGCGTCCGGGACGTCCAGCCCCACCTCCACCACCGTGGTGGCCACAAGCACCTTCACCTCCCCCGCCCGAAACGCGGACATCGCCGCTCGTTTTTCCTCCGGGGGCATGCGGCCATGGAGGAGGCCTACCCTTTCCCTTCCGAACCGCCGGGCCAGCTCCTCGTAGGCCTGGGTGGCGGCCCGCAGGTCCAGCTCCTCGGACTCCTCCACCAGCGGAAAGATCACGTAACCCTTCTCCCCCCGGGCGAGGAACCCCCCCACCTCCCGGTACACCTCTTCCCGACGGGACTCGGACACCCACACGGTGCGAACCTTTTCCCTGGACATGGGCATCTCCTCCAGCACCGACAGGGCGAACTCCCCGTACAGGGTGAGGACCACCGTGCGGGGGATGGGGGTAGCGGACATGACCAGGATGTTGGTTCCCTCGCCCTTCTTCTCCAGGGCCGCCCGCTGCACCACCCCGAACCGGTGCTGCTCGTCCACCACCGCCAGCCCCAGGTCGCGGAAGCACACGTCTTCCTGGATCAGGGCATGGGTGCCCACCACCACGTCCACCTCGCCCTTGGCGATCTCGGAGAGGGTCTGTCGCCTTCTGGTCCCGATTCCTCCTGTCAAGAGCTCTACACGCACAGGAAGGCCGGAGAAAAGCTCCTGAAGCACGAAGAAGTGCTGTTCGGCCAGGATCTCCGTGGGGGCCATGAAGGCGGCCTGGGCCCCGGCTGAGGCAGTCATGACGCACGCCCCGGCGGCCACCACGGTCTTTCCGGCCCCCACGTCCCCCTGAAGCAAGCGTAGCATGGGGTAAGGGGCCCTTAGGTCCTGTTCGATGGCCTTAAGGGCCCTCTTTTGAGAGGGGGTGAGGTCAAAGCCGAGGCCTTGCACGAAGCGCTCCACGAGTTTTCGATCCGGCTTAAGGGAGCGGCCGCGGGCCTCCTTCTTGTACCTCAAGGCCAGCCCAAGCTGCAAAAGGAAAAGCTCCTCGAAGGCCAGGGCTTTCCTGGCACGCTCGAAATCCTGGGGGCCCCGGGGGAAGTGGATCCTCCGGACCGCCTCCCGGCGGGGGAGGAGGCCCAACCTCCGGCGGACCTCCTCGGGCAGGATCTCGGGGACCACGCCTCCGTAGCGGCGCAGGTTGCGCCGGATGAGCCAGCGCAGGCTGGCCTGAGAGAGCCCCTCGGTGGAGGGGTAGATGGGCACCCAGCGGCCGGTGTGGAAGCCCGCCCCGGCCGGCTCCCACACCGGGTTTTCCATCTGCAGCTCCCCGAACCTGCGCTGTACCTTGCCGTAAAAGGCGTACTTCTCCCCTTGCCGGAGCTCGTCCCAAAGCCAGGGCTGGTTGAACCAGATGGCAAAAAGAAAGCCTGTTCCGTCGTCTATTGCGGCCTTTATCAGCTCCAGGTGTGGCCTCACCCGCATCCTGGACTTGGCCCGCACCGTGCCCACCACCGTCACGGCGTCCCCGTCGGCCAGCTGGCCTATGGGCTTCTGCACCGACCGATCCTCCAGCCGGCGGGGGAAGAAGGTGAGGAGGTCCTCGATCGTCTCGATGCCGAGCTTTTGGAGGAGGGCGGCCCGCTTTTCCCCCACCCCGGTGGCCTCCCCCACCGGACGGGAGAGGTCCGCGGGGCGGGGGCGCCTGCCCCTCCCCAGTGATGTCAAAAGCTCCTCAAGCTCTTCCAAGGCCTTGGCCCGGGCTGCCAGGGTCATCTTGGAATAGCCGGCCACGGTCCTTCCCCCCTCGGGCAGGTGGCGGCTTACGAAGGCCTCAAGCCCCCCTAAGACGGCACGGTCCTGAAACCCCTGGGTCCGCTCGAGCTCCATCACCTTGCGCACGAGCTCGATCCTGTCCTCCAGGCCCCACTTCGTTGTGGCCATATGACGTGCCATCTATAATAAGCGTTCCTGCTCGATAGCCAAGGAGGAAAGGGATGATCCTTCTTTACCCCGATCGGGCGCTGCGGCGGCGGGCCAAGGAGGTGGAGCCCCAAAGCCCGGCCGCCCGCAAGGCAGCTCAGAGGTTGCGGGAGGCATTCTCCCAGGTGGAGGGGTTGGGCCTTGCCGCCAACCAGGTGGGGCTCCTTCACCGGGTGATCCTGGTCCGTTTGGGCGAGGAGGAGCGGATCCTATTAAACCCAAGGGTGATCTGGCGCTCGGAGGAGCTGGAGCTGGAAAGCGAGGCCTGTCTTTCCATCCCCGGGGTGGAGGCGGACCTGGCACGGCCAAAGGAGGTCCGCGTGCGGGCTCTCCTCGAGGATGGGGAGGAGGTCGACCTCTCCCTTGAGGGGCTTGAGGCCCGGCTCCTCTTGCACGAGATCGATCACCTGGACGGGGTCCTGTACCTGGATCACCTCTCGGCCGGGGAGCGGCGCCGGCTTTTGCGGGAGTACCGCAGGCTGCGCTCCCAGAGGGACGAGGACAAGAGCTTAGCCCATTCGGTTTGAGGGACCTAAGGATCGCCTTTGCCGGGACCGGGGAGTTCGCCGTGCCTGTCCTCCGCGCTTTGGCCGGGGCCGGGCGGATCCTCCTTGTGATCACCCAGCCAGACCGGCCGGCCGGCCGCGGGCTCTCCCCAAAGCCCCCGCCGGTGAAGACGGCCGCAGAGGAGCTCGGCCTCCCTTTGATCCAGCCCCCCTCAATCAACGCCCCGGAGCCCTTGGGCCGGCTCCGCTCGCTCAAGCTGGACCTTTTGGTGGTGGCCGCCTTCGGCCAACTCCTGAAAAGGCAGGTCCTCCAGCTCCCTCGGCTGGGCTGCATCAACGTGCATGCCTCGCTCCTTCCACACTACCGGGGGGCGGCCCCGGTGGCTTGGGCCATCCTGAATGGGGAACGGAAGACCGGGGTTACCATCTTCCTCCTGGATGAGGGCATGGACACCGGTCCCATCCTGCTTCAGGAGGAGGTGGAGATCGGGCCGGATGAGACGCGGGGGGAGCTTGAGGGGCGCCTGGCCGAGCTCGGGGGGAGGCTGCTCCTCGAGGCAATAGATGGGTACGTAGCCGGTCGCATCCGTCCAAGGCCGCAGCCGAAGGAGGGGAGCTTGGCCCCCCGGCTCCGCAAGGAGGATGGGGAGATAGATTGGTCCTGGCCGGCGGAGCGGGTGCACAACTGGGTGCGGGGCATGAACCCCTGGCCCTCGGCCTTCACCCACTTCCGCGGACGCCTCCTAAAGATCCATCGCACAAAGGTTCTAGAAGGGGGCCCTGCCGGCCCTCCGGGGACCATTTACGCCCAAGGAAGACGGCCTTGCGTCCTGTGCGGGGCGGGGGCGGTGGAGCTCATCGAGGTGCAACCGGAGGGGAAGCGCCGCATGTCCGGGCTCGATTTCCTAAACGGCTGGCGCCCAAGGCCCGGTGAACGCCTGGGCCGATAGCCCCCTTCGCGCTAGACGCAGGCCAGGAACTCCCCTCGCTCAGGAGGATCTCCAAGCTCAAGCCTTTAAAAGCACGGGATTACCCGGCTACCTGATGGCGGCCTCGGATTCAGCGACTAGGACTAAGCTTCGCCGCGGGGGCAGTGGATCGAAACGTAAGCAGCCTCGGGATACCCTGTAAAGCTCACCGGTCAAACTATCCTTAAGGATTGTGCCGTCTTCGTATAACACGGGAATCGTCGCAGCCCGTGCCACAGGAGTATCGTTAAGAACTACGAACACGCTTTCCCCCCGTCCCAAACGGTAGAAGCTGAATATGCGGTCCTCCGCGTAGCCCATCTTGAAAACGCCGCGCCGTAAGGCCTCGATCTTGTGTCGAAGACGGACAAGGCGGCGGACGCCCTCGCGGATCTCTTGGTTCCACGCCGCTTCCTCCCAGATCATGGGGCGCCGGCAGTCGGGATCATCCCCTCCTTCCATCCCATTTTCATCCCCGTAGTAGATGAGGGGTGCACCAGGATAGGTAAACAAAAAGGAAAACATGAGAAGGGCGACCTTAGGATCCCCGCCGCACACGGTCAGGAGCCGAGGGGTGTCGTGGCTGCCAAGAGGGGTGAGCATCCCCCATTCTGCACCTGGAGGAAGCCTTCCTCTGAGGACCTCAAGGGCACGGGCGAAGCTGTCGGCTGAAAGCGCCTTCCGGACAAAGAAATCCAAAAGCAGTTCCCGCAGCTGGTAGTGTGTTGCCCCGTCGAAAGCCTCGCCTTGGAGCAAAGGGGAAGGGTCGCGCCATTCCTCGGCAACCAAATAAGCGTCCGGGAAGCGCTCTTTCACCGCTTTTCTGAATCGCCGCCAAAACCCTGGATGGATCTCATAGGCCATATCGAGGCGCCAACCATCGATGCCGCGCTCAAGCCAGTATAAAGCTACCCGGTGGATGAAGGCCTCCACATCGGGGTTGCGCGTGTTCAGCTTCGGCATGTAAGCTACGCCGCCACAGGTTGCGTAGTTGGGATAGGGCTTCATGCGGAGCGGAAAATCGTAGGGCATGAACCAATCCTTGTAGCGCGAGGAAGCCCCCTTCCTAAGCAGATCCTGGAAGGGTGGAAATCCGACCCCACAGTGATTGAATACCCCGTCTAAGACGATGCGGATACCGCGGGCATGGGCTTCATGAATTAAACGGTCGAAGACCGTATCGTCCCCGAACGCCGGGTCTATTGCGAAGTAGTCGAAGGTATCGTATTTGTGATTGCTTCCGGCTCTGAATATCGGGGTGAGGTAGATGGCGTTTGCTCCAAGGTCGGCGATGTAATCCAACTTCTGGATGACGCCCTCAAGGTCCCCTCCGAAGAGGTTCTCCCGGGTGGGAATACCGCCCCAAGGCTCAGTATCAGGCGGATCATTGCTCGGATCGCCGTTGTAAAAACGGTCGGGGAAGATCTGGTAGAACACAGCATCGGGCACCCAGTTTGGGATCCGCATGGCTTACCCCCTTAAACCAGTCGTGGTGATGCCCTCGACAAAGCGCCTTTGGGCTACCAGGAAAGCTATGATCGCAGGGGCTATAACAATCGTGCTAGCCGCCATAAGCAATGTCCAAAAGATGCCGTATTGTCCTTGGAACATGGCCAACCCTACTTGGATCGTTCTCATCCTTGTCGAATTGGTCACCACCAGGGGCCAGAGGAAATCGTTCCAAGCGAAGAGGAAAGAAAAAATGGCGCTCGTCGCTATAACAGGGGATGACAGTGGCAGGATGATCCGAAAAAAGATCGTGAACCGGTTGGCCCCGTCAATGAGCGCAGCTTCTTCCAACTCACGCGGCAGGGAAAGGAAGAATTGCCTGAACAAGAAGATAGCAAACGCACTAACGGCTCGTGGCACAATGAGTCCCTGATAAGTGTCAATCCAACCCAAGCTATTTACAATAAGAAAGCTTGGGATCAAGGTAATAGGAAATGGTATCATCATTGTGCCTAAAATGAGAAAGAAAAGGGTGTTTCGACCGGGAAATTTGAGCCGAGCAAGGGCATACCCAGCCAGGGCGGAGAGGAGGGTTTGAGAGAGGGTGATACCGATCGCCATGATTGCACTATTAAGGAAGAATCTAGGAAATGGAGCAAAAGACCAAGCCTTAACGTAGTTGCTCCAATAAAAGTATAAAGGGACAAAAAGGGGGGCATCGTATACCTTGCCTGGGGGTTTTAGAGAGGTGGTAATCATCCACAAGAAAGGCATAGCTGCGATGAAAGCGCCGGATAGCAGTAAACCGTGGATGAGCAGCTTTTTGAAGTGTTTAGCTTTCAACTGCCCCACCTCCGCGTCCGAGCTGGAATTGTAGTAGCGTGATCACAAAGATCAGCAAGAACATGAAGTAAGCGATGGCGGAAGCGTACCCCAGTTGATGGTACCGGAAGGCATGACGATATAGGTAGTACCCCACTACGTCCGTGCTTCTCAAAGGCCCTCCGCCTGTCATAACGTAAACTAAGTCGAAAACCTGAAAAGCCTCGATCAATGAAGTTATGATCAAGAACAACGTGGTAGGTGTCAGTAGAGGAACTGTGATCCGCCGAAAAACATCCCAGGCGTTGGCCCCATCGAGCGCGGCCGCCTCATAGTACATGCGAGGTACGCCCTGCAGGGCTGCAAGATAAACGACCATGTTAAAGCCCACGCGCTTCCAAGTGCCCACAATTACTATGGAGAGCAATGCCCAGGAGGGATCGTTAAGCCACGCAGGCCCTGAAACGCCGATGAGCGCCAAGAGCCGATTGACCACACCCTGAGTTGGGTCAAACAGGTACTTCCACACCACCCCGGCAGCCACTGTAGGGGTGATGACGGGCAAGAAGTACAGGGTGCGGTAAAACGAACGCCCAGTGATTTGGCGGTTCAGAAGGACCGCTACGCCCAACCCGATCAATAGGGCCGCCACCGTCACCCCACCTGCGTAGATGAGGGTTACCCTGACCGAATTCCAAAATTCCCCTGTTTTCAGCAGCGAGGTGTAGTTCTCAACGCCTATGAAAGTGCGCTGGGGACTAAACCCGTCCCATTCGAAAAAGCTAAGCCACAGGGAGTAAAAAGCCGGGTAAAAGTTAAACGTCCCCAGGACAAGGATGGCGGGAAGCAAAAACCAAAAGGCGACCGGAAACTCCTGCAACCCCCGTCGGAGAGGGGGGCGGCAAGCCCCCCTCTCGTGCAACGCTTTCCAGCGCAGGTTTACCCCTAAAACCAAGGCTACCGGAGCAGTTGTGCGACCTCGGCAGCTGCCTTATCCAAAGCGTCAGCAGGGGTCATCCGGCCATACAGGGCTTCCTGGATGTAATTAGCCACGATATCGGAGATCCGCGGGTATTCAGGGACTGGTGGGCGCGGCCGCGCGTATTGCATGGATTCGACGAATGGCAGCAGCAAAGGCCGGGCATTCTTCACCCATGCTATATATGCAGGATCCTGGGCAACAGAGCGCCTGATCGGCATGAAACCGGTGAGACGGTCCCATTGGACCTGGATCTCCGTGCCGGTGAACCAGGTGATGAAGTCCCAAGCGACCTGTTGTAAATCGGGATCACCTTTAAAGATGAAGATCTGTTCCCCACCCATGTTGGTAGCGGGTTCCCCATCCGCTGGGTAAGGGAAGGGCGCGGCCCCCAGCTCGAAGTTGACCTGCATGGGGAAGAACTGGGTCATCCAGGAGCCGTCCATGACCATGGCGGCCTCCCCACGGCCGAAGAGCCCCCATGGTGCTAAGGGGCTGATCTGGTACGTGTGGATGAGGTCCACCCAGAATTGGAGGGCCCGTACCCCTGCCTCGGAATTGAACGCGGGTGCGCTCAGGTCCTCTGACAGGAATTCCCCTCCAGCGCTCCACAGGAAGACCTGCCACTGCCAGGTCGTTCCCTCCCCTCCCGCGGTGTAAAGCTCATATCCCCATTTTCCGGTTTTCTCTTTGATAATGCGACCAAACTCTACCAGTTCTTCCCAGGTTCGGGGAGGTCGCTCGGGATCAAGCCCAGCGGCTTTGAATAAGTTCTTGTTCCAGAACAAGCCGAGGTTAGAAGCGCTCACGGGAAGGCTGTAAAACCTGCCCTCGTAGCTGCCATAGGCAAGCGGCCCCTCAAAGAAATCGTTCATGTCGATGTCGGTTTGTTCGATGTACTCATCAAGGGGGATAAGAGCCCCGCTCCGAACCAGGGTGGGCATGGCGATTAGGTCAGCGATGGCAATCGTTGGGGTCTTCCCCGAGATGATGGCTGTCTGTAGCTTGGTTAGAAGCTCCGCGCCCGGGACAAAAACGGCTTCGATCGTGATACCGGGGTGTGCCTCCTCATACTGTTTTATCAGACTCTGAAGGGCTTGGAGGTTTGCCCCGTCCCAGTAGTGCCAAAATGTGATCTTTTCACCGAACCCCAGCCCAGAGGCCAAGACAACGGCCGCCAACATCAGCACTGTTAACTTAATGGCCCTCATCGCCACCTCCTCATTAAAGACTGGCATGAACTGCTCTCTATGTGCTCCAAGTTATCCCCCGCTCTCACCTCCTTTGGTTGAGCCCCTCACCGCAAGTTGGGGCTCGAAGACCTTGTGGGTGAGCTTTCGGTCGGGTTCCTTCATGCGCTTCAGCAGAAGCTTTACGGCGAAAGCCCCCATGGCCTCGATGGGCTGGCGCACGGTGCTCAGATTGCAATCCTCGGCCCACGGCTGGTCATCGAAGCCCATCAGCCGGACCTCCCGCCCTATGGGAAGGTCACGATGCCTCAGTTCGTCCATCACGTCCCGGGCCAGGAGATCGCAGCTTGCGAAGACGTTGATCGGGCCCCGGCAGCGGTTCAGGATCTCCCGAGCGGCGATCCGTCCACCGTCCCAGCTGAACTCCACCGTGATAACGTTCTCCTCCGGAAGCGGCTGGCCAGCATCCAGAAGCGCTTGCTTGAACCCTTGAAGTCGATCGCGGAATACCCCGCTTGCAAAGGGGGTGTTGAACCGCTCCTCCACCATGACGGCGAACGTTTCGGCAGGGCGCTCTGCCAGGTGTTCGCCCGCAAGATAGCCACCTTTAACGTTGTCGACGGTGACCGTGTCGTAGGCGGGGTGATAGATATCGATCAGAACGGTTGGAAGATCTGCTGGGATCTTTCCTCCGGGGAACAGGTGGTCGGGGTTGAGGGAGCTTATCAGTAACCCATCGGCGTGGTATGGGAGCGCCCCTGGATCTCGATACCTCTCCAGGCGTCGCTGGCTGAGCAAGGGGAAGAGGGCTGCGTCGTAGTCGTAACGGGCCAGTTCCCCGTCGATGGCGTTGATAAGCCGGATGTAGAAGTCGGTCCCCACCATCGGGAGGATGAGGGACACCGTCTGGGTGCGCCCGGTGCGGAAGACCCGGGCGGCCCGATTTGGTTTGTAGCCCAGCGTTTCGATCGCTTTAAGTACGCGAGTGCGGGTCTCCTCAGAGACATCGGGGTAGCCGTTTAGCACCCGGGAGACGGTGCTCGGCACCACCCCAGCATGCTTCGCCACGTCCAGGATCGTGACTTTCCCCTGCCCCATGCAACCCTCCTTCCAAAATCGTTTCCGGAATCGTTGTTGTATGGTAGTGCTAAAGGACTTGGTTGTCAAGTAGTGGCGTGTTAAAGCTGGTAAGATCCTAGGCAAACTACTGGTAATGCCCCGCGGAGTGTGTCTGCCTTGGAGGCATGGTAGCTTTCCCATAAAAACGGACCTTGGAAAGGAGGGAAGGCCACCATGCGGGACAAAACCCGCGAAGAGATCCTAAAGGAACTGGAGGAGAGGATCAAGGCGATGGTGAAGGGGCTTCTGGAAAGGCTGATGGTGGAGGAGCGCGCCATGTACCTGGAAAAGAATCCCACTAAGGCCAACGGCTACTACACCGGCGATCTCCTCACCCTTGTAGGTCCTGTGAAGGACCTGCGCGTCCCAAGGGTGCGGGAAGGGGACTTCCATCCCAAAATCCTCTTCCTTCGGCGCACCTCCCTGGAGCTTTCGGAAGCCATCCTCGCCCTCTATGC
>LGFI01000020.1 GCA_001508155.1 Acetothermia bacterium 64_32 | reverse complement strand
CTGTATTACATAAAGCACCTTTCCAAGGGAACTTTGCCGCTAGGCAGGAAAACTTCAGCCCCGAGGGCTACTCACGCTAAACAAGTACCACCCTCCGGTTCACCGCCCCTCCCTCGTTCAGGTAATAGAGGGGGATGTGAGGGTAATCGGAGGCAATGGCCACTTGAACCCGTGCAAACAGCTCCTTTCTCTTGGCCGGGTCGGACTCCCGCATGAGCTGATCGATGAGCTCGTCCACCTGGGGGTTCTTGTAGCGCTGCCGGTTTCCGGCCGGCCCCCAGTTGGCCGAGTGGAATAGGTAATACAGGACGTCGTACCCATCCGGACTCATCCCCCAACCCAGGATGAAGATGTCCGAGTCCCCAGACGCCAAGAGCGGGAGGTAGATGGACCAAGCAAGTACTTGCACCTCGGCCTCTATCCCTACCTCTGCCAGATACGACTGCATCATCACTGCGATGGCTTCCCGATTAGGATCCTCAGGGGCATAGATCCTGGTCTTAAACCCATCTGAATAGCCGGCCTCGGCAAGCAGTTGCTTGGCTTTTTCCGGGTCGTATCCCAGCGCGTAGCTCTCCACTTCGGGGTTATACCACCGGTTCGTCGCCGGCAAGGGGCCGTATGTGCGGCCTCCTACGACCCCATAAGGGAAGATGGAGTCGATCATCGCCACCACATCCACTGCGTGATAGATGGCCTTCCGGACCCTGATATCCTGGAACGGGTTGATCCCTGTCCCTTCCGCTGCCCGGATATGCACCCCGGATTCCTGAGGGTCCATCAGGTTGAAGGCGGCATAGAAGTAGTTCATGCCGGGCGTGGTCACGATCTCGAGGTCGGGGTTGTTCCTCAAAAGCGGGACATCATCTGGGGCCACCGTCTCCGAGATGTCCACGCGCCCGGCCAGGAGCTCTGTGGTGACCACCGCGCTTTCCGGGATCGGCCGGAACACCACCCGCTCTAGATAAGGCTTGGTCAACCAATAGTCCTCGTTCCTCTCCAGCACGATCTCGACTTCCTTACGCCAACTGACGAACCGGAAGGGACCGCTTCCCACCGGGTTGCGCCCGAACCAGCTCGCCGCCTCCTTCTTGCTGCCGAGCTCGGCCGCCTTTTGCTCCAACAGGTCTTTGGGGACTATGCCACAACCCACCCCGGCTACTACGTCCAGGAAGGGCGCAAACGGCTCCTTCAGGACGACCTTAACAGTCCACTTGTCCAATGCCTCAACCCGCTCAACCATGAACAGCCGTTGCCTGGGGACAGCGAGCTCCGGATCCAAGAACCTGTTCCAACTGTAGGCCACGTCCTCAGCATCCAGCTCCTCACCGTTGTGAAATCTCACCCCGGAACGGAGGTGGAATATCCAGGTGAGGGGGTCCGGATTCTCCCAGGACTCAGCCAAAAGTGGGATTATCTCGGTAGAACCTTGGGCATAGGTTACCACCGTGTCAAAGATCTGCTCCATAACGTTGAAGGAGGGGGTGTCAAGATAGAAGGCCGGGTCGAGATTGGTGGCATCCTTTGCCAGGGCTATGGTCAAAGTGCCGCCGTATCTCCCCTCCTCGGCAGCCACCCCTAGGGCCCCAACCAGAACAGCCAAGCTAACGATAAGACTGCTTGCCAACTTACCTTTCATGTCAATACCACCTCCTGAGAACTCATTTTTTTTTCGCCAACTAAAGATTGGACCCGGTATCACCTCCCTTCGTCAGCGATTGAGAAAAACCTCGTCTGTCTTAGCGAAATGCCTTTTCAAGACTTCTTCCACGAGGGCAGGAGAGCCGGATCTAAGGGCATTCAAGATCTCCTGGTGTTTCTCAACCAGCTGGGCAGCGTGGGAGGATACGTATCCGGAGGTTACGTGTCTGGCCAGCTGGAACTTGGTGATCTCCAGAAGCGGGAGTAGGGCCCGCCGGAGGAAGGGGTTCTTGCCGGCCTCTGCCACCGCCAGGTGGAACCTGTTGTTCGCCTCCAGGTATTCGTCCGGATCGCCGCTTGCCACCGCTGTTTCCAGATCCAGCAAGGCACGATGGACAAGCGACAGGTCCTTTGGGGAGGCCGTCTCAGCCGCCAATCGGGCCAGGATGCTCTCAAGCTCCCGCCGGACCTGCCAAACCTGGTACAGGGTCCCACTTTCCTCAAGGGCGTCGAGGGCCTCGTCCACCCCAATCTCTGCCGGGGGAATGCCCACCAGGTAAGTCCCATCCCCCACCCTTGGCTCCACGATCCCCATGGTCTGCAGCACGCTCAGGGCCTCCCGAACTGCTGTACGGCTCACGTTCAGCATTCCGGCCAGGGTTCGCTCGGGGGGGAGCTTTTCGCCGACCTTGTACCTGCCCTCGCGGATGGCCGCAATCAGCCATCGGGCCACATGCCCGCTCTTCCTCTCCACCGCCAGCATCCCCCGCGGGAGCCCCCCCTCATTATTCATACCGGTCGTACCAATTTTAGGGAGGAGGCGTTGGGTTGTCAAGGGTAGGAGATCACCAGTCCTGGTAGATTATCCGTGAGCCCTGGGGCTCGTAGCCCACCCGGAATTCCCGCAGCCCCAGTTTGGCAAGGCTCGCCCGCACACGCTCCTTACAACCCTCAGGGCAGAAGAGCAGAAGAAAACCACCCCCACCCGCCCCCAGGACCTTCCCCCCCAAGGCCCCACTGGCCAACGCCACCTCGTACCAAGCGTCGATCTCAGGCCGGGAGATCCCAGATGCTAGGGTACGCTTCAGCTCCCAGCCCTCGTGCAAAAGCCGACCAAAGGCCTCAAGGTCTCCCCGCGCCACCGCCTCCCGACCCTCTTCCGCAAGCCCACAAAGCCGGCTGAGCACCCGCCTTTTCTCCTCAGCCCGCCCGGCCTGTTCCGAGAGGATGCTCCCGGCATCCCTCCGCAGCCCAGTGTAGAAGATGAGCAGGGAGTCAAACAGCTTCCTCTTCACCTCCGGGGGGCAAACCACCGGCTCCACAAACACCGTGTCGTCGGGGTTGAAGCGGATGAAGTTGAAACCCCCATAGGCGGCCGCGTACTGGTCCTGCTTGCCGATGGGATGGCCAAGCCGCTCGATCTCGATCTGGCAGGCCTCCCGGGCCAGCCTCTCCCGGGACACGAACCTCCCGGTGTAGGCATAAAGGGCATGGAGGAGCCCCACCGTGAGGGAAGAGGAGGAGCCGAGCCCGGTCCCGGCCGGGACGTCGGCTATGGTCACCACCTCCACCCCCCTTTCCACCCCCACCATCCTTAGGGCCTCCCGCACCAGCTCGTGCTGCAGTTCCTCTGGGCTTTTCACGATCTCGGTACGGGTATAGGCCACCCGAAGGGTGTCCTCGAAACGCCGGTTCACTGCCACATACATGTACTTGTCGATGGTGGTGGAGAGCACCGCCCCGCCAGCCCTTCGGTAGTGCACCGGAAGATCGGTACCGCCCCCAAGGAAGCTTATCCGAAAGGGGGTCTTGGAGATGATCACGGCCCCTCCCGCTCTAGGATGAGGTCGGCGGCGGCGGCCAGGTCGGCGACCACCGCGTCCGGGGCCTCTTCCGAGCGGCCATCGGTCCCGGCAAATCCGGTCCGAACCAGGATGGCAAAGCAACCGGCCCGATGGGCTGCCTCCACATCGGTGGTGGCATCCCCCACCATGTAGGACCGGACCAGGTCTATCTCAAGCTCCCTTGCCGCCTGAAGCAGAAGCCCCGGGGCGGGCTTGCGGCACGAGCACCCCTCCTCAGGCCCGTGAGGGCAGAAGTAGATCCCGTCCAGGGTGGTCCCGAATGCCCGCAGCCTGTTCAATAGCTCCCGGTGTAGCTCGGCCAACCGCTCCCGGCTGAGGTAGCCTCTGGCCACCCCGGCCTGGTTGGTCACCACCACCGCCAGGAAACCCGCCCCCCTCAGCCTGGACACCGCCTCGGCCGCCCCGGGCAGAAGCTCCATGTCCTCCAGCCGGGTGAGGTAACCGTCCACCTGCCGGATCAGGACGCCGTCCCGATCCAGGAACACCGCCCGCCTCATCTCGCCACTATGGACACCAGTTTCCCCGGGACGGCGATCACCCGCTTGACCTCCTTGCCCGATAGGCGGGCTTGGACCGCCTGGGCCGAAAGGGCCGCCTCCTCAAGCTTCCTCGGGTCGGAGGCCACATCGCTTGCCAGCCTAAGCCTTGCCCGAACCTTCCCGTTTATCTGGACCGGGATCTCCACCTCCCCCACCTGGAGGGCGGCCACGTCGTACTCCGGCCAGGGGGTCTCGAGGACGGACTTTCCCTCCCCCAGGCGGCTCCAAAGCTCCTCGCAGATGAACGGGGTGAAGGGGGAAAGGAGCAGGATCAGGTTCCGGATGACCGCCCGCACCAGCCTGGGATCGCCCGGCCCCCGCTCCAGGTAGCCCGACAGGGCCCCGGTGAGCTCCATGAGGGAGGCGATCACGGTGTTCACCCCCAGGCGGCCCTCGAACTCCTCGGTGGCCTTCTTTATGGTCAGGTGGAGCTTGCGCCACAGCCCTTTGCCCTCCTCATCCAGGGCTTGCGGGTCCACCGGCTCCCTGGCCTCCCGGATGCGGGGGAGCTGGCCCAGGACCAAGCCCCATAGCCTGGTCAGGAACCGCCACGCCCCCCGCACCCCCTCCTCGGACCACTCGATGTCCCTCTCCGGAGGGCCCATGAACAGCGTGTACAGGCGCTCGGTGTCCGCCCCGTACCTTTCGATCAGCTCATCGGGCGACACCACGTTCTTCTTGGATTTGGACATGGCCAGCACCTGTACCTCAAGCTCCGCCCCACAATGGGGGCAGCGCCCTTCTTCCACCTGGGAGGGGGGGATCCAGTGATGGGTGGGGCAGCGGTAGGCAGGGTAGGTGATCATCCCCTGGGTGAACAGGCGCCGGAAGGGTTCATCGAAGGAGATGTAACCCATGTCGTAGAGGGCCTTGGTTATGAAACGCGAGTAAAGGAGGTGCAGGATGGCATGCTCCACCCCCCCCACGTACAGGTCCACCGGCAGCCACCGGTTCACCAGCTCGGGATCAAAAGGCCGTCGGTCGTCCTTGGGGGAGATATAGCGCAAAAAGTACCAGGAGGAATCGACGAAGGTGTCCATGGTGTCGGTATCGCGCTTGGCCGGCCCCCCGCAGCGGGGACAGGTGGTCTCCACGAACTCCGGGATGTCCGCCAGTCCCTTCTTCCCGATGAACGGGACCTCCGGCAGCAGCACCGGAAGCTCCTCCTCCGGCACCGGCACCACCCCGCACCTGGGGCAGTGGATCATCGGGATGGGGGCCCCCCAGTACCGCTGGCGCGAGACCAGCCAGTCCCGGAGCCTGTAGGTGACCTCATGCCGCCCGAACCCCCGGGCCTCCAGCCAGCTGATGGTACGCCGGATCGCCTCCCCACCCGGGGTGCCGGAGAGCGGCCCCGAATTTATCATCTCCCCGTAGTCAGCGTGGAAGAGGAGATCCCGGTAGAACTCCACCCCCCAGAGCAGCTGGGCAATGGTGCGAACGTCCCCCAGGCCGGGATCGAGCTCTTGGCAGGCCCTCAGGGCGGCCCGCTCCTCCTCCAGGGAGCCCACGTTCAGCACCCGGTCCGGAAAGACCAGCTGCCAGCCGGCCCCCACCACCCCCGTCCACGAACCGGGCTTGAGGTAACCTTGGACCAGGGAGATGTAACGCTCCTTTTCCCCCTCGGACAGGGTCACCCGGAGGGAACCCCCCTCCTCCTCGACCCCGAAGCCCGCCTCTTTCAAGGCCGCTGGCAGGCCTTCCCGGAAGGCCCCTCCCCTAAGATAGCTTTTTGCCACCCCACCGGGCGGGGCGATCACGGGGATCACGGGAAGCCCGAACTTCAGGGCGAACTGGAAATCCCGTTCGTCGTGGGCGGGAACCCCCATCACCGCCCCGGTCCCGTATGTCATGAGCACATAGTCGGCTATCCAGATCGGTATGCGGCTCCCGTTGACCGGGTTTTCCGCGTAGGCCCCGATGGGAACCCCGGTTTTCTCCCGCTCCGTGGACAGCCGCTCCACTTCGGTCTGGCGGGCGGCAAACTCCCGATATCTTTCCACCTCTTTTCGGCGATCGGGGGAGGTGAGCCGGTCCACCAGGGGGTGTTCCGGGGCCAAGACCAGGAAGGTGACCCCCCATAGGGTGTCGGGGCGGGTGGTGAAAACCTCTATGGGGTCGCCCTGTTCGGCCCGGAAGGTCACCCGGGCCCCCTCGGAACGGCCGATCCAGTTCCTCTGCATCAGGCGCACCCGCTCCGGCCAGCCGGTGAGCTTCTCCAGGTCATCCAGGAGCCTTTGGGCGTAGGCGGTAATCCGGAAGAACCACTGAACGAGCTTCCTCCTCTGCACCGGGGCACCGCAGCGCTCGCACCGGCCGGCCACCACCTGCTCGTTTGCCAGGACGGTGTCGCAGTCGGGGCAGAAGTTCACATCCGCCTCCGCCCGATAGGCAAGGCCCCGCTGGTAGAGCTTTAAGAACAGCCACTGGGTCCACCTGTAGTACTCCGGCTCGCAGGTGGCGATCTCCCGGTCCCAGTCGTATTCCACCCCCCAGGCGCGGAACTGCCGCTTGAACTCCTGGATGTTCCTCCAGGTCCAGTCCCGGGGATGGACCCCCTGCTCGATGGCCGCGTTCTCCGCCGGAAGGCCGAACGCATCCCAGCCCATGGGGTTGAGGATGTTGTAGCCACGCATGATGAGGAACCGGGTGATGGCGTCCCCCAGGATGTAGTTGCGGCCGTGGCCAGCGTGGAGCTTCCCCGAGGGATAAGGGAACATGTTGAGGTAGTAGAACTTGCGCTTGGTATCCGTTATGCGGGCCTTGAAAAAGCCTCGCTTTCGCCAGAAATCGCGCCACTTTTCCTCGATCAGTTTAGGATCGTAGCTTTCCATCACAGCGAAAGCCCCCCTTTCACCAGCCTTTGGGCTTCCTCCAACACCCTGTTCACGGACTCCAAGGAATCCATCTCGCAGTAGAGCCTTAGGATGGGCTCTGTGCCCGAGGCGCGGAACAGGAGCCACCCTTGCTTGAACCTGAGCTTGACCCCGTCCAGGGTCTCCACATCCCGTACCGTAAAGCCCGCCACCTTGCCTGGGGGATGGGCCTTTATGTGTTCCACCACCTCGATCCTCCCCGGGAGCTGGAGGTCCTGCCGGCGGTAATAATGGGGCCCCACCTGGGAGAACAGGTCCTCGACCAGCCCCTTGAGCCCCTTTCCGGTGGCGGCAACGAGCTCCAAGAGCAAAAGACCGGAGAGGATGCCATCCCGCTCCGGCAGGTGGAAGCGGTAGCCATAGCCACCTGACTCCTCCCCGGCGAAGGCGGCCTCCCCGGTGACCAACCCTTGTACCGCCCACTTGAACCCGATCTTGACCTCCTGGCAGGGAAGCCCCTCCCCGGCGGCGAGCTTGCTCACCATGTCGGTGAGGGCGAAAGACTTTATCACCTTCCCTTTAAGGTCCCGGTGCCGGATAAGGTGCCAAAGGAGCAGGGAGGCGGTGCGGTGGGTATCCAGGTAATTCCCTTCCTCATCCATGGCGGCTGCCCGGTCGCCGTCCCCGTCGGTGACCAGCCCCACCAAAATCCGCCGGCGGATGCGTCGTCGTAGGGAGCGGATCACCGCCCGTAACGGCACCAGGTTCTCAGGTAAGGGCTCGGGCTTCTTCCCCCCAAACAGGGGATCGACCCCGCTCCGGATGGCAAGGTGTGGCAGGCGCACCTCCCGGAGCAGGGTGGGCACATAGCCGCTGGCCGAGCCGTACATGGCGTCCACCACCACTTGCAGGGGGGCAGCACCGATGGCCTTGAGGTCGACGAGCTTCCGCAGGGAGGAAAGGTACCCTTCCTTTAGGTCGACCAGCTCCAGGGGCTCGTCTGGGAGCTTTGGGGCCTCGGGGGGTAGGTGGGCTTCGATGAGGTCGGTGACGTCTTGGGTGGCCGAGCCCCCGTACTCTGGTTTCACCTTGACCCCGTTGTACATGGGGGGGTTGTGGGAGGCGGTGATCATGACCCCACAGGCCAAGTGCTGATTGGCCACCGCCCAGGAGAGGGCCGGGGTGGGGACGGGGGTGGCCGTCAGCCGCACGGGGACCCCGCCCCTGACCAGGGCCAGGGCAAGGTGCGTTGCGAACTCCCGCGATAGGAACCGGGTATCGTAGCCCACCAGCGCCCCGGAGGAGGCCGGGCGGAACCCCACCCCCCAGTCCCGATAGATGGAAAGCCCCCGGCGGGCTGGGTCCTGGAGGTAGGCGGCGATGGCCGCCCCCACCCGCGCCACCCCCGCAAACGTGAAATCCCGGGCGATAACCCCCCTCCACCCGTCCGTCCCAAACTTGATCCTATCGCCCGCCACGACCGGCCTTTCTGCCCCCAGGGACGTCCACCCGCTTCACGTGGGGCGGAAACCTGATCCCGTTCTCCTTGAGCAACTCCACCACCAGGTCCACAGGAAGCGAGGTCTCTATCCAGATGTCCCGCACGGAAACCACCCCGTCATGCACCGGCACCCGGGCCAAGGCCGCCTCGATCGCCCGGCGATAGCCATCCTTAAGCCTGGAAAACTCCCGCCTCAGCTGCTCCACCGCCTCTTTTTCCCCCATCAGTATCCCCACTCCACCGTATAGGTGAGCTCGACCTCCCCCTTCGCCGGGACCTCCAGGAGGAACCTAACGGTGTGAGCATCGATCTGCTCGAAGGGGAGGGAGCTTTGGGTTATCTGCCACGCCCCGGGGAGGGATTCCACCACCTCCACCACCACCGGCTCCTCCTTGGCCGAGCGGATCACGATCCGGTAACCATCCCGGTTAAGCTCCTCGCTCAACTTTGTGTGAAAGGTTTGGGTCCTGGAGCCAGTGAGGTCGAAGGCCGCCCCGATGGCCAGGGTCACCTCCTCCCCCACCGGCACATGGTCGATGGAGGCGGCACCGATGAGGAGGCTCCCCCCTTCCCCGTACACGGTCACCTCCCCGGCGGGGAGGGGGGCCGCGGAGTTCACGAACTTGAGGACCGTCTCCACCGGGCCGCCCCGGAACCGGTACAGGCGCTGGCAGGGGAGGGAGGCTACAAGGTAGGGGACAAACGTGCTCCCCGGCGGCAGGTCCACCGGCTGGGCAAGCCGATAGCGGTGGTATTCATAGGCCGGGGAAGGCCCCAACTCCGGGCTTGCCGCCAGCGCCCTCACCCCCGGCATCGCCCCGGCCCCGGCCGGGGTGTAGAGCTGCCCAGCTATGAGGTCCACCCGGGCATCGGGATAGCTGATCCCGGTGTCGTTCACGAGCTCGGCCAAGCCCACCAGGGAAAGGGTTTCCCCCTCCAGCAGGGCCCGATAGCGGGCCTGCCAGGAGAGCCCTCGGGTGAGATACCGCACTACAAGCCCCTGGGTGCCCGGCTCCTCCGCCCGATAGGCCACCTCCACCGCCCTCCGCTCGGGCGAGGGGGCGATGATCGTCCGGTAACCGTTCACGGTCACAAGGCCTTCCCCTGTGGCCAGGACCAACAAATCCCCGCTTGCCGAAATGAGCCTCCCTTTAATCGTCCCGCTTTGCGTTTCCACTTGAACGATCTCCCCCACCACCCCGTCCGGGGTGAGGCGGACAGGCAATTTGGGGGTGAGGGAAAGCACGGTCACGCCCTCCAGCGTCAAGCTGTCCAGGAGCACCTGGTGGGGGAGGTAATCGACGGTCAGCGTCCCCTCCCCCTCAAGGGCGAAGTCGCGGGTCTCCTCCACCAAGGCCAGGCCCTGGGAGTAGAGGACGAGGTGCGGCCCCCCAAGAAGCTGGGTTGCCACCCCCCCGAGTATGATAAGCACTGCACATATCCTTAGCATGGGTAATCACCGCCTTTGAATAATCTTAACTGGCTGGGGAGGGGGGGTAAAGCACCTTTGCCCCCGCTTGCGCCCCTGCCCTCCCTGGGCTATCGTGTTTCTCCCATGGAGGAGAAGCTATCCGAGCTCAAAGGGCGTTTGGAGCGGCTTGAAAGGTGGCTCGATATCCCAGGGCTTGAGGGGAGGATCGCCGCCCTGGAGCGGGAGATGTCCCAGCCGGGTTTTTGGAGCGACCCGGGGATGGCCCAGGCCAAGGTCAGGGAGCTTGAGGGGGCCAAAGAACGCCTTTCCGGGTACGGGCGGCTGAGGGAGGCCTTGGAGGAGCTAGAGGTCCTGTGGCAGCTGGCGGAGGAGGAGGGGGACGAGGCCACCCTGGCCGAGGTGGAGGCGCGGCTGGAAAGGCTCGGGCAGGAGCTGGAGCGGGTGCGGGTTCAGACGCTTCTTTCGGGCCCCTACGACCGCAACGATTGTTTCCTCGCCTTAAACGCCGGGGCCGGGGGCACCGACGCCCAGGACTGGACCGAGATGCTCCTGCGCATGTACACCCGGTTCTGCGAGCGACAGGGGTTCAAGGTGAGGCTGGTGGACGAGACCCCAGGGGAGGAGGCCGGGCTTAAATCGGCCACCCTGGAGGTCAAGGGCCCCTACGCCTATGGCATCCTTAAGGGGGAGACCGGGGTGCATCGTCTGGTGCGCATCTCCCCCTTCGATGCCGCCCACAGGCGGCACACCTCGTTCGCCTCGGTGACCGTCACCCCCCAGGTGCCGGAGGAAGACGTGGACATCGCCGAGGAGGACATCAAGGTGGAGGCCTTTCGGGCCGGGGGGCCCGGGGGACAACACATGCAGAAGAACGAAACCGCGGTACGGGTGACCCACATCCCCACCGGGCTTGTGGTGGTGTGTCAAAACGAACGCTCCCAGCACCAGAACAAGCTCACCGCCCTCAGGATCCTCAGGGCGCGCCTCAGGGCCCTGATGGAAAAGGAGCGGGCAAAGCGACTGGAGGAGCTCCGGGGGAAGCTCTCGGAGATCGAGTGGGGACACCAGATCCGCTCCTACGTGCTCCAGCCCTATCAGCTGGTTAAGGACCACCGCACCGGGGTGGAGGTGGGGAACGTCCAAGCGGTGCTTGACGGGGAGCTGTGGCCCTTCATCTGGGCCTATCTGGAGGGGGAGAAAGGTGACGGGGAAGGAAACCCTTGAGCTTGCTTTGGAGCTTGCGGGCCTGACCGAGGTCCCGGCGGACTCCGGGGTTCTCGTCCCGGGGGACCTGGGGGAGAAGGTCCTGTTTTCCATCGACGTGGGGGTGGGGGAGTTGCTCCTTGCCCGGGAGCTTGGGGCAAGTGGGGTCATCGCCCACCATCCGCCCGGCGGGCTCCCCCGCCTCAGGTGGCATGAGGTCCTGTGGCGGCATGCCGAGCTCCTTTCCCGGTACGGGGTCCCGGAGGGGGAGGCCCGGGCAGCCGTGGCAGAACTGGTCCGGGAGTTCTCCGCCCGGGACCACCTGTCAAGCTACGGCCACGTGCCCGCCGCGGCCCGGGCGTTGGGGCTCCCCTTGGTGGGGATCCACACCCCGCTCGATGAGCTCGGCAGGCAGCGCCTGGCGGCCGTGGTGGAGGGGCTCCCGGAGGGGGCCACGGTGGGGGAGCTGGTCGACCGGCTGTCGGCCCTCCCCGAGCTGGCAGCGGCGGGGACCCAGGTGGAGGTCCGCCTCGGGGCCCGGGAGGCCCCCGCCGGGAGGGTGGCGGTGCTACACGGGGCGGGGACCAATGGGGGGTATCCCGTGGCGGCCTGCGCCTTCCGAAACGGGCTGGACACCGTGATCTACATCCACTGCTCCGACCAGGCGGCTAGGAAGCTTGCCGATGAGTTCCCGAGGAAGAACCTGGTGGTCACCGGCCACATCGCGGCCGACTCCCTGGGGATAAACCCGTTCCTGGAAGCGCTCCGGGCCCGCGGGATGGAGGTCATCCCCCTGGGAGTGGTCCCGAGGTAAGCCGACCCCTTGGCGCCCGCGCGGCGTAAGGGATTATACTGGGCTTTGTCATGAGGGTGATCGCCGACCTTCACATCCACTCCCGCTTTTCGCGGGCCACCAGCCGCGACATGGACCTGGTGCACCTTTCCCGGTGGGCCAAGTGGAAGGGGATCGACATCCTGGGCACCGGGGACTTCACCCACCCGGATTGGTTCCGGGAGCTAGAGGCCAACCTCGTGCCCGCCGGGGAGGGGGTCTACCGGTACGGGGAAACCCTTTTCATCCTTACCTGCGAGCTTGGGGCCATCTGGTCGGCTGGGGGGAAGGTGAGGCGGGTGCATTTCCTGGTTTTGGCCCCGGACCTCGCGGCCGTTTCCCGTATCAACCGAGAGCTTGCTAAATTGGGGAACCTGGCCGCCGACGGGCGGCCCACCTTCGGGGTCTCGGGGGAGCGCCTAGTGGCCACGCTGCTCGGCGCCTGCCCCGAGGCGGTGGTGATCCCGGCCCATGCTTGGACCCCCTGGTACTCCATCTTCGGGGCGAATTCTGGCTTTGACTCCCTTGAGGAGGCCTTGGGAAAGGCAGCCTCCCATGTCTTGGCCATCGAGACGGGGCTCTCTTCGGATCCGCCCATGAACTGGCGGCTTTCGGCCCTGGACAGGGTGGCTCTCGTCTCCTTCTCCGACGCCCACTCCCCGGCCCGCCTGGGGCGGGAGGCCTGTGTGTTCGACCTCCCTGAGGCAAGCTACCCGAGCCTGGTGGAGGCGATCCGGACGCGGGATCCGAAAAGGTTCCTTTACACCATAGAGTTCTTCCCGGAGGAGGGGAAGTACCACTACGACGGTCACCGGGCCTGTGGGGTGGTGCTCTCGCCGAAGGAGACGAGGGCCCACGGGGGCCGCTGTCCGGTCTGCGGCCGCCCGCTCACCGTCGGGGTGATGCACCGGGTGGAGGCCCTGGCCGACCGGCCCGAGGGGGTTCGGCCGCCCGGGGCGATCCCGTACCGATCGCTGGTCCCCTTGGAGGAGATCATCGCCCAGGCCCTGGGGCAGGGCCGGGACACAAAAGGCGTGCGGGACGAGTACCTCAGGCTGGTCTTCCGCTTCGGAAGCGAGCTGCGGATCCTGCTGGATCTCCCGGAAAAGGAGCTTTCTCAGGGTACCCCACCCCGGGTCCTCTTAGGCATCCGGAAGGTGCGGGCCGGGGAGCTTCAGATCCGCCCCGGCTACGACGGGGTGTACGGGGAGATCCGGATCCCCTTGGACGAAGGCCCTCGGGAGCTTTCGTTGTTTTAGAGATGAAGCCCCTCTCCGGGATCCGGGTCCTGGACCTTTCTAGGATACTGGCCGGGCCACTTGCCAGCATGTGGATGGCCGACCTGGGGGCAGAGGTAATCAAGGTGGAGCGGCCCGGGGTGGGGGACGAGACCCGCCGCTGGGGCCCCCCCTTCCTTGGCGACCAGTCCGCCTACTTCCTGGCCGTAAACCGCGGCAAGTTCGGGGTGGCCCTTGACCTGGGCCGTCCCGAGGGCCGGGAAGCCCTCCGCCTCCTCATCGCAAAGAGCGACGTTTTGGTACACAACTTCCTCCCCCATGCGGAAAAACGCCTGGGCATCTCGTATGAGGAGGTGCGCAAGCTGAACCCGCGGATCGTCTACCTGGCCATCTCCGGCTTCCCTCCGGGACCGTACCAGGACCGGCCGGGCTTTGACGCCCTGATCCAGGCCATGGGCGGGCTCATGGCCATCACCGGGGAGGGGGCTCGGCCAGCCAAGGTGGGGGTGGCCATCGTGGACGTTTTGTGTGCCTGGGCAGCGCTTTCTGGGACGCTGGCCGCCCTGCTTTCGCGGGAGAGGTCAGGGCAGGGGCAGGAGATAAGGCTGAGCTTGGCCGAGTGTGCGGTGGCCGCCCTGGTGAACGTGGGCCAGGCCTTCCTCATCACCGGGGAGGAGCCGCGGCGCCTGGGGACCGCCCATCCCCACATCGTCCCCTACCAGGCGTTCCCGGCCCGGGACGGCCTCCTCATGGTGGCGGTGGGGACCGACCACCAGTTCCAAGCCCTGTGCCGGGCCCTGGGGAGGCCGGAGCTGGCAGGCGACCCCCGCTTCTCCACCAACCCCGCCCGGGTGGTCCACCGGGAGGAGCTCGTCGGGCTCCTGGAGGAGGTGTTCCGGGGTAAGGGGCGGAGGGAATGGGTGGAAAGGCTCCTTGCGGCCGGGGTTCCGGCCGGGCCGGTCAACTCGTTTTCGGAGCTGTTCGGCGACCCGGGCCTGACAGGCAAGCTTCTCCTAGAGGTAGAGCACCCCACCGCCGGCCGCTACACCACCGTGCGCTGCCCCCTCCCCCAAGCCGATCCCCCTTCCACCCTCCCCCCTCCCAGGTTGGGCGAACACACCCAAGAAATCTGGGAACGCCTGAAAGACCGGTAGCCTAGTAGAGAAAACTGGCGGGAGGCGCCCCGTCGGAGGCCCTCGGCGGGAACGCCTCCCTTATGGCTTACGGGGCCGTTACGGTATAGGTGAGGGTCACCGTGTAAGTTCCAGGGATATCGTCGTAGTCGAGCACGTACCGGTAGCCCATGTCGAACCAGTGGGTTCCAGGCAAGCCCTTTGCGATGTCGCCTTCCCCGTTGTTGGGATCATCCCATCCATTGGCTATCGAGTGGTCATCGCCGCCGTGGTCGACGAACCAGATGTAAAAGTCCTCAAGCCCGTCACCGGAGTACCCAGAGGGCGGGGCCCAATCGCGAGACACCTCCAGCACCCAATCCTCACAGTTGGTGACGATCTCGATCCTGTTCCCATCGGTATCCTCGATGTACTCGCCTGGCTCCCAAGGCCCGGAGACGGTTCCCAGATCCACGTCGTCGTGGACCTCTAGGGTGATCCAACAGCCCTCGATGCTCCAGAAGACCTCGGCGGACTGCTGAGCCTCAGCGGCAATCCCTGCAGGCCCAAAAACCAGCACCCCGAGAAGTAAAGGCAAGAACCTCCTCATACAAAAACACCCCCAATGCAAGTGTTTAACATTGAGGGCGTTTCGGCAGCCCGGCCACCTCTCATCGAGGCCCGTCGGCTTTGCGCCCCCGGGTCGCCCCGGGTTTGCCCTTTCGACCCCCCGCCGCCCCTATTTTAAGGTGTAAGAAGGGGCAATCAAGCTCGCGCAGGGAGAAAGCCCCTCGGGCAAGGGGCCCCTACTGGCGCTTGAAGAACGTCAGCACAAGCTCACACAAGATGCGCACGAACACCGGACCGCAGAAGAGCGTCACGATCCCCAGGGTGACCAGCCTGGCCCCTCCAAAGGCCGACCGGGCACCCTCCACTATGGTGATGATGCCCATGATCACGGCGATCGCTACCCCCACCCAGAACACCACCGGCATGATCTCCGGGGTCACAAACCTGCGAAAGGCGATGAAGTCCTTCCACCAGTTCTTCACCGCAACCTCCTTTCCCGTCCGAAGACTTCGCACCCAAGGCACACTACCACCTGATCCCTAGGTTAGTCAAGGCCTTCTGCTATACTCAAGTCATGGCACGGATGCACGGGGCGGTGGGGGCAGGGGGCCTCCTTATGGCCCTGTGGCTTGTGCTTTGGCGGGAGCTGTCCTGGCCGGTGTTGGCAAGCGGGGCCCTGTTCCCGCTGGGGTTTGCCCTTTTGGCAGGTTTGGGCAGGCTTTCGCTTGACCTCCCCTTTCGGGTGTGGTACCGGCTGGACCTGTGGGCCGCCTTCCTGGCGATGGTGGCCCTGCGGGTAGGGCTGGCCGTCCTTTCCACCGGGCTCGTCGTCCTCCGGGGGAGGGAGGCCCCGGGGATCGTGGCCGTGCCGGTCCGCCTGCGCTCGGGGATGGGGAGGCTTTTCCTCCTGTGGGCGATAACCATCACCCCGGGGACCATCGCCCTCCTTATGGAGGGAGAGCTCCTTTACGTGCACTGCCTCCGCCGCCCCGAGGGGGGCACCATCCCCGGGCTGGTGGCCTTGGAGGAGGTGCTGCTTAAGCTATGGGGCTGAAGGGGTGGCTGGAGGTGGGGGTGCTCGTCACCGCGGCCCTCCCCTTGTTCAGGCTCTGGAAGGGCCCCACCCTGTGGGACCGCCTGGCCGCCACCAGCTCCTTGAACGTGCGCGTGGCCCTGGTCCTGGCCTGTGAGGCCAGCTTCACCGGGCGGGGGCTCCTCCTGGATGTGGCCCTGGCCTACGCCGCCCTGGGTTTCTTGGGCACCGTGCTCCTGGCCAGGTTCGGGGAACGGGGGGAAAGGTGACCTCCCTGGCACTGCTTGCAGGCGGGCTTCTTCTCCTCCTCCTGGGAGGGGTGGCCTTCCTCAGGCTGCAGGGCCCCTACGAGCGGCTGCAGGGGGCCGGGGTGGGGGACATCGGGGGGGCAGCCCTGTTCCTCATCGGCCTCTTCGTTCGGGACTGGAGCACGACCGGTTGGGTAGGGGTGCTGTTGCTTTTGTTCCTCCTTTTCACCGGGCCGGTCGCCACCCATGCGGTGGCCAAGGCGGCCTTCGTGCGGGGGCTGCGGCCGAAGGGAGGGGGAAGGTGCCCCTGATCCTGGCCTCCTGTCTAACCTTGGCCCTGGCCGCCTTCGCCCTCACCAGAAGGAGGCTCCTGTGGGGGGTGGTGGGGGTGGGAGCGCACTCCCTGGCGCTGGCCGGGGTGTTCTTCCTGCTTTCCGCCCCGGATGTGGCCCTCACCGAGGCGGCCATCGGGTTCGGCCTGGTCACCTTCGTGTACCTGCTCGCCATCCGACGCACCGGGAAGCTGGTGGTGGTGGCCACCCCGGCCTACCCGCTCCTTTATCAGCAAGGCGAGAGGATACAGGGGCTGGAATGGGAGATACTCACCCGCCTTGGCCGCCACCTGCATCGGGACCTGGAGCTCATCTGGACATCCCGTGCCGAGATCGCGCCCTTGCTCAGGAGTGGGGAGGCACAACTGGCCGCCGGGGGGGTGATCCCGCGGCCCGACGAGGGGCTACCAACCCGCCCCTTGGTGCCCACGCGCCTGGTTTTGGTGAAGGCGGGCCCCGGGAGGGTGGGGGCGATCCGGGGCGATCGAGGGGAGGATCACCTGCCCGCGGGGGGGCAGCTCTTCCCCGGGCCCGAGGAGCTCCTCCAGGCGCTGGCCCAGGGCAGGATAGGGGGGGCGATCGTTGACCTCCTGCGCCTGCGGAACTGGCACCTTGCCGGCCGGCTCAGCGGGGCGGAGGTGACCCCGGTACAAGAGGACCTATCCTTCCACCTGGTGGTGGCTCCCGGGGAGGAGGAGCTCGCCCACGCCCTGGAGGAGGTGTTGGGGGAGATGGAAAAAAGCGGGGAGCTGGCCGAGCTCATCCGGAGGTACCTGGCATGAGGTGGCTTGCCGGGGCCGCAACCCTGAGCCTTGTGGGGCTGCTCCTCTTTTCCTCCCTCAACCTTTCACCAAGCTTACAAGCCCCCGAACTGGAGACGATGGCCGGGATGTACGGGGTCAGGAACGCGGTGGCGGCGGTGGTGCTGGGGGCGAGGCTGTGGGACACCCTGTTTGAGGTGCTGGTGTTCGCCATGGCCATGGTGGGGGTGAGGATTGCCCTGCGGCCGCTGGGGAGGGCCCAAGGGGCTCCTCCGGTCCCCGAGTCGCACCTCCTTTCCCAAGCGGCCCGGCTCCTCTGGGGGCCCATCGCGGTGTTCGCCCTGTACCTTGCGGCGAGCGGGCACCTGGGGCCGGGTGGGGGGTTTCCGGCCGGGGCCATCCTGGGCTCGGGGCTCCTCCTCTTGGCCCTGGCCCAGGGCACAGAAAGCCTGGCCCAGAGGGTCCACGAGGGGGCCTTGGAAAGGCTGGAGTACGCCGCGGTGGCGCTCTTGCTCTGCACGGGCACGGCCATCGCCTGGGCCGGGACGAAATCTCCCTCCTGGTTTGTGGCGGCAAACCTCCTGGTCGGCCTGGAGGTGGCCATCGGGGCATGGGTGGTGCTGCACCGGTTCGTCGCCCACCGAGGGGAGCTGTAAGTGCAGGCTCAAACCGGGATGGTGCTTGCGGTCCTCCTTGCCGGGCTTGGGCTTTTCACCCTGATCGTGCGCCGGGAGCTGATCTTCAAGCTGCTTGCGCTGAACGTGGCCTCCGGGGGGGCGAGCCTGTTCCTGGTGGCGATGGCCCGGCGGGCCGGGCCCGGCGTGCCCATCCTGGGGCTGGAGCCGCCACCCGCGGCCGATCCCCTTCCCCAGGCGCTGGTCCTCACCGCGATAGTGATCCACTTCGCCACCTTGGCCCTGGCCCTGGTTTACGTGATCTTCCTGACCGAGCACCGCCATAGCCAGGATGTGAGGCGCCTGGAGAAAGAGGAGGAATGAGCGCGGCCCTTTTCGGGGTGGCGGGGTACCTCGCCCTGGGGGTGCTGGGCTTTCTGGGGCGGGGCTGGCTTACGGGGGCCCTTGCCTGGGCGGTGGGGGCGGGGGCGTTGATCATCTGGGCCCCCGGCTTTTCCGAGTCGGCCCTGGGCCCGGGGCCGTGGGGGATCCGCCTGATCGGGGATACGGTGGCCCTTGGGTTTTGGTGCCTAGCCCTGGTCCTACACGCGGCGATCTTGTGGGAGGAGCGCCGGCGCAAGGGGGCCTTTCACCCGCTTTTGACCCTGCTTGTTGGGACCACCCTGGCCCTGGTCATCTCCCGAGACCTGTTCAACCTCTACGTGTGCTTGGAGCTGACTTCGCTTCTCTCCTTCCTCCTTGTGGGCTATGAGGGCCGCTCGGCCTCCATCTGGGCCAGCCTGCAGTACCTAATCCTCACCACGGTGGGGATGATCCTTTACCTCTTTGGGCTAGGCCTTGTATACGGGCGGCTGGGCACCCTGGCCTTGAGCGAGATCGGGCGCTTAGGGGATCCGGTGGTCTCCATCGGGGCGGGGTTGCTCCTTTCCGGGGCGGCGGTGAAGGGCGGTGTTTTCCTCCTGGGGCTGTGGCTTCCCCGGGCCCATGGCCGCGCCCCCCACTCCGTCTCCGCTATCCTTTCCGGTCTAGTGGTGAAGATGGGGATCGTGGCCCTCGTCCGCCTGGGGGAGGCATTCTCCGCCGGGCCGGTGCTCGTCGCCCTGGGGGCCCTGACCGGGTTCGGCGGCCTCCTTTACGCCCTGTGGGAGCAGGACCTCAAGTACTTCCTTGCCTTTAGCACCATGTCCCAGCTCGGGTACGTGCTCCTGGGGTTCGGCCTGGGGGCGCCCCTGGGGGGCCTCCTCTACGCCCTGGCCCATGGGCTTTTCAAGGCCCTCCTCTTCCTTTCCGCTGGAAAGGCGATCCAAGAGGCCGGCTCGCGGCAGATTGCGGAGCTTGGGGGGCGCCTCCCCTGGGGGCCGGCCATGGGGCTTGCCTTGGGGACGTGGTCCATCGCCGGGCTCCCGCCCCTGGCCGGGTTCGTGGCCAAGGGCCTCCTTTGCGCCGACCTCCCGCCCTGGGGGAAATGGCTGGTGTTCGCCCTGGGGGTCGGGACCGTGGCCTCTTTCTCCAAGCTCATCCCCCTCCTCCGCCCCCGGGGAAACGGACCTTCCCCCACAGGGGAAATCCCCCTCTTCCTGGCCCTGGCCTCCTTCTCCTTTTGGGGGTTTTTCTCATACCCACTTCTTTTCGACCCCGAGCTTTGGGGACAAAGCGGCCTTTGTCTGGGCCTGGGGCTGATCGCCTTCCTCTTGGCGAGGAGGGCCCATCCCCGGCTCCCCGGGCTCACCCTGGATCGGGCCCTCTTGAGCCTGATCCTGGCCAGCGTGGGGATCGTGCTGGGCCTGCTCGCCTTGTGAGGCCGGCCCATTTACCATAAAGCCCATGGAGGTTCGGGTACGCAGGGTGCGGGCCGAGGAGCTCCCGGGGCTCCTGCCGCTTTACATGCGGGCCTACCAGGGGCTTGAGCGGTATGGGGAGTCCACCGAGGAAGAGGGGATTGGCTACCTGAGATGGCTTCACTACAACTCCCCTGAGGGGTTCCTGGTGGCGGAGGTCTCCGGCCGGGTGGTGGGGTTCCTGGCCTGTGATCCGGACTGGCGGGCAAGGCAAAGGAAGGTGCTGGAGATCCACGAGGTGGTGGTGGCCCCGGAATTCCGGGGGAGGGGGATCGGCCGGGCCCTGATGGAGGAAGCGTTTCGGCTCGGCCGGGCCCGGGGGCGGGAGGTGGCCTCGCTGTGGGTGGGGGAGGGGAACGTCCAGGCCAGGGCCTGGTACCGAAAACTGGGTTTCAAGGAGGAGGGCCGGTGGGGCGAATGGATCAGGATGTGTCGTCCCCTGGCCGGCCCCCGATGAGCTCGATCAGGACCCGGGCCAGCCCGTGAAGCCCCGAGAGGGGTAGGGCTTCGTGAAAGGTATGTGCCACGGCCAGCTCCCCAGCCCCGAAAACCACCGTGGGAACCCCCTTCCTCACCAGGTTCGCCCCGTCGGTCCAAGAGGGCATGCCCCAATGCCCGACCGGAAGCCCAACCGCCTGCACTGCCCGCTCCAGGAGTTTAACGATCCCGGCATCCGAGGGGGTTTCCCAGGGGTCCCAGACGTCGGTCACCTGGAGGGCTTCCGCCTCGGCCAGGGCCGCATGTACCTCCTCGACCACCCGGGCGGCCGAGAGCCCGGGGGCGAACCCCACGTCCAGCTCCAGTTCGCAGCGGGTGGGCACCACCATGGTGTCGTACCCCCCCTGGATGCGCCCCAGGTTCACCCAGGCCCCCCGCTCGAACAGGGGATGGCTATGCCGCATGAGGGGGAGGGAGAGGAGCCGTTCGTAGAGGGCGAAGGCGAGGTCGATGGCGGAACTCCCGCGCCAGGGCATGGTCCCGTGGGCTGCCTTCCCGGCTACGAGCACGGAAAGCCCTATGGAACCGGCCTCCGCCGGGGCTATCCTGAGCCCGGTGGGCTCGAGCACCACTGCCCCGCAGACCCCGGGGGGCACCTCCAGGGCCTCCGAACCCCGGCCCAGCTGCTCCTCATCCACCACCAGGGCTACCTGCACCGGCCCCTCGGTCCTGGCCAGGGCCCAGAGAAGGGCGGCGATCTGCCCCTTGGTGTCCACTGCCCCCCGGCCGATGAGCTTCCCCCCCTCCACCCTGGGGGAAAAGGGACGGGGGTGCTCGTACGGGGGGAAGACATCAAGGTGACTCACGATCCACGGCCCCCCCTCCCCCCGGGAGGCAACCAGGTTCTCCCCCGCCCCCGGGACCGGCTGAGTGGCCACCTGCAGGCCGGCCCGGGAGAGCTTTTCCGAAAGGTACTCCAAACACAGCCCTTCCCTCCCCGCGGTGGTGGGAAACGCTATCAGCTCCCGGGCCAGCCTCACCAGCCCCTCAGGTACCCTGTCCATGGCCAGCCATTTTACCCCGGGCTGAGCCCGGGGCCGCCATAATCTAAGCTTGGGACATGACCATGGAACTGGTCCGGTACCTCATCGAGCCCCGCCGGTGGACGACGCTCCCCGGACGGTGGGAGGGCGTGTTCGGCCGCCGCGCCCCGCTAGCCGTGGAGATCGGCTTTGGGAACGGGGAGTTCCTGGTCCAGGCCGCTCGACAACACCCCGATTGGGACCTTTTGGGCTTTGAGCTCAGCCTAACCTGCATCGCCAAGGCCGCCAGCCGCCTGGCAAGGGAGGGCCTGGCGAACGTGCGGTTGGCCCGGGTGGACGGCCGGTTCGCCTTAAGGGAGCTTTTCCCCGACCGTTCCCTGACCCAGGTGTACGTGCACTTCCCCTGTCCATGGCCTAAGGCCCGGCATGCCCGGCGCAGGCTGATAACCCCTGACTTTGCCCGTACCCTGGCAGCCGTGCTTGAAATAGGCGGGGGCTTTGAGCTCAATACGGACGCCCAGTGGTACGCTTACCAGGCGAGGGAAGCCCTTGAGGCCGAGGGGAGGTTCCTCGTCCGGGGGCCTTGGGCCCTGGAGGGGAAGGGCCCGGGCACGCGCTACGAGCGAAAATGGCTGGGGCAGGGCCGGAAGATCTTTCGGGTGTGGGCCGAGCTTCGCCTCCCGGGCTCGGTGGAGCGGATAGCGGAGGGGGACATGCCACATGCTCGGGTGAACGTTGAGGTAAGCCGAGAGGCCCTCCTTTCCCTGGCGGGGCTCAAGGAATCCTGGCCCGGGGGGGCGTTTATGATAAAGGAGGTCTTCCTTTCGCCGGGGGGTGAACGGGCCTTGGCGCGGGCGTTTTCCACCGACGAGGGCTTCGAGCAGCATTACCTGATCGCCCTGGAAAAGGGGTGGGGGGGATGGCTGGTGAAACTGGATGGGGCTGCGGTCCCGTTTCGCACCCCGGCGGTGAAGAGGTCCGTGGCCGCCGTGGCGGCCGCCTTGGAAGGGAAGGGCCCTTGAGGAAGGCCCTGGGGTTGGCGCTAGGTCTGTGGGCCCTGGGGCTGGGGCTGTGCGGCGGGGAGTTGGGGGCCCGGATCAGCTGGGAAGAGGGGACCTCCGGGCTGGGTTGGCTGGCCCTGTCCTGGGAGCTGGGGGCCGTTTCCCTCACCGGCCGGGGGGAGCTGGACCTGTTCCCGGTGCGGGGAAGGCTCCTTTACCTGGGGGCGACGCTGGAACAGGAACACTTCTCCCTGAGCGGGACCACGAAGCTCCTGGGCACCGGGAGGCTGGACGTCTCCGCGGCCGGGGAGCTCACCCCGTCAGCAAGCCTCGGGGCCTGGGAGCTGGAGGGGAACCTGGGCCTGCGGGCGAGCCTGGCAGCCGTGCTCTCCGCCCGGATGCCCCTGGCCGCCGCTTGGGCGGCCGTGCGCGGGGAAAAAACCCCCTTCTGGGGGAGCATCCGGGGGGAAGCCCCCTTAACCGGGGGCACCCCCACCGTCCAACTGGACCTGGGACTTGACGACGACGGCTGGACGGCCCTGCACCTGTACCTCCTGGGCACCTCCCTGGCCTCCTCCGCCCTGGAGCTGGGGGCAAGCGAGGATGGGCTCTCCGGGAGCTTCTTCCTAACCCTCTACCCCCGGGGCTCCGGGATGGCCCTGCTCCAGCTGGGGGAGGAGCCCTGGCAGCTCACCCTTCGACTCCGGACGGCTTGGGGGAGCTGGAGCGGGACGGCCTCCCTGGCGGGGCAGCTTTCCGCACTCCAGTTCAAACTGGCCGCCCAGCTTACCCGCCGGGGGCTTGAGGAGGCCTCCCTGGAGCTGAGCCTTTCCCTGGGGGACTAGGGCCCCACCCCCACATCAGGGCAGCCTCCCCGAACCTGGCCCGCAGCCTCCAGGCCGCCTCGGAAAGCCGCTCGTCCAGGAAAAGATGCAGCGGCCGGAAGCTCGCGGGCACAAGGCCGGCCACCCCCACCCCCACCAACCTCACCCCCCTCCCCGTCTCCAGCCGGGAAAGGAGCTCCACGGCCGCCTCGGAAAGCAGGACCACGTTGTCGGTGGCCTCCGGCAGCCGCAGCTGGCGGGTGTTGGTGACGAAGTCCTCCCAGCGGACCTTGATCCGCACCACCCGGGCCAGAAAGCCCTCCTCCTTCAGGCGCCCCGCTACCATGTGCGCCAGGCGCCGGACCTCGGCTCGGATCACCTCTTGATCGTACAGGTCCTCCGGGTAGGTGACCTCCTGGGAAAAGCTCTTGGCCTCCCTCACCGGGATCACCGGGGAATCGTCCAGCCCCCGGGCAAGCCGCCACAGGTGCGTCCCGACCTTCGGGCCGAACCAGGACGAAAGCAGCGCCACATCAACCCCCCTCAGGTCTTGGACCGTGCGGATGCCCTGCTGGGTCAGCCGCTGGGCGGTCTTGGGGCCGATCCCCCACAACCTCTCCACCGGAAGGGGGGACATGAAGGCGATGACATCCTCGGGCTTGATGACCCTGAGCCCACCCGGCTTGGCGGAGTCGGAGGCGAGCTTGGCCAAAAGCTTGCTTGGGCCCAGGCCCACAGAGCAGGGGAGCCCCACCTCCCTGGGGATGCGGGTGTGTATCTCCCTTGCCACCTGTTCCGGGCTGCCGCGGGCCCGCTGGGTCCCGGTGAGGTCGAGGAAGGCTTCGTCCAGGGAAATTGGTTCCACAAGCGGGGTGTACTCCCGGAGGATGGCCTGGATCCGGGAGGAGAGCTCCTGGTAGCGGGCGAACCTGGGGGGGAGGAACACCCCGTGGGGGCATAGCCTGCGGGCCCTGGCCATGGGCATGGCGGAATGCACCCCGTAGGCCCGGGCCTGGTAGGAGGCGGTGGCCACCACCCCCCGGGGGCCAAGCCCCCCCACGATCACGGGCCTTCCCTTAAGGGAGGGGTTATCCAGCTGCTCCACGGACGCGTAGAAGGCGTCCATGTCCACATGAAGGACCCACCTTTCCATCCCCCAACCGAGCTTTCAGGAAAACTCGATAACCCAAAGCTCGTCCTCCTCTATCAGATAGTACTCGGCCCTTTCCACCCTGATCTCGAGGAGGACGTAGTCGGGGTCGTCAGGGCCCTCCCAGTATTCCTCCCACTCCTCCGTCCAGAACTCCGCCTTCAGCTCGGGTTCCTCCACCACCTCTGCTCGGCCGAAAAGCTGTGCATGGGCTCCCCCCTCAAAGGAGAGGAAGCACACCGTAACCTTGGCATCCCGGCTGATTTCGGAAACCTTCCGCGACGAGCGGCTGGTGGCGAACCAGAGGGTCCCCTCCTCCTCATATCCCAGCAGGGTCATGGGACGACAGTGAGGGAACCCCTGTTCTCCCTGGGTGATGACCAGTGAAACCTCCGCCTCGTCTACGATCTCCCACAGCCTGGCCTCCGCCTCTTTTTCCATGGCGACCTCCTGAGGTTGATGTGCACAGGATAGCCTGGGAGAGCCCCCCTGACTAGGGGGTGAGCCGGACGATAGGGGCGTCCCCAGGAAGCCCTAGCCAGCGGGAGACCCGGTCGATTAGGCTGGGGCGCACGGAGAGGATAAGGGGGAGCCCGGCCCGGCGTACAGCCAGCACCCCGGGCGCAAACCCCCCTCCTGAGAGCTCCAACGGCCCAACTTCATCGATCACTACAATTTGCACCTCGGCTGTCGCCTTGCTGAGGGCGCGGTTGGCAAACGCGATCCCCTCTGGGGAAAAGTAGTAGCCGCCGAACCTCATCCCTGGGGGGGAGACGGAACAAAGGGGCCGCTGCTCGCCGGTTGAGACATCGCGTACCCGATACCCTACCGTAACGCCGCCCTCCAGCACCCTCGGGGAGATCACCCCCCCGACCCTGGCGCCATAAGAACGCAGGCGGGCGGAAAGCCAGGTTGCGGCCCGCGTCTTTCCGGACCCGATGGGGCCGGTGATGATCAGCGCCCCGGCCTTGCCTTGGAGGAGTTTTCCCAGATAGGCTAACGCCTCTTCCAAGTGGGCTAACCGCCTTCTCCGAGCCGCTCCTTGACCTCGTTCAGCCGTCCATG
Organism: Acetothermia bacterium 64_32; assembly: GCA_001508155.1. Taxonomy (GTDB): domain Bacteria; phylum Bipolaricaulota; class Bipolaricaulia; order Bipolaricaulales; family Bipolaricaulaceae; genus 64-32. The sequence continues at coordinate 11,457 of LGFI01000020.1, read as the reverse complement.
ATGGAAGGCAAGGAGCTCGGAGAGGATGGAGATGGCGATCTCCCCTGGGGATTTCCCACCGATGGGGAGCCCCACCGGAGACCTCAACCTCTCCACCCTCTCCTCCGGGATCCCCAGGGCCGTCAGGCGCCTTTTGACCTCCTGCGCCTTGACCCGGGAGCCCAGCATCCCCAAGAACGGCGGGGGCGAATCACCTCGCAGGATCCTTTCCACCACCTTGAAATCGGTGGCATGGGAGTCCGTGCAGACCACGACGTAGCACCGGGCCGGGAGCTCTGGGAGTGTCTCAAAGCCCGGGAGGTGCCGGGCCACGAGCCCGGGGGCGAGCTCCTCCCGGCAGCGCTCCTCGCGGTCGTCGTAGAGCTCCACCTTGAAGGGCGTGGCCTCCCGGGCCAGGCGGGCCAGGGTGCTCCCCACGTGGCCGGCCCCGAAGACGGCCAGGGTGACCTTGGGGGCGAGGACCTCGTAGAACAGGGTCGCCCTCCCCCCGCACAGCATGCCCAGGTCCACAAGCTCGTAGGTGGCAAGGTGGGTGCGCCCGCCCTGGGAGAGGAGCCTTCCGGCCTCCTGGATGGCCCGGTGCTCCAGGGCCCCGCCCCCGATGGTGCCCTCGATGTGGCCGTCCGGGAAGACCAGCATCCTCGCCCCCGCCTCCCTTGGGGCCGGCCCCTCCACCGCCACCTGGGTCACCAAAACGCAAGGCTCCCCCTTTTCCAGGAGCTCGGCGATCCGCGAAAACAGTTCGGCTTCCATTACTAAGGGAAATATAGCCCGTCTAGCTTCCCATTTCACAAGGTCTCAAGGAGGCCGGTGCGGCGGTTGAACTCCTCGATCAGGACGTCGATCTCACCAACCTGGGAGTGGATCCTGTCCCAGTAGTCGGGCCACTCATACCACTGCGCAAGGAGCTCCTCCGCGGACCTCCCCATCTGCTCCACCCAAGTGTAGTACTTTAGGTTGTGGATCCGCCTTCGGTCCCAGTAGGTGAGCTCCTGCAACCTGTCGGTGGTGATCCCCAGGAGAAACCGCTCGTAGTCGATGGCCGCTTGGCGGGCCTCGTAGGGCCCATACTTCTCCCTCAGCTCCTGGATCCGGGAGCCATAAAGCTCCATGGAGTCGGTGAAAACGGTGAGGACGGCATCACGGGAGGTAAGCTCGTAGTACTTGGCGAGCTTGATGGCTCCGATGAGGTTGGCCGCCGAGGAGATCCCAAGCCAAGGGAGCTTTTCCACCAAGGGTTCTGGGACCCCTTGACTGACGAGAAATTCCTGGCCGGCCGGCTCGTTGAAAAGGCGGATGAGCCGCATGGGGAACTCATCATCGATGTCGACCACAAGGTCGGTGTTCCTGACGTTGTGGATCCAGGGGACGTGCTTGTCGCCGATCCCCTCGATGCGGTGGCCGCCGAAGCCGTTTAGGAGGAGGGTGGGGCACTCCCAGGCCTCCCCCACGGCGAGCTTGGCCTGGGGGAACCTTTCCTTGATGTAGTCGGCGCAGCCAAGGGTGCCGGAGGAGCCGGAGGTGAGGAACAGGCCGGCTAGGCGCTGGCCCTCGGCGAGCTCGGTCCGGAGGACCTCCTCCATGGCCGGGCCGGTGACCGCGTAGTGCCACAGGTGGTTCCCGAACTCGTCGAACTGGTTAAAGATCATTACGTTATCGCGGGTAGCCTCTAGCTCTTTACACTTCTGAAAGATCTCCCAGACGTTGGATTCGCAGCCTGGGGTGGCGATCACCTCCCCGGCCACCTTGGAGAGCCATTCGAAGCGTTCCCGGGACATCTCCTCCGGGAGGATGGCGATGGATTCGCAGGCAAGAAGATTGGCAACGTACGCCCCCCCGCGGCAGTAGTTCCCGGTTGAGGGCCAGACGGCCTTGTGGAAGGTGGGGTCGAACTGGCCGGTCACAAGGCGCGGGGCCAGGCACCCGAAGGTGGCTCCCACCTTGTGGGAGCCGGTGGGGAACCATTTTCCCACCAGGGCGAAGATCCTGGCCGGGACCCCGGTGAGGGCCTCCGGGAGCTCCAGGTAGTTGACCCCGCCATAGAGGCCCCCTTTTGGGACCGGTTCGTTCTTCCAGGTGATGCGGAAGAGGTTAAGCGGGTGCAGGTCCCACAGGCCGATCTCCCCAAGGCGCCTTTTTATCTTCTCGGGCACGTACCTATCCGGCTCCCGCATCTGTTTGAAGGTGGGCACGATGATCCCGCGTTCCCGGGCCCTCCTTGCCGTCCGCTCCAGCTGCCGTTCATCCACCCTAAGGTCGATCACATCATCCTCCTTTGGTTGACCTCCCATCCCTGTAATGCTATCATGCTGTCAGGCAGGTTGACAACTTGCCTTTAGGGATGAGGTTTGAGAAGGTTCGGCCGGCGAAGGCGTCCACCGTGGTCGCCCAGCAGCTCCTGCAGGCGATAAAGGTGGGGACGTTTCCCGTGGGGGGGCGGTTGCCCTCGGAGTCCGAGCTTGCCCAGATGATGGGGGTGAGCCGGCCCACGGTCAGGGAGGCCCTGGCCGCGTTGGCTGCCGTGGGGGTTATAGAGTCCCGTCCCGGGATCGGCAACTTCGTCGCCAACCCCACCGACTCCATAGTGAGGGAGGCCCTGGTGCTCCTTGAGAACGAGGCAAGTTGCCTTGAGATCATGGAGGCCCGGGGGCTCTTGGAGCCGCCGGTGGCCGCGGCCGCCGCGGTGAAAAGGACCGAGGAGGACATCCAAGCCCTGCACGACATCTTCCACCGCATGCTGAGCCTTGCCCACCGGGAGGGCTTCGATCAGTACTTCGACGCCGACAAGGAGTTCCACCTAGCATTGGTGGAGGCGGCGGGGAACGACCTCCTCGCCTCAGCCCTCCTCCCTCTGATCAACACCATGGACCAGCACCTTTATCGGGAGTTCACCCGCAAGTACTACTTCAAGGACGAACGCGGCATCACGAGCGTAGCCGAGCTCCACGGTGAGATCCTCAAGGCCATCCAGGCCGGCGACCCCAAGCTGGCCGCCGAGGCCATGCGCCGTCACTGGGTCCGTATGTGGAAATTGGTTCAAGACGATGATACTAAAAACGAAACAGTTGAACCGCCGTTTCTTGATTATTAACGTACGTTCCTTAGTTATGCGTGGTGAGGTTGATAGCGTGGCCAAAGGAGGGAGTTGACATGGAGAAGAAGACGGTGGTGGTGGCGCTGGGGGGAAACGCCATCCTCCAGCGGGGGCAGAGGGGGACGTTCGAGGAGCAGCTCGAAAACGTCTACCACACCGCCGAGCAGCTCGCCGAGATGGTCCTCTCCGGCGAGTGGCGGATCGTGATCACCCACGGGAACGGCCCCCAGGTGGGGAACATCCTCCTCCAGCAGGATGCAGCTAAGGAGGTGGTCCCCCCCATGCCCATGGACGTGTGCGGGGCCGAGTCCCAGGGCCTCATCGGCTACATGATCCAGCAGTCTTTAAAGAACATCCTCACCGAAAAAGGCCGGGGCGACATCCCCATCGCCACCGTGGTCACCCAGGTCCTTGTGGATAAGACCGACCCCGCCTTCCAGAACCCCACCAAGCCCGTGGGACCGTTTTACTCCGAGGAGGAGGCACACCGCCTGCGGGCCGAGAAGGGCTGGCACGTGGTGGAGGACGCAGGACGGGGCTGGCGGCGGGTAGTCCCCTCCCCTGACCCCAAGGCGATCGTGGAGCGGGATTTCATCCGGATCCTGGTCGAGAACCGGGCCATCGTGATCGCCTCCGGTGGCGGCGGGATCCCGGTGATCAAGGAGAATGGGGGGCTAAGGGGCGTGGAGGCGGTGATCGATAAAGACCTCGCTGGCGAGCGTTTGGCCGAGGACGTGGGGGCTGACGTGTTCCTGATCTTGACCGATGTGGACAAGGTGAAGCTCAACTACGGAAAGCCAAACGAGCGGCCCATCGACCGGATGACGGCCGAGGAGGCCAAGAGGTACCTGGCCGAAGGGCACTTCGCCAAGGGCTCCATGGAGCCCAAGGTGCGGGCCGCAGTGCGGTTTGTGGAGGCAGGTGGGGAGCGGGCGGTGATCGCCTCGCTAGATCAGGCGAGGGCCGCGTTGGCCGGCGAAGCCGGAACCCAAGTAGTCCGTAACGCGTAACCGGTGACGCGTGACGGGTTTTTGAACTTTGTTACGCGTCACCCGTCACGGAAGTTGAAAGGAGGTAGAAGTGGCGAGCACAGATCTCAGGGGTAGGGACTTCATCACTTGGCTCGATTTCGATCGGGAGGACATCGAGACCATCCTGGACACGGCGTTTGACCTCAAGCGAAAGTGGATCCGGGGGGAGCCCCATCACGTGCTCCAGGACAAGACCCTGTTTATGCTCTTTTACAACACCTCCCTCAGGACGCGGAACTCGTTTGAGGCCGGGATGACCCAGCTCGGGGGGCATGCCCACTTCCTCCAGCCCGGGGCGGTTTATACCCCGGCCCTGCCCGGAGAGGAGAAGGCCTACTCCACCGAGCGGATCTCCGACGTGGCCAGGGTGCTTGCTGAGATGGGGCACGGGATCGCCATCCGCATCTACGGGAAGCACACGGGGTGGCTGTACGGCAAGGGGGACCTCATCGTGCGGGAGTTCGCCCGCTGGTCCAGGGTCCCGGTGATCAACATGGAGGACGACAAATACCACCCCTGCCAGGCCCTGGCGGATGTCATGACCATGATGGAGAAGCTAGGGGACCTGAAGGGCAAGAAGTTCGTCATGTCCTGGGCCTATTCTGGCTCCGTTGAAAAACCCTTGGCGGTGCCCCAGTCGGCCATCATCTCCGCCTCCTACTTCGGGATGGACATCACCCTCGCCCACCCCAAGGGGCTCGACCTCGACCCGGAGATCCTCTCGGCGGTGGAGAAGAACGCAAAGAGGTACGGGGGCTCCTTCAAGATCGTGCACGACATGGACGAGGCCTTCAAAGACGCGGATGTCGTCTACCCCAAGTCCTGGACCGCCCAGCCCACCGACGGGAAGACCCCCATGGACCCGGAGAAGGCCAAGGCCATCTTCGAGGCCAACCGGCACTGGATCTGCGACAAAAAGAAGATGGAGCTCACCAACGGCGCCATCTACATGCACTGCCTTCCCGCCGACCGGGGCATGGAGGTCACCGACGAGGTCATCGACGGGGAAGCTTCCGTAATCATCGAGGAGGCCGCAAACCGCCTCCACGCCCAAAAGGGCCTTTTGGCATTACTTCTGTGACGCGTGACAAGTGACGGGTGACGGGCGAATCTGTGCCCTGTCACCCGTTACGCGTCACCAGTCACGGAATTTAGGAAGGAGGAAAAAGTGAGCTGGTTTGATCTAGCTGGAAAGGACCTGATAAGCACCAAGGATTGGACGAGGGAGGAGCTCGACATCGTCCTCAAGGTCAGTGAGGAGCTCAAGGGCATGTATTACTCGGGCATCCCCACCCACACCCTCAAGGACAAGACGTTCCTGATGCTGTTTTTCAATACCTCCACCCGCACCCGGCTGTCCTTCGAGTCGGCCATGACCCAGCTCGGGGGGCATGCCCAGTTCGTGGATGCCTCCACGTTACGGCTTTCACTGGAGGACAGGCCCGGGGCGGGGGAGAGCATCAAGGACACGGCCAAGGTCATGGCCCGCTATGCCCATGGGATCGGGATCCGGCTCCTCGAGGACAAGGTGTCCCGTTACGGCGAGGACACCGAGATCATGTACAAGTTCGCCGAGCACACCGAGATCCCCGTGATCAACATGGCCTCCAACATCTGGCACCCTTGCCAGGGGATTACGGACGTCTTCACGCTTCAGGAAAAGTTGGGCCGGGATCTCAAGGGCGTGAAGTACACCATCATGTGGGCGTACTCCCCCTGGGCCAGGTCCCTGGGCTCGGTGCAGGAGGAGATGATTATCGCCGCCCGTTATGGGATGGAGGTAGTGGTGGCCCATCCCAAAGGATACGAGCTCGATTCCGAGGCCCTGGCCCTCGCCAAGAAATACGCCGAGGAGTCCGGGGGGAAGTTCGAGGTGACAAACGAGCTCGACGACGCCCTGAAGGGGGCGGTGGTGGTGTTCCCGCGGGGCTGGATGAGCCTGCGCCGCTACGAGATCGGAAAAGAGGCCGAGATCAAGAATGCCGAGCGGTTCAAGGACTGGAAGTACACCCGTAAAAGACAGCGGGAACTAGCCAGGCCCGGCTATCTCATGCACGTCATGCCCATCGACCGGGGGCACGAGGCGGATCCGGAGCTGTGCGACGACCCGGAGCTCTCCTGGATGTACGACCAGGCGGAGAACCGGCTCCACACCCAGAAGGCCATCCTCACCCTTACCATGGGGGGGCGCCTTTAAAACCCCCGCTTTTTTCGAAAGGCCTCAGGGCGGGGCCTTAAGGCCCCGCCTTTTTCGTCCCCCCGGGGGGAGCTGGCCCCAGGGGGGCTAGGGGGGTATGATTCCGGTAGGGTTATGCTGCCCGAATGAGGGGTGGAAGATCGTTTTACATTATGGAGAAGCTGATAGTTCGGGGCGCCCGCGAACACAACCTCAAGGACATCGACCTGGAGATCCCCAGGAACAAGCTCGTGGTCATCACCGGGATCTCCGGGTCGGGGAAGAGTTCCCTTGCCTTCGACACCATCTACGCCGAGGGCCAAAGGCGGTACGTGGAGTCGCTTTCCGCCTACGCCCGCCAGTTTCTGGGCCTGATGGAAAAGCCGGACGTTGACTTCATAGAAGGCCTTTCCCCTGCCATATCCATTGACCAGAAGGCCCGCTCCCACAACCCCCGCTCCACCGTGGGCACCGTGACCGAGATCTACGACTACCTACGGCTCCTATTTGCCCGCATCGGAAAGCCCCACTGTCCCAGGTGTGGCCGGCCCATAGAAAGACAGACCGCCCAGCAGATCATCGACCAGGTGTGTTCCCTCCCCGAGGGGACGGCCGTCCAGATCATGGCCCCGGTGGTCCGGGGCCGCAAGGGCGAATACAAGCACGTGTTCGAGGAACTCAAGAGGGAAGGGTTCGTCAGGGTGCGGGTGGACGGGGTGCTTCGCACCCTGTACGAGGAAATCCAGCTGGACAAAAACAAGAAGCACACCATCGAGATCGTGGTGGACAGGATCAAGGTGGCGCCAGGAAAACGTCCCCGTATCGCCGACTCGGTGGAGACCGCCCTCAAGCACGGCGGGGGGTTGGTGATCGTGGAGATCATGGGGGGGGAGGAGCACCTCTTCTCCGAGCACTTCGCCTGCCCGGTGTGCGGGGTTTCCATCGAGGAGCTGGAGCCAAGGCTTTTCTCGTTCAATTCGCCTTACGGGGCCTGCCCGGAATGCGATGGCCTGGGCGTTCAGATGGTGGTGGACCCGGATCTCGTGGTGGACCGGAGGAAGTCCCTGCGGGATGGAGGGCTCATCCCCTGGGCGAACTCCAAATCCCGTTGGCTGTGGGCGGTGTTGGACGGGGTATGCCGCGCCTACGATATCGACCCCCACATCCCCTTAGGGAAACTCCCCGAAAAGAAGCTGGAGGTCCTCCTCTACGGGACCGGGGGAGAGCTGATTACCTTCACCTACACCACCACCTACGGCCGCACCCGAGTGTACCACCGCCCCTACGAGGGGCTTATCCCTTTCCTGGAACAAAGCTATCGAGAGGCGGCAAGCGAAGAGGCCAGGCAGGAGATCGCCCAGTACATGTCCGCCCTCCCCTGCCCGGCCTGCAAGGGGGCGCGCCTCAGGCCCGAGGCGTTGGCCGTTACCGTGGGAGGGAAGAATATCTGGGAAGTGACCCGCATGTCGGTGCGGGAAGCCCTGGAGTTCTTTGAAAAACTCGATCTTACTGAAAGGGAACAGATGATCGCCCACCAGATCCTGAAGGAGGTGCGGGCCCGCCTGTCCTTCCTCTCGGACGTGGGCCTGGACTACCTGACCCTGGACCGGTCGGCCAACACCCTGGCCGGGGGAGAAGCCCAGAGGATTCGCCTGGCCACCCAGATCGGGGCCCAGCTCACCGGGGTTCTTTACGTTTTGGACGAGCCCTCAGTGGGCTTGCACGCCCGAGATAACCAGCGGCTGCTTTCCACCTTAAAGCGCCTCAGGGACCTGGGGAACACCGTGATCGTGGTGGAGCACGACGAGGAGACCATGCGCCAGGCCGACTTCATAGTGGACCTGGGCCCCGGGGCTGGGGTGCACGGGGGGTACGTGGTGGCCACCGGCACCCCGGAGGAGGTGGCCCAAAACCCCCGCTCCCTAACCGGGCAGTACCTGGCCGGGGTGCGCAGGATCCCCGTCCCCAGGGCCCGCAGGCGGCCCAAGGACCGGTGGATCGTGGTGAAGGGGGCCCGCCAGCACAACCTCAAGAACATCGACGTGCGCATCCCCTTGGGACTTTTCGTCTGCGTAACCGGGGTTTCCGGCTCCGGCAAGTCCACCCTGGTGGAGGAGGTCCTCTACCGTGGCCTTGCCTGGCGACTTGGGTACTCGGCCGGAAAACCCGGGGCCCACGACGACATCGAGGGCTGGGAGCAGATAGATAAGGTGATCGAGATCGATCAGTCCCCCATCGGCCGCACCCCCCGCTCCAACCCGGCCACCTACACCAAGGCGTTCGACCCCATCCGCCAGGTGTTCGCCGCCACCCCGGAGGCCAGGATGCGCGGCTACCTGCCAGGGCGGTTCTCCTTCAACGTGCGGGGCGGTCGCTGCGAGGCCTGCCAGGGGCAGGGCAAGGTGAAGATCGAGATGCATTTCCTCCCCGACATCTACGTCCCCTGCGACGTGTGCAAGGGGACCCGCTACAACAAGGAGACCTTGAAGATACGCTACAAGGGAAGAAACATCGCCGAGGTGTTGGACATGACGGTGGAGGAGGCGCTCCATTTCTTCTCCGCCATCCCCCCCATCCGGGATAAGCTCCAAACCCTGTATGACGTGGGGCTGGGGTATATCAAGCTTGGGCAGCCGGCCACCGAGCTTTCAGGGGGGGAGGCCCAGCGGGTGAAGCTGGCCCGGGAGCTCTCCCGCCGGGCCACCGGCAGGACCCTATATGTTTTGGACGAGCCCACCACCGGCCTTCACCCCGAGGATGTCCGCAGGCTCCTCGACGTTCTGCACCGGCTGGTGGACGCCGGGAACACGGTAGTGGTGATCGAGCACAACCTGGACGTGATCAAGACCGCTGACTGGATCATCGACCTGGGCCCCGAGGGCGGGGAGGAGGGGGGAGAGGTGATCGCCGAGGGGCCGCCGGAGGAGATCGCCGATCACCCCCGCTCGTATACGGGAAAGTTCCTGAGGCGGGCCCTGGCCCTACAGGGGGTGGCATGACCGGCGCTTGGATCGCCCTGATCGCCTTGGCGGCGGCAGTGGCCGCCTTGGCCCTGCTCCTGTGGCGGCGGAGCCGGCCGACAGGGGAGCTAACCGCCCTGCGGGAGTCCACCCGTGCCCTGTCCGAGGAAGTGGGGCGGCTTTCCCAGCTCCTCTCCACCCAGCTTTCCGGGCTCACCGACCAGGTGACGCGGCAGCTTTCCTCCACCGCCGAGCTCCTCCAAAGGCAGGAGGGGACCCTGGGCCAGCGCCTCTCGGGGGTGCAGGGGGTGGTGGCCGACGTGAAGGAGCGGCTGGGGGCACTGGAACAGGCGTCCCGCCGCATCGCCGAACTCGCCCAGGACATCTCCCGCCTCCAGGACATCCTGCGTGCCCCCAAGGCAAGGGGGGCGCTGGGGGAATGGCTCCTCTCCGAACTCCTTTCACAGGTGCTCCCCCGGGATGCCTACGCCCTCCAGTACAACTTCAAACAGGGGGAGCGGGTGGACGCGGCCATCTTCCTTTCCGGGATGACGGTGCCGGTGGATGCCAAGTTCCCCCTGGAGGGCTTCCAGCGCCTGGTGTCCGCTGAGACCCCGGAAGAGCGAAAAAAACACAAACGGGCGTTGATCAAAGCCGCCAAGGGGCATGTGGACAAGATCGCCGAGAAGTACATCCGCCCCGGGGAGGGGACGAGCGATTTCGCCCTCATGTACGTGCCCGCCGAGGGGGTGTTCCTGGAGCTCCTGACCCCCGAGGAGGGGGTGGACGAGGACTTTTTGGCCTACGCCTGGTCGCGGCGGGTGGTCCCCTGTTCCCCCAACACCTTCTACGCCTACCTGCAGTCGGTGGCGTTGGGGCTTAAGGGGCTCTCCCTGGCCGAGGACGTGAAGCGGGTGCTGGGGGAGCTCCACCAGCTCGCCGATGAGCTGGAGGCGGTGCAGCGGAACTTCGGCACGTTGGGGAACCACCTGAGGAACGCGCAGGGCAAGTACGACCAGGTGGAGCGGGACCTGCAGGCCCTGGCGGGTCACCTGGCGCGATTGGCAGAGGAGCAGGAATGAGCGACGCCTGGCCGTGGCTGCTTCTCGCCGCCCTCCTGGGGGTGGGGATTTTTCTAGTGGCAGAGGTGGGCGGCCCGCTGCCCCGGCCGGCCATTCTGTCGCCGGCTCGGGGGGAGGAGGTGGGCCTGCCCCTGCGGGTGAGCGTGGGCGACCTTCCGCCGGGGGCGGAGGTGGGGGTGCGGCTCCTGGACGCCTACGGCCGGGTGCTGGCCGAGGACGCCGCCGTGGCGGACCCAGCAGGCAGGGCGAGCCTGGCCCTCTACTACGACCTCCCGGCCAGCCCCCGAGGGCGCCTGGAGCTTTTCCTGCCGGTCCCGGGGTTGGAGGACAGGGTCCTTGTCGCCCGCAAGGTGAGGTTCGCCGACGTCCCCTACACCTGGGTCAAGGTGTACTTCCTGGACCCGGAGGGGAACCCCTTCCCCCTCATCCGTCGGGTGCCTCGCACCCAAGGAGTGGGCGCCCAGGCCCTGGAGCTCCTCCTCTCCGGCCCCACCTGGCGGGAGCGGGCCCGGGGCTACTGGTCCGCCCTGCCCGCGGGGATGGAGCTTTATTCCCTCTCCATCTCCTCCGGGGTGGCCGAGGTGTGGCTTGCCGGGAAGGCCGGGGAACTTTCCCCGGAACTTGCGGCCCTGGTCCTGGCGCAAACAGAAAAGACCCTGGTGGAGTTCCCCACCGTGCACCAGGTGCGGGTGTACTTTAACGGCCAGCCCCTCTCTTCGGTCCCTGGTTACTTCGCTACCCAGCTGGAGGCTACCGTTCCAGCGGCCGGTCTTTGAGGTACACATGGAACATGTCTAGCACATACGGCTTGAGGTTGTACGAAGCGCTTTTTGAAATTGTCTGGGCGGCCTGCGTACTGGGTACCGGCGACCATCTGGAAGGCACCGATCGTTATCCCGTAAAAGAAGTCGTACCCCAGATCCCTGATCTCATAAGAAAACCCCTCAACCAAGCCTCGGTGTACTTGACTTGAGCAGCGTCATCTCGAACCGCCTTGTAGAATTCTCCCCACGTGCCTTTATTCTTGTTTGTCACTACCCCTACATAAGATTGGATGACACGATACATCACTGAGATCGGCACCGTCGGGCGGAAGCTCGAACAGCCCCGGATC
>LGFI01000019.1 GCA_001508155.1 Acetothermia bacterium 64_32 | reverse complement strand
TCGCTACGAAAGGCACGTCGCCATGTACGAAGCCTTCTGCATCCTCGCATGCATCCTCATCTGCCTAAGGGAGCTTTTGAAATGACTTCGAGGGAGATCCCTTGGGAGGAGGCGATAAAGCTCGCCTCCCCCTACCCTTACGCGCTGGCAGTGACGGTGGACAAGAAGGGAAAGCCGAACGCCATGGGGCTTGGGTGGTGGAGCTACGTCTCCTGGGAGCCGCCCATGATCGCCATCGCCGTAGGGCCGGAGCGCTATTCGTATGAGTGTTTGGAATGTTGCGGCGAGTTCGTCCTCTGCTTCCCCGCCGAGGACCAGGGCAAAGGGGCGTGGTACTGCGGCACCGTAAGCGGCCGCGGCCGGGAGAAGCTCGCCGAGGCGGGGCTCAAAACCACCCCCGCCAAGGTGGTGAAGCCCCCCCTCATCGAAGGGGCCACCGTATGTTACGAGTGCCGGGTGAGGGAACACGTGCCCACCGGGGACCATGTGCTCTTCATCGCCGATGTGGTGGCCATCCACGGTGATCCGACAAAGCCCAAGCACCTCTATTCCATCGGATACGAAAGGCTCACCTCCCTCTCCCATCGTGACGCATAGGTGATGGATCTTCAGGCCATCCGACGTGAGTTCCCCACCCTGGAGAAGGTCGTGTGGCTGGCCTGCGCCGGGGTGGGCCCCTTGACATGCAGGGCCCTGGCCGCATGGGAAAAGGCCCAGCGTTCCCTGTACCAGGAATTCGACCCTGAGGCGTGGAGGGAAGTGGGGAGGATTCAGGACCGGGTGCGGGGGCTTGGGGCCACTTTGCTCGGGGTAGACCCCGAGGAGGTGGCCCTCATCCGTTCCACCACCGAAGGCCTGAACGCCGTAGCTACAGCCATTCCCTGGCGGCGTGGGGACAACGTGGTGATCACCGATCAGGAGTATCCCGCCAACGCCATCCCCTGGTACCATCAGGCCCGGCTACACGGGCTCCAGGTGCGGGTAGTGCGCTCTCGGGACGGGCGGCTGCCCGTGGAGGCGTTCGCCGCGGCGGTGGACGGCCGCACCCGGGTGGTGGCCATAAGTCATGTTCAGTTCGGAAGCGGCTTCCGGGCCGATCTGGCGGGGCTCGCCGAACTGGCCCACGCCCACGGGGCACTGCTGGTGGTGGATGCCATCCAGTCCGTGGGGGCGGTGCGGGTCCTGCCCCGGGAGCTCGGGGTGGATGCCCTCGCCTGTGGGGGGTACAAGTGGCTGTGTGGTCCCGAGGGGACGGGGCTTCTCTACGTGCGGCGCAAGCTGGCCGAGGGGCTCCATCCCCGGGCGGTGGGGTTCCCCAACATCTCCCAGACCGAGCAGGAGGACCTTTGGGAAGCCCTCTGCGGAGGCCGGGGATGGGTCCGGGATTTCGCCGGTTACGCTCAAGGAGCGATCAGGTTCGAGGGGGTGGGGCTCAACCCGGCGCTCCTTTCTGCGTTTGCCGCGGGGCTGGAGTACTTCCTGGAACTCGGGCTGGGCTGGATCGAGGAGCGGGTGCTGGAGCTTTCGGGCCAGCTGATCACGGAGTTGACCCGCCTCGGCCTGGAGGTGGTGACCCCCGGGGACCCAAGGGAGCGGGCCGGGATCGTTCTGGTCCGTGGCCCATGGGACCTTCGAGATCCCTCCACCCACAAGTCCGTGGAGGCACACTTCCTCTCCCGGGGGATAAGGATCCACGTGCGGGCAGGTGGCATCCGCATCTCCACCCACTTCTTCAACAGCGAAGACGACCTTGATCTTTTCGTGGAAGCCCTCGCCGAATGGCAAAAGGGCAAGGGGCCCTAGGGATGGGTAAGTGGGGCCCCCTTGGCCTTAAGCAGGGCAAGCTGGGCTGTCTCCTCCAGTTTCTCCGCTAGGGACAGTGCTTCACTCAGGGTCCTCCCCACGGCCACGGCGCCGTGGCGGGCGATGAGGGCGGCCTTCCCCCTTCCCAAGGCTTCGATCACCGCCTCTGCGAGGGCCCAGGTGCCCGGTGGGGCGTGGCGCGAAACCGGAACCGCTTCCCCGAAGAGGATCTTTCCCTCGTCGTGGAGGGCGGGCAGGGCTTCCCAGAACGAGGCCACGGTGGCATGGGGGGAGTGGGTGTGGACGACTGCCCTAACGTCCTCCCGGGCCCGGTAAATGGAAACGTGCATCCGCCACTCCGAGGAGGGTTCCCCGGCGAAGCGTTGGGCCTCAACCAGGTCGATGATCGCTACCTGGCGCGGATCGAGGAGGTCATAGGGGATACCAGAGGGGGTTATGAGGACAAGCTCCCCCACCCGCAGGGAGACGTTCCCCGAGCTCCCACTTACCAGTCCCCGGGCGGCCATCTCCCAGGCGGCCCGGGCCACCTTCCTACGCCAAGGAGCCAGGGATCGTCTCATGGTAAGGTGGCTCGATCACACCCCGCTCGGTGACGATGGCCGAGATCAGCTCCGCCGGGGTCACATCGAAGGCCGGATTGCGCGCCCGAACGCCCTCCGGTGCAAACCTCATCCCGTAAGGGGCGAGCACCTCGTCCTCCGGCCGCTCCTCGATCGGGATCTCCTTCCCGCTCTCAAGCCCCGGGTCGATGGTAGACGTCGGGGCCACCACGTAGAAGGGGATCCCGTGTCTTTTGGCGAGGACCGCCAGGGTGTAGGTGCCGATCTTGTTGGCGGTATCGCCGTTCCGCACGATGCGATCTGCCCCCACCAGGACCGCGCCCACCTCCCCCCGAGCCATGAGGAAGCCGGCGGCAGAGTCGGCGATGAGCCGGAACGGGATCCCCTCCCGCAGGAGCTCCCAGGCGGTGAGCCGGGCCCCTTGCAGGCGCGGCCGGGTCTCACAAGCGTAGACGAGCTTCAGCTTCCCTTCCCCCCAGGCGGCCCGGATCACCCCGAGGGCCGTGCCGTAGCCGCCTGTGGCCAGGGCCCCGGTGTTGCAGATGGTGAGCACCTGCACCCCCGCGGGGAGGAGCTCGGCGCCGAACTCGCCAATCCGGCGATTGGCGGCGATGTCCTCCTCGTGGATCCTCTCCGCCTCCCGGAGCAGTGCCTCCTTGAGCCTGGCAATGCCCTCCCCGGCGTGCGCGCTGAAGACCCGTTCCATCCGGCGGATGGCCCAGAACAGGTTCACCGCCGTTGGCCGGGTCCTTTCCAGGCCCTCCTTTGCCTCCTGAAAGGCGGCCTTCGGATCGGCTCCGGGAGGGAGGTGCCACACCGAAAGCGCAAGGCCGTAGGCGGCGGCGATCCCGATGGCCGGCGCCCCCCGCACCCGCATGGCCCGGATCGCCTCCGCCACCCCCCGCCAGTCGGTCAGGGAAAGCCAGGCCTCCTCCTGGGGAAGCCGCGTCTGATCCAGGAGCTTCACGGCTCCGTCCCCCCAAAACACCGGCCTTATCAACCTTTCCCTCCTTTACGCAAGCCCGCGAGGACGGCCTGGGAGAGGTGGGCGAATCGGGTTTTGATCTCACAGGGATCCCAAGGCACCAGCACTTCCACCGGCCACCGCTCTGGTTCGTCCGGGAATTCCTGAACGCGCTGAAGAGCACGTGCCAACCAATAAGGATCGAAGCCGGAGTCCTTCTTAGGAGCCAGCTCCATTAGCTCTTCAAGCGTGGCTTCCTTTAGGAGAAAGAAAAGATCCACGGCATCTCTGGGCTCCGCCCGACCGAAGAACGCTAAGAATTTATCCACCGCGAGGTCCACGAAGTCGTTGACCTTTCCCAGCGGCGTCTCCTCAGGGGGATGAAACCGGGACGGGGAATCGTAGGCGAGCTGCACCCGTACCTCTTCGTCATTCACCTTCAAGATGAATTCGGCAAAAGCCGTCAGTCGCCGAACGGTCCGAACTTGAAATCCGACGTCCTTAAACCGGGTTTCCAGGAGGCGGGAGAACGGCAATACAAGGCCCGCTTCGGTGGTGAAGAGGTCCAAGTCGAAGGAAAGTCGGTGTCCCAGGTAGAACTCAGCCAGGGCGGTGCCGCCGGTCAGGAAAAACCGATCGCTGTCGGGGAGCTTGGCGAACCCCTTCAAAATGGACACCTGACCTGGGGTTAAAAGACCATGGCCTTTTGGCTTACGCACGCGCACGGAAGTATCCCTCCCACAGCCGGCGAACTTCGCCCGGCAGCTCCAGCTCCGGTAAGACCCGACGGATCTCATCCCAGTCCAGTTGGGCCACGTCCTCGGCGCGGCCGTGAACGAGCACCTGCCCGATATACCACCGCCGGAGCCAGGGATCGGATAGATCCAGCTCCCTTTTCGACCACACGATGTGCCGAGGGACCCTCGTCTTTGCCATCCCAACGCGAGTTTACCCCTTATCCCTGTTCCTTGATGTAGGGCTTGCCCAGGGCCTTGGGCACCTGAGCCCTGCCCAAGAAGCCGGCCAGCACGATTACGGTGAGGATGTATGGGAGCATCAAGGAGAATTGGGAGGGGATATACTCCTGGAGCCGCATCTGCAGTGCATCCACGAAGCCAAAGAGATACGCGGCGAGGAGCGCCGGAAGCGGCCGGTAGTTCCCCACCACCATGGCGGCGATCCCGATGAACCCGCGCCCCCCCACCATGCCGTCGGTGAACCGGCCTAGGTTGTTGAACAAAAACGCCCCGGCCAGGCCACATAGGGCTCCGTTCAGCACGGTGTAGAAGAGCCGGGTGCGGTACACATTGATCCCGGCGGTGTCCGCCGCCCGAGGGTGTTCCCCCACCACCCGCAGCCTCAGGCCCCATGGGGTGCGGAAGATGTAGACTTGGGAGAGGGCGATGAGGAACACCCCCACCCCCACCAGGATCCAGGCGTTCATGGTGGGGGCGGAGGGGGAGGTGCCGCGCCAGCCCCAGATCACACGGGTGAGGAACAGGGCGAAGCCTGTGACCAGGAGGTTCACGGCCGCCCCGGACACCACATGATCCGCCCTGAGGTAAACGCTCCAGACGGCGTGCAGGGCCCCCAAGGAAGCCCCGATCCCGATGGCGGCTATCAGGGCTAGGGCTGGGCTTCCGGTGAAGTAGGCCACGATGGCACAGGAAAGCGCCCCGGCCAGGGCCATCCCCTCCACCCCCACGTTGATCACCCCGGCCCGCTCCGAATAGGTCTCCCCCAGGGCCACCAGGGCGATGGGGGTGGCAAGCCTCAAGGCCGAGATAAACAGGTTAAGGCTCAGTATCCCCAAGCTTCCCCCTCCTTAGGCGCCGCAGGTACCGGATCAGCTCCGGGGCCACCACGAAGAAGATCACCAGGCCCTGGATCACCGAGGCCAAGTCCGCCGGGGCCACCCCGGCCCGGTCTACGGCCTGCCCCCCGGCCCGAAGGGCCCCCATGAGGACAGCCGCCAGGATCGCCCCCAGGGGATGCGCCCGGGCGATCAGCCCCCCGGCGATTCCATCCCACCCATACCCCGGGGAGAAGTTCTCGATGAAGCGCCGGTGAGTGCCCAATGTCTCGGCCGCCCCGCCTAGCCCGGCCAGCGCCCCAGCCAGGACGAGGGCCAGGATCAGGTTCCTGGCCACGTTTATCCCACCGTACTCCGCCGCCAGCGGATTCTGCCCCACCGCCCGAAGCTCATACCCCCGCGGGGTACGAAAGAGCAGGTACCAGACGATGAAGGCGATGAGCACCCCCACCACGATCCCCCAGGAAAGTTGGGCTCCCCGGATGAATCGGGGAAACTGGGCGGAGGTAGCGATCCTAACCGTCTGGTTTGCCCACTGGGTGCCGTGGTAAGGCCCGCCCGGGGCCACGAGCCAGCTCGTCAGGTAGATGGCCACATACGAGAGCATCATGGTGGTGACGAACTCGTTGGCCCCGCGCTTTGCCCTGAGCCAGCCGGGGATGAAGCCCCAGATGGCCCCGGCCACCGCCCCGAAGAGGAGACACACCACCGTGTGGAGGACCGGGGGGAGCCTGAGGGAAAAACCGGCCCAAGCGGAGAAGAACGCCCCCAGGTAAAGCTGCCCCTCGGCCCCGATGTTAAACAGCCCAGCCCGGAACGCGATGAGAAAGGAAAGGGAGGTGAAAAGGATGGGCGTTGCCTGGGTCAGGGTCTGGGCGAGTTGATACCAGTCGCCGAACGCCCCGATGACCAGCTGCTTGAACACCGCCGGAACCGAGTAGCCGGTAAGGGCAGTGACAATCGCCCCGATGCCCAGAGCAAGGACGATGGCACCAGCGATGGGGATAAGTTCCTTAGTCCACCGCACCCTTCCCCCTAAGCATGAGGAGCCCCAGCTCCCTTTTCGTGGCCTCCCCCCGGCGCAGTACCGCCACGATCTCCCCCTGGTACATGACCGCGATCCGGTCCGCGAGCATCATCACCTCGTCCAGGTCCATGGAAACCAGCAGGATCCCCGCCCCTTCCTTCCGCGCCTTGAGGAACTGCTCCCATACGAACTCCATCCCCCCCACGTCCAGGCCCCTGGTGGGTTGGACCGCCAGCACCACCTGCGGGGCCCGGGAGAGCTCCCGGGCCAGGATGAGCCGCTGCTGGTTCCCTCCAGAAAGGGTCCTTGCGGGCGCGGAAAGGCCGGGTACCGACACCGAGAACCTTCTCACCAGCTCCTGGGCGTGGGCGCGGATGGCAGACCGCCTCTGGGCCCACGGCCCCAGGGCAAAGCGCGGCTCCCGGTGTCGGCCCAAAACCGCGTTCTCCTCCACCGAGAAGGTGAGGATGAGCCCCCGCAGATGCCGGTCCTCGGGGATGTGCACAAGCCCCCGGGAGGCCAGGGTATGAGGGGATCGTCCGGTGACATCGTGCTCCCCCACCTTCACCCTCCCGGAGGTAGGCCTCCTCAGCCCGGCGATCGCCTCGACCAGCTCCTTCTGGCCGTTGCCCTGCACCCCGGCTATCCCCAGGATCTCGTGGTCGTAGACCTGCAAGGAGACCCCACGCACCACAGGCACCCCCCGGTCGTCTCGGGCGGAGAGGTCCTCCACCGAAAGCAGAACCCTCCCCTCCGACTTAACCGGCTCAGGGGATACGGTGAATACCACCTCGCGGCCCACCATCATCTCCGCAAGCCCCTCCTCGGTGGCCTCGCTCGCAGATAACGTCCCCACGTTCTTCCCCTTCCTGAGAACGGTTATCCGGTCGCAGATCTCCAGGGCCTCGTGGAGCTTGTGGGTGATGAAAACCACCGCTTTTCCCTGCTCCTTAAGGGTGCGGATGGTGGAAAACAGCGCCTCCACCTCCTGCTCCACCAAAACCGCGGTGGGCTCGTCCAGGATCAAAACCTCCGCCCCCCGGTATAGCGCCTTCAGGATCTCCACCCGCTGCTGCTCCCCCACCGAAAGCTCCTCCACCTTGGCGTCCGGGTCCACCTCAAGGCCATACTCTTCCACCAAGGCCTCGATCTTCTCCCTCATGGCCCGGCGATCCAGGAGCGGCCCCAACCGCGGCTCCCAGCCCACCGCCATGTTCTCCAGCACCGTAAGGCGGGGGACGAGCATGAAGTGCTGGTGCACCATCCCGATCCCGAGCTGGATGGCAACGTGAGGGCTCCTTATCCGGGTCTCCTTCCCCCGGACGAAGATCCTGCCCTGGTCGGGCTGGTAGAGCCCATACAGGATGCTCATGAGCACGGTCTTCCCAGCCCCGTTCTCACCTAAAAGCCCGTGGACTTCGCCCCAAGATAAAGAGAAGTCGATGCCCGCGTTGGCCAAAACGCCGGGGAACCGCTTTACGATCCCCTCCATCCGTACGGCCTCTGCGGGCATCGACCTCGTGCTCACGGAATCACTCGTGCTCGATCACGATGGAGCCGCTCATGATCCCATCCACGGCCTCCACGAGCTTGGTCAGGATCTCATGGACGAGGCTATTGGGGAGCGCCGCCTCCGAGTAGCTTGCGGTGATGTAGTCGTTGATGGTCCAGGGGCCGAAGGCGATCCCGGTCCCGATCCCGATGTCGGACACCATCCCGTAGGAGATGACCCCCGCGCTCCAGGTCCCCTCCACCGCCTTCATGATCTCGGTGTACACCGCCAGGTCAACGCGCTTGAGGCCGGAGGCCACGATCACGTCGGCGTGCTCGGGGGCGGACCAGGCCTGGTCAACGTCGGTGCCCAGGGCCCACCAAGCCGGGTTCTCCTCGGCGGCGGCGAATACCCCCAGGTGTGATTTCCCGGCCGCCCCGTAGATGATGTCGGCACCGGCCTGGTACATCTCCAGGGCCAGCTCTTTGCCCAGCGTGGGGTTGTTCCAGGCGCCCACGTAGCGAACCAGCACGTCATCCTCGGTGATCTTTGGATTAGCCCACATGGCCCCCTGGGTGTAGCCCTGCACGAACCGGCGGATGAGGGGGATGTCCATGCCGCCTTCCACGCCGACCTTGCCGGTGTTGGTGAGCATCCCGGCCACCACGCCGCACAGGAAGGCCTCCTCCCAGTCGTTGAACACGATGGAGGCCACGTTGTCGGCCGCGGCCACGGCGTCGATCACCACGAACTTCTGGTCCGGGTAGTCGGGGGCCACTTCCTCCAGGATCGGGGCCTGGTCAAAGCCGATGCACACGATGATGGTGTACTCCCCGGCCCGGGCGAACTCCCTCTGGAAGGCCTCGTAGTCGGCGATGGAGCGGGGTTCTACGTAGGAAAAGACGTCCTTTGTCGACACCTCATACCGGGCGGCGAGCTCCTGGGCCGCCCGCTCCGCTCCCCAGTAGGACTGGTCGTTGAACGACCGGTCCCCTAGTCCTCCGGTGGCCAGGATCAACCCGATCTTGGGGATATCCTGCCCGAAGGCGAAAAGCCCCAGAAACACAGCAATTCCCAAACAAGCCAGCCTCTTCATTCCTACCTCCTTTTCTTAACAACTGTGCCCTCCAACTTGCCCCAAGGCCTGCGCCTGCTTTCACCCCCCTTCACCTAAAAATCCCCTAAGCGCCCTGTCCAGCTCCGCGTCCAAGCCTACCCGCTCCACCCCGGGCCAGCCCAGGGTCCAGCCGCCGTCCACGTACAGGGCATGGCCGGTGATGTAGCGGGCCGCCGGGGAGACGAGGAAGATGACCGCCCCCACCAGGTCCTCGGGGGCGGCGAACCTACGCAAAGGGATTAGCTTCTTCCGCTCGGCGGCCAATCCCTCCCTCCCCCGCTGGATCCCCTCCAGCATGGGCGTCTCCATGAACCCAGGGCATACGGCATTCACCCTCACCCCCCAGGGCCCCCACTCGTAGGCCAGGGTCTTGGTGAGGAGGAGCACCCCGGCCTTGCTGGCATTGTAGGCGGCACAGTTTGGGAACACGTACTCGGAGTTTATGCTCCCGATGTTTACGATGGCCCCGCCCCCGCCTCCCCTCATCACCCGCCCGACGGCCTGACAGCACAAGAACATCCCCTTAAGGTTCACATCCAAGACCAGGTCCCATTCCTCCTCCGTGAACTCCAGGGACGGGGCGATGAGGTTTATCCCGGCGTTGTTCACCAAGATGTCCACGGCGCCGAACCTTTTGACCGTTTCCGCCACAAGGTGCTCCACCTGGTCCCGGTGGCGGACGTCGGTGGGGACGGCTATCGCCTCCCCACCGGCGCCCTCGATCCCCAGCAGGGTATCGGACATGTCCAGGACATCGGCCAGGGCCACCTTCGCCCCGGCCGCGGAAAGACCGAGGGCCAGGGCCTGTCCCAGGCCCCGGGCCGCCCCGGTGACCACGGCCACCTTGCCTGAGATGTCGAAAATCCCGTTAGGGTTCACTTTCGGACGATCCTGCCCTCTACCTGAGGGGAGACCGGGGTGTGGGCCTGGACGTACTCGGCCAGAACCTCGTAGTCCACAAACCCCAGGTTCCAGGAGTTCAAGGCCTCTTTGAACATCTCGTAGCCGTCACCGCCTGCGGCCAGGTAGTTGCTGGTGGCCAGCCGGTAGTTGGCCGCGGGGTCCAGGGGCTGCCAGGTCCCCTCCAAGAGGACCTCGGCGGAGACGATGCGGAAGCCCGCCGGCCGGGCGGGGTCCCATACGAAGCGGAGCCCTGCCACGTGCGGGAAGCGCCCCTTTAGCTCCTCCACCATGGATACCCCGTTTTCCAAGGCTGCCAGGACCTGTTCGCCTTTCACCTCCAACACCACAAGGTAATTCCCAAACGGCAGGATGTTCATGCAATCGCCCAGGGTCACGGGGCCGGCCGGGACGGATGCCCGAATCCCCCCACCGTTCCAAAGGGCAACCTGAGCCCCCGCCGGCTGGGCCTTCCACAGAAGGGCATCCGCCACCAGGTTCCCAAGATTGGTCTCCTGAGAGCGCACATGGGCCCGCTCCCCATCCAGGTCCACCAGGGTCTGGCCGATCACCTGGCCCTTGAGGGCCTCGATGGGCTCCCGGAAGGCGGCGAGCCGCTCCTCCACCTGGGGGTGGGGAGGATAGCCCTCGGTGGGCACGAGCTCGCCCTGCCAGGCCGTGACCCTGCCGGCCTCATCGAAGGTCACCGAAAGGCGCCCCAAGTAGGCGGCGTGCTCGCCGGCCTGGACCACCAGGGTCCGCGCCGTCTCATCGCCTATGGCCACCAGCTCCCGGATGGCGGCCAGCCGGACCGGCCCGATGCCCTCTATCTCAAGCAGGTCCTCCACCCTCCCAAACGGCCCCTTTTCTTCCCGCCACTGGATGATCCTCTTTGCCAGCGTTGGCCCGATCCCCGGCAGTGCCTCGAGCTCCTCGGCCGTGGCCTGGTTCAGGTTGAGAAGCCCCCGCTCCACCACCACGGGGTACTCCTCGGGCAGGGTGTGGGAGTGCCCCCCCACGATGATGTCTATCCCCGCCACCTCCTCGGCCAGCTTTAGGTCCTCATTCCACCCGAGATGGCTCAGGACAACGATCTTGTCGATCCCCTGGGCGGAGAGGTCGGCCACCGCTTCCCGGGCCGCCGCCACGGGATCGGAAAAGGCCACGTTGGGGCCGGGGTTCGAACTCCAAGAGGTGTCCGGGGTGATGAGCCCCACTATCCCAAGCCTTTCCTCCCCCACCTCCAGGACGGCATAAGGGAGCACCTTCCCAAGAAGGAGCGGCTCGCCCGCAAGATCGCAGTTGGCACAAAGGAGGGGAAAGCTCAAACGGCCAGCGAAATCGGCGAGGGCAGCCGGGCCCAGGTCGAACTCGTGGTTGCCCAGGGCCATGGCCCCAAACCCCATGAGCTCCATGACCTCGGCGTTGGCAGCCCCCTTGTGTACGGTGAAGTAGAGGGTGCCCAGGAACGCGTCCCCGGCATGGAGAAGTACCACCTCCTCCTTGCTTCGAATCTCCTCGATCAACGTGGCCATCCTGGCCATCTCATCTAGATGCGAGTGGGTATCGTTGACATGAAGCACCACCACTGTCCAATCCGCCTGCCCTAAAACCCCCACCATCAACATGGCTATCAAGATAAAGTAAAATTTTCTCATCACTCCTCCTTTCAAATTGAAAGGAAACTGACTACCGGTGAAAGGCGTTTCTTCCGCTCTCACCTCCAGCGGAAAGGGCCAACGCCTCCAGGGCTATCTGGATCTCCAGCTCCACGGCCCTTCTCACCTCCTCCCTATGGGGATTATACTCGCCTGTTGAGGCCTTGAGGGCGTTGCCGTCGATGGCCAGGATGGCCCCGGCCCGGGCGCCCCGGAGGGCCGCTACGCAGAATACCGCCGCGCACTCCATCTCCACCGCCAGCGCTCCGGCCTGGGAAAAGGTCTCGAGGCCCAAGTCCAAGGTGCCGCGATAGAAGGCGTCCATGGTGACTACCGTGCCGCGGTGTACCCGCGCCCCCTGGGCCTTGGCCGCCTGCCACAGGGCCAAGGCCACATCGGGGTCTGCCATGGCGGGCATCTCAATGGGTAGGAGCCTGGGGGTGGTGCCCTCGCAGCGGGCCGCCCCCAGGGCCACCACCAGGTCCCCGTCCTTCACCTCTCCCTGAAGCGACCCGGCGGTGCCCACGCGGATCAGGACCCGGGCCCCGGCCCGAATCGCCTCCTCACAGGCGATGGCCGCCCCCGGCGCCCCCACCCCGGTGGAAAGCACCCCCACCGGCACATCCCTGTAGGTCCCGCGATAGGAATGGAACTCCCGGTTCTTGGCGAGCTCCTCGGAGGAGTTGAGGCGCCCGGCGATCAGGGCTGCCCGGGTCGGGTCCCCGGGGAGGAGAACATAGGGTGGGAGTTCCCCCTCCGTCACCCTGATCGTGGGAAGTCTCTTTCCTGTCAAACCTCCACCTCGCAAGCCAAGGATACCCGAGCCCAAGCCCCTTTGCGAGGGTGCCCGGTTGCCCCCTCCTGGAGGGCTTTTGTATACTGGGCTCGATGTCGCCGGCAAAGGTGGCGGTGATCGGGGGTTCGGGACTTTACCGGCTTGGACTCCTTGAGGAGGCCCGACCGATGGAAGTCCATACCCCTTACGGATCCCACTCCTCCGGCCTCACCTTGGGGAAGATCGGGGGCAGAGAGGTGGCATTTTTACCTAGGCACGGCCTCGGCCACCGCCTCCCCCCACATAAGATCCCATACCGAGCCAACATCTGGGCCCTAAGGGAACTCGGGGTAGAGCGGGTGGTGGCCCTCTCCGCCATGGGGGGCCTCAGGCCCGACTACGAGATCGGGGACCTGGTGCTCCCGGATCAGTTCATCGACTGGACAAAGGGGCGCCACTCCACCTTCTTCGACGGCCCCCGGGTGGTCCACACCTCCATGGCCGATCCTTTTTGTCCGGAGCTCAGGGGCCTTCTCGCCGATAAGGCCGAGGAGGCCGGCTTCCGCGTCCACCGGCGGGGCACCGCCCTCACCTTCGAAGGCCCTAGGTTCTCCACCCGGGCCGAATCCAGGGTCTTCCGGGAGATCTTGGAGGTGGAGCTCCTTTCCATGACCTTGGTGCCGGAGGTGGTGCTCGCCCGGGAGCTCTCCATGTGCTACGCCACCTGCGCCGTGGTGACGGACCTGGATGTTTGGGGAAAAGAGCCGGTGAAGGCGGATGCGGTGACCCAGGTGATGCGGGAGGCGGAGCCCAAGCTCGCCGAGCTCCTCTCCCGGGCGATTCCAACGATACCCGAAACGCGCGGTTGCGACTGCGCCGAGGCCGCGCGAGCGGCCTTGGGCAATGAAAGGAGGAACCCAAAGTGAAAGGCGTAGCTGGAAAACTTCTGGTGGTAGACCTCAGCAAACAAGCGGTGGAAACCAGGGAGCTCCCAGGGGATAGCCTGCGCCTCTTCCTGGGGGGCTTTGGGCTGGCGGCCAAGCTCGCCTACGACGCAATCCCTAAGGGAGCTGACCCCTTGGGACCGGAGAACTCCGTGGCCATCGCCCCGGGGCTCCTAACCGGCACCGGCATCCCCACCGCCTCCAAGACCGCACTTGCCTTTCGCTCCCCGCTCACCGGGACCTTCTGCCGGTCGGTGGCCGGGGCTTGGCTTGGGGTGGCCTTGAGGAAGGCCGGCTACGATGCGGTCCTCATCACCGGTGCTAGCGAAAAACCGGTGGCCCTGGTAGTGGAGGACGGAAAGGCACGCCTTGTGGACGCGAGCGACCTGTGGGGACTGGACACCCGCGCCACCCGCGCCGCCATCCGGGAGAAGTTCGGAGAGGGATTCCGCACCGCGGTGATCGGCCCGGCGGGGGAAAAGCTCTCCAGGATCGCCATCGTCGACTGCGACGGGAGGCAGGCCGGCCGGGGTGGGGGCGGGGCGGTCCTTGGCGCCAAAAAGCTCAAGGCCATCCTGGTAAAGGGCACAGGGGATATCCCCACCGCCGACCCGGAGCGGATCAAGGAATTGGCGAAAAAATGGAATGAGGTCATCCGGGACCACCCGGCCACGAAAGCCGACATGGGCTACGGCTCAGGGGAGTTCCTGGACTGGATGAACCGCGAGTCCGGCACCTTCCCCTCGAGGAACTGGCAGTGGGGTTTCTTTAAATCGGCCTACGAGCGGGCCGGGGAGGGGAAGATAGAGCTCGACCCATACTACTGGGCCCCCAAGTACTCAGCGAGGAACGTCGCCTGCCCCGGCTGCACCAAGCCCTGCGGCAAGCTCTTTGTGATCAAAGAAGGAAAGTACGCCGGCACCGAGGTGGATGGCCCCGAGTATGAGACCCTTTACTCCTTGGGTGGTTGCCCTGAGGTCGCCTCGATCGAGGCGGTGGCCAAGGCCAACGAGCTCTGCGACCTTCTGGGGATCGACACCATCTCCGCCGGGGTTACCGTGGCCTGGGCCATGGAGGCCGTCGAGCGCGGCTTTTTGAAGCCGGAGGATCTCGACGGAATCGACCTCAAATTCGGAGACGAGGATGCCTTCCTTAAGGTCTTGGAGCGGATGGGAAAGCGCGAAGGAAAGGTTGGGGAGCTTCTTTCTGACGGCTCCAAGGCGGCGGCTGAGCGCCTGGGGAAGGGCGAGGAGTTCGCCATCCACATAAAGGGGATGGAGCTTCCCGCCTACGACATCCGGGGGGCTAAAGGGGTGGCGCTGGCCTTCGCTGTCTCCTTCCGCGGGGGCTGTCACCTCACCGCCGGGGTGTACGGCGCGGAGTTCGGCGGAAGCTGGTGGAAGTTCGAGGCGGTGGACCGCCATTCGGTGGTGAACAAGGGCTTTGAGGTGAAGCTTCACGAGGACCTCATGGCCCTCTACGACGTTTTGGGAATTTGCAAATTCTCGCGGCACATATTCTTCCTGGAGGGCCTGCCAGAGCTTGTGGCCGCCCAGACCGGCCTTTCGTTCTCCGCCGGGGAGCTCCTCACGGTGGGGGAGCGGGTGTACAACCTGGCCCGGGCGTTCAACGTGCGGGAGGGCTTTACGAGGGATCATGATCATCTCCCCAAGCGGGTGATGGAGGATCCGATCCCCGAGGGCCCGTCCGCTGGCGACCGGGTTTCCTATGAGGAGCTACAGGTGATGCTGGACGACTACTACGAGGCCCGCGGCTGGTCCCGCGCCGGGGTCCCCCTCAAGGCGAAGCTCGTCTCTCTTGACCTCCCCGAGCTCGCCGAGGAGGTGGGAAGTGGGAAGGTGGGATAAGGAGGTAAGAACATGAAAGGGCTTACAAGCAAGGTGGGTGAGGTCATAAACCCTAAAGGGGCCCCCATAGGGGTTAAGATGTTGGAGGATGAGGCAGGGCTTAAGGAAGCCGGGGTAGGAAAGCTGGAGAGGAACCTTGCTTTATGCCAGCTTTTTAAGTACGTCTCCCTTTACAAGAAGACCAGGGGGGTGGTCTTCGACAACATCGACGCCTGTGTGGTGGGAAGCTACATCCTGGGGTTGGGGGTTCCCCCGGAGGACCTGAAGGAAAGGTGGATAAAGGGCTGGCGGTATAGTGACAAACTATTCGAGGCGCTGGTGTCCCAGATCCATGCCCTGCCCCAAGGGAAGTACAAGGCGGCGATCTTCGCCCCCCTTGAAGACCTGGAAAGAAGGGATATAAAACCGGATGCGGTGCTCCTTACGGTCAACTCCACCCAGGCATATCTCGTAGCTGTGGGCTATTTCGACGCCACCGGGAAAAAGATCAGCTCGGACTTCAATGGACATGCTGCCTGTGAGGTGGTGGCAGCCGTCATCCAGGGGAAATCGCCGTGGCTGACGATCCCCTGTGGGGGAGCCCGGGGGGTTGCCGGCGCCCAGGACGACGAGCTGTGGATGGGGATGACAGTGGAAGAACTGGAGACCACGGTGGACAGGCTGGCCTCGGTGGGGTTGGCATATCCCCCGGGGATCTATCAGAGCGCGATCTCCCCCCTGGCTGCGGACCACCCACTGACATACCTGGTGACAAGAAAACCCTAGGTGGGGCGACCCCGTGCTTTGAGGATCTAACGGAGCCGGGGGTTCTCCTCCAAGGGGCGATACTTCACCTGGAACCCGAAGTGCCCGGGCCCGAGGAGGCTGATCCCCGCCTCGGTCCGCCAGATGGCTGGGGCGGGAAAGCCCACCACCGCCACCCTTTGCCCTTCCTGGCAGTTGGGGTTGGTTATGGCCTGGCCGGTCTTCGGGTCCAGGACCGAGATCAGGTCCGGGGCCATGACGTCCGGCTCCCCATCAAGCCACGCGATAAGGTGCTCGTTCTTGAACCAGATCCTGTAGGACTGCCCTGAAAAGCCCCCTTCCCCTTCTATCTCCATCTCCCCGACGGTGAAGCCACCCTCTATCCCCCACCGGTATCGGCTGACCTTTCCCAGGAACAGGATGGCCCCACCCCCGGCCGCCGCCACCGCTGCCAGGGGGTCCTCGCCGGCCTTTCGAGCCTGCCTTAAGGCCCTTCCGATCCGCAGCGCTTGGGAAAGGGTTCCGGGGATGAGGGAGCCCTGGGCCTGCTCCCCCCGCACGGGGTGGTCCGCCACCCCGGCGCGGTTGTCGCTCAGGACCGCCATGGCCCGGGCGATGGCCTCCGCCCTCTCCTCACTTGTCACCTTTTTGACTACCACCACGTCCCCCCGCCTTGTGGCCACCGCGAAGGGGGCGATCCCAACCCCCCGGAGGGCGAAGGTGGTGTGGGAAAGCTCTGGCACCGAGCGGCCTGCGGGGTCGGCGTCAAGGATGGGGATCCCCTTTTCGGCCGCCACCGCGATAGCCACGGCGGTGTTCCCCCCACCGATCTCGGTGGCCACCGCCGCCGCGAACCTCACCCCCAGGTACCCCTCCAGGGCCTCGAAGGCCACAAGACACTCGAGCTCCTCCTCCCCCTCCCCCTCGGGGCCTACGCTGCCACACATATAAGGGGAGGCCACCCACGCCCCCTTCGGCAACTCCTCTAAGGGGAGCAGGGAGAGCTCCCGCCCTTGGGAGAGCTCCCTCCGCAGCAGGGCCAGTCCCCGCGCGGGGCTACCCCCACCCCCTGTCCCCAGGACAGCACACCCCGCGATCAGATCCTCAATATCCTTTTCCTCGAGCTTCAAAGCCACCTCCTTTTACCTCAACATCCTTCGTCTCACCTTGGGATCGAGGAGCTCCCTCAGCCCGTCCCCCAAGAGGTTGAAGGAAAGGACGGCTAGGAAGATGGCGATCCCGGGGAAGGTGACGATCCACCAACTTGTAAGGAAGAAGGTGCGGCCGGAGCTGATCATGAGGCCCCACTCCGGGATGGGGGGTTGGGCCCCAAGGCCCAAGAAGCTCAAGGAGGCACAGGTGAGGATCACCCCCCCGAAGTCCATAGAGGCCTGGATGATCACCGGGACCATGGAGTTGGGGAGCACGTGCCGGAACACCACCCGAGCCCAGGATGCCCCCATCGCCCGGGCCGCTGCCACATACTCCCTCTCCTTAACCGAGATCGCCTCCCCCCGCAGAAGCCGCGTGTACCACGGCCACCAGGAGATGGCTATGGCAACCATGGCGTTGCGGAGGTTTGGCCCCAGCATGGCGGAGATGGCCATGGCCAAAAGGAGGGAAGGGAAGCTGAGAAAGGTATCGGTGACCCGCATGATGACCTCGTCCACCAACCCCCCGCTGTAGCCCGCTATCACCCCCAGCGGGACGCCGATGGCCAGGGCAAGCCCGATGGTGACGATCCCCACCACCAGCGAGATCCTGGCCCCGTAGATCACCCGGCTGAACACATCCCGACCCAGTTCGTCGGTCCCAAACAGGTGCCTGAGGCTTGGGGGTTGGAACTGCTCACCCACGTCCGTAGCCCCCCGGCAGTCCTGGGGATAGGGCACGATCCACGGGGCCACCGCCGCGATCAGGCCCAGCACCAGCACCCCCGTAAGCCCCACCAACGTGAGGGGGTTGCGGCCTGCCAATCTCAGCCCGTAGGAAAGCCTGCCCCCCATCTCAGCCGAGCCTTATCCGAGGGTCTAGAAACGCCAAGGAGACATCCACCAAGAGGTTCAAAAACACATAGGTAAGGGAGATAAGCAAGGTTACCCCCATGATGGCCGGGTAATCCACCGTCATGATGGCGTTTGAGGCGTAGTACCCGAGCCCCGGCCAGGTGAAGATGGATTCCACCAGGAAAGCCTCCACCAGGGAGTAGGCGAAGGTGAGGGCGAGCACGGTGAGCACCGGGCCCAGGGCGTTGCGCAGGGCGTGTACCCCGTGAACGTTCGTCTCCGGGACGCCATAGGCACGGGCGGTGCGGATGTAGTCCTCCGACAACACCTCCAGCATGGTGGCCCGGGTCATGCGCACCGCAAGCCCCAGGGGGTAGGCGGCGATGGTGAGTCCGGGGAGGAAGATATGCCAAAGCGCGCTTTTCAGGGCGGGGAGGTTTCCAGTGATCAGGGAATCGAAGATGTAAAAGCCCGTGATCTTCTTAACCGGGGAGAGGAGCTCCACCATCATATCCAACCTATCCGACAGGGGGAACCACCGCAGCTGCTTGAAGAAGACAAGCTGCAGGATCATCCCCAGCCAGAAGGTGGGGAGGGCGACCCCGGCGATGGAGACAAGCCGGCTTAGGTGGTCGATGGGGGTGTTGTTGTGGGCCGCGGAAAGCACCCCCAAAGGCAAGCCCACCACCACCGCCAAGAAAAGCCCGAACAGGATCAGCTCCAGGGTGGCAGGGAGGTAGGTGCCCAGGTCCTGGAGCACCGGCCGGTGGGTGCGGATGGATATCCCCCAGTCACCTTTGACCAGGCCGGCCAGGTACCGGTAGAACTGGACGTAGAGGGGTTTGTCCAACCCCAGTTCCGCCCGGGCGGCGGCGATCTGGTCCGCCGTGGCATGGGGTCCCACCCACCGGGCGGCCGGGTCGGACGGGACCACCCTGGTGAGCAGGAAGGTGACGACAAGCACCCCGAAGACGACCACCAAAGCCAGGAGCAACCGCCGCGCGATATAGGAGAACATGGAGGGGCCGGGGGCTCCTCGCCCCCGGCCCGTTCACCCCCTCATCCCCGCCAGCAGTTATACCACCACACCACGTGGGGGTAAGCGGGGTTATCCACATACCCCTGGAGTTTGGCGTTCACCGCCCGCACGTACTCCATGTCGTAGATGGAGACCCCCGGCACGTCCTCCATGAGGACGTTCTGGGCCTCAACGTACATGTTGATGGACTCGGCCCGGTCGATGCCCGCCAGCTCCGCCGCCCTGGTGATCAGCTCGTCGTAGAGGGGATTCGAGTAGTAACAGAGGTTGAAAACGATCTCCTCCTCCGTCTGGAACATGGCGCTCAGGAAGGAGTGGGGGTGGGCATAATCCGGCCACCAGTAAAAGAGGAAGATGTCCTGACGCTTGGTGGGGTCTGGGGCCTGGCCGAGCTCCCACTGGGAGTCCCAGGGCATGCCCCGGACCTCGAGCTCGATCCCCAGCTTCGCAAGCTGTGATTTCCAGAGCTCCGCCACCCTCCGCTCGTTCTCGTCGGCGGAAACGTAGGTGAGGAGGAGCTTGAACCCGCCCTCGGGGTAGCCCGCCTCGGAAAGGAGGAGCTTTGCCGTCTCCAGGCTCAGGGTGTACTGCTTCACCCTATCCGACCAGCCCCAAAGGCCGTAGGGCACCACCCCCCGGGCCTGGCGGCCGTAGCCGGCCAGCACCCCTTGGATGACGTCCTGGTAGGGGATGGTGTAGGCCAGGGCCCGCCGCACCAAGGGGTTGTCCAGGGGTGGTTTCTGGGTGTTGAACAGGGCCAAAAGGTTCTGGAAGGAGGGGGTGTGGACGATCCTCACGTTGGGATTGTCCTTCAGGGCCTGGATATCGCTTACGGGAAGCTGATAGGCGATGTCAACCTGGCCGGATTCCACCATGAGCCGCAACGTGGATGGGGAAGGCACCGTCTTGAACACCACCTTGTCGAAGTGGTTGCCCTCCCAGCCGCCCCAGTAACCCTCGAACTTCTCGAGCACCATGAGGGTGTTCCCCTCGAACCGCTCGATGGTGTAGGGGCCGGTCCCGGAGTCGTGGCCCTGCAGGTACCAGTCGTGGTCATAGGCCGGATCGAAGATGAAGGCGGAGTAACAGGCGGCCACCGTTAGGTCCATGGGGGCGGGGTACTTCAGGTGGAAGGCCACCGTGTAGTCGTCCACCACCTCGATGGACTCCACCGCGTCCCAGATGTACCAGGCGCCCTTGCCCAGGGAGATGGTGCGCTCGATGGCCCCTTTTACCGCCTCGGCGTTCATCTCCCGGCCGGTGTGGAACTTCACCCCTCGGCGGAGATAGAAGGTCCAAGTAAGCCCGTCCTCGGACCGCTCGTAGCCTTCCGCCAGCACCGGCTGGAACTGGTCCGTGAAGGGGTCGTACCGCAGCAGGGTCTCGTAGACGTTGTGCATCCAGATGATCTCGTTGGAGAAGGAGTAGGCCGGGTCCCAGAACACCGTCACCTCGGAGTGATACCCGTACATCGCCACCTGGGGTTGTTCCGCCAGGGCCGGCAGAAGCATGGCGCCCGTCACCACCGCCACCGCCAAAATCTTCTTCCACAACATACATACCCCCTTTTTATGCGTTTTTTGATTTGGGAGGCTTATCTTCCCCTGCGACCACCCCCCTTCAGTAGCCCCGGAGTTTGTCCGGGTTGGGGATGAGGTAGCGGCCCCCTCGGTGGTGTCGCAACCCAAGGCTGACCAGGAGCTCCGCGGTCTTGAGGGTTGCGGCCGCCGGCTCGATGAGGGGCACGGGGAGCCGGGCCCTCACCGCCTGGGCCAGGGTCGCCATCCCGGTGCAGCCCAGCACGATCACCTCCGCCCCGTCCCGCTCCACCGCGAGCTTCGCAGCCCGCACCAGCTCCTCCACGGTGCGCTCGGGCTCCCGGGAAAGCTCCAGCACCGGGACCTCGATCCCGATGGCCGAGGCCAGCCTCCGCTCCACCCCCAGCTTCACCGCCTGCTGCCTGACCCAGGGCGCGGTGTTGGCGAAGGTGGAGATCACCGAGAAACGGTCCCCAAGGTGCAGGGCCAGCGCCATGGAGGTCTCCGCCGGCCCAAGCACCACCCGGTCCGTTAGCTCCCTGGCGGCGTCCACCGCCGGGTCGGCAAAGCAGTTTATCACGATGGCATCGAACTCCTCCGCCTGGTCCCGTACGATGTGGAGGACCTCCGGGGCGGCGTAGGCCACGTCGTAGAAGGTCTCTATGGAAGCCGGCCCCCGGGAAAGGGCCATCACGGAAAGCTCGGTCCCCGGGGCCGCTATCCCCCGCAGGTACTCGGCGTCCTTTTCCACCCACTCCTGGGTGGCCACGGGGTCGATGACCAGGATCCTCATCCCCGCCTCCCTTCCAGGGGGACGTATTCGACCTCGTATCCGAAGAAGGCCGGGCCCAACACCCTCAGGCCCTCCGGGGTCCGCCACTCCTTGGGGGCGGGGAAGCCCACCACCGCCACCCTTTGCCCTTCCTGGCAGTTGGGGTTGGTGATGGGCATCCCGGTTTCCCTGTCCAGCACACAGATGAGATCGGGGACGGTGACGTCCACCTCCCCGTCCAGCCAGGAGATGAGGTGTTCGTTTTTGTAGTGGATCTTGTAGGAGCGGCCGGAGAAATCGCCTTCCCCCGCGAGCACGATCTCCCCCAGGGTGAAGCCCCCCTCCACCCTAAAGGAATGTTTTTCTACCTTCCCGGTGAAAAGGAGAAAGCCGGCGGCGGCCACCGCCTGGGTCGGGTCATCGCCCCGGGCCACGGCCTGGCGGCGGGCCATGCCCACTTGCAGGGCCCGGGAGAGGGTCCCTTCGATGCAGGAGCCCTGCAGCCTTTCCACCTGGGCGGGGTGGTCGCACACCCCCACCATCCCCCCGCTCCTGGTGGCCAGCGTCCGGACCACCTCCTCGGCCCGGGCATCCCCCTGGATCTCCCTTATCAGGATGAGGTCGCCCTGGGGGGTGGCCAGCCCCATGGGGGCGATGGGGATCCCCTTGACGTAGAAATAGGAGCACTGCAGCTCCGGGGCGGCCCGGCCCAGGGCATCGGCGTCCAGGAGCGGAAGGCCCTTTTCGGCCGCCACCGCGATCGCCCCGGCGGTGGCCAGCCCCCCCAGCTCCGCCGCGATCACCCCGGCGAAGGGCCGGCCGAGGAACTCCTCCAACACCTCGAACGCCCACAGGGCCACCCGCCCCTCGATCCCTTCCCCTTGGGGGGAAACGGCCCCACAGTAGTAAGGGGAACCTATCCAGGAGCCCGGATCGAGCTCCCCCAGCGCAGCCAACCTCACCCCCCGCCCCGCCCCTAGCGCCCCCCGCACCAGCTTGAGCCCTTCCTCGAGGTCGCCCCCACCGCCGGTGCCCAAGATGGCACAGCCCACAAGAAGGTCCTCAACTTCCCTTTCGGTTAGCTCCCTCATCTCGCCCCCGTTCTCGGGGGGGAACCCCCGGTCGGATTTCACTATTAGTAGAATTTTATCACGAATCCACCAAAGGGGTAGCCTCAGGCAGAGGAATGCGCCAACACATAGTGACCCACCCCCGAGGCCGGACCTTTCGACGTTCGAAGAGTTCTTGAAAAAGTGTGGCATCCCCCCTATCCGTAAGTCCATCCAGATCTCGAAGAAAGGGGGGATGCCACCTTGCTGGCGTTCTCGCTCACCAGAGCCTGCCAGCTCACCCACAAGGAGGGCAAAGTGATCCTGAGGCTTCAGATCGTGAGCACCTGGAAGGAATGCGGGAGCCTGAGGGAAACCGCCTCCATACTCTCCATCTCCCCCTAACACCGTGCGCAAGTGGGTCAGGCGCTACCAGGGAAGTGGTGAGGCAGGCTTGCTGGATCGGCCCCCTCCTCCTCACTCAACTCCTAGCCGAACTCCCCTGGAGGTGGAGGAAAAGGTGCTTTCCTTGAGCCAAGAGAGAGGCTGGGGAAGGAGGCGATATGAGACGCGGGCTTTTGGTGCTGTCCATGGTGGTGGGGCTCTCAGGCGGGTTCCTCCTGGCTGCTGCGCCCGAGGAGGCTGTGTTGCCTGAGCTTGTAGTGGGGACCCTTGCGGGGTACGCCGGTGGACTCGCCGGGGCATTCGTCCTCACCGCAGTGCTCACTGCAGGTGCGGAGGGCTGGGGGGTGCTGGGGGCAACCATCCTCGGCACGGTGCTTGGCTACACCGGCGGGGGGGCGCTGGGGGCGAGCTTCGGGGTGGC
Organism: Acetothermia bacterium 64_32; assembly: GCA_001508155.1. GTDB lineage: Bacteria > Bipolaricaulota > Bipolaricaulia > Bipolaricaulales > Bipolaricaulaceae > 64-32. The sequence goes on along the minus strand of LGFI01000019.1, from coordinate 18,112 downwards.
GACGACCGGCTCGCTTCTCGGGGTGGAGGGGAATATCGGGCTGTGTTTCTTGGGCGGAGCAGGAGGGGCCGGCTTGATGATCGGGCTCAGGGTGGCCACAGAATTCCAACCCCTGTTGTGGCTTCTCCCCCCGGCGGCGGCCGCTGGGGCCACCGCCGGGTTCAACATGGGCGCCCGCACTCGGTAGCGAGCCCGACCCCTCGAGCTGACCCTCCAGGGGCTCAAGGCCGGCAAGGCCGTGGTGGAGGAAACGGGCGAGCATGGGGTAGAAGATCTCGGGCCGCTCTACGTGGGGGAGATGTGCGCAGCCCGGGAGGACCACCGCTTTGGCGCGGGGAATCAGGGACGCGGCCCGCTTGCTGTATCTCCGGGGGATGAAACGGTCTTCGGCCCCCGTGATGACGAGCGTTTCCGCGCTGAGGTGGGGCAGGGCAGAGAGGATGGGGCGGAGGATCCTGCGCTTTACCCCAAACGCCCCCATACCGCAGCGCAACACGGCCAGGAACGCCCGCTGGGCGCCGGGCAGGCGGGCGAGGACTTGGTGAACAGCCACCCAGTCCCTCGGGGCGCTCCCTGGGTCGGCAAGGCAGCGGGCGATGTAGCGCTCGACCACCGCAGGCCGCGGCCGGAGGATCAACTCCCCAAAAGGCGGCAGCGCGCACACATGAAGCAGAGGGTGGACGCGGCGGCCGAGGAGAGCTGAGTTCACCAGCACCAAACGGTGAACGCGCTCTGGTGCCTCGATCGCCAGGGCGAGGGCGACCCCGCCGCCCATCGAGATGCCCACGTGGTGGGCGCGGGCGACCCCTTGAGCGTCCATAAATGCCTTCACAATTTTCAGGAAGAAGGCAAGCGAGTAGCCCCGTGCGGGCTTGTCCGACCGGCCGAACCCAGGGAGGTCTAGGGCCCAGAGGCGAAATCCCTCGCCAAGCTCGGTAAAGGCGCTCGCCCAATCCTCTGCCGAGCCGCCCAGGCCGGGGTAGAGGAAGACATCCTCCCCTTTCCCACCCACCCAATAGCGGACTTGCAGGCCCGCAACCTTTGCGTACCGATCTTCAGGCCAAGCCCGGCCATTAGAGGACATCAAAAGGAGAATAGAGTGAAATGCACCGATCAGTCAAATCGCAGTTTGGCTGGAAAGCGGCCGGTTGCTACCATGGCTAAAAGGAGGGGCAATGGCGGAGAAGGGTATAAAGCTTACGATTCCGGATCTCTTGGCGATGGCGGAGCGGGGGGAGCGGATAACCTTCCTCACCGCGTACGATTATCCCACGGCGCTCCTCGAGGACCGGGCCGGGATTGATATGATCTTGGTGGGGGACTCGGCCGCCATGTGCCTTTTGGGCCATGCGACCACCCTGCCGGCCAAGATGGACTTCATGGTAGAGATCACCGCCGCGGTATCGCGGGCGGCAAAGCGGGCCTTCGTCGTAGGGGACATGCCCTACATGTCCTATCAGCCCTCAAACGAGCTTGCCATAAGGAACGCGGGGAGGTTCATCGCCGAGGGAGGAGCGGACGCGGTGAAGCTTGAGGGCGGGGCCAGGATGGCCGAGCGCGTTGAGGCCATCGTCAAGGCCGGGATCCCGGTCATGGGCCACATCGGCCTCACCCCCCAGGCACAGAGCCAGATCGGCGGCCTCAAGGCCCAGGGGCGCGACGCCGAAACCGCGCGGCGACTGATTGAGGACGCAAAGGTCCTGGAGGAGGCGGGGGCTTTCGCGATCCTGCTTGAGGCCATCCCGGCCCGGGTGGCGGAGCTGATCGTGCAGCGGGCTAAGGTCCCGATCCTTTCCATCGGCTCCGGCGCCGCCTGCCATGGCCAGCTCCTCATCGTCCACGACATCCTGGGCCTTTTCGAAGCCTTCACCCCCAAGTTCGTGAAAAAATATGCCGATGTCTCCTCTGTGATGCTCCAAGCGTTCCGGGACTACATCTCCGACGTCAAAGAGGGGAGGTTCCCAGGGCCCGAGCACACCTACCACATCCCGAAGGAGGAATGGGAACGCCTCCAAGAGCTAATTGGTGATGAGTGATCGGTGATGAGTGATAGGAAGATGCTGATGCTTTGCTACTCATGGCTCATCACATATCACCGATCACCAGAATAGGGAGGAGCAATGGATCAGCGCCGGGTGGAAAGGTTGATGGAGAAGCATGGGGTCCCGGGCCGGGATGTCTACGAGCTTCCGGAAAGCCCCTTGCGCTTTCCGGACGGGGCGGGGTACCGGATGGAGATCTCCGGGGTGGAGCGGCCGGAGGTGCTCGAGGCCGTTGTGAGCGAGGCCCAGCGCAGGAAGCTTCCGGTACACCGGATGATCTCCACGGTGATGGGGGCGACCCTCCTGGATCGGGCGGAGCTCCGGGATTTGGCGCAGATAGCGGCCGAGGCGAGGGTGGAGGCCATCCTCACCCCCGGCCCCCGCTCGGGCTGGGACACCGGAAGGCAGCTTGCCACCCCGGAGGGGAGCCTTTCAGGCCTCCGCTTCCGGGGGGCGGACCAGTTGCGGTATGTGATCGCCGATATCCTGCGGGCAGTGGAGCTCGGCTTCAGGGGGTTTTTGGTGCTGGACGAGGGCCTCCTTTGGCTCCTTTCCCGGATGCGAGAGGAGGGGGACCTGCCGAAGGAGGTGGTGTTCAAGGTGTCGGTCTTCGCCGGCCATGGAAACCCGGCCGGGGCCAAGGTCCTGGAGTCCTTGGGGGCAAACACCTTCAACCCCCTGGGGGACCTCTCCCTGCCCCAGCTCGCCGCCATACGAAAGGCGGTGAAAATGCCGCTTGACCTCCACATCTACCTCACCGACTCCTTCGGCGGCTTCAACCGTTTCTATGAAGGGCCGGAGATGGTGAGGACCTGTTCCCCTTGTTACTTCAAGCTGGAGCCGGGGCCGGCGTGCCTCGTGGGGCCTGGGGCCCTGTACAAACCGTGGGTCTCAGGCAAGACCCTGGCCGACTGGGGCCGGGAAAAAGTGAAATTCGCCCAGATTCTGCACGAGATTGTCCAGGAGTCCCTGCCTGGGGCGGAGCTTTCGGGCTGGGGCCCGGGAGATCTAGCCGTCCCCAAGCCGTAGGGGCCATGGCGCTGCTTCCGCCTTCTTTTGGGCCCCCTTGGGAGGTGTGGTTTTGAACGCGTTCAGGCAGGCTGGCCTTTCCCTCGGACGCCTCCCCCCTGGGCCACGAGGCACGATCACAGACGTCCCCGGGGTGCGGGTGGGGCATCGCACGATCGTCCGGGGCTCCGGGGAGGGGACGATCCGGACCGGGGTGACGGCGATCCTCCCGCCTGGGGATCCCTATGCCGAAATGCTCCCGGCCGGGGCGTTCGTCCTCCATGGCCACGGAAAGGCGGTGGGGCTGTGGCAGCTCCTCCACCTGGGAACCCTGGAGACCCCGATCCTCCTCACGAACACCCTGGCCGTCTTCCGCTGCGCCGACGCCCTGATAACCTGGACTTTGTCCCGACATCCGGAGGCCCGCTCCATCAATCCGGTGGTCCTGGAGTGTAACGACGGGTTCCTATCCGCCATAGAGTCACGCCCCGTCCTGGAGGCCGACGCCCTGGCTGCCCTGGAGGAAGCCGGTGAGGAGGTCCGGGAAGGCTGTGTGGGGGCCGGGACCGGGATGGTGGCCTTCGAACTGAAAAGCGGGATCGGCACCGCCTCCCGGCTGGTGGATGGCTGGACCGTGGGGGCCTTGGCCCTGCCCAACATGGGCCGGCGGGAAGACCTTCGCTTCCTGGGTCGGGCCCTTGACCTTTCCAGGGTCCCACCCTTACGGAAAGGGGAACAAGGCTCGGTAATCATCATTTTGGCTACAGATGCTCCGCTTTTGCCCGAGCAGCTTTCCCGGCTCTGTCGCCGGGGTGCGTTGGGGCTAGCTAGGACCGGCGCCCCGGCCTCTCCCGGCTCCGGCGACTTCCTGCTCGCCTTCTCCACGGGCTATCGAATTCCTCGCGAAGCTGAAAAGCTGGCCGGGGAGTTCATCCCCGACCGGTCCGAGACCATGGGTGCCCTCTACCGCGCTGCCGCTGAGGCCACGGAGGAGGCGGTGCTCTCCGCGCTCCTTGCCGCCAAGACCACGGAGGGCCGCGGGGGCAGGATCGTCCCCGCCCTGCCCCCCTCCCTCATCACGAGTTGAACCTCCCCTACCCCTTTTCCCCACTTACCTAATGGAAGGAGACGAGATGGAACTCAAGCTTTCAGGTAGGATAGCGGAGGACGTGGCCCTGGGGCGGTACCGTGAGCTTTTGGAAAAAAGCCTCAAGCAGGCCAGGTTGGGGAAAGCTGAAGACCAAGAGACTGTGGTGCCAAAGCGGTGGCAGTCCCGGGTTTGGCTCTTTGTGATCCGCCGAGTGGCTCATGAGGCTCAAAGCTAAGGGGGTGGAGTGGCGGACGACCGCGAGCTTCTTGCGCGCGTGGCGGCCCACGATGAAGCCGCCTTCCGGCGGCTCTATGAGCGGTACGCCACTCGAGTCTTCTGCTACGCCCTCACCATCTTGCGCAACCGGCACCTCGCCGAGGAGGTGGTCCAGGACACCATGGTGGCCGTGTGGGAGGGGGCTGCTACCTTCAAAGGGAGCTCGCGGGTATCTACCTGGATCTTCGGGGTTGCCCGCAACCAGGCCCATGCCCTGCTCAGGCGCGAGGCGCGGGGAGCCCGCACGGCCAATGAGCCATTGGTCCTCCCGGACCCGGCCGGTCAGGTGGAGAGGGCGGAACGCGTGCGCTCGGCCTTGGAACGCCTTTCGCCCCAGCAGCGGGAGGTGGTGTTCCTCGCCTTCTACGAGGGCCTTTCCTATCAGGAGATCGCCAGGATCTTGGGGGTCCCGGAGGGCACGGTGAAGTCCAGGATGTACCATGCAAAAAGGGCCTTGGCGGAGGTGCTAGCATGAACTGCCGACAGGCCCGCGAGCTTATCCCATGGCAGGCGGCCGGGAGCCTGCCGGGGGAGGAGAGGACGGCCCTGGCCGCCCACCTAGCTGGGTGTCCGGCCTGCCGCACGGAGTTTGCCCAGGCGGTGCGCCTCGTCCGGGAGCTCCGTGGGGCGTTCGCCCGCCTGCCGGAGCCCAAAGACGAGGTGTGGATCCGCACCCTGGCCCGGGCCCGCGGCATACCCTTGGGGAGCTTGGATGTGGGCTCGTTCCTGCTCGGCCTTTCCATTGGCCTTTCGGTGCGGGGGGGTAAGGTGCCCTTGACCGGGGAGCTCAAGATATTCGGGCATAGGGTGCCACTGTTTGAGATCGAAGGAGGTGCAAGGTGACTGAGGAGCGGAAAAAAGGCGAAGTGGAAGAGCTGCGGGAGGTGCTCGATGTGGTGTCCGAACGCATCCCCGGCCTCCTCCGGGGGCTGCGGGACGTGCTCTACTCCAAGGACGCGGCCGCCAACATGGCCGACGCCGTGGCCACGTTCTACAAGAAACTCGTCGAGGCCGGGATCCCGAAAGAGGATGCCTTGGACATGGCCCGGGGGTACATGATCAACCTGCGGGACATCCTGGGACGGAAGGGGCTCGGGGGGATCAACCTGGGCGACGATTTAGATTTGGACAAGAAGGAGGAAGACTGAGGTTCCTCCGCGGACTTGTCGTCGCAGGAAAGCTTGCCGCACTGATATTCCGTTTGGGCGGCGTGGGGGTCGGCTTTTTGTGGGGCCGCTTTCGCGCCACCCGAGCGTTCCGCCGCCGCCTCAGGCAGGCGGGCCTGCCCCCGGAACATGCCCGGCTGCTTACCCGCTATTATCGGCGGATGGTGAGCTTCCCTCTGCGCAGGAACCGCATGGTTTGAGGGCCGAGGGCCTCAGGGTAAAATGGAAAGCGTGCCGGCGTAGCTCAGCAGGCAGAGCAGCCGCTTCGTAAGCGGCGGGTCGGAGGTTCGACTCCTCTCGCCGGCTCAGATCTTTTATTCCTCTGAAAGCAGGAGCTCCCGCAGGGTCCGCAGGTTCTGCTGGCGGGAGGGGTGTTTGAGCTTTTCCAGGGCCTTGATCTCGATCTGGCGCACCCGCTCCCGCGTGATCTCGAATTGATTGGCCACCTCCTTCAGGGTCCTGGGGTGGCCGTCGACCAAACCGTACCGGAGCTCCAGGATCTCCCGCTCCCGCGGCTCCAGCCCCTCCAGGGCCTTGCGAAGCTCCTCCCTGAGCCGGGCGCGGATGGCCTCCCTGGCCGGGGAGGGGACCGACTCGTCCGGCAGGAAGTCCCCCAAGGTCTCGTCCTCCTCCTCGGAAAGGGGCCGCTCAAGGGAGGAGGTATAGGCCGCCGCCTGCTCGATCTTCTTGACCCGCTCCACGCTGGTCCCCAAAAGCTCGGCCAGCTCATCGTAGCTGGGAGGGGTCCCGTGGGCCTGCACATACTCCCGGCGCAGCCGATACAGCTCCTGCAGGGCCTCGATGGTGTGCACCGGGACGCGGATGGTGCGGGACTGGTCAGCTATGGCCCGGGTGATGGCCTGCCGGATCCACCAGGTGGCGTAGGTGGAGAACTTGTAGCCCTTGCGCCAGTCGAACTTCTCCACCGCCCGCATCAGCCCCATGTTGCCCTCTTGGATCAGGTCCAGCAAGGACAGGCCCCGATGCATGTATCTTTTGGCTATGGATACCACAAGCCGCAGGTTGGAGACGGTCAGCCGCTCCCGCGCCCGTTCCCCTTGCTCTACCAGCCGCTCCAGTTCCTCCCGCCGCTCCTGGGTCAGGTTCCGGCCCCTCTTCAGCTCCTCGGCCGCCTCCTTGCCCCGCTCCATCATCTGGGCCAGGGCCACCTCTTCCTCCTTGGTGAGCAAGGGGACCCTTCCGATCTCCCGCAGGTAGGTGCGCACCGGGTCGCTCCCCCGCTCCTGAGGCTCCTCCTCCCAGTGCTCGCTCTCGTTGCGGGTGGCCTCGGCCAGTTCCTCCAAAAGAGGGAGGCTGCGCAGGAAATCCTCCTCTTGAAACTCCTCCTCCGGCCTTGAGGGAAGGGTATCGGGCGCCTCGGTCACGATCTCCTCCGCAAAAGGGTTAGCCTCTTTCGGGCAAGCTCTTGGTATTCGGCCTCCAGCCGCCGCAGGGCGGCCGTGTCCCCCAATTGCTCTGCGCGGGCCATCTCCTCCCGGAGCCGGGCCAGCCTCCTCTCTATCCGGGGCAGGTAGAGGAAGCGGGTCAGGGCATCGTCCACGGCGCGGCCCTCGTCGGCGAGCTTGAGGTCAAGCAGCGAAAGGCGGGCCAAGTGTGCCTGGGAGTCCTCGTCCAGCTGGCCGGCCAACGTTTGGGCATCCGGCGCTGAACCCGCCCGCCACAGATCCAACCACCTCTCCACGATGGGTCTATATTCAGCCCGAAATTCATCCACTTCAAGTTGGGCCAGGGCCTGTTCGGGGAGCTTTCCGGACAGGAGGAAGTGCATAACGAGGTCCTCGGCCGCGATCCGGTCATCGGTTTTCTCATCGTGTAGGGGGCAGCGCGTGCCTCGCAGGCTGGCCCTCACCTCCTCCTCGGGGAGGGCGAGCAGCTCGGCCAGGCCCTGGGCCAGCTCGTGGCGCAGGGGCAGGCTGCGGATCCGGGGCCAGAGCTCCCTGGCCTCGGCCAGGGCCGCCTCCTTTCCGTTCAGGCTCTTCAGCTCGTAGCGTTCGGCCAGGGAGTCGAGGAAGAACCTGTGGAAGGGCTTGGCGGCCTCCAGTACCTCGAGGACCCCTTCCTGGCCCTGGGTGCGGGCCAGGGAATCCGGGTCCTCGCCTTGGGGGAGCTGCGCCACCTCCACCCTGAGGCCCGCCTCCCGCAGGACCACCATCCCCCGGAGGGAGGCGGCCGAGCCGGCAGCATCCCGGTCGTAGGCGATCACCACCCGGTCCGTATAGCGGGAAAGGAGCCGGGCCTGGCCCTCCGTGAGGGCGGTGCCCATGGAGCCCACCGTCTCGGGGAAGCCCGCTGCGTGCATGCTGATCACGTCGGTATAGCCTTCCACCAGGATGGCCCGGCCGCGCCTCCTGATCTCCTCCTTGGCCAGGTCCAAGCCAAACAGGAGGGTCCCTTTGGTGAAGAGCGGGGTGTTGGGCACGTTCAGGTACTTGGGCTGCCCTTCCCCCAGGGCTCGGCCGGCGAAGGCAACGGGCCGGCCTTGATCGTCCCGCAGGGTGAACATCACCCGGCCCCGGAACCGGTCGTAGTAGCCCCGCTCCCCCTTGATCACAAGCCCCAGGGCAGAGAGCGTCTCCACCCCAAGGTGCCCCAGCGCTCGGAGGAGCCCATCCCAAGCGTCCGGGGCGTACCCAAGGCCCCAGCTTTCCCACTCCCTTTCCCCTATCCCCCGCGAAAGGAGGTAGTGGCGGGCGCGCGCCCCCCCCGGGCCCCGGAGCTGCCGGGAGAAGAACTGGGCCACCGCCTGGCAGGCCCGGTAGAGTTCCCCCTTGGCCCCACCCCCCTTGAGCTCCACCCCAACCTCTTGGGCCAACCGTGCCAGGGCCTCCGGGAAGGAGAGGCGCTCGATGCGCATGAGGAACCCGATGGCGTCCCCACCGGCACCACAGCCAAAGCAGTGCCATAGCCCCTTTTCCCGGGACACCACAAGGGAAGGGGTGTCGTCAGGATGGAAGGGACATCGCCCTTTGTGGTTCTTCCCCCCCGGCTTCAGGGTCACATAACGGCCGATAAGCTCCACGATATCCACCCGGGACTTGACCTCGTCCACCTCAGGCCGTCCCATCTGAGATCCCCCTCAAAAACGGATTCTCCCTTCGCTCCCGGGCGAGGTCCGTCTCCGGGCCGTGTCCCGGGAGAACCCGCCAGCTTCCCTCAAGCCCCAGGAGCCTTTTCAGGGAGCGCTCGAGGAGCTCCCAGGAACCCCCTGGGAGGTCGGTCCTCCCCACCGAACCGGAGAAGAGGAGATCCCCCACTAGGGCGGTCCTCCCCCGCTCCCACAGGAAGGCCACCGAGCCGGGCGTGTGCCCGGGCAGGTGCCATACGAGGAGCTCCTCGGTGCCGAGGTAGATCCTGTCCCCATCCGAAAGCTCCCTTCCCAAGGGTGGGGGCTTCCTCCCCATGGACCAGAAGGTGGTCTTCTCCTCTGGGTGGTAGAGGATGGGGGCCCCGGTGCGGGCGTGCACGAGCTCAGCGGCATCGGCATGGTCGAAGTGCCCGTGGGTGAGGAGGATGTACCTTAGCTTTTTCCCCTGGAGGGCCTGTTCCAGCCTTGGGGAAAGGTCCCCAGGGTCCACCACCGCCACCTCCCCTCCTGCCGAAAGGAGGTAACAGTTGGTGAGCAGGGGCCCCACCACCAGCCTTCTAATATCCATCGTCCCCCCCGGCCTGGGCACAGGCTATCACGTACACGTCCCCGAATCCCGCCGCCCGAAGCGTTCGGGCGGCCTCGGAGACCGTGGCCCCGGTGGTGATGACGTCGTCCACCAGGAGGACTGATTCCCCCTGCCCTGGACGGCGGGCCCGGAACGCCCCTTTCAGGGCCACCAGCCTTTCCCGGCGCGGGCGGCCCACCTGAGGCGGGGTAGGGCGGGGCTTTGCAAGGAGCCGCCGGAAGGGGAGCCCCGCTTCCCTGGCCACCCGCCGGGCCAGGAGCTCCGCGGCGTGATACCCCCGGACCCTAAGCCTGGCCGGGTCCGCCGGCACACATGTCACAAGCCCCACCTCCCAGGCCGGCTGGAGGCTGGAGAAAAGCTCGGTCAAAAGGAGCCCCAACGGGCGGGCCAGGGCGCGCTCCCCTTCGTACTTGAGGCCCTGGATCACCCGGCGCAGCCCGCCCTGATACGGCCCCAGGGCCCGGGCCGCGCTATAGGGCCGCCCCTCCACCGCACAGTCCCGACACAGGTCCGTCCCCTCCTCCACCCCCCTTCCGCACACAACACACCGGGGACCTTCCCACCGGGGGAGCTCGGCGAGGCATTCCGGGCAAAGCGCCCTCGGGGACCAAAGCACGGCCCCACACAAAAAGCAGCGGGGCTGGAAAAGGAGCCCCACCAGCCCCGCTGCCGCAAGCCCCGCTTTCCGCATCCGCCCGGTCGCCCCCCTACCGGGCCACGTGCGCCGCCACGTCCACCAAGCGGTTCACATACCCCCACTCGTTGTCGTAGAAGGAAAGCACCTTCACAACATCGGACGCCCCAGGAAGCACCATGGTGTAGGCCAGGGCCACCACCGCCGAGTGGTCCTCCCCAAGGACGTCCGAGGAAACGATGGGGTCCTCGGTCACCAGCATAACCTCGCCCAGCGGGGTGCGGGCGGCGTCCCGGAAGGCCTGGTTGACCTCGTCCACCGTGACCGGCCGCTTGAGCCGGGCGGTGAAGTCCGAAACCGAACCGCAGGGCACCGGCACCCGCATGGCGATCCCGTCCATCTTGCCTTTGAGCTCGGGGAAGATGGCGGGGATGGAGCGGGCCGCCCCGGTAGAGGTGGGGATGATGTTGGCCGCGGCCGCCCGCGCCCGGGCCAGGTCCTTGTGGGGGGCATCCACCAGCCGCTGGTCGGCCGTGTAGCCGTGCACCGTGGTGAGGAAGCCGTGCTCGATGCCAAAGGCCTCGTGCAAAACCTTGACCACCGGCCCCAGGGAGTTGGTGGTGCAGGAGGCCGCCGAGACAATCCTGTGCTTGCCAGGGTCGAAATCGTCCTCGTTTATCCTCCACAGGATCTGGGGGATCTCCTCCTTCCTCTCCCCCCTGGGGGGGGCAGAGATGAGCACCCGCTTTGCCCCGGCCTTGAGGTGAAGTTCCGCCTTCCCGTACTCCCGGAACACCCCGCTTGACTCGATCACCACCTCCACCCCGTACTCCCCCCAGGGGAGCTTTTCCGGGTCCTTCTCAGCCAAAAACGGGATCTCCTGCCCGTCCACGACGAGCGCCCCACCCCTCCCCTCCACCCGGAACGGGGCCCGACCGTAGACGGTGTCGTACTTTACCAGGTGGGCGGCCACCTGGGGGGAGAGGAACGGGTCGTTGATGGCCACCAGCTCTAGGGGAAAGCCCCGCTTTTGAAGGACCCTGAGCGTCACCCGCCCTATGCGGCCGAATCCGTTTATCGCTACCTTCGCCATGGTTCACCCCTTTCTGCACATCTCAAGAAAAAAGCTGTGGAGCCGGGCATCCTCCACCAGCTCGGGGTGGAAGCTGGCCGCCAGGAAGGGTCCTTGTCGGACGAGCACCGGGTTCCCCTGCCAGCGGGCCAGCACCTCCACCCCCTCCCCTACGCGCCTTACCAAGGGCGCCCGGATGAAAACCGCCGGCACCTCCCCTAGGCCGTCCACGGGGAGGACTGTCTCGAAGGATTCCACTTGCCTTCCGGTGGCATTGCGCTCCACCGCGATGTCCAAAACCGCGAGGAAGCGCTCCGGCCAGTTGGTGATTTCCTTTGCCAGGAGGACCATGCCGGCGCAGGTGCCGAAGGCGGGGAGCCCCCCCTCGAGCTCGGCCTTGAGCGCCCCGGCCAGGCCGTTTGCCTGCATCAGCCGCCAGATGGCGGTGGACTCCCCCCCTGGGAGCACGATCCCGGAAAGGCCCGCGAGGTGCTCGGGCTTCAACACCGGGAGCGGGCTTGCCCCCAGCCTCTCCAGGGCGCTCAGGTGCTCCCGCACGTCCCCTTGGACGGCAAGGACCCCGATCTTCATCGGTACTGCATCAGCTCTTCCTGGGGGATCTTGTCGATCTCGATCCCGGCCATCGGCTCACCCAGGTCCTCGGATACCTCCGCCAGCAGCTCCGGATCGTCGTAGTGGGTGCAGGCCAGCACGATGGCCCGGGCCCGTTTCTCGGGGTTCTGGGACTTGAAGATGCCGCTCCCCACGAACACCCCATCCGCCCCAAGCATCCGCATTAGGGCAGCATCCGCCGGGGTGGCGATGCCACCGGCGGCGAAGTTCACCACCGGAAGCCGCCCTTGCTCCTGGATCAGCTCCAGCACCTCCACCGGGGCCCCAAGCTCCTTGGCATAGGAAACCAGCTCCGCCCGGGACATATCCCTGAGCCTGCGGATCTGGTCGTTTAAGATCCTCATGTGGCGTACCGCCTCGATTACGTTGCCGGTGCCGGCCTCGCCTTTGGTGCGGATCATCGCCGCCCCTTCGGCTATCCTGCGGGCCGCCTCCCCGAGATCCCGGCAGCCGCACACGAACGGCACCCTGAACTGCCACTTGTCGATGTGGTTGAAGGGGTCTGCCGGGGTTAGGACCTCGGACTCGTCCACGAAGTCCACCCCCAGGGCCTCCAGGATCCTGGCCTCGGCGATGTGGCCGATCCGGCACTTGGCCATGACCGGGATGGACACGGCATCCATGATCTCCTTGATCTTCTTGGGGTCGGCCATGCGGGCCACCCCCCCTTGGGCGCGGATGTCGGCCGGCACCCGTTCCAGGGCCATCACCGCCACCGCCCCGGCCTCCTCGGCGATCCTGGCCTGCTCAGGGGTGGTGACGTCCATGATCACCCCGCCCTTGAACATCTCGGCGAACCCCGTCTTCACCCTGTATGTACCCTTCTCCATCGCCCTCACCTCGCGGGCCAAAAGTGTCGTGATGATTATACCTGGCCGCGGTTTCGCTGCATCCGGCAAGGGTAGGCCACCACCAGCAGGTCCTCGCCGAGGCGTTCCACCTGAGCGATTCGGAACCGGGCGGCGTCCGCCAGCCTGGCGAAGCCCTCCCCGCCCACGCCGCTTGGGGCCTTCTGCCCGCCGATGATCAGGGGACCGTAAAACAGGTATAGCTTTTGCACAAGCCCAGCCGAGATGAACGACCAGGCCACCTCCCCACCCCCCTCCACCAGGAGGGAATCGATGCCCCTTTCCCCCAGCCAGGGGAGCAGGGCTGCAAGGTCCACCCGGCCGGCCCGGGCCGGGAACCGCTCGATCCGGGCCCCACAGGCCCGCAGGGCCTCTTCCACCCCTTGAGGCATGCTGCAGGTAGCGATCAGGGTTTCTGCTCCTTCCCCGAGCACCTTCGCCCCCGGCGGGGTCCGGCCCCGTGAGTCGAGCACGATCCTCAAAGGCTGCGGGCCTTCCACCTCCCGCACGGTGAGCTGGGGGTCGTCGGCGAGCACCGTGTCCACCCCCACCAGCACCGCGGCGTGTGCTCGCCGGAGCTCGTGCACCCGCCGCCGCGCCCACTGCCCCGTTATCCAGCGGGATTCCCCCGCCTTGGTGGCGATCCTCCCGTCCAGGGACATGGCCAGCTTCAGGGAGACGAAGGGACGTTTGGTCCTGATCCAGTGAAAGAAGACCTCGTTCAGCCTCTCGGCCTCTTCCCTGAGGACCCCCTCCACCACCTCCACGCCGGCGGCGCGGAGTCTTTCCAGGCCTTTGCCGTTCACCAGGGGGTTGGGGTCGCGGGTGGCGACGATGACCCGGCGGATCCCGGCGGCGATGATGCGGTCGGCGCACGGGGGGGTCTTCCCCCAGTGGGCACACGGCTCCAGGTTCACGTAGAGATCGGCGCCCTTTGCCCCCTCTCCGGCCCGGGTCAGGGCCAGGGCCTCGGCATGGGGGCCTCCGTAACGGGCGTGGTAGCCCTCGGCGATCACCTCCCCGTCCCGGACGACCACCGCCCCCACCAGGGGGTTGGGGCGGGTGTACCCCTCCCCCAGTCGGGCGAGCTCCATGGCCCGGCGCATGAAGCGCTCATCTATCCCCATCGGCAGCCATAAGGAGCCTGTAGGCGGCGGCCCGGGGATCGGGCTGCCCGAAGACCGCGGAGCCGGCCACGATCACCTCTGCGCCAGCCTCCACCACCTGCCTCACGTTGCCCGGATCTATGCCCCCATCCACGGCGATGGTGACCGGCCGCCGACCGATCAGCCTTTTCAGGTTGCGAATCCTGTCCAAGGCGCCAGGGAGGAACTCCTGGCCCCCGAACCCCGGCTCCACGCTCATCACAAGCACCCAGTCCACCTGCGGGAGATACGGCTTTATCGCCGAAAGGGGGGTCCCGGGGCGCAGGGAGATCCCCACCCGGCAGCCCAGGCCCCGGATGACCTCGATGGTATGCTGAGGGGGGTCCTCGGCCTCTACATGGAATGTGATGACGTCATCAGGGCCCACCTGGAACCGGGGGGCATAGACGGCGGGACGCTCCAACATGAGATGGATGTCAAACGGGAGGTTTGTGTAGCGTTTAAGGGCGTTAACCACCGGTGGCCCAAAGGTGAGGTTCGGGACGAAATGCCCGTCCATGACGTCGAAGTGAAGGAAGTGGGCCACCCCCTTCACCTTCTCCGCCTCCTCGGCCAGGCGGCCGAAGTCGGCGGAAAGGAGCGACGGGGAAAGCCTCATCGCCTGCGATTCGCGATCAGTAGCATCGACAAGAGCTGCAGGGCCGCCATGGCTGCCGCGGCCACGTAGGTGAGGGCGGCAGCGTTGAGCACCTCCTTTACCCCCCCCAGCTCCTCCTGGGTGACGAGCCCGCTCTGCCGCAGGGCTGCCACCGCCCGGCGGGAAGCGTTGAACTCCACCGGGAGGGTGATCAGGGTGAAGAGGACCGCGGCGGAGAACAGGATGATCCCGGCGTTGAGCAGGAAATCAGCCCGGAAGATGAGCCCGATGAAGAAAAGGGGGAACGCCAGCTGGGAGCCGAAGCTCGCCACCGGCACCACCGCCGAGCGCAGGGCAAGGGGTGCGTACCCCTGGGCATGCTGGATGGCGTGGCCCGCCTCGTGGGCGGCCACCCCCACCGCTGCCACCGAGGGGGAATTGGGGGCCGACAGGCGCAGGGTCCTCCCACGGGGATCGTAGTGGTCGCCCAGCGGGCGGGGGGTTCCTTCTATCCGCACCCCGGACACCCCGGCCCGGGCCAGGAGCTCCTCGACCACCTGGGCGGCGGTCACCCGCCTTTGGGTGGGGACCTCGAGGTACTTGGCGTAGGTGGAGCGTACCTTATAGGAAGAATAGACCGCCAGGAGCAAAGCTGGCAGAAGCAAAAGCAAGGTCTCTGGGTAAAAAAGCCACAGGCCCATCTCATACACCTCCTCTTTCCGGGGGCCATTATACCCGGGCGGGGGAGGGGGCCATAGGCCGGATTCTGTTTTCGGGAGCCATTCGTCTACGCGGCCTACCCGGGGGCATCGGGCGGGCCACCCTCAATCGCCCCCCTATTTGGCCTTGCTCCGGCCGGGGTTTGCCGTGCCCGGGAGCCTCGCGGCCCCGGCGGTGGGCCCTTACCCCACCGTTTCACCCTTGCCCGCACCCGGAATCCCGGGCCGCTGGCGGTCTGTTCTCTGTGGCACTTTCCAGGGGTCGCCCCCTCTCGGGTTTCCCCGAGCGGCCTGCCCTGCGGAGTCCGGACCTTCCTCAGGGGTAAAAACCCCCGCGGCTCCCTGTCCCCCTCCCCCGCCGCGGCGCCCTGGTGTAACCACACCGAGGGCACACCCAAATTATACCCCGAACCGTGGGGCGGCGATACAGGGGTCGAAGGCAGCGGGGGCAGACCCGCCGCGCCAGCAGGAACAGGACCAGGGCCCCAACCCCCCCGGCGACCGCATAGGGCCATGCCCCCTTGGGCCCGCCGTCCCCTGACCACCCCCCCTCGGCCAGGGCCACCAACCCCTCCGCTAGGGCCAACACGGCCTGGGCGGGGGGGGCCCGCCGGGCAACCCCCTCCGCCTCCTCCAAAAGCGCCACGAACTCGTGCTCTGGGATGCGAAAGGCAGCGTCCACCCCAAGCTGCCCGGCCACCCGCCACCTCCCCCCCTCCAGCACAAAGACCACCAGGACGGCATCCCCCGGCAGCCCCCAGTGCAGGAACACCTCCCGGGCATATGTCCACGGGTCGCCGAACGGATCACGCCAGCTCGCCAGGTAGAAAAAGGACAGGCCCTTTCCTTTTAGCTCCTCTACATAAGATGCCAGGGATTCGCGGTGGACACGCTCCAGGGTTTGGCCGTAGTCGTTGATGCTGCCAAGACGCCGGGGGAGCAGGGGCTCCTGTGGGAGCCCTGCTACCGCCAGCACAAGAACAAAAAGCGGGAGCAGTTTTCGCAGATCACCACCTCCCGTCCTTCCCGTACCCGCTCCAAAAGGATCTCAGACAGGCGCAACTGGCACCCGCTGCAGGCACCATCCTTAACCACGGCCACCGGATCGGACACCGCCTCATGGAGTCGCTCATAGTGTTCCCTCAGGTGACCAGGGAGCTCTTTCAGGGCCTCTTGCCTTCTCTCAAGCAGCCTTTCCCTCTCCCTTTCCAGCCCCTCCCGCCGTTCCTTTAGGCCATGGAGCTCCCCTTCCAGCCGGGCCCGCCTTGCTTTATATTCCTTCTCGTCCTGGGACAGCCTTTCGGCGTCGACGTCGGTTTCCTCCAAAAGCTCCAGGGCTTCCTGCTCCAGCTTCTCCAGCCTCTTCCGCAGCAGGCCGACCTGCTCCCGGAGGTACTCCATCTCCTTGTAGGGGATGATGTCCTGGTCGAGCCTTTTCTGATAGGCGCGGATCCGATCGTCGGTTTCGTCCACCTCCCGGGCCTTGGCGGTGGCGGTTTGTCGCAGCTTCCGGTGGCTTTCCCTCCGCCTTTGCCAAGCCTGGTCCTCCGATTGGATGCGGGCCTTGATCCTTTCCTCCTCCAGCTTGAGGTCGTTGATCAGCCCGGTCAGCCTGTGCAGGGCCTGGTCCACATCCCAGAGGGCGAGGATCTTTTCTTGGGGGTTCACCTTTCGATCACCTCAAGCTGGGGGAATCTTTCCTTGAGCAGGGAGGCCATGTGAGAAGTGAAGGGGGCTTCGGTCTGGCGGTGTCCGAGGGCGGCCACGGTGAGCCCGGCTTCCTCGGCCTGCAGGCCCTCGTGGTAGCCGATCTCCCCGGTGAGGTAGAGCTGGGCCCCGGAGGCCAAGGCGGTCTGCCACAGCCTTCCCCCGCTTCCGCCGCAGACGGCCACCTTCTCCACCCTTATCCTTTCGTCGCCGTAGACCTGGGGCGTTGCGCCGCCCAAGGCGGTGGCGAAGGACTCGATGACCTCGCGGGCGGGGCTGGGTTGGGCCAAGGTCCCTATCCGGCCCAGACCGTGCAAGCCCGCCTGGTTGAGGAGGGGATAAAGGTCGTAGGCCACTTCCTCGTAGGGGTGGGCGGCCAGCATGGCCGACACCGCCTTCCCGACCCGCTCCCTGGGGACCACCGTCTCGAGGCGGACCTCGGGGGTGTGCTGTTCCTTCCCCACCTCCCCGATGAAGGGGTGGGTGCCCGGCTGGGGGAGGAAGGTGCCGGTGCCGCCGGTGCGGAAGGAGCAGCGTCCATATCGGCCAATCTGGCCGGCCCCGGCGGAGAACACGGCTTGGGCCACCTCCTCGACATGCCCTTGGGGGACGAACACCACGAGCTTCACCAGCTCCCCACGGGGTTCCAGGGGACGGGCCTCCCGAATGCCGATCAGCTCCGCCAGACGCTCCCCCAGCCCCCCCTGGGCCACGTCGTATGGGGTGTGGATGGCATAACAGGCCGTCCCCTGGCTGAGGAGGGCTTGGAGCTTCCTCCCTAGGGGGGATTCGGGGTCGACAGTTTGGGGTGGGCGGAAGAGCAACGGGTGGTGGGTGAGAACGAGGTCCACCCCTGGGAGCATGTCCAGAAGCCCCAGCCGGAGGTCGAGGGTGATCATGACCCGCCGGCAGGGGGCATGGAGCGGGCCTACCTGGAGCCCGGTGTGGTCCCACTCCTCGGCCAAGGCCGACGGGAAGCGCTCTTCTAGGAAAGCGACCACATCCTGGCGCTGCATACTTCGGCAAGTTTAGCCCCTTATGGGCGCGATTTACAATGGTATAGTCAGGAGGTCCACCATTGGATTTGGCGGCAGTATGGGTGCAAGGCGAAGGTGTAGCTTACGGGGTCTGCGTGGGAAGGCTACCATGCTGCCCCCGGACGCACTTCTTGAGACATTGCCCCCCGGGGACGGGGGCCTCTAGCTGGGGCAACTCCTTCGGCCGCCTGAACCGGGCCTGCCGGCCTCTTACAAGTGAGGATCCGATGGGTTTCTAGAACAAGTTATGCCAGTGAAACCCCCCTTGGGGAAGTCGTAACTCAAGCCGTTCGGTCAGGGTGGCCAGCGGCTAACCTGCAACCCGTGTTGGCCGCCCCTGTCATCCCTGCCCGTCCTTAACCCCCAGGGCCTCGAGGTGCCGGCCCAGGTGCTCGGCCAAAAGCCGGTAGTGCTCCTCCTCGTGCTCGAGGAGCACCCCCCG
>LGFI01000018.1 GCA_001508155.1 Acetothermia bacterium 64_32 | reverse complement strand
TACCTACGAGGGATTGAAACGTCAATATCCACACTTGCCCCGCCATCCAGCTTAAGCTGTTTGGAGCCTACCTACGAGGGATTGAAACGACGAATCACAAAGCGTGATTACTCATATTGGCCATCGTTTGGAGCCTACCTACGAGGGATTGAAACATCCCTACTGGGGAGTAGTACCTAGCGTGAATGTGGGAGTTTGGAGCCTACCTACGAGGGATTGAAACTACTGCCTCAAAGCGTTACGTACCGCCTGGCGGTAAGTTTGGAGCCTACCTACGAGGGATTGAAACGATAATCACCTCCTACAGGGATTCCACGGCGTAATTGTTTGGAGCCTACCTACGAGGGATTGAAACTCTTTTATCCGCTGGAGCTTGTCAGCCGCATTGTGACGTTTGGAGCCTACCTACGAGGGATTGAAACGAGTAATGCTGCGAAAAGCCCGCCTCGAAGCCGGGCTCGTTTGGAGCCTACCTACGAGGGATTGAAACTGGTTTGAGGACGAGGAGGGGACTTTCAGTATTTGGGTTTGGAGCCTACCTACGAGGGATTGAAACCTATGCGGCTGCGCAGGACTTATGGCCTGGCGTAGAAAGTTTGGAGCCTACCTACGAGGGATTGAAACCTGCGCCTTCTGGCACTAAGAAGGTGGCGGTAACGGCCAGGTTTGGAGCCTACCTACGAGGGATTGAAACGCGGAATTGTGGAGTGGTTGTTGAAAGGTGTGGACTGGGTTTGGAGCCTACCTACGAGGGATTGAAACTAACATGTTAAGCCTCTAATGTCAAGCCCCCCCCATGTTTGGAGCCTACCTACGAGGGATTGAAACTTGCATTGTGATATTGTCGCGCAGAGTCCCTGTGTCCAGTTTGGAGCCTACCTACGAGGGATTGAAACATTCAATCGGGGGCTGGCAGCGCAACCGTCGCTTGAGTTTGGAGCCTACCTACGAGGGATTGAAACTACACTAATCTCATCCGGACCACCGGCCTCATGCCTTGTTTGGAGCCTACCTACGAGGGATTGAAACATCGACTCCGAATCTGAGGCTCGCGAACTGGCTAAGTTTGGAGCCTACCTACGAGGGATTGAAACATGAGGGCCAAGGACGCCTTGGGCGACGAGGACTTGTTTGGAGCCTACCTACGAGGGATTGAAACACGTTCAAGTCGTTGGCTCTGGACCGAGACATTCCTGGTTTGGAGCCTACCTACGAGGGATTGAAACGACGAAGAGAAGCGGATCAAGCTCGAGGCGATGTTCCTGTTTGGAGCCTACCTACGAGGGATTGAAACTGATCCGTTCAGCAGCAAACGATTCCACCGATATCCAGTTTGGAGCCTACCTACGAGGGATTGAAACCTCTTCAGGGAGTTCGTACTCTATGGGCATATCACCCACGTTTGGAGCCTACCTACGAGGGATTGAAACTACACTAGAAGGCCGGCGGGCGTAGTACGCAGCTTCATGTTTGGAGCCTACCTACGAGGGATTGAAACTCACCGTGTGACCGTGACGTGTTGGGCAGGGAGGCGAGTTTGGAGCCTACCTACGAGGGATTGAAACTACGCCCGTCCGGACCGCGGACCACGATGGAAAAACCGGTTTGGAGCCTACCTACGAGGGATTGAAACAGCCAGAAGGAAAGGAGGGAGCTGTTGGGGGCATGGGTTTGGAGCCTACCTACGAGGGATTGAAACTTTCGGTACTTCCGGGATGCTCGCCGCCACGGTCTCCGGTTTGGAGCCTACCTACGAGGGATTGAAACTTTTATACATCACATCCCGCCGCAAAAGCAAGCGAGTTTGGAGCCTACCTACGAGGGATTGAAACTCACGAGGCGCGATGATCTCAGGGCGGAACGCAGAGATGGTTTGGAGCCTACCTACGAGGGATTGAAACGTCCAAGAGTGAGTCAGGGCATGGATGCGAGCAGCCCCACCGGTTTGGAGCCTACCTACGAGGGATTGAAACACCTATGTCCGTGTCTCGGTGGGGACGCCAGCCCTGGGTGGTTTGGAGCCTACCTACGAGGGATTGGAGCAACGTTAAGACTTCGACATCAAAGGCTGCCAAACCTAAGGTTCCGAGCCTACCTATGGGGAATGGGAGCTTGAACGCTGCCCCGTTCAAGGTCCCGACAGGGCCGTGATGATCTCGCGCAGGAAGGCAGGGAGGTCCCCCGGCACCCGGGAGGTGATCAGATTCCCATCCCGCACCACCTCCTCATCCACCCAGATGGCCCCCGCGTTCTCAAGGTCGTCCCGAATGGCGTAAAAGCTCGTAACCCGCTTCCCATTGACCACCCGGGCCGAGGCTAACATCCAGCCCCCATGGCAAATGGCCGCCACCACCTTGCCCTGCTCGGCCATCCTCCGCACCAGCTCCACCAGCTCCGGGCTCCTCCGCATGTGGTCCGGGGCATAGCCCCCGGGGATCACCACCGCGTCGAACCCTCGGGCCAGCGCCTCCTTGGCCGAAAGGTCAGCCCTGGCCGGATAGCCAAGCTTGCTCCTATACTCCTTCGCCTCTGGCCCCACCGCCACCACCTCCGCCCCCTCCTCCATAAGGCGGAGATATGGGTACCAAAACTCCAGCTCCTGATAGAGGTCGGCCACCAGCACCGCCACCCTTTTCTTCTCCAAGCCCATCTTCTACCTCCTTATCCACACCAGATCCTCGTCCAGCCGGGCCCGGCCAGCAGCCGCCCGCCTGAGCCGGTCCATGATCGCCACCCCCAGCCCCTCCTCGGGAACCGGCTCGGCCACGATGGCGGAAAGCTCGGCCGCATCCAGCCTGTGTAGGGCGGCAAAGAAGTTCGCCGCCGCCTCCCTGAGGTCCCCCGAGGGGGAAAGCTGCTCCACCTGGGCAAAACCGTGCCACCTGCCCGTGAAGGCAAGCAGCCCACATCTGCTGCGGGACAGCTTCTCATCCGCCTTAAAAGCCCCCTTCTCCAGCAGGAAAAGCGGGGTTTGGGGGACGTAATGCCGGGGGAAGGTCCCGGGGGAGGGCAGGGCGCCGGGGCCCGGCCGGGGGGGATCCACTCTCAGCTCCCCCACCACCTCCCGCAAGGCCTCAAGCGGGGTGCCCCCAGGCCTGAGCACCCGCGGCGGCCACTCCACCAAGGACAGCACGGTGGATTCGATCCCCACCTGGGTGGGACCACAGGCCAAGACCGCCTCGATCCTCCCCCCCAGGGAGTCCAACACATGCTCCGGCCGGGTGGGGCTAGGCCGGCCGAATCGGTTGGCACTGGGGGCGGCTATCGGACAGCCGGACTTCCGGATAAGCTCCAACGCCACCTCATGGGCAGGCATCCTCACCGCCAGGGTGGGGAGCCCGGCCGTCACTATCCCCGGTACCAGCTCCGATTTGGGCAACACCAGGGTAAGGGGCCCCGGCCAGAAGCGGGCCATCAGCTCCCAAGCCAGCTGTGGCACCTCCGCCCATAGCATTGCCGCCTCCTTGTGGGAGGCCACGTGCACGATGATGGGGTCGAACCTGGGACGCCCCTTGGCCTCGAAGATCCGGGCCACCGCCTCGGCCGATAGGGCATCCGCCCCCAGCCCATAAACGGTCTCGGTGGGGAAGGCCACCAGGCCCCCGGCCCGGATGATCCCCGCCGCCCGGTCGATGTCACAAGGCCCGCAGCCCAAAACCCGCGTGTCCATCCCCTTCCCCAATCAAGGCTATAATCCTCAGGCGATGACGCCCGATTTGATCTTATACCACGGTACCTGCCCCTTGGGAAGGGGGATCGAGGCGGTGGCGGTGCGCTGCGGCCGCATCCAGGCGGTGGGAAGCGACCGCCAGGTGCTGCGCCTACGGGGACATGGGACCGAGCTTTTGGACCTATCCGGCCGCCCCCTCCTGCCGGGCTTCTTCGACTCCCACACCCACTTCCTCGCGGCAGGGCTAGACCTAACCTTCTACATAGACCTCTCCCAGGCCCGCTGTGCCTCCGAGGCGCTCGCCTTGCTCTCCCGGGCCGCCCAGGAAAGGCCCGGGGGGTGGGTGGTGGGACGGGGTTGGGATGAATCCACGTGGCCGGAGCGCCGGTACCTGGAGAGGGCGGACCTGGACCGGGCGGTGCCCAGGGCGCCGGCCTGTGCGGTGCGGGTGGACGGACACCTGGTGGTGGCCAACACCCTGGCCCTGGCCCGCTGCGGTCGCCCGGACGGCGAACTGGTGGACCGGGAACGGGGTCACCTGTGGGAGGAGGCGGCAGAAGAGCTCCTGTCCTGCGCCCTCCCAGACGAGCCTACCCTCATCCAGGCGGTGGGGGCCGCCTCCAAGATGGCGGCCGAGCTGGGGATCACCTCGGTGGCCGAGATGGGGGGACAGGGGCTCCTCCCCTTTCAGAAGGCCAGGGAGAAGGGGCTTCTTTGCACCCGCGTGTTCCTTTATCTTTCCCAGGAAGCCCTAGAGGGCCTGGTTTCCCTGGGGATCGGGCGGGGACTTGGGGACGAGCTCCTCCGGATCCAGGGGGTGAAGCTGTTTGTGGACGGTTCCATCGGTGCCCGCACCGCCGCCGTTTCGCAGCCCTACCTAGATGGGGAGGGGAAAGGCAACCTCCTCCTCCCCCGCCGGGAGCTCGCGCGGCTGCTGGAGGCGGCAAAGGAAGCGGGGCTTCAGGCGGCCATCCACGCCATCGGGGATGTGGCCATAGAGGAGGCCATCTCGGCCTGCGAGCTCGCCGGGATCACCCCCGGCCACCGGTTCCGGATCGAGCACCTGGAGCTGCCCAGCAAAAAGCAGCTTTCCCGCATGGCCGAACTGGGCCTTGTGGCCTCCATGCAACCCAACTTCGCCCGCCGCTGGTCCGGCCCCGGGGGGATGTACCAGGCCCGGCTGGGGGAGGAGCGGGATGCCGTCATCGATCCCCACGCCTGGGCCCTGGAGGCCGGGCTCCCCCTCGCCTTCGGCTCCGACTGCATGCCCATGGGCCCCCTTTACGGCCTCCCCGGGGCCCTCAACCCCCCCCACGAGCACCAAAGGCTCCCCCTGGAAGCAGCCCTGAGGGCCTACAGCTGGGGCGGGGCCTACGCCACCTTCTCCGAAGGTGAATTGGGGGAGCTTGCCCCGGGAAGGTGGGCCGACCTGGTGGTCCTGTCAGCGGACCCGAAGGAGGCCCCCTGGGAGGAGATCCGGGTGGACATGACCTTCCTGGCCGGAAGGGCCGTCTACCAGGCAAGATGAAGATCGGCCTGTTCTCGGATACCTACCTCCCCCAGATCAATGGGGTGACCACCACCGTCCACTGGCTGCGGGAGGAGCTAGAGCGCCTGGGCCACGAGGTTTACGTCTTCTGCCCTCATTATGGCCGGGAGAGGCCCGATCCCCGGGTGATCAGGCTCCCTGCGGTCACCTTCCCCTTCCACCGGGAATCGCGGGTGGCCCTCCCCCTGCCGATCCGGGCGCGCAGGGTCCTGGAGGGGCTGGAGGCCGTCCACTCCCACACCCCCTTTTCCCTGGGCACCCTGGCCCTGTGGGCGGCCCGCCGAGGCCTGCCCCATGTGCACACCTACCACACCCTGTACGTGGCCTACAGGCACTACCTGCCCCCCCCACTGCGCCCCCCCCGCCGGATGGCCGAGGTGCTTTCCGCCGCCTTCTGCAACCGGTGCGACGCCGTCACCGTGGAGTCCACCCCCATCCGGGACGAGCTCCTGCGCTACGGGGTGCGGGTGCCGATACACGTGTTCCCCTTCGGAGTTAACTTGCGGCTTTTCTCCCAACCCATCCGACACGACCTGAGGAAGGACCTTGGCCTTTCGCCGCAGGCGAGGCTCCTTTTGTACGTGGGGCGGCTGGCCCAGGAGAAGAACGTTTCCTTCCTGCTCAGGATGTTCGGAGAGCTGGCGAAAAGGAGGCCGGAGGCAGTGCTGATCATGATCGGGGGGGGGCCGGCCGCCGGGGAGCTGGTCCAGCAGGCCCACCGCCTCGGGATCGCAGGCCGGGTGCTCTTCCCCGGCTACATCGGCCACGAGCGGCTGGTGGACTACTACCGCCAGGCGGACGTTTTTGTGTTCGCCTCCAAGACCGAGACCCAGGGACTGGTGGTGCTGGAGGCCATGGCCGCCGGGCTCCCGGTGGTGGCCATCCCGGAGATGGGGGTTAAGGACTTCCTCGTCGACGGGGTAAACGCCCTGTGCGCCCCGGAGGACGAAAGGGGGTTCGCCGGCCGGGTGATGGAGGTCCTGGAAGACCGGGAGCTGAGGGAGAGGCTGAAGGAGGGAGCCCTGGCCACCGCCCATCGGCTCTCCAGCGAGGCCTCCACCCAAAGGCTCCTGGCCGTGATCGAATCCCTGAGGAGGGGCTAGTGCCGGAGCTGCCCGAGGTGGAGACGATCGTCCGGGCCCTCAGGCCCCGGGTGCAGGGAAGGAGGCTCCTCGGCGTCGACGTCCTCGATCCCGTATTGATCCCCGGGTTGGACGGGCTATCCATTCCGTCCCGGGTCAGAAAAACCTCCCGCAGGGGGAAGTACATCCTGTTAGAGCTCGAGCCCGGGGTCCTTTTGGTGCACCTGCGCATGTCCGGCCGGCTCCTGTGGGGGAAGACGCCGCCGGAGGGGAGAATCCGGCTCGTGCTCCGATTTGCCCACGGAAACGTGTACCTGGTGGACCAAAGGAGGCTGGCTCAGGTGAAGTACCTCCCCCGGTTCGAAGACGGGCTCGGGCCGGAGCCACTTGGGGACCTCTCCTGGCTCCCGCAGGCCCTGGCCAGATCGCGGATGCCGATAAAGGGCTGGCTTTTGGATCAGAGGAAGATCGCCGGGATCGGGAACATCTACGCCTCGGAGATCCTGTTCCGCGCCGGGATCGATCCCCACAGGCCGGCAAACTCCCTCACCCCAAAGGAGGTGGGGGTGCTGGCCAGGGCCATCCCGAAGGTGCTCACCGAGGCCATCGCGGGCAAGGGCACCACCCTGGCCGACTCCGAGTACCGCCAGCCCACCGGGGAGCTGGGCGGCTTTCAGCTGAGGCTTTCGGTGTACGGCCGGGCGGGGAAGCCCTGCCCGGTTTGCCAGACCCCCATCCGGCGGGCGAAGATCTCCGGGCGCTCGACCTACTTCTGTCCGAGCTGTCAAACTTAAGCGAAAGGAGGCCGATATGGCACTACAGGCGGTGGCAACCTGGAAGGAGGGGATGGCCTTCACCGTGGAGATCCGAGGCCATCGACTGGAAAGCGATCTCTCCCCGGACAAGGGGGGGAAGGACCTGGGCCCCACCCCACCGGAGATCCTATTGGGGGCGCTCGCGGCCTGCTCAGGGATCTACGCCAAGATGTTCGCCGATCGGGAAGGGCTCCCCGCCGACGGGATCCGGGCGGTGGCCCAGGCCGAGGCCCTCCAGTCCCCCATGCGCCTGGGGAACTTCTCCGTCCGGGTGAGGATCCCCGGCCTACCCCGGGAGAAGAGGGACAAGGCCAAGGCGTTCGTGGAATCCTGTCTGGTGGGCCAGACCCTGAAGGTGGCCAACGCTGTCTCCCTTGAGCTGGACTAGCCCCCCTTCACCGGGTTTTTCAGGCTCCCAATCCCTGAGATCCGCACCTCCACGGTATCCCCAGGGTGCAAGGGGCCAACCCCGGCCGGGGTGCCGGTGGCGATCACATCCCCCTCCTCAAGCGTCATCACCGAGCTGATCTCGGCGATGACCTCCGGGATGGGGAACAAAAGCTCATCCGTGCTCCCCCGCTGGCGCAGCTCCCCGTTCACATAGGTCTCCACCGTCAAGGGGAAGGAGAGCTCGTCCGGGGTAACGATCCAGGGCCCTATGGGGCAGGAGGTATCAAACCCCTTGGCCCTGACCCAGTTCCCCTCCCACCCCTGCGCCTCCCGGTCGGTCACGTCGTTTAGGCAGGTGTAGCCCAGGATGACCTGGGATGCCTGGTCGGGCCTCACGTTCCGGCAGCGCCGGCCGATCACCACCGCCAGCTCCCCCTCGTAGTCCACCCGGGGGGAGGGGGGGAGGACGATGGCCTCCCCCGGCCCGATCACCGCCGAGGGCGGCTTGAAGAACAGAAGCGGCCTTTCCGGGAGGTCGTTGCCCAGCTCCCTCGCATGGGCGGCGTAGTTCCTGCCCAGGCACACGATCTTCGTGGGCCTCACCGGCGCGAGAAGCTTGACCTGCGAAAGGGGCCAGCGCCTTCCCAGCCCCACCGCCTCCTCCCCCACGACCTCCCCCCTCACGGTCAGCCCCTCCACCTGGAACACGGCGATCCTCAAGCGTGCCTCCTTTCCTCGAGCTATAATAAGGGATGAGCCGAGGTGGCGGAACTGGCAGACGCGCGGGACTCAAAATCCCGTGCCCCACGGGGGCGTGTGGGTTCGATTCCCACCCTCGGCACAGGAAAAGAGAAAGGCCCCCATGGAGGGGCCTTTCACCCTTGTGGCTATCCGGCCTCCGGCCCTGGGGTTATGCCACAAAAGACGTGCGCCTAGACAAACCTTGTGCTCCGAGGGCTTCCGGGTATGCTGGCAGGGGGTGAAAGGTGAACCGGCTTAGGATCCTCTGGCACCTGATTCTGGGCAGACGGACCCTGTGGCAGTACTACACCAACGTCACCTGGCGGACCTGCGAGCAGTGCCTCTCCTGGCACGGCCGGATCGCAACCAGCCCCCACCGGTTTCCCCAGCCCGGGGACGGATGCGAGAGGAAGCTGCTCCCGTTTCCGGTGTGGGAGCTCCCCACCTACCGGGAGAAGGCGAGGCTCATGCGGGCCCGGGCGATGGAGGAGCTGGAGCGCCGGCGGCTTTTTCAAAGGGCAAAGCAGGCCTTGGAAAACGCCCCCGAGGAGGCCCTGGAACTCCTGGAACGGGCGGCCGCTGTGGACGTATACATCCCAGAGCTCGAGGAGCTGGCAGGCGAGCACGCCGCCTTCCTCGCCCAGGCCCCGGAGCTCTCGGCCAGGCTGAGGGGGCTTTTCCTCAGGCATTGGAGCGGGAAGTTCGCCAAGCCCCGCTACGAAAGGCTGCCGGAAAGGATGCGCCTGGCCAGGGAGAAATGGGGTGAAGCCAGGATCAAGGAGCTCTTCCCGTAGGCCCAGCGCCCAGTTCTGGGCGGCCGCTTTGGTGGTGTTCGCCCTTTTGGTCTACCTGGGCACGCGCTGGGTCCCGGCCCCAAGCCCTCCCCGCCCCCAGGTGCCGGGGCCGGTGGAGGTCCCCGGGGTGGTGGTCCCACTGACGTTCGTCGAGCCCACCCCCCTGGACCTGAACCGAGCAAGCGAGGAGGAGCTCATCGCCCTGCCCGGGATCGGCCCGGTGCTGGCCCGGAGGATCCTGGACTACCGAGAGGAACACGGGCCGTTTGGCTCCTTGGAGGAGCTCTTGGCCATCCCGGGGATCGGGGAGGAGCTCCTGGAGTCCCTGCGCCCGCTTGTCACACTGCAGCCGCCTTAAAGCGGCTTACCAAAAGCCTCAGGTCCCCGGCCGCGTTCTCGGTTTGATCCACCACCCCACCCAAAAGCAGCACAAGCTGCACCAGGTGATAGCGGTCGAAGTCGGAAAGCCCCTCCGCCCCGTAGACGGCCCGCACCAGCTCCCTTTCCACCATGTCGGACTCGTGCTCCACCAGGTTGATCCTGTCAACCCCCTCCTGGACATCCTTCAGCCTCTCTGGAGAAGCCCCCCCGGTCACGGCCTCCTCAAAGGACTCCACCACCAGACGGTATTCGTGGACGGCGCGGGCCAGGGACTCCCCCACGGTCCGGAAGCCGTCCACAAGCTCGATGGAGAGCTCCGGGCGCCTTAAGGCCATAAGCAGGGCGGCGTCCTGGCATAGGTCGGCGATCTCGTCCTGGTGCCAGATGAGCTCCAGCAAGGAGGACCTGGGGATGGGCAGCCAGCGGGAGGAGGTCAGCTTGGCCCGCAGCTCCCGCTTGACCCGATCGGCGGCATGCTCGGCCTCGCTTACCAGCTCCGAGTTCACCGCCTCCGCCCGAAGCCAGGCCCGCAGCTGCTTTCCCAGCTCCTGGGCCGCGTTCTCCACCGCCTGGGCATGCCCCACCAGCCCCAGGTCCTTGGGCCTCCGCCACAGCCTAGCGAATCCAACCCAGCTCAACTTCACCTCCTGGCTACTGCAAAGGTAAAAACCAGATCAGAAAGGTCCTCGGCCCTATCTGAGATCTCCACCAGCTTTCCGATAAAATCCCGCACAAGGAGCTTGTCCGCCAGGGGAAGCTCGGTGGAGAACAGGCGGTTCATGCACCGCCGCTCGAGCTCGTCCACTCGCCCCTCTATGTGTTCGATCTTCTCGGCCAGCCGGACGACCTCCGCTCCCCCCTCCAGCAGTGCCTCCACGGCCAGCTTCACCAGCTCGGTCTGATGCTGGGTTTGGCGAACGATCTGTGCCACAAGCGGCCTGAGGAGCCCGGGCACGGTCACCCCCTGCAGGGTCACGTAGTCCATCACGGCCTCGGCCGCGTTGGCCAACCGATCCTCCCCCTCCACCAGCTGGAGCAGGACGCCTCGGCGGCTGGCCAGTGACGCCCCCCGCACCAGGGCCAGCTCCACCTGCCGTCTCACATCGTCGGCCCTTCCCTCCTGGTCGTGGGTTTCCCGGGCCAGCTCGGCCAGCTGCCCTGGGGGCCTGCCCTCCAACAGCCCCCGCACCCCGGCGGCCATGGCATCCACCGCCCCCACCACGTGCTCCAAGTGGCGGCGGATCAGTTGTGCCACCTCCTGTTCCCCGATCGGACGAAAACCCATGCCCCCTCCTTTGCCGGAGCTTACCCGCCAGGATATACTCCATCGGTATTTTGCAGGCAACCTTCGAGGTGATCTGGATGGCGAAGGCACGTACCGTCAGCTTTGTGGGCCATTCCGGTGCCGGGAAGACGCAACTTGCCGGAGCACTGCTTTCCCAGGCTGGGGCTGGGGGCGAGATCGTCTTCGACCAGAGCCAGGAGGAGAAACGCCGGGGTTATTCCATCGACCTTTCGGTCGGCTCCTGTACTTGGGAGGGGACCCGGCTCAACCTCCTTGTGACCCCGGGGTTGGGGGAATTCGTCGAGGAGATCTACAAAGGGGTTTACGCCTCGGACCTGGTGGTCCTGGTGGTGAACGCGGAAAAGCCGGTGGAAGTGGTGACCGAGCAGGCCTGGGAGATAAGGACGGCCCTGGGGCGCCCGGCCCTTGTTTTCGTGAACATGCTGGACAAGCCCAATGTGGACCCGGAAAAGCTGCTTTCCGAGCTGCGGGACGCCCTAGGGGGCAATCTCTGGCCGCTGCAGCTTCCGGTGCGGAAAGATGGGGCCTTCCAGGGGCTTTATGATCTGCTTAAGGAAAGACCTGTAGCCTTTCAGGGGAAGGAGGAGGTGCCCCCGGAGATAAGGTCCCGGGCCGAGGGGCTGCGGGAGGGGTTGCTGGAGGAAGTGGCCACCTTCGACGATGTGCTGGTGGAGAAGGTGTTGGCGGATGAGCCCCTTTCCCCGGAGGAGGTGGTGGCCGCCCTGCGGGCCGCGGTGGCGGAGGGGGGGATCGTCCCAATCCTTTGGGGCTCTGCCCTGACGGGGCAGGGGCTCAGAGAGCTGATGGAGGCGATGGTGAGCCTGGCCCCGGAGCCCAGTGGTGATGAAGGTGCCCGCCTGCGGGTTTTCTCCCTGGCCCTGGACCCCTACCTGGGGCGGCTGGCCTATGCCAAGGTGCTCGGGGGGAAGATCGGCGAGGGGAACTCCCTGTTCAACCTGCGCAGCGGGGAGAAGGTTCAACTGCGCGACCTTTACACCTTCGCGGGGACGAAGCTGGAGAAGACCGGGGCCGCCCAGCTGGGGGACGTGGTGGCCCTGGGGAAGCTGGATGGGATAGAACTGGGGGACACCCTGGCCGCCTCCCCGGAGGCGGATCCAGAACCCCCCCTCCCCTTCCCCAAGCCGGTCTTCTCCCGGGCCATCGTCCCCAAATCCCAGGCCGACGACGAGAAGATGAGCACGGTGTTGCGGGACCTGGTGGCCACCAAGGCCACCCTTAAGTTCGAGCGGGACCCGGTGACGAAGGAGGCCATCCTGTGGGGGATGGGGGACGTTCAGCTCGACGTTCTGGCCGAGCGGCTGCGCAACCGCTATGGGGTGGAGGTGGAGTTCCAGGTCCCCAAGATCCCCTATCGGGAGACCATCAAGAAGCAGGCCCAGGCCCAGTACCGGCACAAGAAGCAGACCGGCGGCCGGGGGCAGTTCGGGGAGGTACACCTCCGGATCGAGCCCCTGCCCCGGGGGGAGGGCTTCCAGTTCGTGGACGAGACCAAAGGCGGCGTGATCCCTGGCCAGTTCATCCCCGGGGTGGAGAAGGGGGTGCGCGAGGCCATGCAGGAGGGGATCCTGGCCGGCTACCCGGTGGTGGATGTGAAGGCCGCCGTGTTCTATGGCCAGTACCACCCGGTGGACTCCTCGGAGCTGTCGTTCAAGATCGCGGCCCGGGAGTGCTTCAAGCTTGCGGCCCAGAAGGCCGAGCCGGTTTTGCTTGAGCCCATCATGAACCTTTCGGTGACCACCCCAGAGGCCTTCACCGGGGACATCATCTCAGACCTCAACTCCCGCCGGGGGAGGATCCTGGGGATGGAGTCGCAAGGGGGGAAGACGGTGATCAAGGCCGAGGTGCCCCTGGCCGAGGTCATGTCCTATGCCCTGGACCTGAAATCCCTCACCCAGGGACGGGCCAGCTTCCAGATGGAGCTGGTCAGGTATGATTACGTGCCGGCCCAGATCCAAGAGAAGGTGGTGGCTCAAGCCAAGGCTCAAAAGGATGCGGGTTAGGGAGTGGATGGTGGCCGATCCCCCCACCGTGGGGGCCATGGCCCCGGTGGAGGAGGCGGGAAAGCTCGCCGAAGAACACGGCCTGGCCATCGTGTACGTGGTGGATGGGGAGGGGAAGCTGGTGGGGTTCCTCACCCGCAAGGCCATTTCCTCGGCCCCGGATCCCTCCCTGCCCAGCGGGAAGCTAGCTGCCCCCCCCAGCGTCACCCTGTCCCCGGACGACCCCATGGAGCGGGCGGTGGTGCTCTTGGGGGAGCGGCACCTGCTCCTGCCGGTGGTGGAAGAGGGGCGGCTGGTGGGGGTCATCACCCGCGGGGGGGTGCTCAGGGCCCTGGCGGAGATGGCCGGCTTCGGGGAGGAGGGGGTGAGGATCCGCATCAAGCTCTCCCACCCCTCCGAGGTCTACCGGGCCCTGGAGGTATTGGCCAAAAACGACCTGGAGCTGGTGGCGGTCATCCGCGGGGGGGACGAGGAGGTCATCTTCCACATAAAGGGGCTGGAAGACAGGGAACAACTCCTCTCCCAGCTCGAGGAGGCCTTGGGATGAGCCCTCGCCGGGTCGCCTTCCAGGTGAGCACCCGCTCCCCAGAGGAGATCCTGGACGTGACGGACAAGGTGCAAGGGGCGGTGCGGGAGCTGGGGATCGAGGATGGGTTTGTGGTGCTTTTCTGTCCCCACACCACCTGCGCCCTCACGGTGAACGAGGCGGCCGACCCGGACGTGCGGGAGGATGTCTCGAGCGCCCTCTCCGCCTTGGTGCCAAGGATCCCGTTCCGGCACGGGGAGGGGAACTCCCCGGCCCATCTCCGGGCCGCCCTCTTGGGGCCGACGCTCCTGCTCCCGGTGGAGGGGGGGAGGCTTTCCCTGGGCACCTGGCAGGGGGTGTACCTATGCGAGTTCGACGGCCCCCGCCGCCGCTCGGTCTGGGTCTACCCCCTGGCCGCACGGTGAGGCCCTCTGCCTTGAGGGCAAATCCAGGTCCCGCCTGACATCACGCTAAATCCCCATGTCGATCCCTATGCAGAACCTCCTCCCCCCTCCGTCTTCCTCCGTGTTCACCCAGAGCACCTGCTCCAGCCGGAGGAGGGGGCCGGAGTCATAAGGGCCACAGGTCAGGCCCCATCCCACCTCTGCGCGCATGACACCCAGCCCCGGGCCAAACCATCCCAGGTTGCCGAAGATGTTAAGGCCAAAGGAGATCGGGATCGGCCCGAGGTCGATCAAGTTGAGCCGCTGGATGGGCAAGTGGAAGGCGAGGTTCAGGGCCACCACGCGTTCATCCTCACGGGCAAATGTGCGGAAGCCCGCGTCCCTCTGGATGTCAAACCGCCCTTCCCCGTCCGGCGGCTCCCCCTCAAGTGCCCCCCAAAACAGCCGCCCGTTGAGGTGCGTACGCCAAAGGATGCGCTGCCTCAGCCGCAGCTCAAGGGAACATCTTTCAAAACGAAAGTCGCTCCTCAGAGCAAGTGATCCCTGGTAATTGAGTTCAAGGGAAGCTCGCCAACCTCCCTTCCCCTCCAGGGTGAACCCCCCATCCAGCTCTACCCAACTTACCATACCTCGATCGCCACAGACATCATAGAGGTTCAC
Source organism: Acetothermia bacterium 64_32 (assembly GCA_001508155.1). Lineage (GTDB taxonomy): Bacteria > Bipolaricaulota > Bipolaricaulia > Bipolaricaulales > Bipolaricaulaceae > 64-32. Next base: position 28,190 of record LGFI01000018.1, on the reverse strand, counting down.
ATAGGACGGTTGTATAGCAACATAATTAAACCATTTAACTGAGTCAGACATCCAAAGGGAGAAGTGATGACCGGCGTTAAGCGCTGCCGAGAAGACATGCCCGTCGTCTGCGAGGTCAAAGCGAAGACCAAAGCCCCTTCCCCTCCCCGCTAGCCTCCCTGCCTCTGTCCAGGGGGATGAAACGAGGGTCAGAAGGTACACGGGTTTTCGACCTCTTGTGGCGTAGCCGAGCTGGCCGCCTGCTCGGCCATCGGAGGACTGAAAGCCCAGCCCGAGGATGAGGCCGTCCTCATCCCCTGTCCCGTGGGCGATGAGTGGGGAGAGGCTGAACTGAGGGAGGGACTCGTTGTTCGATCTGTCAAGATCGGGGAGGACCTTCTCGGGGTCTATCACCGCGGAGTTCACCGGCCTATCGGTGACGAAGGTGAGCGTCCCCCGGCGGTCAAGCGGCCAGAAACGCCTTGTGATCTTCTCCCCATCCGTCAGGGTCACCTGGACGTCCACGGGCATTCGGAGCCCGCCCGCGTTGCGGACGGCCACCCGGGTGACGAACTTTTCCCCGACCTTATGAGTGGATACCCCCTCAAGCACGTAGTCCAGATGTTCGGTGGAGCGGAGCCATCCATCGAAGAACCATCCCAGGTCCTGGCCGCTTACCTCCTCGGCCACCTCGATGAAGTCCTCGGTGGTCACGCGTTTGAACCGGTACCGGTCTACGTAGGTGCGAAGGATCCCCTCAAAGGTCTCCTCGCCCACCAGGTACTGGAGGGCGAACAGCGTAAGCGCGCCGCGCTGGTAGAAAAGCGGCTCGTGGCCAGGGCTGATCTCCTCGCGCGGGGTGAGCAGCGCCTCCTCCGTCCCCATGCTAGCGGCCGCGATATACGGCCCCATCAGCACCTGCTCCCGCACGGCCGGGAGGGCCCCCACCGCCCCGGTCCCCACAAGGAACGGGCCGATGACCGGGATCCTCTCAAGCTCGGAGGGGTCGAACATGTTCCCATCCCTTCCGTATTTGTATTCCATGTAGCTGATCTCGGAGAAGGTGGCAAAGCCCTCATCAAGCCAGGCCTCGTTTGTCTGATCGTTCAACAGCATCCCGTAGAACCACTGGTGGGAGGTCTCATGGGCGATCACCTCGTCAAGGAGCGTCAAGAACCTGGGCAACCGGTAAAGCTGGTAGGTGACCATGATGAGCTGGGGGTACTCCATGGCCCCTCCCATCATCCGGGTCTCGGCCACGGTGAAGTCCCCATAGGGGTAATCCCCGTAACGCTCGCTGAAGTAGGAGATGGCGGCTTCGGCGTATCGCGCCGCCCTCCTTCCCGCATCCTCGTCCTCGGGAAAATAGAGGGAGCGGATGGTGATCCCGTTCCAGGAAGTGGTTTGGACCCTGTAGCGCCGGTCGGCCACCCAAGCGAAGTCGTGAACGTTCTCCGCGGTGTAGATCAGCGTCTTGGTGCCGTCGGGGTTTTCCACGGAGGCCTTGAGGGCTCCCGTGGCCCCCACCACCATCCCCTGCGGTACGGTGATCTCTACCCAGTAGGAGGCGAAGTTCCCATAGGGCTCGTCGGGGAAGGTGCCATGTGCTTGACAGGGGTGCCAGCCCTCCTCATCGTGGGCCGCAAGCCGAGGGTACCACCACGAGATGTAGTAATTCCCCTTGTCGTGGCCAAAGCGCGATATAGCATTTGGTATCTTTACGCGGAACTTGATGTGAAGCTCGATCGGGACGCCTGAAGGCAGCGGTCCCTCGGGGATTACCTCCAGGATCGTATCGTCGATGGAATACTCATGGACTGCGCCGTTTAGCCTTAGCTCCTCAACGGCCACATAGCCGCTGTCCGGCCCGTTTGGGAATACCAGATCATAGCCGTCCATCCCCTTCTCCCGGGCATAGATGCTCCAGGCAGATGTCCAGGGCGCCTCCGCTGTCATTCTTGAAACTGATGCTTTCCTCTCCAAGGAGCACATGGTTTTCGGTGTCCAATCGAACTTTGATATCATAGTGGGGTCTGATGGGCATGCCGCCGGCCAGGGCCTGTACCATGGCCATGGCGATCGAGAACGTGCTGACAAGGGCGGCTGACCTGTTCATGGCCTCCTTTTTGGTTTTGCCCTCTCCCCAGGCTTTATTATAAAAGCCCGGGGCTGCTGGTTTGACAAAGGTAGGGGGCAAAATAAAATTTATCTGTCGGCCAGTGTAGCTCAAGCGGTAGAGCATCCGCCTTGTAAGCGGAGGGTTGCCCGTTCGAGTCGGGCCACTGGCTTAGTTGCCCCAAAGGCCCTGGCGGTCCTTTGGGGACCCCGTAAAATAGGGGTCCCTGCGTGGCCAAGGCTTCTGCGGGGTAGCCTGGAGGGGTAGCGAAGCGGCCAAACGCACCGGGCTGTAAACCCGGCGGCTTTAGGCCTTCGGGGGTTCGAATCCCTCCCCCTCCACCAGGGCCCTTGCCCGGAAGGGACAAGGGGTTAAACTTGCAGGCGAGCCCGTGTAGCTCAGTAGGCAGAGCATCCCGCTGGTAATGGGAAGGTCGTCGGTTCGACTCCGACCGCGGGCTCCAGGTGGAAGGGGTGTGGCCAATTCCCCTGACATCACACCTTGAAGGAGGTTGGAGGATGGCAAAGGAACAATTTGTACGGACCAAGCCGCATCTGAACGTGGGCACCATCGGCCACATCGACCACGGGAAGACCACGTTGACTTCGGCCATCACCAAGGTACTGGCCTGGAAGGGCCTGGCCAAGGAGCGGTCCTATGAGGAGGTGGCCAAGGCCGACGCTAAGCTGTTTCGGCGGGATGAGACCAAGATCCTGACGGTTAACGTGGCACACGTGGAGTACGAGACAGAAAACAGGCATTATGCACACATCGACTGCCCTGGCCACGCCGACTACATCAAGAACATGATCACCGGGGCCGCCCAGATGGACGGGGCCATCCTGGTGGTTTCGGCGGCCGACGGCCCCATGCCCCAGACCCGGGAGCACGTGCTCCTTGCCCGCCAGGTGAACGTGCCGGCCATCGTGGTGTTCCTGAACAAGGTGGACATGGTGGACGACCCAGAACTGGTGGACCTGGTGGAGATGGAGGTGAGGGAGCTCCTCTCCGAATACGGGTTCCCCGGGGACGAGATCCCGGTGATCCGGGGGTCGGCCCTGAAGGCCCTGCAGGCCTCTTCCCCGGATGACCCGGCCGTAAAGCCCATCCTGGAGCTGGTGGAGGCGGTGGACAGCTACATCCCCCTCCCCAAACGGGAGGAGGACAAGCCCTTCCTCATGCCCATCGAGGACATCTTCTCCATAAAGGGGCGCGGGACCGTGGTCACCGGCCGGGTGGAGCGGGGGCGCCTCAGGCCCGGGGAAGAGGTGGAGATCGTGGGGCTCACCGACGAGATCCGAAAGACCGTGGCCACGAGCCTGGAGATGTTCAACAAGACCCTGGACGAGGCCATCGCCGGCGACAACGTGGGGGTGCTCCTCAGGGGGATCGAGAAGGACGAGGTGGAGCGGGGACAGGTCCTGGCCGCGCCCGGGTCCATCACCCCGCACACCGAGTTCCTGGCCCAGGTGTACGTGCTCTCCAAGGAGGAGGGCGGCCGACATACCCCGTTCTTCACCGGCTACAAACCACAGTTCTACTTCCGCACCACCGACGTGACGGGCGAGATCGTCCTGCCCGAAGGGGTGGAGATGGTCATGCCCGGGGACAACGTGGATAACCTTAACTGCAAGCTCCTAAAGCACATCGCCATGGAGGAGGGGCTGCGGTTCGCCATCCGCGAGGGGGGCCGCACCGTGGGCGCCGGGGTGGTGACCAAGATCCTGAAGTGATATGGCGAAAAAAGACATTGTACTACACGTTACCTTGGCCTGTTCCGAGTGCGGGAGGCGGAACTATCATACCCGTCGGAACCGTAACAACACCAGGGAGAAGCTCTCCCTGAACAAGTACTGCAAGTGGTGCAGGCGGCATACCCTGCACAAGGAGGCATAAGAGGCTCCCTTGTGTCCGCCCTAGGATGTCGGTTATAGTTGCGGGGCGTCTGGGCTAGGCCCGTAGCTCAATTGGCAGAGCGGCGGACTCCAAATCCGCAGGTTGGGGGTTCGAGTCCTCCCGGGCCTGCCAGCAAGAAGATAGGTAGGAGGCATGATAGAGAGGATTCGCAGATATCTGGCGTCCGTCCGGGCAGAGGTGCAGCGGGTGAGCTGGCCGTCCCGTCGGGAGGTCATCACCTTCACCGTGCTCATCCTGCTCATGGTGGTGGTGCTGGGCCTGTACCTGGGGCTGGTGGACGCCGTTGTCCAGCAGATCTTGCGCCTCCTCATCGGGTAGGGTTGGACTTGCATGCAGCGTAAGAAGTGGTACGCCATTCAGACCTATGCGGGCTCCGAGCTTCGCGTGAAGCGCCAGCTTGAGGAGAGGGTACGCAAGCTCGGCTGGGAGGGGCATTTCGAGCCCATCAGGACAAATGGGGAGGTGGAGTACTTCTTCGTCCCGGTGGAGGAGGTGATCACCTCCCGTTCCCGCAGGGGGCGTTCCAGTGAGTACTGGATCCCCTATGAATACGACCTGTTTGTGAAGACCAACGAGCGGGTGGTGCGGGGTGACCTCATCGCCCGCCGCGCCCCCCGGCACCTTGAGCAGCCCGCCTTGGTGGAGAAGGTGGAGCCGCTGTGGCGGGTGGTGGTGGAGCTCACCAACCGGGCGGAGGTGGAGTACCTGGTGCCCCAGGAGAAGGGGCTGCGTAGGGACATCCGGGTGGGGGAGCGTGTTCGACCTGGGATCCCCATCACCCCGGATGCGGACGAGCGGTACCTGATCGACGTCAAGGGGCAGATCGTGGCCAGGGAGCGGGTGCGCCGCCTGACCCTGCGCTATGACGACGGCAGCCAGCAAAGGCGCATCATCCCCGAGGTCTACCTGCCGGCCCGGCTGCGAGAGGGGCAGAGGCTGCCCGCGGGGGCTGAGATCGAGAGGGAACACAAGATCTACTCCCGGGCCACCGGGCTGGTCAAGGTTAAGGAGTACAAGGACAAGCGGGTGGTCACGGTCCAGCGGATCGAGAAAAGGCGGCTAATCCCAGGATACGTGTTCGCCAAGATGGGCCTGGACGAGGAACAGATGTTCGAGCTCCTGCGGGGGCTTGAGGGTTCGGTGAGGTTCGTCGGCTCCAGGTCCCGCCCCATCCCCATAGAGGGCAAGGAGATGGCGTTCATCCAGCGCAAGGCCGGGCTGGAGGAGGTGCCGACCGCCGAGCCCAAGGCCAAGGCCCCCAAGGTGGAGGTGGAGTTCGAGGTGGGCGAGGTGGTTCAGATCGTGGAGGGGCCGTTTGCTGACTTCACCGGTGAGATCAAGGAGATCGACAAGGAAGCGGAAGAAGTGGTGGTGTCCGTCAAGATCTTCGGCCGGGAGACCCCGGTGCGCCTGGGATTCGACGCCATCGAGAGGATCTGAGGAGGGAGGATGGCAAAGAACGTGGTGGCGAAGATAAAGCTCCAGATCCCGGCCGGGCAGGCCAACCCCGCCCCCCCGGTGGGCCCGGCCCTGGGCGAGCACAAGGTAAACATCATGGAGTTCTGTAAGCGGTTCAACGAGGCCACCGCCGGCGAGGAGCCGGGGCTGATCATCCCGGTGGAGATCACGGTATATCAGGACCGCTCCTTCGACTTCGTGCTGAAGGCCCCGCCGGTGGCGGTGCTCTTGAAGAAGGCGGCCGGGATCGACAAGGGCTCGCCAGAGCCCAACCGCCTGAAGGTGGGCCGGGTGACCATGGAGCAGGTCCGCCGCATAGCGGAACGCAAGCTCCCAGACCTCAACACCGACGACCTGGAGGCGGCGATCCGCACCGTGCTCGGCACGGCCAAGAACATGGGGATCGAGGTGGTAAGGTGATGAGGAGCCGCAGGTACCGCGAACTTGTGGCCACGCTGGAGCGAGAGCGGGTTTACCCCGTGCGGGAGGCGATCGAGCTCATGAAGAAGCTGGCCACCGCCCGGTTCCCCGAGACGGCGGAGGCGGCCTTCAACCTGGGGATAAACCCGTCCCAGCACATGGTGAGGGGGGCATGCTCCCTGCCCCACGGCACCGGCAAGACGGTGCGGGTGCTCGTGTTCGCCCGGGGGGAGAAGATCCGGGAGGCGGAAGAGGCCGGGGCCGATTACGTGGGCGGCGAGGAGCTGGCTGAGAGGATCCAGAAGGAGGGGTGGCTGGAGTTCGATAGGGTGGCGGCCACCCCGGACATGATGCCCCTGGTGGGGCGGCTCGGCCGGATCCTGGGCCCCAGGGGCCTGATGCCCTCACCCAAGACGGGGACGGTAACCCAGGACATCGCAAGGCTCGTGCGGGAGCTGAAGGCGGGGATGATCGAGTTCCGCGCCGATCGCTACGGGATCGTACACGCCCCGTTCGGCCGCGTGGACTTCGAGACCGACCAACTCCAGGAGAACCTCCTCGTCCTCACCCGGGCCATCCTGGACCGGAAACCGGAGGGGACAAAGGGCAAATACATCCAAAGGGTGACCATCTCCTCCACCATGGGGCCTGGGATCCAGGTGGACACAGGGGAGCTCGTCAAGGCAGCGCAGGCCGTGTAAGGGGGTACGATGCCGAGGCCGGAGAAGTTAGCCCAGGTTGAGGAGCTGAAGGAAAAGCTAGCGCAGGCCCGGTCCGTGGTGTTGGTGGACTACCTGGGGCTCACCGCAAGTGAATGTGTGGAGCTCCGCCGGCTGATGCGGAAGGAGGGGGTTGAGTTCCGGGTGGTGAAGAACACCCTGGCCCGTCGGGCGGCTCAGGAGGTCGGGGCAGGGTTCCTGGTGGAGTATCTGCGGGGGCCGAACGCCATCGTCCTGGGCCGGGACGACCCCACACTGCCCTACAAGGTCTCGCGGGAGTGTGCCAAGAGGTACGGGCATTTCCAGATCAAGGCCGGCCTGTTTGAGGGGGAGCCGGTCCCCCCGGAGAAGGTTGACTGGTATGCCACCCTGCCCTCCCGGGAGGAGCTCCTGGCGAGGCTGGCCGGGGGGCTGGCCGGGCCGATTCGGGGGCTTGCGGTAGCCCTTTCCGGGATCATCCGGGGGCTGGCCCTGGCCCTGGTGGAAGTCAAAAGGCAAAAAGAGAAGAAGGGGTGAGCTATGACCAAAGAGGAGATCCTGCAGGCCATCGAGGAGATGTCGGTCAAGGAACTGGCTGAGCTTGTGTCGGCCATCGAGGAGAGGTTCGGGGTTTCTGCCCAGGCGGCGGTGCCGGTGGCGGTGGCGGCCCAGCCCGCGGCCGAGGCCGCGGCCGAGGAGAAGAACACGGTGGACGTGGTGGTCACCAGCGCCGGCCAGCAGAAGATCCAGCTCATCAAGGTGGTGAAGGAGATCACCGGAAAGGGCCTCAAGGAGTGCAAGGAGCTGGTGGACAAGGTCCCGGCGGTCATCAAAGAGGGGGTTAGCCCAGAGGAGGCCGAGGACCTGAAGAAGAAGCTTGAGGCCGCCGGGGCAGAGGTCGAGCTGCGATAGCGAAAAAGGGGGGTGATGGGCCACCTATAGGGTGGCCCTGGTTTTCCATGTCAAGACGCCGTTACGGACGTGCGCGGGAGTGGATAGATCCTCCTGACCTGACCGCCGATCAGCGGCGGTCCTACCAGCGGTTCCTCACCCAGGGGATCGCCGAGGTCTTCGCCGAGGTGTCCCCCATTAGGTCCCCCGGGAGGGACGACCTGATCCTGGAGCTGGTGGACCCTCGGCTGGGCGAGCCTAGGCACGACGAGTGGGAGTGCCGGCTGATGGACCTGACTTACGCGGCCCCGCTCCGGGTGATCGGCCGTCTCAAGTCCGCAGGCCGTCTGATCAAGGAGGCGGAGCTCTACCTGGCTGACATCCCCCTCATGACCTCCCGGGCCACCTTCATCATAAACGGCACGGAGAACGCGCTGGTGAACGAGCTGACCCGCTCGCCGGGCCTCTACATCACCCAAGAGGAACCGCACCTTTTCCGGGCCCATTTCCTGCCGGAGCTGGGGGCGTGGCTGGAGATCGACCTGGACCTGCGGCGCTGGACCCTGAGGGCGAACCTGGACCGCCGGGGGAAGGTCCCGGTCACCTGTTTCCTCCGGGCCCTGGGGATGGAGACCAGGGAGATCCTCACCCGCTACTCCCTAAATGTGCCGGTGGCCGAGCTCCCCGATCGTTTGGGAACCTGGAAGGCCGCGTTCTTGGCTGAATCCCTGGAGGTGGACGGCGAGCGTTGGGAGGTGGGGGAGGAGCTCTCCCAAGCCCGGCTCAAGAAGCTCGCCTCCCTGGGGCGGGGCAGTGTTCGCATCGTCCACCCGGCGGTGGCCAAGGCCCTCCAGGAGGACAAGACCACCACCCAAGAGGAGGCGGTGCGTTACATCTACCACCGGTTCCGCTCCAGTGACCGACCTGCCTTCGGGCAGATGCTGGAGTACCTGAAGGGCCTTTACTTCGACCCCGAGACCTACCGGCTGACCCCCATCGGGCGGTTCAAGCTGAACAGGAAGCTGGGGATGGACCGGCAGGAGACCTACCTGACCCCGGAGGACATCTTCCGGGCCCTGGACCTCCTCATCGCGGCCCCGGAAGACCGGAGGCTTTTGGACGAGAAGGACCATTTGGCAAACAAGCGGGTCCGGCTTCCCGGGGAGCAGGCCCAGGCCGCCCTGCGGGCGGGCCTTGTGCGCATGGCGAGGATCGCCCAGGACAAGCTGTCGCGGGTGGACCTGGAGGATCGCGATGTGATCCGCAAGATCGTCTCTGCCCGTACCGTGCAGGCGGCGGTGAACATGCTGTTTTACACCGGGCGCCTCTCCCAGTTCCTGGAGCAGACCAACCCCCTCTCGGAGCTTACCCACAAGCGGAGGCTGTCGGCCCTGGGGGGGGTATCCGCGCGCCGGGCCAAGATCGAGGTGAGGGACGTACATCCTTCCCACTACGGCCGCATCTGCCCCATCGAGACCCCGGAGGGGCAGAACATCGGCCTCATCACCTCCATGGCGGTCTACGCCCGGGTGAACGACTACGGGTTCCTGGAGACCCCGTATGTACGGGTGGAAAACGGGGTGGTCACCGGCAAGATCCAGTATCTCATGGCCGATGAGGAGCAGAACTACCGTATTGCCCCGGCCACGGTGGAGGTGGACGAGTCCGGGCGCATCCTGGGGGAGAAGGTTCCCATCCGCACCGGGCGGGAGGAGATCATGTACGTGTCCCCCAAGGAGGTGGACTTCCTGGAGGTCTCCCCCCGCACCATCGTGGGGGTCTCCGCCTCCCTGATCCCGTTCCTGGAGCACGACGATGCCAACCGGGCCCTGATGGGGGCCAACATGCAAAGGCAGGCCGTACCCCTGGTGAAACCCCAGGCCCCCATCGTGGGGACGGGGATGGAGGGGAAGGCCGCCCGGGATTCCGGGGCCGTGCTCTTGTGCGAGCAGGCCGGGGTGGTGGAGAAGGTGGACGCCCAAAAGATCGTGATCCGCTCCGGGGCCGTACGCAAGACCTATCGCCTCCTCAACTTCGAGCGCTCAAACCAGGACACCCTGCTCCACCAGCGCCCACTGGTGAGGCCGGGGGACACGGTGAGCCGAGGGGATGTGCTCGCCGACTCCCAGTGCACCCAGGACGGGGAGCTGGCCCTGGGCACCAACCTCCTGGTGGGGTTCCTCCCCTTTGAGGGCTACAACTACGAGGACGCCATCGTGGTCTCAGAGCGCCTGGTACGGGACAACGTCCTGGACTCCATCCACATCCAGGAGTTCGAGGTCCGGGCCGAGGAGACCAAGCTCGGCCCCGAAGAGATCACCGCCGACATCCCCAACGTGTCCAAGGAGGACCTCAGGAACCTGGATGAACACGGGATCGTGCGGGTGGGGACGGAGGTCAAGACCGGGACCACCCTGGTGGGGAAGATCACCCCCAAGGGGGAGGCCGAACCCACCCCCGAGGAACGCATCTTCCGATCGATCTTTGGGGAGAAGATGCGTAACTTTCGTAACACATCGTTGAAAATGCCCCCCATCACCGGCACGGCCACGGTCATCCGGGTGAAGCGGCTTTCCCGGGCGGCCGGGGATGAGCTTGAGGCTGGGGTGAACGAGCTCGTGAAGGTGTATGTGGCCCAGAGGCGGCGCATTGCGGTGGGGGACAAACTCGCCGGCCGGCATGGGAACAAGGGGGTGATCGCCAAGATCCTCCCGGAGGAGGACATGCCCTTCCTCCCGGATGGCACCCCCCTGGATGTGGTGCTCAACCCCCTCGGGGTCCCCTCCCGCATGAACCTGGGCCAGATCTTCGAGACGAACCTAGGATGGCTGGCCACCCTGCGGGGGGAGAAGGTGGAGACCCCGGTGTTCGACGGTGCCCGCGAGGAGGAGATCCTGTCTGAGCTCACCCAGGAGCTGGTTAAGCATGGCCTGGCCGATGGGACCCGGCGGGATGGGAAGGTGATCCTGCGGGACGGCCGCACCGGCGAGCCCTACAAGGCCCCAGTGACCGTGGGGGTGATGTACCTCCTGAAGCTGGAGCACATCGCCGCCGACAAGATCCACGCCCGCTCCACCGGCCCCTATGCCCTCATCACCCAGCAGCCCCTGGGGGGAAAGGCCCAGTTCGGCGGCCAGCGCCTGGGGGAGATGGAGGTATGGGCCCTGGAGGCGTATGGGGCGGCCTCGCTCCTTCAGGAGATGCTCACGGTGAAATCCGACGACGCCAAGGGCAGGGTTCAGCTTTACAAGGCGATCCTCAGGGGGGAGGACTTCCCCAAGCCCGGGATCCCCGAGTCCTTCCGGGTGTTGTGGAGGGAGCTGCAGTGCCTGGGCCTGGCCCCCAAGGCCTATGACTCAAGCGGCCGGGAGCTCGACGTGATATGAACCCATGGCCCACCAGCGTGCTGCGGGGTTCGTCCTGTTCCGCAACGTCTCCGGCAAAAGGCATTACCTGATCGTCTGCAACCGACAGGGGGGGCACTGGGGGTTCCCCAAAGGGCACATAGAACCGGGGGAGGACGAGCTCTCCGCCGCCAGGAGGGAGGTGGCCGAGGAGGTGGGGATCGGCCGGCTTGAGCCCGTGGCCGGCTTCCGGGAGAGGATCGCCTACCGCTTCCTCCAGGGCGGCGAGCAGGTGGAAAAGGAGGTCGTTTTCTTCCTTGCCCGAACCCAACAAGCCGGGAACCCCGCCCCCAAGGAGATCAAGGACATGCGCTGGCTCCCCTACGAGGAGGCACTGGGGCGGATAACCCACGAGGAGCAGCGGGGCGTCCTGCGCAGGGCAGAGGCCTTCCTATCAGGTCACCAGGACTGCAGCCCCCCTTAGCCTCCTTCCTTTAAGCATTTGAAGGGCGTCGTTGGCTGCATCCAAGGGGAAGGTCTGGACCTCGGGCTCGATGGGGATCTCGGCGGCATACCGCAACAGCTCCTGGGCGTCCTGTCCGGTGGCGTTGGCCACCGATCGCACCTCGCGCTCGTGGTAAAGGAGCCCATAGGGGAGCTCGGGGATCGGGGTCATGTGGATCCCGGCCAGGGAAAGCCGCCCCCCTTTGTCCAGGGACCGCAAGGCCTCGGGGACGATCCACCCGGCGGGGGCGTAGATCACCGCCGCCTCCAGGGGCTTTGGAGGACGATCCTGGGCTTCCCCCACCCAAACTGCCCCTAGCTCCCTGGCCAGCGCCTTGTTCTGGGGGCTCCGGGTGAACACGTACACCTCCCAGCCCAGGTGCCGGGCGATCTGGATGGCGATGTGGGCCGAGGCCCCAAAGCCGTACAGGCCCAGCCTCCCTGGCTCCTTGTCGCAGATGGCCAGCTTCAGCGCCCGATACCCCACGATCCCCGCGCAGAGGAGCGGGGCCGCCTTGGCGTCAGGGAACCGGTGGGGGATGGGGTAGACGAACTCGGCCCTGGCCACCGCCTCCTGGGCGAAGCCCCCGTCCACGTCCCAGCCCGTGAAAAGCGCGTTTTCGCATAGGTTTTCCAGGCCGCGGCGGCAAAAGCGGCATTTACCACACGCCCAATGGAGCCATGCCACCCCCACCCGGTCGCCCACGGAAAGCCCCCTGACCCCACGGCCCAAGGCCTTCAGGCGGCCCACGACCTGGTGCCCGGGGATCACCGGGCTTTTGTGCATGGGCAGATCCCCCTCCACAAGGTGGAGGTCGGTGTGGCACACCCCACAGGCCGAGACCTCAACCAGCACTTCCCCTGGCCCCGGTTCGGGGGCCGGCACCTCCCGGAGCAGGAGCGGCCGCTCCTCGACCGGAGCTTGCCGCTCAAGGACCAGGGCCCGCATATCTATGCCCGCTCCTTAACCCGGATCTCCCCTGCCCGCTCCAGGGCGAATTTCGCGGTGAAGGGGCCCACGAGCTCGTGGATCACCGTGGCCCCGATGATCACGTTCACCAGGACATCCGCCAGGGGGGCGAGCTCAGGGACCCCCTTCAGGGTGAGCGCCAGCCCGATCACTATCCCCCCCTGGGGTATCAAGCCCCAGCCCGTGTACCGACGCACCGGATGGGGGGCCCGGCCTAAACCGGCCCCCAGATACGCCCCCCCTAGCTTCCCCACCGTGCGAAAGGCCACGAAAAGAAGCACCACCGGAAGATGCCTAAGCAAAACTCCGAAATCCAAGTACATGCCGCTTAAGGTGAAAAAGAGGAGGAAAACCAGTGGCTCCACGTGCCTTTCCAAGAGCTGGAAGATGCGGGGCCGGGTCCGGCGCAGGTTCACCACCGTTACCCCGGCGGCCATGGTCACGAGGAGCTGGTCGAACCCCAAGGCCGAGGCAAGCCCGTAGCCCAAAAAAAGGAGGGTGGCGGCCAGGGCGATCAGCACCCCGTCCTCGCTTCCCCCCAGGAGCCTGACCAGCCAGTGGTAACCAAGGCCCAGGGCAACCCCCAGGGCGATCGAACCCAGGATCACCAAGAAAGGTTCGAGGAAGGAGAAGGCGGTGGCCTGGGAGTGGGCCAAGAGGACCCCGGCCAAGGCCGAGGCCACGCTGAAGTTGATGATGCCCAAAGCATCGTCGAAGGCGGCTGCCCCCATCACGCTGAAGGAAACCATCCCCTTGGCCCGGTACTGGTGGATCACGGCCAGGGTGGCCGAGGGATCGGTGGGCGAGCCCAAGGCCCCCAGGAGCAAAGCCAGGGGGACGGCCGCGGCGAAGCCCGTGCCGGCGGGGAGGTCTACCAGGAAGGGGAGAAACAAGACGCTCCCGGCCAGGATGGCCAGGGCAGCAAGCTCCGCCTCCCCAAGCGCCAGGGAAACGATCCCCTTCCCCAGCTCCCGCAAGGGGCCGATGGCCAACGTCCCCCCCACCTCGAAGGTGATGATGGCCAAGGCGGCGTTCACGATGGGATCGGTCCCCGAAAGGAAGGACGGCGGGAGGGCCCCGCTTATCTTCGGGTTAAGGACGATCCCGGCCAGGATATAGCCCGCCACCCGGGGGAACCCAAGCCGCTGGGCGATCTCCCCAAAGAGCAGCCCCAAAGACAAGATCAACCCGGTTGCAAGTAGTGGGTCCATGCCGTGTCACTCTCGAAGCGGCGCAAGTTTACGCCCCCGCTGGGGGGAGAACAACCCGGCCGCTTGCGTATACTTGGCCCATGAACTGGGGCTCGGCTATGGCTTCCACAGGCATCTTCCTGGTCACCTACGGGCTCATCTTCTCCCAGCGGGTACACCGCACCATCGCCGCCCTGGCTGGGGCCATCGCCATGATCGCCGTCGGGGTCGGCCTGGGGTTCTACGATTGGGAGACGGCCGTGAGGGCCGTCGACTTCGGCACCATCGGCCTCCTCTTGGGCATGATGATCGTGGTGGGGATCCTTCAGAAGACCGGCTTCTTCCAGTACATGGCCATCGTGGCGGCCCAGTGGACGAGGGGGAACCCCTGGCTCCTCCTCTTCTCCCTGGCCGGGTTCACTGCCCTGGTTTCCACGGTCCTCGACAACGTAACCACCATCGTGATGGTGGCCCCGGTCACGGTGTCGCTGGCTGAGGTGGTGGGGATAAGCGCGGTGCCGTTTTTGATCGCGGAGGCGGTCTGTTCGAACGTCGGGGGGGTGGCCACCCTGGTGGGGGATCCACCAAACATCCTGATCGGCTCGGCGGCTGGGCTTTCGTTCAACGACTTCCTCACCCACTTGGGGCCGGTGGTGCTGGTGACCCTTGTTTTCTCCTTTGGGCTCCTCTGGCTCCTTTTCCGGCGGGAGCTCTCCGCCCCCCCGGAGCGGGTGGAGTCGCTGATGGCCATCGATGCTCGCCGAGCCTTGCTGGACCCCAAGACCATGCGGCGGATGCTAGCCGTGGTTGGCCTTACCGTGGTGCTTTACCTCATCCATGACCTCCTCCACCTCCCCCCGGGGCTGGTGGCCTTGATCGGGGCGTCGCTCGGGCTGCTGTGGGTCCGGCCCCAGGTGGATGAGATCCTGTCCAAGATCCACTGGGATGTGTTGCTCTTCTTCATCGGGCTTTTCATCGTGGTGGGGGGCCTTGAGGCAGCGGGGGTGCTTGCCTGGGTGTCAACCCACCTTGGGTTCCTGGCCCACTCCGGGATGCTCCTCGCCGCCCTCGCCATCCTGTGGGTCGGCGCCCTTATGTCGGCAGTGGTGGACAACATCCCATTCACCATCGCCATGCTCCCAGTGATAAAGGGCCTGGGGGCCCAAGGGGTGGCGACCGGCCCCCTGTGGTGGGCCCTGGCCTTGGGGGTGGGATTCGGAGGGAACGCCACCCCCGTTGGGGCCACGGCCAACGTGGTGGTGATCTCCCTCTCAGAGCGGACCGACAGGCCGATCACCATAAGGCACTGGATGCGCTCCGGCACCTGGCTCGCCCTCTTGGGCTGCGGGGTGGGGAGCCTGGCGATCTGGTTGGGGGTGGAGTTTGGCTGGTTTTCCTGAACCCTTGAAAGCCGCCCCTGGGATCCACCTTGTGGACGCCTACCAGTTCGGAAGGCCCGGGGTGGGTGGGGTGTACGTGATCCTGGCCGACCAGGTGGCCCTGGTGGAGTCGGGGACCTCCCTTTCCAAGGACCTGGTCCTTGAGGCCTTAGACGGGCTCGGAATCCCAAGGGATAAGGTCCGATGGATCTTCCTCACCCATATCCACCTCGACCACGCCGGGGGGGCAGGGGCCCTCCTCCCCTACCTTCCCAGTGCCCGGGTGGTGGTGCACCCCCGGGGGGCGAAACACCTGGTGAACCCAAGCCGCCTGGTGGAATCGGTGAGGGCCGCGGTGAAGGGACGCTTCCCCCTTTACGGGGAGGCGATCCCCATCCCAAAGGAAAGGATCCACGAGGCACAGGACGGGGACCGGTTCGACCTAGGAGGACGCACGATCCTGGCGCTGGAATCTCCAGGACATGCCCCCCATCACCTGTGTTTCTTGGAAGAAAAAGACGGCCTCCTCTTCACCGGCGACGCAGCCGGGCTGTTCTACAGCGGCCGCCTCGTCCCCGCGACAGTGCCCCCCAGCTTCGACCTGGAGGCGTCCCTGTCCACCTTAAAGAGGCTTTACTCCCTTCACCCAAGCACCCTTCTTTACACCCACTTCGGGCCGAGGCCAGGCCGGGATGCCCTTTCCGAGTACGGGGAGCTGCTTGTGTGGTGGGTGGAGTTGGTGAAGCGAGCGCTTGGCCGAGCAGGCGAGGAGGAAGTAGCTGTAGAGGAAGTGCTTGGCGAGCTTGGCCGGGCCGGCTGGCCCGTGGACGACCCCACGGTGAAGGAGGACCTTTCCATGTCGGCCCGCGGGGCCATGATCTATCTCCGCCGTCGGGAGGGGGGATAGGTGATCGCCCGGGTGGCCCTCCCCATCCCCAGGGCCAAACCCTTCGACTACCTTGTGCCCGAGGGGATGGATGTGGAGGTGGGCTTTCGGGTGCGGGTTCCGCTGGGGAAAAGATCCCTGTGGGGGATCGTCGTTTCCGTCTCCCCCTCCCCGAGCTACCCGGGCGAGCTTCAGCCCATCCAGGAAGTGGACGGGCCGGCCGTCTCGGGGGAGGTGCTCGCCCTGATCCAAGAGGTGGCTGCGCGGTCGTTCGTCTCCCCCGGACTCTCCCTGGGGCGGCTGGTCCCGCCGCGGGCGCAGGCTCGAGCCAGGCGCTATCGCCTCTCCGTTTCACCCCACAAGGCCCGGGCCCTCCTCGAGGAGCTTTCCCGGAAGGCGCCGGCCCAGGCCCGGGCCCTGGCCGCGCTCCTCGCCGGAGAGCGAGCAAATGGGGCTTCCCTGCGGGCCCTTTCCCGCAAAGGGATCGCCAGGCCCGAGGTCCTCCCTTTCAGCTTCCCCTTGCGGGAGCCTCGGAGGGAGGTTTCCTTGACCGAGGAGCAAAGGCGGGCCGTGGAGGCAGTGGCCGGGGCCGAAGGCGGGGAAACGTTCCTTCTGTTTGGGCCGGCAGGCTCAGGGAAAACCGAAGTTTACCTGCGAGCGGCCCGGGCCGCCCTCGCCCAGGGCAGGGGGGCGCTCCTGCTCGAGCCCGAGGTGTCGCTCCTCCCCCAGCTTTGGGCCCGGGCAGTCGCGTCCTTGGACGAAGATGTTTCCCTTTACTTCGGGGAACTTCCCCCGGGGGAGAGGTGGCGGGTATGGGAGGCCGCCCTGCGGGGGAAATTGCGGGCGGCCTGCGGCACCCGCTCGGCAGCCTTCCTCCCCCTAAAACGCCCCGGGATCTTCGTGCTGGATGAGGAGGGGGAGCCGGCCTACAAGCAAGGAGACATGGCCCCTTACTACCATGCCAGGGAGGTGGCCGAGCTGCGTTCTGCCCAGGAGGGAGGGGTGGTGCTCCTCGGCTCGGCTTCCCCCTCCGTTGAGTCCTATTTCCGCGCCGAGCGTGGGGAGATCCGGCTCTTTAGGTTGACCCAGCGGGTGGCAGGACACCCCCCCCAGGTACGGCTTGTGCCCAAAGGGGAGGAGGTACTGAGCCCCGAGCTCCAGACCGCCATGGACAGGCACCTTTCCCGGGGTGGACAGGTGCTGCTCTTCCTCAACCGCCGGGGGTTCTTCACCGGGGCGGCCTGCCGGACCTGCGGGGCCATCCTCCGCTGTCCGGGCTGCGCGGTGCCCCTGGTGTTCCACCTTGCCAACCGCAGCTTCCGCTGCCACGTCTGCGGCAAGGCCCTTCCCCGGCCCCGCTGCCCCCACTGCGGGGGGGAACGGTTTCGCCTGTTCGGCCTGGGGACAGAAAGGGTGGAGTTCGAAGTAAAAAGGCTTTTCCCGAGCCTCGCCGTAGCCCGGCTCGATTCCGACACGGCGGCCAAGCGGGGGGAGATCCTGGCGGGCTTGGCCCACGGCGAGATCGATGTCTTGGTGGGAACGCAAATGGTGGGAAAGGGCCTTGACTTCCCCAGGATCACGCTCGTGGGGGTGATCGACGCCGATATGCTCCTTTCCTTCCCGGACTTCCGCGCCGGCGAACGCACCTTCCAGCTGGTGGCGGCCGCCGCAGGGAGGGCGGGGCGGGGGGAGTGGCCCGGGGAGGTGATCGTGCAGACGGACCAGCCCGACCACTACGCGATCCGATATGCGGCCCAAGGTGACTACTTGGGCTTCTACCGGGAGGAGCTTCGCTTCCGGGAGGCATTGGGCTACCCGCCCTTTTCGCATCTTGTGCGGATCCTGGTGGAGGGGAAGGGCGCGCTGAGGAAGGCGGGGGAGCTTGGAGATGACCTTACTAGAAAGGGGTTTGAGGTCTTGGGCCCCGCGGAGCTCCACCCCAAGGCCGGGACCCCCCGCTCCCAGCTCCTCATAAAGGGGGGAAAGGACGTGGTGGAGGGGCTCAGGCAAGCCCTGCCCACCCTGCCCCATGGGGTCAAGGTAGACCCCGATCCCCTGTGGCTCGTCTAGCGCCGAAGGAGCCGCGGCGGCTCCCGGAACCGGAACTGAACCTTACCACCAAGGGCCCTGTGGGCGAAGAGGAGCAGGGGAAGCCTGTGAAAGCGAGCGTGTACCTGCCAACGGTCCCCGAGGAACTCCGCGTGCCGTACCTCCGCCTCGTAGGGCCCCTCCCCTAT
Source organism: Acetothermia bacterium 64_32 (assembly GCA_001508155.1). GTDB lineage: Bacteria > Bipolaricaulota > Bipolaricaulia > Bipolaricaulales > Bipolaricaulaceae > 64-32. The sequence continues at coordinate 10,201 of LGFI01000018.1, read as the reverse complement.
GACCACATGCTCCGGGCGGAAGAAGACATACACCTCCTCCCCGGGTGCGGGGGCCTCGCCCTTGGCCGGAATGCGAACGCCAGCCACCTCCACCAAAGCCTCCCCCGAGGAAAGGGACACAATCACCCCAGGCCAAAGGTTAGCCCTCCCCAGGAATGAGGCTACGAACGGGGTCCTTGGCCGCTCATATAGCTCCGGAGGGCGATCCACCTGCTCCAGCCTCCCCTCCCGCATCACCCCCACCCGGTCGGCGATGGCCATGGCCTCCTCCTGATCGTGGGTTACGTGCACAGCGGTGATGGAAAGCCTTTTCAGAAGCTCTCGCAGTTCACCACGTAGCTCCACCCGCAGGGCCGCATCCAGGGCGGACAGGGGCTCATCCAGGAGCAAAACCCGGGGCTGGGGGGCCAGGGCCCGGGCAAGGGCTACCCGCTGGGCCTCCCCCTGGGAAAGTTCATGTATCCTCCGTCGCTCGTAACCGGAAAGTCCCACCAGCTCAAGCAGCTTCCGCACGTTCCGGCTCCGCTCCCTCCGGGGAAGACGTCGTCCGAACCTGAGGCCGTAGGCCACGTTCCCGAAAACGGTCAGGTGGGGGAACAGAGCATAGTTTTGGAACACAAGCCCCACCCCCCGTGCCTCCGGGGGAAGGGGGGTCACGTCTTCTCCGGCGATCAGCACCCGGCCCCGATCCGGGGGAGTCAGCCCGGCCAGCATCCTGAGCACCGTGGTCTTGCCGCAACCCGAGGGCCCAAGCAGGGCCAAAAGTTCCCCCTCCTCCACCCGGAAGGAAACGTCCTGGGCAGCTACCACCTCTCCGAAGCGCTTGGTCAGCCCCCTTGCCTCAAGCTTGGCCACGGAGGAGCCTCCTCCCCATGTATTCCCACAGGAAGACCGCCCCGGCGGTGGTGAGGATGAGGATCGTGGCCATGGCCGAGGCCGCTCCGAACCTGCGGGCGGAGAGGAAGTGGTAGATCGCCAACGGGATCGTCACCAAGCCCGGCCGGGAGAGCATGGCCACGGCCGTCATCTCCCCCATCGACAGGGCGAAGGCAAACGCCCCCGCTACCAGGATCCCCCGGGAAAGCAAGGGAAGTTCCACCGTGAGGAAGGCAAGAAACCCCCCTGCTCCCAAGGTGCGGGCTGCCTCCACCAGGGCCGGGTCAAGCCCCTGCCAAAGGGGGCGGATGACCCGCACCACAAGCGGGTACACGATCAGGGTATGCGCGAGGACAATGCTCCAGGGCCCGCTTGCCAGGGCGGAGAGGGGGGGGCGCCTGAAGGCAAAAAGCAGCGCCAGCCCCAGCACCACCGAGGAGACGGCCAGAGGGGCCATGAGCAGGGCTTCAAGGAGCACGGACCTCATTCGTCTCAAGGCCCAGCACACTAGGATCCCCAAGCCTAGGGCTAAAAAAGCGGTCATCCCGGCCACCTCAAGGCTCAGGGCCATGCTCGCCAGGGGGGAACCACCGATGAACGGGCTTTGGGCTGGCGAAAAAAGCATCCCATACCAGGCGAGGGTGGGCCCCTGGCCCTGCCAGGGACGGGTGAAGGAGTCCGCGATCACCGCTCCGATGGGCCCCAGGAAAACCAGGACAGAGAGGAACAGGTAGGGAAGCCAGAAAAGCTGCCGCGGCCGCGAGAAGAGCTTCACGGTGGCCTGAGGGCGGCCGACCTGCCCTCGGGAGGTGAAGATCCCCCCGCCCCGGATGTAGAGGTAGGTAAGCCCCAAGGCGATGACAAGCTCCAGGATGGCCAGTGCGGCCGCCTGACCCTGGTCCAGGTACACCCGCGCGTAAAGATAGACCCCCACCTCCAACGTGGCATACCTCGCCCCTCCCAGGGCAAGGGGGATGGCAAAGGAGAGGAAACAGAACACAAATACCAAGGCGAAGGCCGACAAGATCGCTGGGAGGATCTGAGGCAGGGTCACGGTGAGGAAGACGGAAAAGGGCCTCGCCCCCAGGGTCCTCGCCGCCTCGGTGAGCCCAGGGTCAAGCCCCTCCCAGGCCGCGGACACGAACCGGGCAAAAACCGGTGCGTTATAGAAGGCGTGGGCAAGGACGATCCCCCACAGGGAGTAAAGCACCTTGATCGGCGGGGAGGAAAGCCCGAAAAGCCCGATGAGAAAACGGTTCAGGTAGCCGGAGTTCCCGAAGAACAGGATGAACCCCAGGGCCACGGTGATGGGGGGCAGGACGAACGGAACCAGGGTGAAGGCCCGCGCGGCCTCCTTCCCCGGGAAGTCATAACGGGCAAGCAGCCACCCCAAGGGGAACCCCAAGGCCAGGCTGAAAAGAGAGGAGAGCAAGGCCTGCTTTAGGGTGAACCGAAGGAGGTGGAGGACGTAAGGGTCGGAGAGAAGCTGGGCCAGGCGGGCGGCCGTCCACCTTCCCTCCGCCTTCAGCCCCTGGCTCAGTACCTGCCACAGGGGAAGGAAGAACGAAAGCGCAAGAAACAGGAGGGGCAGGAGCGCCAAGCACGCCCCTGCCCCGCGCTTTGTCAGCCTCCCACAAGGAGCCTTTGCCACTCCGAAAGCCACCCCTCAAGATGCTCGGCCACGTACTCAGGGGGGAGGGAAACAGGATGCCCCGGGATCACGGCGTAGCGGGCGAAGTCCTCTGGAAGCTCCGCCTCCGAGCTTACTGGGAACATCCACTGACTGGTTGGGATAAGCTCTTGGATCTCCTTTGAGAGCACAAGATCGAGGAAGGCGTGGGCAAGCTCGGGCTGATCGGTGCCGGACACGATCCCCATCCCCTCGATCTGCCGATAGCCCTCCCCGTCCGGGGTGACCACCCGATAGCGGAGCGACCCCTCTGCGATGTAGGAGTAGGCGGTATCCGTGGAGTAGGAGAGTACGATGGGCGCCTCCCCGGCCAGGAACATGTCGTAGGCCTCAGACCAGCCCTTGGTCACCGTGAGCACGTTTGGGAAGAGATCCCGCCAGAAATCGAGCCACCCCTCCTCCCCGAAATGGGCGATGGTCCATAGAAGGAAGGAGAGACCAGGGGAAGAGGTGCGGGGGTCCTCCAACACTATCTTCCCCTTGAGTTCAGGCCTGGTGAGGTCCTCCAAGCTCTGGGGAATAAGCTCCTCAGCTAGCAGCTCCGAGTCGTAGACGAAGGTTATGTAGCCGTGATCGAAGGGGATCACGTGGCCTGTCTGGTCGAACAAGAGCTCGGCTGGGACATGGGCCAGGTTGGGGATCGACTCCGGGCTGTAAGGCTGGAAGGCCCCCTGGGCAAGGGCCCGCGGCAGCTCCACATCCGCGATCCCCAGGAACACGTCCGCCTCTGTCCCCCCGGCGGCACGCTCCCCGATGAGCCGAGCCAGCATCTCCGAGGAGTCGCCCGGGGCCACCCAAACCAGGTCCACCCCCGGATGGGCGGCCTCAAACGCCTCCTCGATCGCCTGTGCCGGCCCCCAGGAGACGAAGGAGTCGTAGGTGTAGACCACAAGCTCCGCCCCCAGACAAGCCCCTGCGACCAGCAAAGGGAACACCCCAAGGATCCACCTCATGCCTGCCTCCTTTCTTGCGCGTGGATCACCAAAAGCCGCCCCGCCTCAAGCTCGATCCAGCAGGGGAGGGAAGTCACCTCGTTGGATACCCCCCGGCTTGAGGCACGCTTAAGCGTTCCGCCCGTCAAAGGGTAGCGGAGGCCCTGGGTGTGCACTCCTGTGACACTAGAGGAAAGCGGGATCAGGGACACCCGGTCCCCAACCCGGGCGGCCCCCAGCACGAGCTCCCCCGACACCGCGTACAGGGTCTCCCGGCCGTGGTGGATGGTTATCGGGATCTGGTAGCGCTCAAGGAGGTTCAGATTGGCCAAGGTGTGATCGAGCCTTTTCCCCAGGGCCCCGAAGAGGTGAAGTTCCCTGGGCGAAAGGCCCACAGCGTAATCCAGGGCGAGTTCCAGGTCGGTGGCGTCCTTTTCGGCGGGGTGTTTAAGCACCTTGAGCCCTGGAGGCAAGGGGGTTTCCTGCAACGAGTCCAGGTCCCCCACCAAGACGTGGACGGGGATGCCGACGGCCCGGGCCCTTGAAAGGCCCCCGTCGACCGCCACCACCAGCCCGGCCCTTTTCGCCACCGCCTTGAGCCCCTCCGGGCAGGGGAGGTCCCCTCCCGCCACGATGACGACGCTACCCTCCATAGACCCCACCCCCAAAACGCTGCGGGAAGGCGGGGCGGAAGCCCATCCACCCACACCTCCACAGGGTTGGGGCACTCCGGGGAGAACACAGACGAGGGCAAGGCCGGCTTGTGGGTAACCCTCCCTACGCTGGCATTACCCAGGTCAGGTTCCAGGGGTCGAGGCCTCCGCCTCCTCTCAGCCCTGCTTGAGCTCCCCCGGTTACCCCAGAGGCTATTTTACGGACTTCCCCTGTCCCCACAAGGCTCAAAAAAGGCTGGCGGCCTCGCCGGCGAGCTCGTGCGCCCACCTCAAGGGCTCGGGCAAGGGGTGCTCCCGCACCAAGCTCAAGGTCAGCTCCACGCTGCTTTCCAGGTCCGCCCGATGCCCGGGGGAGACGAAGAGAGTTCGGTTCCTCCCGGTACGCACCGCCGCCCCCACGGTGTCCCCCTCGAGCACCACCGGCCGCCACTCCCCCACCACCATCCCCTCGGTATTCACCTCCCCACACAGGCGCCGCTTGGCCACCCCCACCGTGGGCAGGTCCAAGATCACCCCGAGGTGGGTGGCAATCCCGATCCTCCTTGGGTGCAGGATGCCGTTTCCGTCCACCAGGTAAACGTCGGCCCTAAGGCCTGCTTCCTCCGCCTTCCGGATGGCGGCAAGATAGCAAGGGAGCTCCCGCCAGGTGAGGTAGGTGGGGATGTAGGGGAACCGAACCGGGACCTCCGCGGTCACAAAATCCAGGGCCTCCCCGTCTTTTTCGCAGAGCACCAGGGCCGCCACCGCCACCCCGTCCCGGTAGGCCACATCGAGCCCGGCCACCCGCTCCACCGGGGGCAGGGGGGAGATGATCGCTTTTCGGGAAAGCTCCTCCTGCTCGGCCCGGAGGGCGGCCAGGGGGCGGCTTCCCTTAAAATCCCAGAAGAAGTAGCGGGGCAGGGGCGAGACCCTCCTCCCCACCACCTGCACCCCCTCGGCCGAAAGCAGGTTCGCCTTCTCCTCCCAGGTGCCGAAGGCAAACCTGCCCACATCGCCCGAGGCGTGCACCACCCGGTGCACCGGGAGCCCTTCGGCCCCGGGCCCCATCAGCCACTCCCCCACGAACCTGGCCGCCCCGGGATCCCCCAACGCCTCGGCCAGCGCCCGATAGGTGGTCACCCGCCCCCGGGGGATCTGCCTGACAAGCTCGGCCAGCTCCCGCTCGATGTCGGGAACATGAAGCTCAATGCCCACAACACCCACCATAAATCCAAATCTCGTGCCTATAAGGAGGCTCCGAAATACCTCCCAGATCGTCGATTACAACAAGGGTAACAGTGAACTGCCAACGGCTCTCCCCGGGGGGGAGGTCCTCCTCTTCATACGTGTGTGTAACCTCTGGTTCCTCGGTGGTCTCCCGGCTCCCATCGCCGAAATCCCACAGGTATTCGACAATGGAACCGTCCGGATCGTGAGAATCATCGGCCCTGAAGGTGATTTCCTCGCCCGCCATTGCGTCCTTGCGGGCATAGGAGATGACCGCCACCGGGGGCTTGTTGGCGACCACCTCCACCTGTGCCTCGTCGGTCTCAAGGCCGAAGCCGGTGACCTCAAGCCGGACGAGATAGCGACCGTAATCGAACTGGTAGGTGAACTCCTCCTCGGTGCTGGAGGCGAGCTCCTCCCCCTCCTCGTCCAAGACCGTCCACCGGTAGCTTATGATCTCGCCGGTGGACCTGCTTGCGTCGAAGGTCACCTCGGCCGGGTAGTCCTGCAGCCATATCACCCCCTGGCTGGGCTTGTGGGTGGAGTCGATCACCGCCCGGAGCCCTGTGGGCTCGATACAACCTCCCAAGAGGAGCACCCCCGTCAAGAGGAAAACCGCGACCGATCTTCTCATCGTCTCCCTCCGCCCGGAAGGTTCGCCCAAGCCGGCCCCGGTCGCAACCCCAAATAAAGCCCCCTGCCCGAGGGGCAGGGGGCGAAAAAGAGGAAGCGGACGCTCCATCACCTTCCGCAATGGCCTCCTATGCACTCCTCCACGGTCACCCTGCGGCTTGTGGTCGCCTGGGCGCCCGAGTCATCCGTGACGGTGAGGATCACCGTGAAGTCCCCGGGGGTGGTGAACGTATGGTCTACCACCTCGCCTTCGGCAGTTCCACCGTCGCCGAAGTCCCACTCCCAGCTTACGATCTCCCCGTCCGGGTCGTAGGAGGGGGAGGCATCAAACGTCACCTGCTCGTCCTGGAAGGGATCCTGGGGAGAGAAGCTGAAGCTGGCGATGGGGGGGTTGTTGAGGACGCGGATGATGGCGGTCCCCCGCCCGGTGCCGGATGGACCCACCACCACCAGCGTCACCACGAACTCCCCGGACCGCTCGTAGGTATGCTCCACCTGCTCCCCCCGGAGTACCGGGCTTTCGTCCCCGAAATCCCAGTAGAAGTCCGTGATCTCCCCTTGGGGATCGTAGGAGCTGCTTCCGTCGAATGCCACCGTGAGGGGCACCTGCCCCTGGGTGGGCTGGGCCAGGATGCGGGCCACCGGCCCGCTTTGCGGCCCCGTCTCTGGACTGCAGCCCCACAGCGCAAAGAGCAACCCAAAGAGCACCCCCAATACAAGCCTTCTTTTTGCCTTAAAGCCACCAAGCCACAAGCCATGGAGCACATGTAAGGTGTGCACCCTTGGTGCCTTGGTGCCTTGGCGGCCCAAAAGCCCTCCCTGCTTTAGGTGGCCTCTGCGGTTAGAGTTCATCTGCTCCTCCCTCCGGCGTGTAGCAGCCGGGCCCGCCCTGGATCTCGATGACCTGGGTTACGGAATCCTGCTGGCCCGCCTCGTCGGTGACCGTGAGGGTGACCGGATACCCCCCGCCGTACCAGTAGCGGTGCTCCACCACCTGGCCGGTGGTCCACTCCCCGTCCCCGAACGACCAGCGGTATTCCACGATCTTGCCGTTGGGGCTTTCGGACTCGCTTGCGTCGAACCGGATCAGCTCCCCGGCCCCAGGGCGCCAAGGGGTGTAGGAGAAGCTGGCCACCGGGGGGGGGAAGTCCACCTTCACCCGGGCCTCCCGCTGGTCCGACAGCCCCTGGTCGTCGTAGACCTGGAGGAGTACCCGGTAGGTGCCCCCGGTCTGGTAGGTATGGGAGACGATGGGCCCCAGGCCCATGGTCCCGTCGCCGAAGTCCCAGATGTATTCCACGATCTTGCCGTCCTCGTCGTAGGAGAGGGAGCCATCACAGGTCACGGTGAGGGGGGCGGTCCCCTCCGCCGGCCTTAAGGCAAACAGGGCCTCGGGGGCTTTCATCTCGAGCCTGCCCACACATCCCGAAAGGAGAAGCGCAAAGATCCCGATCCCCATTGTCAAAATCGCCTTCCACCGCATGGCCATCCCCCTCCTTCAAAGCTCCAAGTCAAGCCCCAGCGACAGCCCGAGCCAGAACCCGGAGAGATCCAACCCCTCTCCCTGGCCATCCCCGTCCAGATCGAGGGGGACCCCCTCCGCCACCGGCGTCCCCAAACCCACCATGCGCACCCCGAACTCAAACCCAAAGTAAAGGGGGGAGAAAACCGGCAGCTTCACCCGGGCATAGGCCCTGCCCACCGGCCCGCTGGCCTGGTAGACCCCGCTTCCGGCAGGCGGCTCAAACGGGATCTCCCAGTCGGTGGGAAGCTCAAAAGAACAGGCGTAATCAAGCTTCCCCCATCCCCAGCCCCCGGAAAGCCCAAGGCTGAAAAGCTCGGGCACCACCTCCAGTACCAGCTGCGCCTCCAGGGCCACGAACCCCACCTCGAGGGATAGCGAGACGTCAAACGATGATCCATCCCGCGTCCAGGTGCCCTCGGTCCCGGTCCCCCAGCCTGCGAGCTCCGCCCGCAGCCCCCATTTCAACCCCTCCCCCAGGCATTCCCCAAGGGAAGCCCCCATCCCGGACCTCATGTCGGGAAGGCGCGGCACATCGCCCTCCACCGGTGGCTGCTCCACAAACCCGATGGTGTTGTTGACCAGGTAGATGAACCGGCTGAGGTCCGAGAGGGTGGCAAAGGAGAGGTGGGCCCCGGAGTTCACCTCCAACCCCGCCCCCCAGGCCACCACCCCCACCAAAAGCAACCCCCCAAGAGCTTTATAGAACATCTTAACCGCTCCCTTCGTTGTGCAGGCTACGTCCGTACGGGCGTGGGAGCGAGGACACTCCGGAAGCCGCAAGCGGGGTTTTTTCACATATCCTGGCCGCGTAGTTCCCGTGCCAAGAGGTCAACTGTCCTGAGGATGTCCTCCCGGGTGATCCCAAGGTGGGTTACCATGCGGATCCTCTTCGGGTCGGTGCCGGCGGCGGCCGGGGAGGCGAGCACTCCCTTCCCCTTCAGGCGGGCGCAGAGCTCCTGGGCGCTCGGCCCCTTTAGGATCTCGAACACCACGATGTTCGTCTCAGGCGGCCACACAGCCAGGCCCGGGAGCTGGGAAAGCCCCTCGGCAAGGAGCCTGGCGTTCTCGTGGTCCTCGGCCAGGCGCTCGATGTGGTGCTCCAGGGCGTAAAGGCCCGCCGCGGCCAGGATCCCGGTCTGGCGCATCCCCCCGCCCATGGCCTTCCTCACCCGGCGGGCCTCGGAGATGAACTCCCGCGAGCCGCAAAGGAGCGAGCCCACAGGGCACCCCAGGCCCTTGGAGAGACAAAACATCACCGAATCGAAGCCGGAGACCAGCTCCCGGGCCGGGATTCCGGTGGCCACCTGGGCGTTCAGCACGCGGGCGCCGTCAAGGTGCACCGGGATCCCCCGCGAGTGGGCCACCTCCAGGATCTCCCGGGCGCAGGGAAGGGGCCAGATTCTCCCCCCGGCGGCGTTGTGGGTGTTCTCAAGGCACACAAGGCCGGTGGGAGCAAGGTAGTAGAGATCAGGGTGCAAAGCGGCAACGAGCTGCTCGGCGGAGAATACGCCCCGCTCGCCCCAGATGACCCGGGGCTGGACCCCGGAGAAGCGGGCCATGGTGGCCATCTCCACGTTGTAGATGTGGGAGGTGGCCTCCACGACCACCTCCTGGCCGGGACGGGTATGGCAGGCGATGGCCACCTGGTTCCCCATGGTGCCCGAAGGGACGAACAGGGCCGCCTCCATCCCCATGAGCTCCGCCGCCTTCTCCTCAAGCTCCCTGGTGGTGGGATCCTCGCCATACACGTCGTCGCCCACCTCGGCGCGGGCCATGGCCGCCCGCATCCCTTGGGTGGGGACCGTCACCGTATCCGACCTCAGGTCTATCACCGCCATCCCTCCTCTCCGATCAGGGGCACGAACGTGCAGGGGCAAAGGTAGGCCTTCTTGAGGCGCCCGGCACGCTTTTCCATGCGCCACAGGGTTTGGCTTTCCCGCCCCCCGATGGGGATCACCAGCCGCCCCCCCTCGGCGAGCTGCTGGACCAGGCTCTGGGGGACCCTGGGGGCCGCCGCGGTGACCAGGATGGCATCGAACGGCCCCGCTTCGGGCCAGCCCTTGGTCCCATCCCCCACGCGGAAGTGGATGTTCCGGTAGCCGAGCCCCTCCAGCCGCTTGCGGGCGGCCTGAGAAAGCTCGGGCAGCCTTTCCACCGTGTACACCTCCCCGGCGAGCTCGGCCAGGACGGCCGCTTGATACCCGGAGCCGGTGCCGATCTCAAGCACGCGATCTTGCGGGGAAAGCTCAAGGGCTTGAGTGGACAGGGCCACGATGTAAGGCTGGGAGATGGTCTGGCCGGCCCCGATGGGGAGGGGACGATCCTCGTAGGCGTAGGGGACCAGCTCCGGGGGGACAAATAGATGCCTTGGTACACGGGCCATCGCGGAGAGGACCCGCTCGTCCCGGATGCCCAGCGCCCTGAGCTCGGCCAGGAGCGCCTCCTGTGCCTCCTTGAACTCGCCCTCGGCCACAGCCTTAACGGTAAACCCAAACACCCACCCTTACCAATCCCCAAGAGCCCCCCTCCAAAACCTTGACAAGGTTTCCCGCTACAGTATAAGATGCAGTTTCAAACGTACTTGTTTAGCGTTGGCTAAGCGAGCTGAGGTAGCGGGGGCGGTCGCTCAAGGCTCAAGGGTGAAGGCTTGCCCCCAGCCGTCAGC